>CAWUKT010000007.1:0-130879 GCA_963923035.1 uncultured bacterium
TATTCTGGAAAGCCACTCGTTGAATAGTTGTCTATTTTAGGGGGCGACACACTAGCGATTAGAATTCCTGCTGAGTCAGATAAATTGAGGGTCCCCAGCGGGAGGTCAAACTCCGACAGCGGACGCATGGTCTCGCTGCTGCGCAACTGTATTGGCTGATTGGTGGGGGATAACTCTTCGTAGTGGGCATACCTTCCAAAAGTAACTGTACTCCACAGAATCTCTTGTCCAGGATTGAAAATGTCCAGAGGGCCTGTGTCTGTCGCTCCATTGTGAAAAATGATATCGGTTTGTCCTCCATTATTTGCCACCTCTCGCCCTTTGTCGTAGAGAGATAGGGTAAGCGGCTCTTGGGGAGAATAACCTGGAGAAGGAGTGCCGTTTATAATAGCATAGTAAGTCTGACCAGCGGCTAGGGTGATATTAAAATTTCCCAAGGTATCGTTTACTGAGCTACTATTTGCTGGAGCAAATCCAACTTGAAGTGGAATGCCTGCTGGGGCAACGATAAATGCTTCGGCTTGTCTAAATGGGAGGTCATTAAACAATAGAGAGGAAACTCCTAGAGTTGTTAACCATACATCGACAGAATCCAACGCTGCATCTGGAGAATTATGGATGAACTGAATCCTTGATAGGCCTTGGGCATTGATAATTGCAAGATTGCAAAGGAGAAAAAAGAGGAGTAGTAGTTTTTTCATATAGTCTGGTTTTGAAGGTTTATTGAGGGGCAACAAGACGAAAATTGAGAGTAATTTCGTTTCATCGTTAGTTTATGCGAGGTTTTTTAGTGTTTCTTTTGTGTTGGTTATGCAGATGTCCCTTCTACATGGATGGCTAAGTTCTGGTTAACGGTCACTATTCCATTCCTGGCTAAAGAGTCAATCCTCAGCATGCCTGACTCAATGTGGAATGCTTCCTGGGGCGCATTGGTATTGATGCCAATGTGGCTAGGATCTGACGTCGGAGTAGTTTGAGAATTTCCTGGATTCGGGTAATACAACCCGGACTGAGCAGAAATTGACAAAGGAAAAAACAGAATGATCCAGACAAGCCTTCGGCCTGTCCCAAGGGGATGAAATACTTTCATAGCGTTACAGGATTAAGATTTCGTAAAGGTTTTCGGGGGTAATTTGGGGAGAGGGATGGGAAATTGAAGTCACAGAAAAACTGGAAAATTCCTTTTTAAATTTTAGGATTTCTTTTGCCTCCTGTGATTTTACTTTCTCAAAATGGTTATATACGTGTTGAGCCTTCAATTTTTCATAAAGCCGTGCAAGCTGCAACCCACTACCACACCCCCCTAATCTTCCTTAGCAACAAACCATTGCACTACTCAGCTACTATTCATACCTAATTTCACACGCCCTGTGTGGATAATTCAAAAAAAAAACGGCTGAAACATGAAAAAAAACGAAGACCTCAAAAGGGCTTTGGATGAGCTATTTACAAAAAATTACCCCCAGTTAATCCAGTTTGCCCACTACTTTTTTCCCGGACGGGGAATGGATGTCTTGCACGATGTGTACCTGAAGCTATGCTCAAAACTTAGGAATGGCACTTTGCCTCCCATGGACGAGCAGAGTTATCTGGCTTATATCCGTGTTTCCATTCGCAATCTGGGGCTGAACCATGTTCGGAGAGACCGGTATGCGGACTTCTCAAAAGCCAGCACGCAAAAAGTCGAAAATTCCTTTTTCGAACTGATGGATTTTTTGAGTTGTCTGCGGAGGCAGTTGCAATTGTCTGCCCCCCAGGAAAAAATCTGGAACCTGAAACGCCAGGAATTCAAACGGGGAGAAATCGCGGACGAACTCAATGTTCACCCGGATGTCGTTCGCAAGGAATGGCAGACGATTCAGCGGAAGTGCCGCCGGGTTTCGAACTCCTGGAGATAAGGGCAGGTGGGGGCCCAATCACGGGCCCCCACTTACCATTTTACGCCCGACCGGGCACCATTCAAGGTCAAATGGGCCCAGAAATAGGGGTGGCGCCCTTTGTCTTTACTGGGCAGAGAGGCGAGGTAATTGCGTTGGGACCGGGCCAGGCAGCGGTCCAATGACACTCCCAAGACCATTTGGGAGTAAAACTCGTGGTGGAGCCCTTGGTTGATTTCCGTGGTGGCCAGCCAACGGCTGGCAAGGACGGAAGGCGTCACGCCCATCCGGAAGGACCGCGCCAGCGACAGGTTGCCTTCTCCCGGGAGATTCCCGCCCACAAAGGTTTGGCAAGCCCCTAGTGTGACCAAACGACAGCGATTGGACTCGATACTCGCGATTTCATATTCGTACAACTTGTCCAGGTGATTTCCCTTTCGGAAGACAAGGTGGGCACCATGGGATGTCCAAGCCGAAAGTGAATCCGAAGAATTTTCACTTTGGAAGCCGTGGGTGGCGAGGTGGCAAATATTGGCCTGCTGCAAGCAGTGCTGAACGGCCGCTTTGGTCGCATCGGAGTTGTGGTAAAAGCTCATTCGCATGCCCTGCCCGCTGGTAAAGGGTGCCAATTCGCCCTGATCTCGAATCGAATTGAGGTTGAGACCGGGAAGAGATTGGTGAAAGGGGTAAAATGCGCAGCCCTTTTTGGTGTGAGTTCGGGCAGTAGCCAGCTGGCGGGATTGAAGGTGATATTCGATGGAATAATCGTGGGTGACAGTGTATTGGTGGACCAATCGCCGCTCGGAAGAGAGCCCCAAGGGAAGTGCTGAAAATGCCAGGCGGCCCAGACTGCTGTCCGAGACGATCACCAAGCGGGAAATCGATGTGGGGAGCAAGTCAAAGGGAACTAAATCCTGGGCAACTAAAGAGGGTTTTGGCAGATTCTCGTGGTAGGGGTTGGTGGAGCAATACTTGTTGAACGCATCAATTTGGGGCAGTAAATGCTCGGTTTTTCCCAATTGCTTTACTCCTATACCCTGCTCTGTGACCACAAAGACGAGTACTTCATCCTTTCCAATGAAGTATTCAAGGAATGCGGTAGAGTCTTGGGTCCCAAAGAGTGGACGGCTTAGCTTCAATTGATCTAATTTTCGGCCGAGGAGTTTTCGGCCATCCAATACGTTTGCCCTTGGATCGGTTTGCCTGAGTTTTTGTTCGTAGCGTTGTCGGGTAGAAATCAAACTACTTTCGAGTGAACCCTTGGTGGACTGATCAGCATTGGTATCCAATTCTAATTTCCACAACTGAACTTCCAAACTTTGAACCTCTCTCCGAAGATCCATCAACGCTTTCCATTCTCCGAACTCTTGCTCTACCCGGTTGGGATCCAGACGTCTTTGATCCTGCGCCGCTTGACGCAATCGATTGGCGCGGGATAGGTCTATGAACAGGAGCGTCTGCCGAAGGAGCAATTTCTCCCCGGTTTCCTCGTATAAATCCATACCCCTTTCGACCAGATTTTGCAGTGATTTTTCACCGCCCTGCCACAGCATATTGAATTGATAGGTTGAGACACTCTGGAAGGGCAGTACCCGCTCCCGGACGGAGTAGTATTCGATGGATTTTCCAAAATGGAACATACTGAGGCGCAGGAAGTCCAACTTACGGTATTGAACGTACATTTGGCGGAGGGCGCGACCAATTTCGTACTGAAAGGAGGGGTACTCGCGGGAAAGTCTCGAAACAGCATCCAGGGTCAGCCCTTTTTTCAAATCGATTTCTTCCGCTTCTAAAAGTCTTCTGTATCCCCGCTTTAAATACACCAAGGCTGAATCCCCTTTTTGTTCCTCCACAAACCCTTTTCCCAACTCCAGGCAAGCGATCCATTCCATATCCATCTTCGCAACTTTCCCTTCCTGAAAAATAGGCAGGGCGCGTTTCAGGTTTTTCCTATGTTCCTGTATCCGTCCCAACTTGCGAAAGGTCATGCCCTGATTGATGAGGACTGTTGCGGCTTCGTAGCTATTGGCGGGAAACTTCTTTTCGAACCACTCAAAACTCTTTTCGTGCCATGGCAAAGCGGTTTCGTATTGTCCTTGCAGGGTCAGGCAACGGGCCAAGTTGTCGTAAATCCGAGCCAACCTGATCTCGTTCCCCTTGGATTCCCCTTCAATTTCATTCATCAATTCTCTAAATAAGGCTTCCTCATTTTCCCTGTTCCCTACCCAGCCGTACAACAGCGCCAAATCACTCCTTACGTCCCACAACTGGGATTGAAAGTCCTCCCCCAATGACTCATACAATCGGATCGCTTCGAAGGAATGGTCAAAGGCAGCTGGGTAATTGAAACGCTGTTTTTCGATTTTTGAGTAGGTGAAATGGTAAAAAGCCAAGCGGGTCTTCAGAGTGCGAGGGTCTTTGATTTCGTCGAGGTAGACCCGCGCTTGCTGCATATAATCAATCGTGGCTTCAGGACGCCCCAATTCTGCTAATACCCCGGCGGCGCTCAATTCTACGGCAACCGCCTTGTTGTAGAAGTCCCGGATTCTATCCGTTTTCCCTCTCTGATACAGGCCTCTCATCAGTTCGGCACACTCCTGAAAACATCCAGCCGACTCCTTGGGATATCCCAAGTCCATATGGGCCTCTGCTAAAAGTGTGAGGGCCAATTGGGCGCGACTAGGATCATCTCTTTTTAGCGGGTCGATGATCTCTATGATCCCAGTGGTCCGATCCACAATGGCTTGGTCATCTCTTCGTAGCGACTCGGCATAGACAATCAAAAATGCTGCCCGCCCCCATCCCACGGTATCCCGGTTCTGCTGGTAACAGGTCACCGCCGAATCGGCTAGCGGAATCCCCTTCTCAAAGTCCCGGCTCAAGATCGCGCTCTTGGCCTGTTCGGTTAGGCCCAGGCAATTTTGAGCCTGAGCAGGAATATCAAGGGCAATTCCAATCGCAAAAGCAATTGATAACAAGAGACTTGCTAGATCGAATCGATTTTTTTGAACTTTTTTTCGCATGGTTTCTACACATGAAGTTGCGCGCGTGTATATGTAAATGAAAGACGGTTTGACCGACGTTCTTTGTGGGAGACACCCGGGCCCATTCTATTCATAGGGGTGCCTCCGCCTGCAGGAAATTGACTCTTTACCACCTTTTTCTCACCGCATGCTGAATCTGTAAATGCGGCTTCCAGAGACTCTGGAAGCATGGGATCGGCATGCCCAATTAAGAACCTCAAATCAGTATGAAGAACTGTTTCAAGATCCCTTTTGCCTGCTTTCTGCTGTTCCTTTTTTCCATCCTTTCTCCTTTTGACATCAAGGCCCAATCCGCCGTGGACTCGACTTTGGTTGGCCATCAACTTGCGGTTTTTCCGGTCGCTCGGGGCGATTCTTCGACCCTGAACATCGATCTGGATGCCAAGCCGGGGGTAAAAGCCAACCGGATTGAACTGGAGTTTGAACTGACCGAACCGCTTCCGGAGGGAAGCGAAGCCACCGTTTCCTTCAACTACGCATGGCCGGTGGTTGACGCCAGTTTGGCAAACGACCGGCAGAGTATCCGGGTTTGGGCGGCCCTTTCGGGCGAATCCTCCATGCACCTTGACAAGGTTGAGTTCGAAGTCGATGTGCTGTGTCCCGATTCGTTGGAAGCCATTGAGGGTATCGCGGTCGCACTCAAATGCGGAAGCATTGTCGAAGTCGACATTATCCAAGGAATGAAGACCATGTGGGAACGCCATTCCCTTTACAATTCCGACGGCATTCCGATCTATGTCAACAAAGAAGTTCCTTACGGCTCCCCTTTTGATCAGAAAGGACTGGCTCCCGGGGCCTATATTCTGATCAAAGAGGACTATACGGGGAAAGTTGATTACGAAAAGCGAATCATTTTTTCTTGGTAGGTTCTCTTTTGCCGCAATCATTTCAGTTTAGTTAACAATTCATCACATTTTTCCCGCAACCACTCCCGGTACAGCAGTTCCGGGCAGTGGTTGATTTCTTGTACCAACTTTTCGATTTCCGTCCGTCTAAGTGGTCTGTGAAGAATCTTTTCAGCTCGGTTGGCCACTTTTCGTAGGATACGGTTGAAATTGGCGAGGTTTTTCAAGGGCAACTGGGACTTCTTGATCCCTCTTTGAAAGACCATTTTCGCACTGGCACAGTCTTCGTCAATCACCTCCCATAATTTTCCCTGCTCAAAATGTACCTTGGCCAAGTTGGCCCGCGCAATCAGGCGCTCGATCTGATATTGAGATTCTATCCTGACCCTCCTGAACAGTCCTTCTGATTTGTCCCATTCTTTTTTTCCCATGGCGACGAACCCTTCAATCAATAGAATCGTTCCCTCGGGTCTGGGGCCAATGAAAGAATTGCGGTATAGGTCCAAAAGATTGAGCACAAATGATTCTTGTCCCCGGTGAAAGGCCAATTGAACCAAATTGATGAAGTGATGGGCCCGAATGGACGAGTCAGTCCCCAAAAATCCTTCCTGCAACAGCAGCAAATAGATTTCCCAAACCTTGTGATGGAATCCAAGATTCCCAGCATTCATCCGGCGAATGGCAGCACTCAGCATCAATTTCAAAACCTCCTGAACTGTATTCCGTGCGCATTGTTCTCGCAGAAGTTCGAACTCCCGAAGTCGCTTTTCCCAGCGGGTCTGACTGAGATCTACTTCTACATCAATGTACAATTGGTAGGCCCGGGCATCGGGAAAATGGGAAAGTTTATTGGTCAAAAAATGACTCAACTGGCCTGGAACGGGCTGATAGGCGTTGTCGGTCATCCGGGATTGATTGAGACGAGCGGCCTGGACCCGGAGCAATCCCAATAGATAAGCCCGGTGCATGTTCTCTTCCATTTCTGCCAGTTCGGGACGGGGTCGGCGGGGTTTGGTGATTTGTTGATACTGGTTTTCCAATTCCAAAAAGCGATTGCGGCACTCGTACCATTCCGGATCTCGGCTGAACTGCTTCATTAGTCGCTCCAGTCCCTTTTTTTCAAATGGATATTCGCTCAGAATACCTCTCCTCAACAACTCCTCCATCAGGTCCAATTTGTAGTGAATATGCTGTCGCAAGGGCAACTGCTGCGGATCCTTCGCGTAGTTGGCTTCGAAGTACCAGAAGTTTTTGATCGTCACTACCAAACGATTCAGAATCCGCCGAACCGTTTCGGGTTGAAAGGAGTCATGGGGGAATAAAGTGGAAAATAATTCCTTCTCGCTATATTCCTGCTTTTCAATTGCGGCCTCATTCTTCTTCAACTCCTGATATACTTGTTTTACCAGCCCCTTTTGAGCCAGATGGACCTGCAGCATAAAGGATTCAAAGCGAGGGACTTCATCCTCCGCAAGGGCTCGGTACAACCGAAAGGCTTTTCGCTCCTTTAGTTTCATATTTTGTGAGATTGGGGTGGTCCGACAATCAATTATTTTAATTTAAGGCAGATTGGCTATATTGAAAAATCAGTTGATCAATGGTGGTACTGTATGGCAAATTCGACTTCTCCCAAAAAAGGCTGTGACCCGTTTCGTATTGTTTCTCTTCTGAAAAGCGGAGTTTCTCAAGAATATGAAAAGGGATTTTCGCTCATTTATGACTGCTTTCGGAACGATATTTTGGCTCCCATTCGCCGCTATCCTAAGTTTCGCAGAGAGCGTGAGGACCATCTTCAAGAGGTCATTTTGCGATTTTTCGTGTGGTGGTTGAGGAATGCGGCCCGTTTCGAACCGGAAAAAATGGGCGGATTTTTGGTGCAAATCAGCAAAAACCGTCTTGCTAACCTGCTTAGAAAGGAAAATCCTGAAATAAGTATGGAAAAAATGGATGAGATATATGAATACACCGCAGACGACGATAGAAGAGCAGGCGTTCTCGATCGCCTGCGGAAACTCCCCGAAGACTGCCGGAAGATCATTGCTTTTCGTTTGGAAGACGGAAAGACCTGGTTGGAGATTGCGGAACTTTTGGGAATCATCGATCCCGAAAAGGTGAGGAGTCGTTATTATCATTGTATCAACATGATGAGAAAATAGTATCAAAAAATGCCCTCTATGGAATCTCAAGACCTCGAACTCGCAACTGCCTACCTGAACGGTGAGCTGGAATCGGAGGAGCGGAAAGCGGCGGAAGAACGAATCTCCCGGGAGCCAGCCTTCGCGGAATTGCTCGCAGAATTGCGGTCCATTCGGGAGGCTTCCCGGCTCAGCCGGGAGGCCGAGGCTGGCCTTGCGGCGCTGGAGCGGGTGGCAGCCCGCGCACGAAAACAAGCTCCGCCCAATCGCCGACCATGGGCGATTGCTGCCGCCGTCGCCCTGTTGGGCATCCTTTCGGTGGCCATCTGGTGGCTCAATCAGCCGGGCGAGCCCAATTATGTGGCGCTGTTCGAAGAATCGTTTGCGCCTTTCCCGAACCGGGAAAGCACCAGTGGGCCGGCCGCCGCGGCGGCCTACGAAGCCTACGACCGCGGCGCATGGTCGCAAGCAGTGGCGGAATTTTCCGCCATCCCCGCCAGCGATAGCAGCCATCTCAATGCCCAACTCTATCTGGCGATTTCCCATCTCCACCTGCGCAAAGCCTCCCAGGCCATTTCTGTCCTGGACGCCTACCTGGCGACCTGCGCTTCCCGCTGCACCTATTTCCACGAAGCCCAATGGCACCTCGCGCTGGCGCACCTCCTCAATTCCGAGCTCCAACCCGCGCGGGATCGATTACAAACCATTTCCTCCACCACGGAATCCCCTTATCAGGCGCAGGCGAGCCGCCTCTTGGAGCAACTGGATTGATCCGCTGCCGGTATTCCTGGGCGGATTCAACCGTAATGGCTTCTGAGGGGATCTGGGCGGGCCCTTGGAGCAGGAAATTCTGGCCGAGGGTGGAGTTGAAGGTGTAGGTGGTGGAATTGTCGGGATTGGTCGTGGTTGCACAACTCACAGTGTGATAGGTAGCGGTGTTGGCGAAATCAGAGAAAGTGGTTATTTCGATGTTGTCGTTGGAAAATTCTGCTCCTAAAGTGACGGAAGTGCCGTTGTTTGAAGGAGAGATAAATTGGACTGGAATGCCCACCAATTGAGACTTTTGAAGTTCTCCAGAGGAGAAATCTGGATTCCGAGTTCTACACTCATCTATTTGAAAAAAATCACTGGTATCGAGCCTATTAACTATCTCATTGGAAATACCCTTCGATTTATGAGCCTGAAACAGATTTCGGGTTCCACAATATTGAATTTTACCTGAATCTAAGCAGAAAGAACAACATTGTTTAGACAGGAAAGCGATATAGTACACATAAGAAGTGTCCATATAGTAAGATTTAGTACAACATGATATGGAATCATTGTTTGAAGGAAAATAAAATCGCTGTTTCACCGGTTCAATTGAAACAAATCCCTCACCTCCATCATGGTCGTTACAGATTTCTCCGCTTGACATACCTCTGAAGGTCACAAGGTCTAATGGTCTAGAAGGAGGATCTGAAGTATCGTTTGGTTGGTTATTCTCATTTTGGTCTTGGGCTAAATTCGGGGTGTACCTAACCGCTAGGACGGAGGCGGATAGCTTATCAATAGGGTTAAAGTTTGTGGCAATTTTACTAAGAAGTGGGTTGTTGTGAACCCTTTTAATTAGAGCCTGTGAATCCCTCACATAAGAGAATTTAAGCCCATCATAACCTATTACTCTTCCCGGAATAGGCATCAGGTACTTGTCTCTAATGATCATCTGATCAACCAAACATCCTGAGGATGAACAAGAACCACTTGTTTGGAAGTCAATCTGATAGTACCCATTTGCCAGAGGCTGAAATGGAAAAAAAATAACGTAGGGATGACCACCGAAAGAAGAAGAAGATTTCAATTTGTCCCAGAAAATATTGTGGTGAATCATTGTACTTAAACAATCACATTGGGGGCAAAAAGCAGGAATTTCAGGCGTAAGGTCTGTTGGATCAATTACTGTGGGCCCAATCGTCAACTTTGAAATCTCTACAGGATTTCCTCCTCCAGAATGAATTACCGGACCGGAAAACATAGAACTATACCCATTACTACTTTTCGCTATTGAAGTAACAAGAAATTCACTCGCGTTTGGGTCATCACGATATATGAGGTCTGAGATTAAACCGCTATTCCCGGAATCACAAACATCAACCTGAGGAAAAAAAGAGGTCTCAAAAACTATGAGCACTCCTTTACTTTGCTGGTCAGCCAAACACCCTAAGGCATTCACCTGAATGAAAAAAAAAGACTCTACACCATCCAAGATCGAAGATTCAATCATTCCGCGACGGCGAGCCCAAGAATTTGAAAAGACAGTAGCCGAGCTTTTTCGCAAGCACTCTATTTCATCGTTTTTCATTGGCTTTTCGTTATGGTCCCTTGGGAGATATATTCTTCCAATGGCGGTGTTGTCGTCATTATAGCGGTGTATTCCCTTCTGTGAGTTGAATAGAGTTATCGTAGGATCGAAGTTTGGATCGTAAGGAATAAATGAAACCAAATAGAACTTCTTAGGATTTATGAATTGAACCTCAAAAGCATCTCCCGCTGAAGTATTTTCCCTCTTCCAATACCTGAAATCATTGGACTGATAAGATGAATTTTTAAAATCGACGAATTTTAGATTTGACTCATTCAAATCACACTGCCCATTCCCCTCCACCCAAAACCCTAATAAACCGACCACGAAAATCAAAAACCATTTCATTTTTTCCTCCTGTTTTAATGTACCTGAAATGAAAAACTGCTCTCCACAAATGAGCCCGGGAGGCCCAGCATTGCACTGTGGTTTTCAGCCATGTAATTGACCGTATAGCCGCCGGGAGCCAAGGGATTTTCGACGGAATTGATCCCGTCAAGACTGACGCTGCCATTGGGCAGGCCGGTGGGACAGCATTCGGTTCCCGTAGCCACAGTATTGCCAGTATCGTCTACGAGTTCGTAGGCAACGCCTGTAACAGGGATATAACCGCCCGGGCCAATGCCGTCTCCGAACCAGAAGAGCCCCCCTCCACTACTGACACTTCCACCGACACTCAAATCAGGGATAGGGCCATGTTGCCATGGAAAAGGATCGGTGTCATAACAACTCTTTACCGCAATGAGGCCGTTGGAGACATCGACGCATTCCCGCTGTTTGCGAATTTTATCAGTGGTGATGCAGTTGGAATAGGGCGTCGTGTTTCCACGTGAATTGAGAAATTTGAACGTGAAAACTGAGGTAGGCGCTGGGATTGCGAATTGAACAGTGGGACTTTGGATTACTTCCAGGGGCTGGGTATCCAGTGGCGGCAACAACGATTCTCCCGATGGACTCATCGGAAAGGCACAGAGGAAACCATTCCCCGACTCCCACTTGATATCGAAGGTATCATTGGGTACCAGTTGGACATTGGCCCAGTCCTGAACATCGTTGCAGTTGGATACGCAGAGGCTGATCGTGCGGGGCTTCTCTTCGATTTGAAAGGTTGCTTTTGGTCCAACAGCCTGCCGGTTTGGTCCGTCTCGCCAGAGATAGGACAATCCTCTTTTTCCTCTTCTACCCAACTCCACTTCCTCCCCCACGGCTCCACTGTACGCCACCTCCCCGCCCAAGTGACCTGAGGCATCCGGTTTTTTGCAGGAATCCTTTGGCATACTCACTCTAATTGTTTTAACTGAATCATCCTCAGAAACAAAATTGGTATAACCATCATTTTTCTTATCTCCATTTCCATTTGAGTCTCCCTTGCTATCAACTTGACCAACAGGATTGCCATTCGCATCTGTGTCTCCACCAGCAGGTTCACCGTCATCGCCTTGATTCCCGCTCGGGTCTTTTCCGCCAGGATCCGTTCCAGTTGAGTCGGGATTTCCAGAACTTGAAACCGTATCATTTGGGACAGTGTCGCACCTTGTCAAATGGACTGTTCTGATGTCTCCTAAAGATGGATTCCCGATTTGTTTCCCCAAGGCATCAACAGCAACAACCTGAATTACAACATCTTGCCCCCCTTCATAGTCAAAAGGCATTTCGTCCTCATAAATATTAAAAGTTGGGTTTAAAGATGGGCCTTTTTCAAGCAGAAGGTTTGCAGTATCTGAAAGAATCAGTGCTTCCGGTTCCACATTATCGGGCTTTTCAAATATCCTAAGTATATATTCTGCAGTCTTGGAAGCTGGGGAAATAGCAGTGGCTACTACTTGTGGCCCCTGGTTGATGCACAAAACATCTCGATCCCACGGAGTCACAATGAAAGGAGGGGTAATGTCTCCAATGCATATTGGAGGGGTACACATAGGAACGGGCGGATACAATGTCCCATCCTCTGTTTTTACTTGAACACAGAACTGGTATTCGCCTGCAGGGAGTCGAGAACTAAGTTCAGCCGCTATTCTTACTTCTCGATCAATGAACAATTGACTTTCCGTTACTCCGATGAGATCCGTATAGCGAATATCCTTCCCATCAGGAGGGATATCTATTAGAGGCATTCGGTTGACTCGGGTGAAGGCGACCGTATCAGTTCCTAAGATTACTTGGATTTTCAGTCTACCCCTAACTGTTCCTTGGAAAGCACTCAGAACACTGACATAAATATCTTCATCTCCTGTCACATAGTCAGCTAAAAAAGGACTCAAATCTCCATCTTCTTCAATTGTGGGGGTAAGCTGACCGTAGGCGGGCAGGAGCCCGCCCGCCCCGGTCCAGAAACATAAGAAACTGAGTATATAAAGTGATTTTTTCATTTTCCGAATGAGAATTGGGTGGTGAACTGGGAAAAAAGGACCAGGCCCGAATTGATGTCGGGACCCCTGCGGTGCCGGACCTGCGTCGACCAACGGAAATTCAATTTGCCGGGCGGGCGGTACTGGCAATTCAGCGCCGCTACAAATTGCTGTATCCGGCCACTGGCCACGAACTGCATCCGCTGAACCCGGAATCCGGGCGCTAGGGTCAGCCGGGGTTTTTCCATCCGGAGTTGGTAGGTGGCCCCGAAGTTGAATTGGTCGAAACCGTTTTGCCGCATCAGAAATGCATGGCTGCGAAGACTCTGCTTGCCCTTGCGCCAAGAAATCTGGTGGGAAAGGTTGAGCGAGGTGGTCGTGACGGGCAGAATGGTATCGGTGATGAAATTGTATTGGATGGATTCTGATTGGTTCAATCCCGCAGAAAATCGATTCGACTTTAACTTGAACTGAGCATTGATCCCCGCCATTTCAAAGGTCTGCCGGGCCGTGAGTTCCTCGGCAAGGTCAACGCTGCGTTGCTCGAAATTGGTGAAGAAGGCTTGGAGGGAGAATTTTTGAGAATGGAAAAACTGAACGCTTCCCCGCAGGTTGAGGCGATTGGCCGTTTCGGTTTTGGGGCCTTGGTTTTGTCCGAACAACAGGGGGAAGTCCAGATTCGTTTTTTCCCGCCCAAACATCCATTCCCAACGCAGGGAACGCTTGTTTTCTGGATTGTAATACACATGCTGAGCATAGCGAATGAAGACCCGCGCCCGGTCGTACAACTGGAACGGCGTATGAATCCGGTACGCCTGCGGTCCCCGGTAATCCGCATTGGCACTCAACTCAAAGGTCCCCTGTTTGAATCCCATCGCCGCCCTTCCCGACAAGTCCGGCGCCGAATTGCTGTCTAATACGAACAGGTTGTTGATCCACGAATCCTCCGCGTATTCAATGGGCTCCCGACCGGCGTTCGAGGAGGTTAAAGTTGCCAGTAGTTCTGCTTGTTGGAAAAATGAGCCCACCCGGACCCCACAACCCAGCCCCAAAGACTGAGACCGTTGTGGTGTGGCAGAAAAAGCGAGTTGGGCGGCATTGGGATCATCTTCCGCCCGGACATACGAGATGTGGCTGTAAGTCGAGTCCGGTCGCCCGGTACGGAGAAAGACCGCAAGCAAAGATTGGCGAGGACGGGCCTTCAAGTCTAGCGTTGAGTCAGCTGCTTGGGGAAGAAAGCTATACCCAGCCGTTACGTTCAGTCGAAAGTTCCGGCCCTTCAGCCCTGCCATTGCTCCATTGACCGGCACTACGCCCTCAAAGGCCATTGTTCTCCCCCTAGGTAGAACCGTTCCCACTGCCAATTCGTAGTGCTTCCGGTCCAAGCTGAGCTGGGTAAAATTGTTCCGTCCTCCCCACCGTTGAAGCATCTGAAGCGGCAAGGGCGTCTCAATATCCGGCCTAAAATTCCCCGCCGGGTAGTTCCAGGATATGCGCAACGGCATTTCCAGCTTGCCCACCCGAATCTTGAATCTCCCCGACAAGCGGTTCCTCAGGCTCGGAACCAATGATTCTTCCAGCAGCCTAAATTGGGTGCCATTGTAAGTGGTAGTATTGGTCAGTTGGCCAGAAACACCAACCCGAGATTGATCTTGTTGGGCAAGGCCCATTTGAAAAAGTAACAGCCATGCAATGACCAGTCCCGAAGCCTTTTGGCTCCATGGTATTTGAAGTGCCCCCATGTTGTGATTCGTGTTTTAGTTTGGGGCAAGAACCATGATAGAGAGAAAGAAGTCAATCACAGAAATTGAAGAAAATTCTTTTTTGAAATGGTTGTTATTAAATAGAAACCAAGGGTTAGAATCGAAAAAATATCCTTTTCAGAGACTGAATTGAGTTTAGGGCTGGTAGAAAATTAGGCGAAAATTCTTTTCTATTTTCTTTTCGACCTCATTTCTTGCCATTGGGAATATATATCGACAAACATGCACGAATTAAATTTTCCCGATTACGGAAGGGCAAAAAAGGAATTTCAGACAGACTCCGTTCCAACAAAAAGACCTACCATTTTCAGAGAGAAAATAAACTCGTTGATTTTTCATTGGTGAAGAGCCTATTCAAAGAAGAACTCTCCGTCAATCTTAATTTGGGGAGCCCCCTGCCTATTACGACTTTGGCAACATCATTTAACAGCTATTCGAAAATCGAATAGTCATCAAAAACAGTATTATGAAAACTAAACCTATCCTCTGGCCAGTGGCCTTACTAGGCTATCTATGCTTGCTAATGGCCCAACTCAATGCTCAAAGCACGGTTCTCCCGCTCTTTGAAGAAACTGTTGGTACTCCTGGAGATGAATTCTCTGGTTGGACCTATTACGATGATGACAACCAAGGATACTACCAATTGGGAAGTACAGGTGGCCTTGCCAGTCTGACTTTCCTTGACATTTCTGGCAATCCGATCTGGACGAGAACCTATGATGCCGTTGCCTATTTTCGCTACATGACCAAAGCTCCCAATGGGGACCTTATCATGATGGGAGATAAATATTATCCTGGTGGATTTCGGGAAATCTATGTGAGCAGAACCCAGCCCAATGGTCAGTTGGTCTGGACGAATGCCTACACTTTGACTGGACGCATGATCGCCAACGAAATTATCCCTTCTGAAAACGACTCTTACCTCATCAAAGCCTGGAATTCTCCGAGTGGATCTACCGATGACCGTCTGGCCTTGTTCCGAATTGATGGTCAGGGTAATATAATATGGTCTCTGTCCCAGGATTCGGGAGATTTTCAAGTCAATGGCATTGCACCCGATGGATTAGGAGGGTGTTTTTACGGAGGTTCGATTGCAGTGAACGGTGATCCTTTCCTTGGAAGAATTGACAAGAATGGGAATCAGGTGTGGCTGAAAAACTTCCCAACGCGGGATGGCTATACCATCAATACCCTTAAACTTTCCTCTAGCGGTGATCGAATCCTAATTGGAGGGCAAATTTTCAGTCAAAATGGACCTGTACTTTTCGATGCCTATGCCGCCCTGGCAGATACTTTGGGAAATATCATTTGGGCGCAAAGATTCCCGACCACTCCAGTAAATGGCTCCAATACCGCAGGGCCTTTTACTCAGGTCTTTGAAGGTGCGGATGGAAAATTCTATGTTGTCACCCGATTGAAAGATGGAAACATCTTCCTGCCAGCGATTGCACGATTGGATTTTTCGGGCAACCTGGAAAAATATGTTGCTTTTCCTCAACCAGTTGAATCGTGGTTGGTGAGAATGACTGGGACCAACCCAGAGAGGATCATCATTAGTCGGAATCGCAATGTGCCCGGTTTAGGAGCCGACAACTACCTTGCGGTAATGGATTCAAGTCTGGATTTCTGTTATCAACAAGGAAGCCTCCCTGCCCCCGTCTCCTTTTCTTTTCCTGGTTCAAACTGGAGTGTCCCGCTGGGTAGCCTCCCCTTAAATGTAACTTCGTATTCCCAATTCGGAACTACTCAATTCACTTCAAGTCAATTGTGTACATCCTGTTTCTTTGAAGTCCCTGAAGACTCGCTTGTCTGTTCCCAAATTGATGGTTGTTCAAGTGGAAATCCCAAGGTCTGCATCCCGTTGGTTGCAAAGTATTCCTTGCCCTCTGGAGTAATTGGGATGGACTACACTCTCAACTACGATCCCAATTTCATGCAGCCCACCGGACAAGTTACATTGGGAAATGTAGTCACTGCTTCGTCCCCGGCAGCGAATTATAGCATCAACACGCTCACCAATCCCGGTGAGGTCAATGTCAGTGTCTTCTATACCGGACAAGCCCCTCCATCTGCTGAGTTTCAAGGTCCTGGTGAAGTTGCTTGCGTTGAGTTTGAATTGCTTCAAGGCTATCAATCTGGCCTAACACTTCCCATTTCAGTGACTGATCTCCTCCAAAGTTACGCCGTCGGGTATGATACGGCTTGTGTAACCCCAGGATCTTTCACCCTTCTGGACGACTCGATCTTGAATGGACAGGTTTTGTATTGGAACGATTCGAATCGCCCCCTTCGTTTCTCTACAACCACCCCCAACCTTTACAATATCACACACATCCAAGCAGGGAATGGCCAGTGCCAACCGTTAGGTCCTCTAACTGCAACGGACACTTTCGGTAATTTTTCCATTACCACCCCATTGAATGGAGAGGTTCTCCTGAACCGGGACATTGCTGGAGACACCACCATACCCTGTCCTGTATCGGTGATGCCCACGATCAACTCTATGGATGCCTATTGGACCAGCTTGGTCACCACTCAAAATAACTCCTGGGTTCCAAACGCCTTCCAAATCATCGCGATGGATGTGAACATGGATGGAAGTGTGACGGCGAGTGATATCACCTTGATGCAGGATCGGATCGTGGGGAATATTTGCGAGTACCCCCAGGCATGGAATCAGACCAGCAACTCTCTCGGAAAGGATTGGCGGTTTGTGGATGCACAAGAGCTTACCAATAATCCCGGCTATACCGTCAGTGGTAACTATCCTGGTCCCGATAACATGGGATACCAGCGGTTAAATGTGCCTGATCCCAGTTTCTGTCTCCCCGTGCCCACGACCAGCAATTCATTCTGTACGACCATTGACAGTATGACTTATCATGCAATTCTTCTGGGAGATGTGAACGGTACCTGGACAGGTCAGCCGCCTGTTGCAACCAACCTGAAAGTGGACGGAGCAGAGTCCATTTCCATTTTGTATGAAGAGATAGTACCCCAAGAGAACTGTAAAGCACTGGTGCCCATTAAAATCAATTGTGATGGCTCACTTGTCGGATTCGACTTTTTCCTGGATTTATCGGAATCAGTTCGTATTGAAGAATTGAAATTGCCCGCGTCAAGCAGCATCCAGATGGCATGGAAACAACACGAATCAGGTACACTTTCTGTTACTGGATATTCTACCGCAGGAGGCGAAAATAGTTCGGTTGTACTCACAGCTTTGATTGCCATTCATCCCGGCACTTTTGATGTCAGCGAAGCCACATCCTCGGGATGGATCAATGGTAATTCGGTCCCTATTATTGCAGGTGATGTCTTTGATTGTGCCGGAATGGCTACTAATTCAGGTGAAATTACGGAAGCAATTGAACATCTGACAATCTACCCGAACCCGTTCACCGATGAAATTATCGTTGACTGTCGTCGACTGAAAGATGTGCCCAAGGAGGGCCTAATCATGAATTTGCAGGGCGCTGTTGTCAAGCGATTTGCGATTACATCTGGAGACGTCGAACACGTCAAATTGGATACCCTACCGGATGGGGTCTATTTTGTGAAAATTGGAGAATGGACGAAGAAGGTAGTTAAGCAGTAGAAGTCAAACAAAAATCCCCTTCGGACTGATCGAAGTCCAGGGGATTTCTTTTTTGGTTACGGTGACTATACCCGACAGTACTTAAACTTTTTTCAGAATGGGGATTATTTCCAGCTTTTCCACCCAAATAGCCTTGCAACCCCAAAAACCCCGGCCACGCCCAATCGAGCGCAGCCGGAACCACCTGCCCAACGGCAGGAAATCAAAAACCAATTCTTTTTACCTAAGAAGCGTTTAATCTCTGTTGAATTCTTCCGAATGCCAGTTGCGGTACCGCGACTGGCGCAACGCATTGATGTCCTGCATTGCCTGGACGGGGTCGAGGGCAAGCCCTTGCCGTTTGTGAAACTGGATCATATCGGGCATGGATGACTCGTCGGGCCAGTCCGCGTAGACCTCGGGGGGGATGTCTTCCCGTTTGTCGGGCCACCACAAATCGGGTGGATCGTTGTTGTGGGGTTCATGTTCGTTGTTCATATTCAATGCGATACACCTTTAATAAATGCAATTGGAGGAGTTCCATGAGACTCCCGAGGTGGACCTTGCGGAGGCCGTTGTCGGATTTGGTGATGACCAATCGACCCCGTTCCAACAGGTCCAGGTCGGTTTCTTCCAGGCCCACATCCGGCAGGAACCGGTTGACTTCGGGAAGTGTCAGAAATTGATGGAATGTCAAGGGGGGATTGGGACTCATGGAAGGAACGGTTTGGAATAAAAGAATGACCAGAGGCATAAGGTTGAATTATACAGTTGTGCAGGTTGGTGCAGAGGTTCGCTTTGCAAAAAGGAACCGGGAAGAATGGGAGAAAATGGACCGGGTATTTTCATTGGCCACCTCCCTCTTTCGTGGTGCTTTGGTCTATTTTTTTACTTCGTTTGCGTGCTGCTTTCTCTTTTTGAAATGCCTCCCCATACGGTTTCAGGAAGTCCGTATTGAGAAACAGCCCCATTCGGAGCAGGTCGGTTGCGGTCCAGTTGCCCAGGTGAAGCATCCGTTCGAAGGTTGGGACGAGGAGGTTGAAGTGAGCGGCACAGGCTTCGATGGAAATGTGTTGGGCCTTCATGGCCGCTTGAACTGCTTCGCCGTCGTGTGGAGTTTTGACGTCCACTCCTTCATTCGTTTTTTCCTTGCTCATTTCCCTTCCTCCCTTCCCTGAAAATCGAAAAATGGCCGGGGTATCGCTGCCCTCGCGGAGTGGGCGTCCAGGCGGAAGGGTTGAAGATGTAGTAAACAGATAGGGAGATTCCCGCCTTCGAGGGTAGATACCCCGGCCCGGTGCCGCCAGGAAACGATACTGGCAGCGTGCCAATCAATAAACAGAGAGAACTTTTTCGCGCGTTCACAGGCCCCGAACGGTTCAAGTTCAGGGAAATGGTGCGACAGGCGATATGTTGAGGTGCAGGTCGTCATACACCAGGGTTTAGCTTTTGGGGTTGCATACGTTTTACTTTGCTGTCCAAACAAACCGGGAAAGCGGGGGCGGCGCACCTGAAAATGAACAGTCCGCCCCCTTGATCAACATTACAGCGGAGGTGGTGGATCAGATAGATTGTCAAGGATAGAAAAGAATCCACCTCCATCTCTCAAATAGCCAAAAGGGCGGCATTCAAAAACGCACAGCCGCCGACCAACTACTGTTACTTCAATCAGATTCGCAGGTTGGATCAAAGGACTCCTCGTCGGGAGCAGCCGAAGCCACTCCCGATCCCCTCATTTGGGAAGGAGTTCCCATATTTCGTTGTTGCATACCTTTCCCGGGCCACCAACAGAGCAGCCAAGGAGGGGAGTTTCGAATTGCTACATACTCCACTCCCCCCGGTTTTTGTCAAGTGGGCTGCACGAGAAATGCCAATACGGTACGGATTTCCCGGCAGCGCCAGAAAGAACGGTCTATTATGTTTTGTTCAAATAGCCCCCGACCATCGGCGAGGCGGTCAGGTCGGGGCGGCGGCTGTTCCCAGGGGTATTTTTAGTCAGCTTGGACAAGGGAGACACTTTGTGTCAACCGCCGTTTGATTGCGTGGACAATATGGAAAGACTGAATTTTGATGCAAAATCTGACTTTTGTAATTTGAAATGAATTCAAAGGTACAGCGACGTAAGCCCTTGACAATCTGAGCTGTCGAATATGAGTAGTGAAAAACGGAACGTCCAGAGAAGGCTCTTTTTTCTGGTAAAAGACTTAACCACCCATGAACATGGGCTGGTAATTTCTTACCTAAAATCTCTGAACTATCGCCAAAGTAACTTTTGGAAATTGTTCCAACTCATTCTGAAATCTAAAGATGAAGCTGCCTTTCAGAAAAGCCTACAACAATCAAAGGAGTTGAGGAATTCGTCCCGGTATTTGGTCGAGAAAATCATAGAGGGTTTGATGGCGGATGTCGAGTCGGAATTTCACCGATTTGCCTTCATTGAAAAGGCCATCGAAAAGGGGTTCATTCAATTGGCAAAAGGAAGAGTCAAACAGCTTTTTTCTTCCAGCCAAGCCAAAGTTTCATCAACATTTCTCCGCTCCCTCCTTGAAAGTGCAGTGCTCCTCGAAAAGGATTTTGGAATTGCAGGACTGACCGAGGAAGCGCCTATTCCCTATCTGGAGGTATTGGATGACTGTAAAACCCAGGCCAGTTCCGCCTATTATGCCGAATACTTCAAAAATGCGATCAAATGGAACACGGACGATCGCTTGGCCTTGTTCAACCTTCCGAACCCCATACAGGGCTACAAGTCAGACTTCCCGGAAACCCAACTGAGCATATACAACGGCTGGAGAAACAGGTTCTTGGTCGGCTTTGATTATGGCTCTGCGATGGAAATCCAGTCTAAAATCGTCCAATTGATTTCGGTCTACCCCTCAATTCTACCCGAAAGCCGGAAGCTGAAGGAAAGTTTCAGGCTGACGTCAATGCTGATGGCGGCGGGACGGTTTGAAGAAGCGCAACAAAGCCTGATGGAGGTCGGAGCATTGGAATTGAAAAACGACCTGTTGGAGCCCAAATTGCTGGAAGACTGGATCAAATATTCCCTTTTCTTCTGCGCCTGTTCAGGGAATACAGCATTGGGGCAGAGGATAATCCGAGATTTTCAGAAGAACATGGACCTGTTTTCGGGGAAATGGAAAGCCCTCCTGTACCTGGCCGTGATTGTCGTTGAAATCTACCAGGGCAGTTGGGACGATGTGGTTTTATGGGCGGGCAGACTTCAAAGACTGAAAACAAAGGCGCTTGTCAATATAGATTGGGTCCCATTGGTGGCCAAGTTCATCGCGTATTCGGAACGGGGAGAGGAAAAATTGGCGACCCATCAATTGAAGGAATTATCAACAATGGCTGCCGAAATAGGGAATCCTTATCTGAATCAGATAGTCAAAACGTTCCAAGAACTGCAAAGTACCTCCTTCCCCACTTCCCGGACTTTCGCTTCGATATTGGCTGATTTGGAGAGTTGCCTGGAGTCCCAGGAAGCAAGCAGGTACGCCAATTATTTCGACATTACCTTCTGGATTGAGGCCATAGCCAATCAGTTGGAACCTTCCAAATGGCTCCAAAGCGAACATGCCAAGCCGATCTTCAATTTCGCTGCCGTTTCCTAAGCGTTTCAGAGGTCTTCCTCGATCAGGACAATGGCCAAACCTCCTCCATCACTTTCCAAAACCCGCACTTCATATCCATTTTCCAATTTCTCCACCTCCATCCTTCCTTCCGCATAGGCTTCCCGAACTTCACAACCTGTGAGGTTGCATTGCCCCGCAATAGCTTCTACCAACTGATCCAATAGCCGTGGATCAATGTCCTGTGATTCGGTGACTTGGGGAATTGGAGCGGCGTGGTTAGACTGTACGCTCCCAGTGAAGGCTACAAAAGCCACCAGCGCAATGAGTGTTTTTAATTTCATCTCCCTTTAAATTTTGGCCCGGAGGCCCGTCTCTGTATTGGTGCCACAATGCGCCATCGCTTGACCTCGTTGGAACAAAGGACAAGTGGAGGGACTCCCCCAGACAGGGAGTTCCTATCGACGATTCAATTGCGGTACTGACTAAAAAATACCATTGGTAATATACTACTTTGGGAAGTTCGACCTACTACACCTCCGACCGGAGAAGCACCAATCACCAAGAACGTTATGGGGGTAAAAGGCAGGAAAAAAGCGTCCTATTTTAAAGCCTTGTGATCTACTTTTAAGGACAGTACCCATCCTTTAAATTCATGCCAACTTTCTGATTATCATACTTCTCCACAGTTAGAAAGGAGCTAGAAAAAACCGAGACCGTCTCCTTAACTCTTTGACTACTATCCACTTGAAACAAGCCCTCTCGCTTCATTTGGGAACAATCCCACCTGGTTACAGGTTTTCCGAGGGACGTTTACGATATTTGCCCACAAATAAGGAGTGCAATGAGCATCGACGAGATACAAAATGAAATCATTGAGGAGTTTGAGTTCATGGAGGGGTGGGAAGACAAATACAAATACATCATCGATCTGGGCCGGGACCTCGCGGATTACCCGGAGGCCTTCCGGGACGATCAGCACATCGTCAAGGGGTGCCAAAGTCGGGTCTGGCTGCACCAGGAGAGCGATGGGGACAAGCTGAATTTCTTCGGAGACAGCGACGCCCTCATCCCCAAGGGATTGATTTCCCTCCTGCTGCGGGTCTATTCCGGCCAACCGGCGTCTTCTATCGCGGCCACCGAACCGTATTTCATCGACCAAATTGGTTTGTCCCAGAACCTCACCCCGACCCGTACCAATGGGTTGTTCTCTATGGTGAAGAAGATCCGGGAACAAGCCGCCCACCATTCCGCCTGACCCCATGATGTCTCCCCGCGAACTGTTCCTGCGCCACGTCGCCCAAACCTCGGAATTTCCCATGTTGGTGGAAGTCGCCCGGGCCGAAGGGGTCTACCTCTATGGCCCCGATGGCAAACGCTACCTCGATCTGATTTCGGGCATTGCGGTCTCGAATGTGGGGCACTGTGCGCCGGAGGTGGTCCAGGCGGTGCAGGAGCAAGCGGCCCGCTATATGCACACCATGGTTTACGGTGAATTCGTGATGTCGCCTCAGGCCGAGTTGGCGGGGGCGCTGACGGAACGGCTGGGAGAAGGATTTGACCGGGTCTATTTTGTGAACAGTGGCTCCGAAGCCTGTGAGGGGGCGCTCAAATTGGCGAAAAAGTTCACCGGCCGGACCCAATTGCTGGCCTTTCATGAGTCCTACCACGGCAGTACCCACGGCGCATTGAGCGTGACCGGGGCTCCGGACCTCAAAGAGGGCTACGGGCCATTCTTACCGGGAGTGAACTTCCTCCATTTCAACGACGGAGCCGATCTGGCGAAGATCACCGAGGAAACGGCTGCCGTGATCGTGGAACCGGTGCGGGGCGAGGCCGGCGTGGTGCCGGGCCACCCCTGTTATCTCCGCGCCCTGCGGGAACGTTGTACCGAGGTGGGCGCCCTGCTCATCTTCGACGAAATTCAATGCGGCATGGGCCGCACCGGGCATTTGTTCGCCCACCAATCCTACCGGGTCCGCCCCGATATCCTGCTCCTCGCCAAAGGCATGGGCGGGGGCATGCCCATCGGCGCCTTCATTGCCCGCGAGGAAATCATGTCCAAACTCGTAAAAGATCCCGTTCTGGGCCATATCTCTACCTTCGGCGGTCACCCTGTCAACTGTGCGGCGGCCCTGGCTTCCCTGCGGAAGATTGAAGGTGAGCGGCTGCTGGAAAAAGTCCCAGTGCTGGAAGGCATCATTCGGGACAAACTGGACGTGGCCGAAGTCAAAGAGATTCGCGGTCGGGGGCTGATGTTCGCGGCTGAGATCGGCGACTTCGATCAGGTCCTGGCGATCATCCACCGCTGTGTCGACCACGGACTGATTACGGACTGGTTCCTGCATTGTGATACGGCGGTGCGGATTGCGCCGCCGCTGACGATCACGCCCGCAGAGCTGGCGGACGGCATAGATGTCCTCGTGGAGGCCATCCAAACCATTGTGGCCGGCGTGCCGGCTTAGGCCACCGGCACCTTGAGTTGGGCGTAGGTTGCGTCCCAAAACCGGATCCGCTGCCGGATCGATTCCCGGGCCACCTCCGTCGCCGCCTGCCATTTCTCCTCCTTTTCCCCACACAATTCTGCGACCATCTTCAGCGACAAGGGTCCGTGGTGATCCCCGTCGACCTCAATGTGCCGTTCGAAATAATAGCGGAGTTTCGGGAGCTCCAGTGATGCGAAATGGGGTCCGTCCAGGATGCGGATGAACAGCTCGGGGATCAAATCTTCCCGGCCAAAGGTGAATCCAGCCGCGATTTCGTGGGCCTGTCCCCGCTCAATGAGCCGGAAATTGTAGCGGACGAATTCCTTGATGCGCGGATCGATGGCCTCTGCTTCGATGCGGTCGGCAACATTCGCCCCGGCCCTGAGATCGGCAATGAAGGCCTTGATCGGAGCCGTATTCGCACCGATTTCTTCCATCGCTTCCACATACATGGTGAAATGGCTGCGGACCTTTCCCTCGGCATCTTCGTCGCTTTCTTCGCCCAATACGATTTCGTTCACGAAGCGGACCAACTCGGGGTGATCGGAGGGCAACCAGGGCGTTTGGGTCCCGGCGAGGGTGTGTTGGAGGGACTTCAGGAGGGACATGAAGTCCCAAACGGCGTAGACATGGTGCTCCATGAAGGTGCGGACGTCGCCGAGGGTTCGCAGGGCACCATAAATGGGATGGCCGTAGAGGTCTTGTTTGGGGGCTTGGATATGGGTTTGAAGGGTGGAAATGTTCATGGGTTTGGGGTTGGGATGGTCGCCCGGGGTAGTCATCAGGGGCGACGATAGTGGTTCAATGCTTGTTCAACGGCAGGGAAGAGCGGAGGTTTGTCCCCAGCCGACCAAGCGACCTCAGGGCTCCATTGAGGGACCGCAAATCGCTCCTGGGAGGTGTAAAGGGCGCTTTTTTGTGGGGCTGATATTTATCAGTTCTCCTTCCAGCCTTGTTTTCCCGTCATTTTCCCCGGCTTTTCTTCCTTTTCTCCCTGATCCGCCCTTTTCAGGCTGAACTTTCGTCCCCTTCAGACCGTTAAATGAACTGACACCCCTTGTGTCGCTGTATTCTACGATACTCCATGGACGAAAATAAAAAGCCGCAGGTCTCGATTCCTGCCACCAAAATCCAACGGGCAGCCCGCTTTGCCCGTACCGGCGCGAAAGTTGGACGGAACTACGCCACTCACTATACGAAGAAACTTTTCAACCGGGACCTGGAGCGTTCTGAGTTGGACAAGAAGAATGCCGACGATATTTACGACGAACTGAGCAAACTGAAGGGCAGCGCGCTGAAGCTGGCCCAGATGATGAGTATGGACAAGGGGATGCTGCCCCGGGAGTACGTGCAAAAGTTCGCGAATGCGCAGTACAGTGCGCCGCCGCTGTCGGGGCCGCTCGTGGTGAAGACCTTCCGCCAGCAATTCGGGAAGGGACCGGACGAGCTGTTTGACGAATTTGATATGGAGGCGAAGCATGCGGCGTCCATCGGCCAGGTCCACCAGGCCAAGAAGGACGGTAAGACCTTTGCAGTGAAGGTGCAGTATCCGGGGGTGGCGCAGTCGGTGAAATCGGATTTGCGGCTGGTGAAGCCCATCGCGGCCCGCTTTATGCGGGTGAAGGAGCGGGACCTGGCGCCGGTATTCGGAGAGGTCGAGGAGCGCTTGTTGGAAGAATGTGATTACCGGTTGGAGCTCGAGCGGGGGACGGAAATTGCCCGGGCCTGCGCCCATATTCCTCACCTGGCCTTCCCAACGTATTATCCTGAATACAGTTCCGATCGGGTGATTACCATGGATTGGTTGGAGGGCCAGCACCTCCCGGAGTTCATGGCGGGGAATCCGTCCCAGGAAATCCGCAATCAGATCGGCCAGACGCTCTGGGATTTCATCAATTTCCAGATGCATGAACTGGGCAAGGTCCACGCGGATCCCCATCCGGGCAACTTTTTGATGACGCCGGACGGCAAGTTGGGCGTGCTGGACTTTGGCTGTGTAAAGGTGGTCCCCGATGATTTCTACCGGGCCTATTTCTCGGTCATTCACCCCGACGTCCGCCACAACAAGGAGCGCCTGCTGGAGGTGACCTATGCGCTGGAATTGCTGAGCCGGGAGGACACGGAGAACCAGGTGGAATTTGTGCTGGGCATCCTCGACAAGTTTTTGAGCTTGGTGGAGCAGCCCTTCAATGAGGAGTCGTTTGACTTCGGCAACGATGCGTACATGGACTCCTTGTACCAGTTTGGGCTAGAAGTGGGTCAGATGAGTGAGGCGCAAAAGAATGCCGGTCGCGGGTCAAAGCACGCGATTTACATCAACCGGACCTTCTTTGGCCTGTTCACCCTGTTGAATGACCTGAAGGCTGTGGTGAATGCCAGCGATAAGTATATCCTGCAGATGGAACTTTGAGGAGGTCGGAGGATGCCTGAATTCGTTTTTAGGATCACTTTATCTACCCATCACACTACAATAATAATTCTCGATAAAAACTACCTTGGAAGAGGTCCGGTCTACTCCACTTCTTCGTTTTGCCGGTTTGAAGTTGGTTGCGTGGAAAGTTCGCATTGTGACGCTTGAGCAAGGTGGTTATATTATAGGCCTCTTGTGATAATCCTCCGGGACCAGAAAGCAAATGTCCCAACATGAAAGTTGAAAGATTAAGTAAATCCGATCTGGTCGCACATTGTAGATCAATTGGGATTGATCCGGCAAAGAAAACCAAACCTCAACTCTTGGCAGAGATCGAATCTTATCGCCAAGACTACATCCAAAAAGTGAAAGCGGCGGGGCGATCTCATCTTGTACTCCAAGAGGAAATCAAGCAATTGGCCCAGCGCTATTCTGATAATCTCAAAGTGAAGATTGAAGATCGCAAACAAGAAATGGCGCAAGATGATACGAGCCGTTATTTGATCTATCAGGTATTGGGAATTACCGCCGGGGAGGGCAAGCTCATAGATGAGTATCAGAATACAGGGAGGTTCCTGTATACGTACGCGGGTTCTTTTCTGGAAGAAGCAGCATCCCTCTGTCTGGAGTACAAAAATCCACAGGGCAAGAAAACCTTCGTGGCGAATACCCTTGGGGCTCGGCCCAAAACCTTCGAGATTGACTTTTTAGACGGCATCAATGCCATTGAAATCAAATGGAGGGATGCCACGACAGACGGAGATCATATTTCCAAAGAGCGTACTCGGGTAGAATGTATCCGTAAACATGGATATATCCCCATCAGAGTCATGTTTTATTACCCTCAGCGGGCCCGGGCCCAACGCATTCAAGAAAGGCTTCAAACAATCTACACCGAGGTGCAAGGGAAATACTATGCGGGTGAATCGGCATGGGATTTTATAAAGGAGTACTCCGGGACTGACTTAAAGGCTATCTTGAATGCAATCGAAAACCAAACCCATCCATAACATGGAGAAGAATGAAGTTTACATAGGTGATTGTACTGAACAACTGAGGCGCATCCCTTCTGAATCGGTGGATTTGGTGTATATGGATCCTCCCTTTTTTACCCAAAGGAAACACTCCCTGTCCAATCGAAATGCCTCCAAGAAATACGAATTTGACGACAGCTGGACATCAATGGAAGATTACCTTGCTTTGATAGGGGGCTGTTTACGGGAGTGCAAGCGGATTTTGAGGCCCACGGGAAGTGTTTTCCTCCATTGTGATAGGTCTGCTTCTCATCATTTGAGGATCGCATTGGATGAGATTTTTGGGACCAAAAACTTTCAAAGCGAGATCATATGGGCATATAAGCGTTGGTCCAATTCAAAAAGGGGACTGCTCAATGGGCACCAGACCATCTATTTCTATTCCAAGTCCAAGGCGTTTAAGTTTAATCCTGTCTATAAAGGATATGCCCCTTCTACCAATGTAGACCAGATCCTTCAGGCCCGGGAAAGGAATCGGAATGGAAAATCTGTTTACAAGAAAGATAAGGATGGAAACATCGTATTGGGAAAGGAGAAAAGGGGAGTTCCTCTATCGGATGTCTGGGAAATTCCCTCCTTAAATCCCAAAGCCAAGGAGCGGGTGGGTTATCCTACCCAAAAGCCAGTGTTACTGCTGCGTCAGGTTTTGGAACTAGGTACCGATCCAGGAGATCTGGTTGTCGATCCCTTCTGTGGTAGTGGAACGACCCTGGTGGCGGCCAGGTCACTGGACCGTGAATTTATTGGTATTGATATTTCCGAAGATGCTGTCAAGTTGGCTCGGCAGCGTTTAGAGGAAATGATCATCACAGAATCGGCTTTGTTTGACAAAGGGCACGAAAAGTACCTTCAAAAATCAGAGGACGAACTTGCCCTTTTGAGAAGTATAGGTGCTATTCCAGTGCAGCGCAATAAGGGTATTGATGGCTTTTTGAAGGAACACTATCAAGGGAAACCGGTTCCGGTTAAGATCCAGACCCCCTTCGAGTCTTTAAATGACGCCCGGGACCTTTTGGATAAGGCAACAGCCCGAAAAGGCTATGCCCTCCGAATTTTGATTCAAACCAAGCCAGATTCCGGACAAGATAGATTATTTGAAGTTTCGAACGATATACAAGTAATCAAGTCCCCCAGCTTATTGGTTCAGACAATAAAACATCGGATTGGGTCTCTCAAGATGATGAAATGAGTTTCGACTAAGTCAAGAAGGCTTGCGTTAGGGATAACCCCGATCCCTTGGCACCTTTTTGAGCTCCAAGTATCTCGACATCTAACTTTTCAGGGCGCATTTTACCCAGGTCCCAGATTTTCCAATGGATTTCTTTGAGGAGGTCGGGCGAAATAAAAGATCGTCCGGAAAATAACGTTGAAAAGGAGGAAGGGTGGAAAAATCGCTGCCGAAACAGCCCTTTCAGTTCTTTATCCACATTGTCAAGTCCCTGACCTATGAAAATAAAAATGGGGAATGGGGGAAACGGACCTTGGGTGAATGGTGGCGATGTGTTATATTCGATGATCTAAATCCCTAATTTCTGAACATAAACTAAACAGGAGGAGAATACTATGAAAAAATTTATTGCTGTATGCGCACTGTTCGTAGGCGGAATGATGTTTGCGAACGTTGGACTTGCTCAAAATGAAGCTGCTGCTCCGGCAACGAAGACAGCGGTTTCAAAAACATCGAAAAAATCCTGTACTGCCATGAAGGGATGTTGCGCTTCTAAGATGAAGGGCGCTTCGGTCAGCACCACAAGCAATGCTGGCACAGCCAAGAAATGCACGGCTGCGAAGACGTCCTGCTCGAAGAGCGCATCCATGACCGGTAGCTCCGTAAGCACTACGGCCAACGCTGGTACCACCCAGAAGGCCTGCACTGCCAAGAAGACTTCTTGCAGCAAGAGTGCTTCCATGGAAGGCAGCTCTGTGACGACGACTTCTAATGCTGGAACCACCAAGAAGGCTTGTACTGGTTCTGCCGCCAAGACTTCCTGCTCCAAGAGCGGAACCATGGTTGGCACTACCAGCAACGCTGGTACGACCAAAAAGGCTTGTACTGGTGCAGCTAAGAAGTCTTGCTCCAAGAGCAAAGCTGGCGCTACCCTCTAAGGGCAGGTCAATTAAAATACAAAAGGGAGCTACTCAGACGAGGGCTCCCTTTTCATTTGCACTCTTGAGAATGGGCAAATGAAAAAATATGCCAATGTGCCAATGAACAGCTCCGCCTGAGGCAAAGGTTCATTGGCACCTTGGCTTTTTAGACTCCCTCCTTTCCATTTCTGTATTCACATACCCTTCTCCCCATTCAGCCCATCCCTATTTTCCCCAATTTCCGCACCTTCACATTTCTCAAGTTTACCCATTCACCCCACTCCTATTCTTCCCAATTCCCATATTTGCCCATTTTATACATATCCACATTCCCCCCACCCTCACTTTTTCTTTCTCCCGCTCATCCAATCCCGTACCGGGCTTCGTAAGTATGCCAGTTACACACCATTGTATTCTACAAAACCCATCAAATTGAGTATTGCGATTGTTTTTCATGATCAAATCTTTCCAAGAACAACCAAGTTATCCATTATCCAAAGCCACATTTTGTAATCGAAAAATCCCCGGTGCCAGCCGGGGATTTTGATTTGGCGGGGGCATCGCACCAAAATGCCCCCGAAATGTAGTCGTTTACAGGAGATCGTTCGCGAGGTTCGCGAGCTCGGAGCGTTCGCCGCGCTGCAAGGTCACATGGGCGTAGAGCCGGTGGTTCTTGATGCGGTCGACGAGGTAGCTGAGTCCGTTCGACGCCGAGTCCAAATAGGGCGTGTCGATCTGGTTGACGTCCCCGGTGAAGACGATCTTCGTGTCCTCGCCCGCGCGGGTGATGATGGTCTTGACCTCGTGGGGCGTGAGGTTCTGGGCCTCGTCCACGATGAACATGATGCGGGACAGGCTGCGGCCGCGGATATACGCGAGGGGCGTGATCAGGAGTTTTTCCTTTTCGACCATGTCGTTGATGGCCTTGTGCTCGCGGCTCTGCTCCTTGAATTGGCTCTGGATGACCTTGAGGTTGTCCCAGAGCGGCTGCATATAGGGGTCGATCTTGCTTTTGATGTCGCCGGGGAGGTAGCCAATGTCCTTGTTGGAGAGCGGGACAATGGGGCGGGCGAGGAAGATTTGCCGGTAGAACCGGCGGCGTTCCATGGCCCCGGCCAGGGCCAAGAGGGTCTTGCCGGTCCCGGCAACGCCCATGAGTGAGACGAGGCGCACGTCAGGATTCAGGACGGCGTGCAGGGCGAAGACCTGCTCGGCGTTCCGCGGGGTGATGCCGAAGGCGGATTTCTTTTCGATGACCTCAATCAGGCCGCTGTTGGGGTTGTAAAAGGCCAAGGCGCTGGCCTTCCCATTCTTGAGGATATAGTACTGGTTCGCGCGGGGCTGCGGCTGCCCGATCTCGCTGGGGAGAACGCCTTCGGTCTTGTACAGCTCGTCGATGAGGCCGGAGTCCAGGCCCTCAATGCGGATGATCCCGGTCTCCAGGGTGGACATGTCCTTGATCTTGCCGGTCTCGTAGTCTTCGGCGCGGATCTCGAGGCTTTTGGCTTTGAGGCGGAGGTTGATGTCCTTGGTGACGAGGATGACGGAGCGGTTGGGAAACTGCTGCTGCATGAAGATGGCCGCGTTGAGGATGCGGTGGTCGGCTTTCCGTTCGGCAAAGACGACCTCGGCATTGGGGGTGACGGGCTCGTGCATGAGGACCTTGAAGTGGCCGCGGCGCTTGCCATCGAGGGGCCGCCAGTCGGCGAGCAGGTCTCCGCCGGCGAGGCGGTCCAGCATCCGGATGAATTCCCGGGCCTCAAAGTTGATGATGTCGTTGCCTTTCTTGAAGTTGTCCACCTCCTCCAGTACTGTGATCGGGATCACGACGTCGTGTTCATCGAAATTGTTGATTGAGTTGTGGTCAAACAGCAATACCGAAGTGTCCAGTACAAAGATTTTGCGGTCTTTGGGGAGGGGAACGTCGGGCAAAAGTGGAGTGGGATGGTTGTCCAGGTGAGGGGCGGTGGATTTCTTTACCATAGTTAATGTTGGGGTAGGTTAGGTCGTGTCTTTTCAATAAATAATCTACCTGATCCTGAGTTCATTTGCCCTCCACCTTTTCCACATTGAAGCGCCTGAGATGTAGTTTTCCCAGGGCTGTTTTCATATTTGGACACTGGCTTTTTGCACTTCAGGTCCTCTCATTTCCCCTCAATGCCGCCCCGTTTTTTCTTTCCCCTTTTCTTTCTGCTTATCCACACTCCCCTACCCTGTGGGAAACCCTATCTCTGTAACCCCACCTCGGCTTTTTAAAGGCTTTTTTCCCCCTCGAAATACTATTATTCCCTCAATTTCGATTAGTTTTAAAGAAATCTTGGCCAACCCTTCGCACGGTTCGCCCCACCATTTTCAATTAACGCTCACTTTAGGTATGAAACACTCGCTTCGACTCTTTGTACTTCTTCTGTTTGCTGGCCTCTTTGCTGGTACGGCCACTGCCCAAACCAAGGAATGGAAATCCGATCCGATCCACAGTTCTGTGACCTACCTCGTTCGCCACGGCGTCACGCCCATGATGGGCCAATTCAAGGAATTCACGGTCATGATCCAGTGGGACGACGAAAAACTCGAGAACTGTTCGGTTTCGGCTGATCTCGATCCGGCTTCGGTGATGATGGGAAATGACGCCCTGGCCAAGCACCTGAGAGGCGAAGATTTCTTCCACGTCGACGAGTACAAGTCCTGGAGCTTCAAGTCGAAGGAAATTCAGGAAGACGATGGCAAATATGTCGCCATTGGGGACCTGACGGTGCGCGGCGTCACCGAGCAAATTGCGATTGCTTTTGAATTCCTCGGCACCTTTGAGGCCCGCGGAAACAGCAAAGCTGGTTTTGTCGCGGAATTTGCCATCGATCGGACCCGCTTTGGTGTCAACTTCGATCCCGATGAGAAAATGATCGGCAAGTCGGTCCGGATTCGGGTTGGACTTGAGCTTTTCGAGTACAAAGGGTGACTCATCCCCTCCAAAATATATCTTTGTCAAGAGTGGGACCGCCTTCCGGGGCGGTCCTTTTCTTTTTCCCTCCGCCTCCTCCATTGTCCACCTCAAAAATCCTTTTTCCGACTATAAAATCGCCCATTTTTTTCCTAATTTGGCAATAGAAAGGTTTGTTCAACTAACATTACTGTCCCTTTTTGTTCATTTAGACAGTGTTTAAAGATCAGGATCGTTCAATCCAGTAGTTATCGGGTTGTCAGTTAAAGGCTGCCCACCAAATTGATACGGTAAAAACATTTTACTGTCCGGAAGGATGGTGGAGGTTATCGTTGTAATGCTTGAAAAAAACGACATCGAGGTTCTGAAACGCGCCCTGGAGAGGGAGCGGGTCGCCCGTAAGGAGGCAGAACGTCTCCTGGAGGAGAAGTCGGTCGAGTTGTACGAGGTCAACCAGGAACTGAAGGCCCTGAACAACTCCCTGGAGCAGCAGATATTGACCCGAACCGAGGAACTGGACCGGTCCCGCAATGAACAACGCAGTACCGCCCTCAAGTTGGGCGCCTTGATCCAAAACCTTCAGGCCGGGGTACTCGTCGAAGATGAAACCCGGCACATCGTTCTCGTCAACCAGCATTTCCTTACCCTATTTGGCATTCCCGCGGCTCCCGAACACCTCATTGGGGTGGATTGCTCCCAATCTGCAGAGCAATCGAAGGCCATGTTTGTGGACCCCGAAGGCTTTGTGGCCCGGATCGATACCATTTTGGCGGAGCGGAAGGTGGTGATTGGAGATGAAATGGAATTGGTGGATGGGCGGTTTTTCGAGCGGGACTTTATTCCGGTGATCTCCGAAAACCGTTATTGGGGCCATCTCTGGCACTACAAGGACATCACCAGTCGGAAGCAGAGCGAACAACAATTGTTGCTGGCAAAGCAGCAAGCCGAAGCGTCTTCCAAGGCCCGCGAGGTCTTCCTCGCAAACATCAGCCATGAAATCCGGACGCCTATGAACGCCATTCTTGGCATGAGTGATCTCCTCCTGACTTCCCACCAGGATCCCAAGGAACACCAACAACTCGAGGTGATTCGCCGGTCGGCCGACAACTTGCTGGTCCTCATCAACGACCTCCTGGACCTGACCAAAATTGATTCGGGCAAGCTCCGCCTGGAAAACATTGGCTTCCACCTCGACGAGCAAACGCGCTTTATCATCCAGGCGCTGGACCTCAGTGCCTCCCAACAGAATATCCAACTCCGCCACGTCTCGGACCCCAATTTGCCTCCGGTCGTCCTCGGCGATCCCTATCGCCTCAACCAAATTCTCACCAACCTCATCAACAATGCCATCAAGTTCACCGAAAAGGGTTCTGTGACCCTCCGGACCAGCTTGTTGGCAAGGGAAAAGGACCGGGTCAAGGTTCGGTTCTTGGTGCAGGATACCGGCATCGGGATCGATCAGGCCAAATTGCAGGAGATTTTCGAGAGCTTCCGCCAGGCGGACGAAACGATCACCCGCCGCTTCGGCGGGACGGGGCTGGGCCTGACCATCAGCCGCAAACTCGTCCAATTACTGGGCGGAGAGATCGACGTTGAAAGCGAACCAGGAATGGGGACAACCTTCCGGGTGGACCTGGACTTTGAAGTGGGGAGTAAGGAAGACCTGCCCCGCCGAACTCCCGTGGCCGATTCCCTCTCGCGCCTGGAAAACTCTCGGATTCTCGTCGTAGAGGACCACGCGTACAACCAAATGCTCACGGTGAGTATTTTGGAGGAATGGGGCGTCGAAGTCCGGGTCGCTTCGAATGGCAAGGCAGCGCTGGAAGAGTTGCGGGCCGGAGACTTTGACCTCGTGCTGATGGACGTCCAAATGCCGATCATGGACGGCTTGCAGGCGACGCTCGCCATCCGCAATGAATTGCGGAAAGATGTGCCCATCATTGGGCTCTCGGCGAATGCCTACGACTCCGAAGCCCAACGGTGCCTGAGCGCGGGCATGAACGACTTCATGACCAAGCCTTTTTCGCCGGAGCAACTCCGGCGGACCATTTCGGCGTTCCTCGGTGGAGGAGCTGTTCCCCCCATACCTACCCAGTCCCGGGTCAATTTCTCCCGACTCCTCTCCCACGTCAACCAAAATGAAGACCTGGCCCTGAAATTGATCAATGTCTTCCAGGAAACCCTTCCCCAGGAATTGGACCGGCTGAAAGCCGCGGCTGAAAACAACGACCCCGCTGGTTTTTGTTTCATTCTCCATCAATTCCGCCCCTCCCTGAAAATGCTCGCCACCTCGCAGTTCCAACAGTCGATTGAAGACATGGGCCACACGGTGGAATCCTCGCCTGAGCTCCTGATCGGCACCAGCGAACGGATTGTTTCCGAACTCAATGCACTTTCGGAGGAAATTCGGGCGCAGAAGGTCTGATTAAATCGATTTCCTTTCCTAAATTCGCGGCCATGAGAGTACGTGTGAATAAAATCGGCTTTTGGTTGATCGGCCTCGTGGTCGGGATGACCGGATGCGCAGAAAATGGAAGCTCTTCCGATCCGGCGGGTGATTCGACAGCCGTCGAGGTCGAAGCTCCGCAGGATACCTTGCGCTACGAACAGGAAAGCCACTTGAAGAATATCCGCCAGTTGACCTTTGGGGGCAACAATGCGGAAGCCTATTTCAGCTACGACAATAAGTTCCTGGTTTTTCAGAGTGATTTTGCCGAGTGGGGCGTCGCCTGCGACCAGATTTTCTATATGCCGGTGACGGGCCACGGCGACCGTCCTCCTAAGATGCTGTCCAATGGCAGCGGTCGGACGACCTGCTCCTTCTTCATGGGTGGTAACCAGTCGATTGTGTATGCGTCTACGCACCTTGGAGGCGCAGAATGCCCGGAAGAGCCTCCCCGTCGCGTCGACGGGAAATATGTCTGGCCGATTTACGAGACCTATGACATCTTCACCGCCGATCTCGAAGGCAATATCACGGCCCAATTGACGGATGGCCCTGGCTACGATGCCGAAGCCACCCTTTCTCCCGACGGCTCCAAGATCATTTTCACTTCCACCCGCAGCGGAGACCTCGAACTCTATACCATGAATGCCGATGGCTCCGACGTGACCCAATTGACCGACGAATTGGGCTACGACGGCGGCGCATTCTTCTCGCCCGACGGCAGCAAGATTGTCTGGCGGGCCAGCCGTCCCAAGACGAACGAAGAAGTGAGCTCCTACAAGAGCCTGCTGAGCCAGGGACTCGTTCAGCCCGGCGCCCTCGAAATCTTTGTCGCCAATGCAGATGGGACGGACAAGCAGCAGGTCACCAACCTCGGTGGCGCCAACTGGGCCCCCTATTTTCACCCGAGTGGTGAGAAAATCATCTTCGCGAGCAACCACGCCGACGAGCAGGGCCGCAAATTCAATCTCTTCCTGATCAATGTGGACGGGACGGGACTGGAACAAATTACCTACGACGGCATTTTCGATGCCTTCCCGATGTTCAGTTACGATGGCAAGCACCTCGTATTCAGCAGCAACCGCTTCAATGGCGGCAACCGCGATACGAATGTCTTCCTGGCGGATTGGGTGGACTGATCGAACAAGATATATCTCCAGCGAAGGGGCCTTTTCGGGTCCCTTTTTTTATGCCTTAACTTGAGGGTAGAAAAAAAATCAGGGCGGATGTAAGGAATGGACGGGCTCGGGCGAATCACTGGGTAAATGAAAACAATTCAACTCCTTTGACCCGAAAAGCACCACATATCGACTCCTTTATGGAACGGGTGGACCGCCACAGGGGCATTCTCCATAAGGTGGCGATGAGCTACGCCCGGGACGAGATGGACCGTCAGGACCTGGAACAAGACATCCTGGTTCAATTGTGGAGCGCGTATCCGAGTTACGATCCGAATCGAACTTTTTCGACGTGGATGTACCGGGTCGCCCTCAACGTGGCCATTTCGCACGTGCGAAAAGCCAGCCGTCGCCCGGAGGTTCCGGGCGAATGGACGGATGAGTGGCCGCCTGCCACTCCGGACGGTTCCCCCGAAGACGAACAACTGGCCCAACTCCGCCGCTTTCTGGCGGGACTGGACGAACTGCACCGCGCGTTGATGCTGCTGTACCTCGACCGGTACACACACGCCGACATTGCCGAGGCGCTCGGCATTTCGGAATCCAATGTCGCGGTGAAAATTCACCGCATCAAACGCCAACTCAAACAACATTTCAATCCTACCTCATGACTTCTTCCACAACTCCCGAATTCAACGAACTCCAGCAAATCTGGCACCGCCAGGAACAACGCCTCCAGCAGCAATGGCAACTGACCCGGAAGCGCTTCCGGGAGCAGGGCATGGACCAGGCCCGGCACCTGTTGGACCGCAGCATCCGCCTCCGCAGCATCGAGCTGCTGGCTTGGGTCGCGGTCCAGATCGGCCTCGGCGCCTTCATCGGCACCCACTGGCAACTCGCCGCCCCGACGGTTTCGGCCGGTATCCTCTTCATGTTTTCCATCCTGGGAATCATCGGCGTCGCTTCTGAAATCCAACGGATGAAAGCCATCGACTTCAGCGCGCCCATCCTGGAACAGCAACGGGCCCTTGAAAACGTCCGGACCCATCGCCTGCTCTATTTCCGGTTGTCTATGATTTCCGTTCCCCTCTACCTCGCCCACGTCTTCTTCTGGTGCGAACTCCTCCTCGGCTTCGACCTCTATCCGGTGGCCGATCCCATCTGGCTGATTTCCAACATCATCCTTTCCGTGCTGTTGATTTATCCGACCATTTGGTTCACCCGCCAACTCGCTCCCAATGCTCAAAGGGGTCCATTCTTGGAAAGATTCGTACAAAGGTTTGGGGGAAAAAGCCTCAACCAGGCGCTGAAACAGTTGAACCAGCTCCAGGAATTTGAGGTAGAGGCGGCCTAAGGTGTAGAAACCTCTCCCATTGCCATCTGGTTGCACTTCATCAACACTTCTTGCAGGGCATTCCCGTTGGATCGCAGCGGGTCAATGCCCTGCACCAGTTCGGTCCGCAGCCGATACAGTTCCTCCCGGTTGTATTTCTTCGATCCCTTCACCAAATCCAATTGCATCAACGCTTCTTGTTGGTCCTGCTTGGGGTTCAGCCAGCCGTTCAATTCGGAGCATTGGTGACAGATGCCTTCCTTCGCGATCAGGGCGCAGCGCTTCCCAAAAATATCCATCATCGTGCTGCGGCCAGATTGCAAGAGGTATTTCACCGTCCCCAGCGACTTCTCCAAGATGATTCCGATTTCCTGGACGGAAAAGCTGTACACATCCTTGAGGATGAGCGCGACCTGGTTTTCGATGGGCAGGGTTTTGGAAATGCAGGTGAAGCAAGTGTCGATATGTTCCCGGATGTGGTAGCGGCCTTCGGGCGATAGCGAAGCCGTTTTTTCAATGCTTCCCGCCAGTTCCCGGTTGTTCAGGACGAGGGCCTTGGCCTGGGCCGAGACATCTTCGGTCCACCGCTGGCGCTTCTCGAGCACCGAATAGGCCAGCCGGGTCCCAATTCGGAAGACCCAGGTTTTGAGGCTGGATTCGCCGCGGAACAGGTGGAGCTTGTCGTAGGCCCGGATGAAGGTGTCGTGGGTCAAATCCTCGGCGTCGTTGCGGTTGGCGAGGAGGCGGTAGAGGTAGGAACGCAGGGAATGTTGGAAGGAGGCAAAGAGGGTCTGGAAGGCGTTGATGTCGCCATTGAGGGCATCTTTGAGGAGCTGGTCTTCGGGGTCTAAGGGCGGCATGGCAGGTGGAATGGGAGAATGAAAATAGGAGAAGAAATGGGGCGAGCAAAATTGGAAATGCTCCCCCATGTAAATCAGGCTTACGGGAGCAAAACGACTTTGCCCGTGGTTTTTCTGGTTTCCAGATCGCGGTGGGCCTGCACGACATCCTTCAACGCGTAGCGGTGCCGGACCTCGACTTCCAGTTGGCCTTCGGCCAGCAGGCCAATCACTGCGCCCAAGGAGGCCTGCCAATCGGCCATCCGGTCCCGGATGAAATAGGCGAGGTTGAAGCTCAGCAAATTGTGGCCTTCGTCCACAAATCCCTCCGAATGGTGGTGACCGGGCTGGCCACTGGCCGCACCGTAGACCACCATGGTTCCCATTTGCTTCAGGCACCCGAAAGATTGGGAATAGATTTCCCCCCCGACCATTTCCAGGACCACATCCACTTTTTCCCCTCCATTTGCTTCCACCACCTTTTCCACCCAATTCGGCTGGGAATAATTCACTCCAATCCCTCCCAATGCTTCAATTCGGGCCAATTTCTCCTCCGAACTTCCGGTCCCGATGACCTTGGCCCCTGCCATGACTGCCATTTGGGTCAGCAAGGAGCCGACTCCGCCCGCTGCCGCGTGCACCAAAATGCTTTTTCCCTCGAGGTCACGCACCAATTGGTGCAGGATGAGGTGAGCGGTACTACCCTGCACAAAAATGCTTGTGGCAGCTGCGGGATCGATGTGGGGCGGGAGCGGCACACAGAACTGGGCGGGTACCGTCACAAACTCGGCGTATGCGCCTCCGTGGGGCAAGATGCCCAATATCCGCTGCCCGGGCTTGAGCGCGGGATTGTCCACGCCGGCTCCCACTTCGACGATCTGCCCAACCGCTTCAGCCCCCAGAACGTAGGGCAAAGGAGTCGGCATAAAATAAGTATTGCGGCGGCGCAGGACATCAGAAAAATTGACCCCGGCGGCCTCCACATCGATCAGGACTTCGCCGGGCCCGGCTTGGGGAATGGTGGTTTCGGTGAGGTTCAGGACTTCCGGCCCTCCGTAGGATTGGAGTTGGACCTGTTGCATACTTGTCGTCATCATTTTGAGTATCCGTTTAAGTTGTTTGTTGGTTGGACAGTTGGGAAGGGGAAAACGGATGAAAATGGGGCAAAAAATAGGACACAGGGAAAATAAAATTATAATCCACTGATTATCATTGAATAATTTCAGGTCGAATGGCTGGAGAAATTAGTCCACTTTGAGGACTTCAGGCAGAGGGGCCAGCTTTTTGCTGATGCGGTTGAACAGATAGGTGGCCAGCATTCCCAGCAACGAAAAGGCCGCGAGGACCCAGAAAACGTGCTGGTGCCCGACCGGCCCCGGCGACCGGTCCAGCAGGTAGCCCATCAGGGGCCCCATGAAGATATCTGGCGTATAGCCAATGACGGACATCAGCCCGACAGCGGTCCCCATGTACATGAGGGGAACGCGGCCTTCTTGCGAAATCGCAAAGTACAGGCCCCGCAGGGCGAAAATGCCACCACTGGTGGTGATGATCACGAGGAACAGCAGAGAAGTCGCACCGGGCTCCAGGATGCCCAGGCCGATGGCGCTGGCCCCGAGGGCCACCATCCCAAATGCAATGCCGACCATAGCCGTCGATTGGAACCGATCGCCTAGCCAACCGGCCAGGATGGCCATTACAGGCCGTACCCAAAAGCTCAGGGTTCCGATGCTGGCCGCTTCGACTTCGTTCATTCCCATGACCTCCTGCGCCAACAGCGAATAATCATCGGTCGCCTTGTACCCCACATAGGCACAGACGATGATGATCGCCTGGAGCCAAACCGTGGGCAAGCGCCCCACCTTCTTCACGCCCTCCCAGGTGATTCGGGACGACCGAGTGGCTTTACCCGCTGCATCTCCTTTCCCCAGTCCCCACCACACCAGCAAGGCTACCGCCCCCACATATCCCGAAATCCAGAGGATGACCGTCTGCAAAGCCGCCGTTTTCTCGGCCAAAGTCGCGTTTTCAATGCTATCGGGGAAGGTCCGCGCGAATACCCAGACGCCCAAGGTCCCGATTCCCGCCGCCAACACGCCCCGGCCACCATCGAGTAACCCAAAGGCAATTCCCTGACCTTGCTGTCCTCCCCACTCCCGCGTGGCCCGGATCAGCGCCGCCCAAAACAAGAGGATCGTCGTGATTCCCCAGGCCCCATACAGCCATCGCAACCCCGTAAAATCGGGGATCTGGGCCATGTAAAACCCTCCCAATGCGGTCGTCCCCAAGGCCACCGCCATGATGCGGTTGACCGGATAGCGGTCCGCAATCGGCCCCCCCAACAGATACGCTGGAATCGCGATCAATCCGTATACCGAATACGCCAAGCCCAATTCAAAATTGGTCAGGTCGAAAACGGCCAAAAATGTGGGACGGAATATCCGCGCGATGGCGAACGGGAGAAAAAACACCGCTTCTCCGGCCAGAATCAGGAGCAGAATTCCCTGGATATTTCTAAATGGAGAATCGGGCCGGGAATTCAAGTCGGACATGCATCAGGGTTTGGGAGACGAATCGATAATTTGGGGGCCGGAGCCCCACCCAACCTAATCGAATCTGCTTCAATTGCAAATTGAGGAAAATGATCCCGCCAGCATCGATCATTTTCTACTTTTTCTTGATTGATTTTTCGGGACAAATACCAGAGAGAAAGACCAACTGAACCAATTAGGGAGACTTATCTCTAAATTGATGCAAGGACAAATTTTGATGGGCGTGATTGGCTAGGGCAAGGAATCCTTGCACCTTTGGAACAGTACGAGCGATTGATTGACCAACTGAACACTGTCTTCATTTGAACCGATTTGTTTTGCACCTAATACCTGACCCACAGTTTTACTCACGCCATGTTGGCTATAAGTACTCTACCTAAGTCATTTGATTATCACGACCTTTTACAAATTAAGGCAATGGGAGGCCCCTCTCATTGCCCTTTTTCGGGTTGGGAGGCAGGGGGAACAGAGTCAATTGGGGCCACCGGGCTCACACAGCCTTCCCAGCGGCGCTTGACTTCCTCGATTTTCCAGGTGCGCAGGTCATTTCCCCAGGAGGTATTCACGTAATTGATGATGGTGGTGGCTTCTCCGGGGCCCAATTGAGGCATGCCGGCCATCGGCTGGTTGAAACTTCGGCCATTGACGATGATTTCGCCTTCGAGGCCATTGCGGATGATGCAGGGAAATTCGCTCTGGTGGTCCTTTAGGTAGTCCGAACCGGCCAACGGAGGATACAGGTTGCGGAGGCCTTGTCCATCGGCGCCGTGGCAATTGCCACAGTGGAGTTCGTAAATCTCGGCGGGAGATTTCTTTTCGGCCTGGGTATAGCTGGGGAATGCCAGGAGAAAGATCAGGCCAGCCGCCGGAATGGAGGCGGTGATTAAGACGCGAATCAGCTGCTGTTTGGTCTTTTTATTCATCCAACAGGCGTTGGATGTCGCCGATCATGGTCTTCGTCTCGCCGGCAGAAGTACCGTCGTAGTAGCCCCGGATATTCCGCTGCTGGTCCAGCAAGATCATCGCCCCTGAGTGCGCATAACCGCCTGGAGCCGTGGAATCCTCCATCGCGGCCACCATATAGTTCTTCGCCATGCCCAGAATCTCTTCTTTGTCCCCCGTCACAAAATGCCACCGCGGGACGCCAGCCTCCAATTTTTCCGCATATTCCTTCAACACCGGCACGGAATCGTGGCGGGTATCAATCGAATGCGACACCAATACCACCCGGTCTTCCTGCTCAAATTCCTCGTAAACCGTCAGCATATTGGCCTTCATCCGGGGGCAAATCGTGGGACAAGACGTAAAAAAGAAGTCCATCACATGGACTTTCCCATCCACCGTGCCCACATTGACTTCCTTTCCTTCTTGATTGACAAAGGAAAAATCATTCAGCGGCGACTGGTTCATGACCGGGAGCGCTTCTTCTTCCGGTTGCGTCGCCTTTCCTTCGCAGCCAACCACGCCCATTGCCAGGGTCAGTGACAGCAGGAGGGTCATCAAACTCTTATTTCCGGTTTTGTTCCAAGATTTCATCAGCATAGTTCAAACTTTCGTCTATCTGTACATCCACCGAGATGATGCTCTCCTTCTGCTTCTCCAAATACGCCATCGTAGAGTCAACTGGCGCTTCCTTCTCCGGCGGTTGGTAATACCGCATCCAATCCATCATCGCGTCGTCGGCCTTCTGAAGCCGCCCAATCGCCTCTAAAACGGACTCGCGCACGGCATTGTTTTCATTCGCCCCATCCGGGTCCACGCCCTTTTCAATTTCGCGAAGGGCGCTGATCCGATCGTAGATCGCATCCATTTTGACCATTGAGGAATCATGGATGTCCATGACCTCGTCGTTCAAAGCTGTGACTTTCGTCCAGGGATCGTTGTCCACCGTTTCCGTTTCCCCGCCTCCCTCAGAAGTGGTGGTTTCCGAACAAGCCGCCCCAAAGAGCAACATTCCCGAGACAATCAAAATTAGCGTGTACTTCATTGTCTTTCAATCTGATTTTCCTCAATGCTAATGATCCCCGGCCCCGGCCACCGCGGGCTGCATCGCCACGATTCCGAGTCGGGTGAGGAGAAACGCATAATCGAAGGCCACCTCTTTCAGGTGTTCGTACCGGCCACTGGCCCCCTGGTGCCCCGAATCCATATTCGTTTTGAGCAAGAGGACCTTGTCGTCGGTCTTGCGGTCGCGCAAGCGCGCCACCCATTTGGCGGGCTCCCAGTAGTGAACCCGCGGATCGTTCAATCCCGCCGTCACCAACATCTCCGGATAGGCCTGCGCCCGCACATTGTCATAGGGCGAGTAGCTCAGCATATAGTCGAAGTATTCCTTTTCCGCCGGATTGCCCCACTCATCGTATTCCGGAACGGTCAGCGGCAAAGTCGGGTCCAACATGGTATTGATCACATCAACAAACGGCACATGCGCCACCACTGCCTTGAACAGATCGGGGCGGTCGTTGGCCACGGCCCCCATCAACATTCCTCCGGCACTGCCGCCTCCGACCGCCAATTGGTTGGCGTCGGTATAGCCCTTTCCGATGACGAATTCGGCCGCACCGATGAAATCTTCAAAGGTTTTTTTCTTCTTGAGGAACTTGCCTCCGCGGTACCATCCTTCTCCAAGGGCTCCTCCGCCACGGATATTCGCAATGGCGAAAATCATCCCCCGGTCGAGCAGACTGAGGCGCGTAGACCGGAAATACGGGTCGACCGTAACGCCATAGGAGCCGTAGGCATAAAGGTAAAGCGGTTGGGGGCCTTCGCGCCGCATGTCCTTGCGGTAGACAATGCTGACCGGGATGAGGGTGCCGTCTTCGCTCGGGGCGAAATGGCGCTCGCTGACATATTTTGTGGCATCGAACTCGCCCAATACGGCTTGTTGCTTGAGCAGGCGGCGTTCCTGGGTCAGGAGATCGAAGTCGTAAACGCTGGTGGGCACCGTCAGGGAGCTGTAATTGAAGCGCAGCACCGTGGAATCGAATTCGAGGTTGGTGCCGTGCCACACGGTATAGACAGGCTCATTGAAGGGGACATCGTATTCCGCGCCGGTGCGCAGGTTGCGCACGAGGATGGACTTGAGCCCGGAGCGGCGAAGGTAAACGACCAGGTAATCCTTGAAGACATCCATCGTATCGATCTTGACCTCCGGATCGTGGGGAATCACTTCTTCCCACTTGTCCCGATCGGCCTCACCAGCCTCAGCCCGCATCAACCTGAAATTGAGGGCGTTGTCATTCGTATAAATGTAGAACCAGCCTTCGTGGTGTTCGACGCCAAACTCAATATCGTGGCGCCGTTCCTGGAACAATTTCGGTTCGGCCAGGGGCTCATCCGCAGAGAAATAGTACATCTCCGTGGTGATATTGCTGCCGATATAGAGGAAAAAATACTGCTCGTCTTTGGTTTTGTAAAGGTTCAGGAAAAAGGCTTCATCCGGTTCTTCCCAAACCAAGGTGCCACTTTCCTCACTGCCGATTTGATAGCGGTAGAGGTGATTCGGACGGTGGGTTTGGGCATCGAGGGTAATGTAGAAAATGGTCGCGTTGTCATTGGCCCACTCAATCTCCGGGCTGATGTTGACGGCCTTTTCTGCTTTGATTTCCCCGGTCTTCAAATCCTTCACATACAGCGCGTACCGTTCGTTGCCTTCGGTATCCACGGTGAATGCCATCAAAGATTCATTCGGGCTTACTTCCAGGTCTCCCAGATCGAAGAAATCCGTTCCTTCCGCCAATTCATTCTCGTCCAACAAAATCTCCTCTTCTGCCTCCAGGGACTCGAATTTCCGGCAGTGGATGGCATACCCCTTGCCGGTTTCCATCCGGGTATAGTACCAATAATGGTCTTTCTTGTAGGGAACAGATTGGTCGTCCTCCTTGATCCGCGCCACCATCTCAGTATAGAGCTGATCCTGAAGCCCTTGTGTCGGAGCCATGAACTCCTTCATATAGGCATTCTCAGCTTCCAAATAGGCAATGGTCTCGGGGGATTCCTTTTCCCGCAACCAGGCGTATTCGTCTTTCAATTCTACGCCGTGGACGGTCCGGGTGACAGGTAGTTTTTTCGCGCGCGGTATTTCCATTGATGACATGATCGTTTTGTAGAGCGCAAAGATAGAGACCAGCGGTCAAAAGCAGAAGCCCCTGACCCAATTGGAGTGTTGTTAGGGGGACGAAAATGGAAATGCAAAAAATGAAGGCGTGTAACCGAAGGAGCTGATTCGAATGGTCTAGCGCCGGGACAATTTGATCCTGGCCACTCCCTTTCGGTGGATCAACTCCACCACATAGATGCCGGCCGGCAGATGAGACAGGTTGATCTCCTGTTCTCCCTCCCAACCATTCCAGGTTTCCATCCAAACCGCCTGCCCCCATACATCTGAAATCCGTATGAAAACCTCTCCTTTCAACTGCTTTTCAGTTTGGAGAGAGAAAATGCCGTCGCTGGGATTCGGGAAAGCCGTGACCCCGGACAGGATTTGCTGGGGATCGGCCAGGGCCACCAAGACCGGAACCGGCAGAGAGGTGCGCGCGCAGCCATTGGCATAGGTGGCCGTCACCGTATAGTTGCCATTGACCGGGACAATATAAACCGAGTCATTGGCACCGAAAATTGGTTGGCCACCGAGGCTCCATTGCCAGTTCGTCACGCCACTCGCCGTGGCGATCAGCGTATCGTTGTTGACCGTCACAAATGGGATCGGTGCGGCCACCGATACGACCTCCACCGGATCGGCCACCGTATGGCACCCAAAGCCGTTCCAGACCTCCACCGTAAAGGTCCCGGGGTCCCCGGTCGCAAAGGACTGGGTCGTAGCGCCATTGGACCAGAGGTACTGGAAATAGCCCGCGCCCGCATCCAGCGTCACGATATCGCCTTCACACAGTTCCACCACCGGACCAGCCGGCAGAATCACCGGCACGGGAGCGGGAGAAGCCACCGCCGCGATTTGCACGGTTGAAACTAAGGTGCAGCCCGATTCATCCGTGACTTCCACCGCATACGTTCCGGCGGTGGAGGCCGTCGTGACCGTCCCCGTATCGCCCGTCGACCACAGGTAGGCCACATAGCCCGGATTCACCTCCAATTCCAACGAATCGTTTTGGCAAATCACTTCTTCCCCACTCTCCGTCCGCAGATTCGGATCGGGCACTACCGCGCTGCCAACTTGGATCGTATCGCTGCCACCACAGCCTTCCGGGCTGGTGATGTCGAGGAAATAGGTCCCCGGTTGGTTCGTCGCAATGGAGGGCGTCATTTCGCCGGTAGACCACAAGTAGCTGGGATAGGGAGCATTGGCGGAAAGGACAATCGAATCCCCGTTGCAGATGAGCGTATCGGGGCCCAGGTTCACAGAGACGCTCGTGATGCCCGTCGTATCGACGATTTCGACGACTCCGACACAGAAACTCTGGTTCCCGGAGCTGTCGGTCAGCGTCAGACGTACATCGGTGAACCCAGCATTGGAACAATTGAGAGAATCAATGTCCAGGTACATGGAATCGATATTGCAATTGTCAAAGCTGTTTCCGCCGATCAACATCGGCGTCAACATCGCACCTCCGCTCGCATTCAATTGGACGACTACGCTGTCACAAATCGCCTCCGGCGCCAATGTATCGAGGACCGTCACCGTCGCCGAGCAGCTATCGAGGTTCCCGTCCTGATCTTCCACAATCAGTTGGGTCAGGTTGGTCCCAAAATTCGAGCAGGTCAGGAAGGGAGGATTGATGAAGGCGGTATCGATCACACAATCGTCGGTACTGCCGCCATCCAGGTCCGCCGGGACCAGCGGTACATTGCCCAGGCTGTCTACGTACGCGGTATACGAGACACAGACCGCATTTGGAGCGACCGAATCCCGGACCTGGACATTCACCACACAGCTGTCCAGATTGCCAGAAACATCCTGCCCGTACAGGGTGACCGGCGTGGCGCCCACATCGGCACAGGTGAAGAACGTCTGGCTCAAATACAAGGTATCGATCCCGCATCCGTCGAAACTACCCGCGTCGATGGCTCCCGCCCCAATGACGCCTCCCCCAGAATTGAGGAAGATGTCGAAGGTCTGGCAGAGCACCGTGGGCGGGGTGCTGTCTCTCAGGGTGAGGATCAGGCTGCACGGAGTCGTATTGCCGGAGGGATCGGTGAAGGTCAGGTTCAGGGGAATCAATCCGGTATCGGCACAGACAAAACTGGCCTGGGAAATGGTCGAAGCGACAATGCTGCAATTGTCGAAGCTGCCTCCGCCTACGGTTTGGGCCGAGATGGTCAGGGTACCAAGGCTGTCGAGGAAAAGCGTGGTATCGGGACAAATGACCGTTGGCGGGGTCGAGTCGCGGACTGCCAGGCTGGCCGTGCAGGAAGAGGAATTGTTGCTGGGATCGGAAAGGAACAGGGTAACCGTGGTCGTACCGGTGTCGGCACAAGCAAAGGACGTCTGGCTGAAACTGACCTGGTTGAGGCCACAGTTGTCCGAAGAAGCACTCCCAATCGTTCCCAAGGTCAACTGGAAGGCACCATTTTGGTCGAGGTAAACGAGCGAATCATTGCAAATGGCGGCGGGAGAAATGGTATCCCGGACCGTCACATTGCCCGTACAGGTTTCGACATTGCCGTACTGGTCGAAGACCTCCAGGGTGATGACCTGAAGCCCGGTATCAGCACAGGAGAATTGGCTTTGGGACAATGCCAACGAATCCAACCCGCAATTGTCGGAGCTACCATTGTCCAAATCTGCGGGTACCAAACTGGCCGTCCCTGCATTGTCCAGATACAGACTCACATCCTGACACAATGCCACCGGAGCCACAGAATCGACGATTTCCACCGTGGAAATACAATTGGAAGTATTGCCAAAGATGTCCAACGCCGTGAAAATGACGGTATTGAATCCAGCATCTCCACACCCAAAGCTGTCCCGATCGATGAAGAAGGTATCCAGGGTACAGTTGTCAAAAGTTCCCAGATCCAAATCCTGGGCGGTCAACGAGGCATTTCCCCCGGCATCCAAAATCAGCGCGGTATCCTTGCATTGGACAAAAGGCCCCGTAGAATCCGCGATGGTCACCTGGCCACTGCAACTGTCGATTTGCCCCGCCACATCCTGCACCACCAAGGTCACCTGGTACTGGCCGATGTCCCCGCAGGAAAAGGGCCCTACATTCACATAGGCCGTATCAAAGAAGGTGCAATTGTCGACGCTGTTCACCCCGAAAACCAGCGGCTCAACCACCGCCGTCCCCAGAGAATCAATGTAAAAAGTGGTGTCCGAGCAAACCGCCACCGGAGGAACGGTATCGCGGATCGTGACATTCGAAATGCAAGAAGAAATATTCGTATCGGCATCGGCAAAGGAGACCGTCACGACGGTCAGCCCCGTGTCCAGACACGTGAACAGGCTTTGGGAAAGCACTCCGTTCACGATGCCGCAGTTGTCAGAACTGCCCCCATCCAAATCGGCTGGGCTCAGGAGCGCCTGGCCGTTGTTGTCGATGTAGATCGTGGTGTCGAAGCACGCCACCAGCGGCGGCACCGTGTCCCGCACGCGTACCTGCGCCGTGCAGGTGGCGGTATTGCCGCTGACATCGCGGACGGTCAGCGTCACCGTGGCGCTGGGCACCTCCGCACAACCAAATTGGGTGCGGTCCACAAAGAAGGTGTCCCCCCCGCAATTGTCGCTGCTGTTCGCATTCACGGAACTGGCCGTGATCGAAGCATTGCCCATAGGGTCCAGGAAAACGATGGTGTCTTGGCACAATGCCTGGGGAGACGTCGAATCCACCACCTGAATGGTCGATTGGCATTGGTTGACATTTCCGCTGACGTCTATGACGGTCAGGGTCAGCACATGATTTCCGGTATCGGCACAGGCAAAATTGGGATTGTCGACCTGAAAACTGGCAATCCCGCAGTTATCGGAGCTTCCGCCGTCGATATCGGCCGGCTGAACGACCAGATTGCCGCTCCCATCCAGGTACAAAGTCGCATTCACGCACACCGCGACGGGCCGCACCGTATCTTCGACCGTCAGCATCGCCTGGCAGGAAGCATTGTTCCCCACCCCATCAAACACCGTCAGGGTCACCATGTTGACGCCCGTATCCGCGCATACGAACTGACTTTTTCCCAGCGCCAACGAATCTACCCCACAATTGTCCATACTCCCCCCATCCAACAAGCCGGGCGCAATCGTTATTTGTCCCGTTCCATCCAGGTAAACCGTGGCATTCTGGCAAACCGGGGCCGGATTTTCAAAATCCCCTACCCTCACCCGATGCCCTACTGCGGCCGAGTCGGTGCAGCCGTTGTTGTCGGTGAGGAGGACATTGTAAAAGCCCGATTGATCAGCAAAATAAGGGTTCGAAGTGGCGCTTGGCACCACTATACCGTCCCGGGTCCACTGGAAGGAACTGGCCCCGCTTGCATTTCCCGTCAACCCCAGACTGTCCCCCGGACAAATGGTGTCCGTGGCGGCTGGATTGACCGTCAACACCGGCAAGGGATTGACCACGACGACCAACCCGACGTCCGCACTGTCCGAACAGCCATTGGCGTCGGTCTGGAAGACATTGAATTGGCCATTGGCGGAGACTTCCAGGGATGCTCCGGTCTCTCCGGCCAGGGGCGTGCCGCCATTGTACCATTGTTGGGAAGTCGCCGGGGGAATGGAAATCGTGACGGTATCTCCCTGGCAAATGGGAAGGGGTTGGGATGTCGTGAAATTGATGTCGGGCAATGGATTTACAACCAATTCAAAATTGGTCGCCGCGCTGTCCCGACAGCCATTGCCGTCGGTGAGGAATACGTTGACGAAGCCGGAATCCTTGGCAAAAAAGCTGCTTCCTGTGGCTCCCGGGACCATTTGCCCATTCAACAACCACTGAAAACCCGCTCCCTGCCCAGAAGCCATCAATTGGACGCTGTCTTCGTCGCAAATCGTGCTGCTGCCCGTCGGCGCAATGGTCACCACGGGCACCGTGTCCAGGACCACCGTAATGGTATCGTTGGTGGCGCATCCCGTCGAGGCGATGGTCTCGGTGACGAACAGGAAATAGGTCCCCACGCCACTCCCCCAATCCACCAGCACCGAACTGCTGTCGCTGGCGCCATCGATGGTGCCGCCGCCGATGAGGGTCCACTGGTAGGTATTGGTGGGAAAATTGTTGGTGGTGACGGTATATACATTGTCCTCGCCCAGGGTACAGGCGGGATTGGGGCCCAGGACGGGATTGGCCGGAGGAAGTGTCCCTACGACCTGGGCTTCATAGGCTCCGATGTCCCATCGGGCGGTCCCGTCGTTGTCAGCGTCAAAGGGCCGTGGCTGATCGTCCCGGTCGGTGGTGACCAGCAACAAACTGTCTCCCGCGTCCACGGCCGGAGAACAGGGGCCGGTACGGAGATCGTTGTCCAAAAAGCCCGGGTCCACATCCAGCACGTTCGTTCCAAAGGAGTAGCCGCCTTCAATGATGCAATCGGTGACGGTGGGAGCCGTTCCGTTGATGTCGATGCCGATATTTCCCCAGAGGATGCTATTTCTTAATTCCAGCCCTGCCACCCGGTTCCGCAGGACGGCCCCGAGGTTACATTGGTTCCCGGAAAAGGAGCAATTGTAGATCTGGGCGGTGGTGGAGAAACAGTACAGGGCTCCTCCCTCCTGGCTGGCCACATTGTCGACAAACACCGAACTGTAAACTTTAATGGGAGTGGAAGCAAACAGGTAAATGGCCCCGCCAAACTGCCCGCTGGTATTCCCGCGGAACGTACAATTGATCACTTTCAATTGGACATTGGAGTAGATCGCCCCCCCAAAATTGGAGGTATGGTTGCCCTCGAAGGTGCAATTCACAAAAGCGCCACCGCCAGATGCCAGAATGGCTCCCCCACCCCGGTTGCCGATTCCACTCCCGACGGCATTTCCGCCGGTGATGACCAAGCCATCGAAAATAGCCGTGGTGTCTTCGCCAATCCCGTCCAATACGTGGAAGGCATCCGCTGCGTTGAGGGTCCCGGATTGATCGAGGTCGCCCGAAAGAATCGATAGGTTCAGGTTGAAATCACGTTGGGACAAGGCGGTTTCTTCCAAGCCCCCCAAGCCGGTGAAACCACCGTAGACTGTGACGCCCCTCTTCATGGCAAAGCTGGCGGCATTGTCTCCCGACAGGCCGGGGTAATAGGTGCCGTCGGCGACCCAGATTTCATCCCCGGTGACCGAAGCCGACAAGGCTGCGTCCAGGTTGAGGTAGGCATCCGCCCAGGAGGCTCCATTCTGGAGGCCGGAGACAGCCGCCGAATCCACATAAATAACCGCCGCCTGGGATGTCCAGGCGGCGGTTACCAAAAACAATGTCAAGAGCAGGGCCGTAACGGTCCTGACTAGTTTATTCATTTGACGATGGTTTCGAAATCGCCCATTTGCTGAAGAATCAAACGTTTTTTCCACGGTTCTTCCACTTTTCCAAGATCCAGCTTCGTCACCCGAATCTCCGTCCGTCGGTTCTTGGAGTGCTCAGCTTCCCCACAATTTACACCGTCGTCACACTTGTTCACAAGTTGTTTTTCGCCATATCCTTTCGCCACGATGCGCGGCTTCTGGATTCCACGATCGGTGATATAGCCCACAGCGGCGTCAGAACGGGACTGGGAGAGCTTTTCGTTGTAAGAATCGCCCCCGCGGGAGTCCGTATGTGAGCTAAGTTCCACAGAGGCTTCGGGATTGTTCTCAAGGAAGTAGATGATTTCAAACAAGTCCATCGACGCGATATCCGTGATGTTCGACTTGTTGTAATCGTAGTAAATGATCTTCACGACGGCACCAATTTCGTAGGGAACCATCGGCATGTCCACGGAAACGGTGGTGTCGCCCTTGAAGTCACCCGGCTTGGGGAGTTCGGCCCGGGAAGCGAAGTAACCCTGCTTGGAACCGATGAGGTAATGCTCGACGGTCGGGTCCAATACCATCCAAAAGCGGCCATCATAGCGGCTAACCGTGCGATCGGCTTCCTTCCGGTCCTGGCTGTGGATGGCAGCCACTGTGGTTTGGGGAAGGGTTTTCTTGTCTTCCTGTACAAAGCTCCGGCCTTCTACCAGCATGTAGTTGCCTTTGTCGAGGGAAGCATTGATGATGAAGTCCTCTGGATCGACCTTTCCAATGGTGGAAACGGTTGCGATATGGGGCTTGTAGCCATCTTTCAGGATGATGACCGTGTACTCGGTATTTTCTTCCAGTTCAGTGAAATAGGAGCCTTTCTTGTCTCCCTGGAAGTTCTTTTCCCGGTAGGAAATCAGGCGGATATCGGCATCCTCCACGGCGGCACCGGACTCGGAATCCTTGACGTCACCCGAAAGGGTGAAAATCAGGTCGCGCTCCAACTCCATCACCACTTCGATGTCTTCGAAGGGACTTACCTCCTTCGTCAGGATTTTCTCCCGCAATTGCAGATAATCTTTCTTGGACAGGGTCGCGAAATAATCCGTTCCCCATTTCGCATCAATCTCAAACTTACCCTCCTTGTCGGTGGTGAGCTTGGTCTCCTTGCTGCTGGCGTCCATCATGCTGACCTTCACACTGCGGAGCGGAGCCTTGGTGCGGCTGTCCACCACGGTGCCTTTGATCTTCATCTTACGGGTGAAGTTGAAGATGTCGTCGTTGCCGGAACGGTTGGAAGTGAAGTAACCACGGGGGCTATTGCTCCGCCAGGTGATTCCGAAATCGTCCCGGGAGGAGTTCAGAGGGTAACCGGCATTGGTGGGTTCTTCCCAGCTGTCACCATCCGCGGCGGCCGCGAAGATATCCAGACCGCCCATGCCGGGATGGCCATTGGAGGAGAAGAATAGCGTACCGGAGTTGTGGAGGTAGGGAAATTCTTCGTCGCCCTGGGTATTGATCTTAGAACCGAGGTTGATCGGAGTGGACCAGCTGGAACCGTCCCATTTGCTCATGTAGAGGTCAGTGCCACCAAATCCGCCGGGAATATCCGAGGCGAATACCATCACCTGCCCGTCTTTGGAAAGGGCCGGGTGGCCGCAGGAGTACATATCGTCGTTGAAGGAAATGGGCTCCACGTTTTTCCATTTTCCATTCTCATTCGTCGCAGAAAAAATCTTGAGGCGGTTGATGCCCCGGGTATCCTTGCCGAAATCACCTTTGATATAATTGCTCCGGGTAAAGTAAATCTTATCGCCTTTGGGGCTCAGAACAGCCGGTCCTTCGTGGAAACGGGAGTTCACTTTGCCTTTCAGCGGCTTGATCTTGAATCCTTTCTTGGAGTTGTCCCGCTTGACCATGTAGATGTCGTAGAAGTACTTCTCACGGTCCCGCAGGTTTACGAAACGGGCTCCAAATCCACGGCGACGGGAGGAGGTATAGATCATTCCCTGACGGGTCATGACCGGGGCCATGTCACTGGCGCCCACGTTGAAATCTTCCGGCTCCACGACGTAGCGGGTGGAGTCCATCTTGAGCTCCTGCGCGTAGTCGCAGGCCTCGATGAACCGCGCCGCCCGGCGGGGATTCTCGCCGGTCTGGAGGTAGGCTTCAAACCACTTGCGGGCCTGGGCATACTTCCCATTCGACATCAACGCCTGGCCGTAGTAGAACTTGTTGATGGCCGCCGCACCCTGCGTCGTCACCAATTCGCCGTACCATTTTTCTGCTCCCTCCGGCTCGCCAATGTTGTTGTAGGCGTCCGCCAAACGCTCCATGGCCCGGATATCCCGTTCTTTTTTCAGGCCCTTCTCGTACTGGTTGATCGCCAAGGGATACGCCAGCGCTTCGTACAATTTGTCGCCTTTGCGCAGGTTACGGTTCTGAGCCAGAGCAGCCTGCGAACAACCCAGCGCGAGACAAAAGATTAAGAAATAGTGAATACTTTTCATGATTTCCGTGGATATATCAAGTGCCGTTGCCGGCCATCTTTCAAAATGGATTAGAACCAACGCGGGGAGACCATTCCCATGCGCTTAAAGTTAAGGTCGATTCCCAACATGATTTCGTGGGACCCATTCGAGACGTTACTAAGTTCCGAAATTGTGTAATCATAGGCATACCCTACGTTCAACCAATTCGTCAACTGGATGCCGAGCATTCCCACCACCGCATCTTCCAGGCGGTAAGAAGCTCCCAGCCAAACCCGGTTCTGAATCCAGAACTGAGCGTTGACATCGAAGTTGATCGGCGCGCCGGGGACGTACTTGAGGAGGAAAGAAGGCTTGAAACGGAACGGCGATTCGTCGGTTCCGGTGATGAAGCCGGTATGGACAAAGAAATGCCGACGCTCCCGGGCCTGGTCATCCACTCCCAATACCTCATTGGTGCCATTGACTGAGTTTTCAATCAGGTCCGGGGCCGACAGGCCGAGGTAGAAGTGGTTGGTATTGAAAAACACCCCGGCACCGGCGTTGGGGCGCCAAAGGTTCAGGTTATTCGCGAAAGCAGGGTCCTGAGAACTGCTCGAAATCAGCGAGGTGGTCCGAACCCCCGACAGCCGATTGCTGATGTTCTCCACGGTCCCGTGGAGCCCGAAGGACAAGGTCGCATTGTCGTTCAGCGGAATCCGGTACGAATAGGCCAGGTTCAAGGTCGACGTACGGGTCACCCCGATCTCGTCGTTGTAAAACGCCAATCCAAAACCGTGGCGCAGGTTGTTGGAAGGCCCGTGAACTGCAAAGCTCTGCGTGGTCGGGGCACCTTCTACATTTACCCACTGCTTCCGGTAAATGAGTGTGCTCGAAATATACCCTGCACTCCCCGCATAAGCCGGGTTGATGGCAAGGTGGTTGAACATATACTGACTGTAGTGGCTATCCTGCTGGGCAAACAAACCATTCCCCAGGACCGCGATACAGATGATGATGAGATATTTCTTCATGGTACTGGTGGGTTCTTAGCGTTGGATAATTACATAACCTTGGATGGGCTCCAAATCTCCGCCCAAATCCAGAAGATAGAAATAAGTGCCATCGGGCAGGTCCTGGTCGTTCCAGGTGCCCTGCCAGGTATTGCTATAAGGAGATTCCTTGAATACCTCCGAACCGTATCGGTTGAAAATAGTAAGGCTGTTTCCGGGATAGAGATCCAGATTGGGAATCATGAACTGGTCGTTGAGGTTGTCGCCGTTGGGCGAGAAGCCTTCGGGGATCAGTTCCCGCTGGATGCTGACCAATACCGCCAGGATATTGGAGTTGAGGGTTGAGCAATTGTTCACATCGGTGACTTCTAAGAAGAAGCTCCCTCCACCGGAAGGCAGGCTGAGCGTCGTTCCGTTTTCACCGTCGATCGTCACCCCATCCTGATACCACTGGAAGGATCCAGTGGTCACACTGGAAACCAAAACATCGCCCTCACGGGTGATCAGCGGAATTTCCGATTCCGGATAGAAGGACACGTTGACCGTGGTACTCGTCGACACACAGCCATTGGCATCGGTGGCATCGACGCTGAAATCTCCACCGGGGGCGGAGACCACCAACATGTCACCGACGGTTCCGTCATTCCAGATATAACTCACGGCTCCGGGCGTTGCCGATTCCAGGGTCACAGTGTTTTGAGGACAGACAATGCGGTCCGCCCCGAGGTCGATCACAATCGGAGTAAACGCGTCAATCCGAATGGTATCGCGGGAACGGCAGCCGTTGGTGTCCACCACTTCCACCCAGAAATCTCCGGGCGGGAAAGCCGTAAAGTCCAACGAAGTCGTCGAAGAATCGGCCCACAAGACGCTGTCCCAAATCGAAGTGACCGACAGGACGAGCGAATCGGTTTCGCACAGGGTCGTATCGTCGGGCAATTGGACCTGGGTCTGGGGGTAAAAAGTCACAGTAACCACGTCCGAGGTGTCAACGCAATTGTTGGCGTCGGTCACCACGACCTGGTAGGTTCCGGATTGATCGACTTCGAGGTCGGCCGAGGTCTCTCCGCCGGGAAGCCATTCGTACGCGAATCCATTGGGAGTCGTACCATCCAACATGATGGAGGAACCGCCACAGATTTCCACGTCCGGGCCGGGCGTGATATTGGCGACCGGGTTTTCCCGGAGCGTGATGATCACGGTATCGCGATCGATGCAGCCGTTGGCGTCTTCGGCTTCGATCCAGTAAATCCCGGTAATGAAGATATCAAGGGTCTGGTTGGTAGAACCATCGGACCAGAGATAATTCACAAAGCCAGGACCAGCATCAATGGTATAAAATGAGTCGACGCATTCGGTGCGGTCGGGGCCCAGGTCAATGGTGGACGCAGCCCCGGTGATGCTCAGCGTATCCGAGGTCAACACCTGGCAGGCGGAGGAATATTGTACCTGGAAGTAATAGTCTCCGCTTTGTCCCGTCACCAAGGAATCTCCCATTCCAAAGGTCATCCCATCGCGGAACCAAGTCACCGTGCCGCCGGCCGGATAGGTCGCGGTCAATGCCGAGGAACCCGTATTGCAAATGGAAGGCTCGGAAGCCGCGGCCATGACTGCCGCCTGCCGATCCAACTCATCGTTGTTGGCGCTGACAATGGGGTCAAAGAAGGCTCCGGTCACATTTCGGAACCAGACCCGCATGGAAGGTGTGGCACCACAGGAGTCGATTACCGTGGGGTTGCCATTGATCCCGGGGTCGCCGGGAGTGTATTGCATGTCACCACAAGAGCCCGGGCAGGGCGTCACGGGTGCACAATTGTTCATGATGTCGAGGGTGGAGTCGGCGGTGAACCATGCCGGGTAGCCATCCACGGTAGAGGGGCCTTCCCAATCGAAGGTATTGAAGCCGGGAGTCGCAGAAGTGGTGAAAAAAGGCGAAAAGCCCTTGACCAAGTCGGTGGAATCCACCGTTTTCAACCGCAAAGTGGCTGAATCTCCGCTGAAAATCCGCCAGCGGACGGTCCGGGCATCGACTGGGAACCGGTATTGGGTGGTGCCGATGGTCTGGCCACTGGCGCTGCTGCCCGTGCCCATGTCATCGTTTCCGATGCTCAGCATCACCGAATCAATGTTCGAGACAGGTCCGGAAACCCCGGGATTGCCATAATACAACTGGATTTCGGCGGTCCCGCCAAAGGGCAAGGTGTCCATCAGAACCCAAATCGTCGTGGATGGGGTATTCAATCCACTTTGAATCCAATACGGGAGGGGGGTGCAACAATCGGGGCCTGCGATCCGCAGGTCATCGCCCGTGGGAGATAGCTTCCCGCTGCTGATCAGGGTTTGGGTGTCAAGATTGAGGCGGACAGGAAAATCGCTCAGCGCCGGATTTGACACATTGGAGACGGTGGCCGTCTGGCTGTATTGGAAATCTCCAAAGCACGGAGCTTGTCCAAAAACACCTTCCCCATTTAGCAACAAAACCACTCCAAGAAAGAGTATTAGTTTTTTCATATAGTATCCATTCAATGCAGGTAGAATATTAGCCGGTTTTCTTCCAATTACAACCCTATTCTTCCACAAGCCAGAAGAGAAGGGAAGAATCGCTGGTTTTGAACTAATTACCCTGCGTAATTCTTCGGTTGATTCTTTATGGCCCATCGTTCCCCACATTCACTTTCAGGCCCTTGATTACTTACACGCTAGTGGGCATAAATTTAGCTTTCCCCCCTCTAAGGTGCAAGATTCCCCCACTTTTATCTTCCTGAAATGCGAGATATGGAGCGTAGAGGGAGGGGGAAAATGAAAAAAGGGGAAGTCAATCCGCAGATCGCTTCCCCTTGAGGTTATTCTAGCGGGGGTCAATTCGAACGAATCCACCACCGTTGTAGCTGCGGAAATCGGGATCGTACATGGCTTCCGCGCCAATGGGAGCGGCTTTGAACAGCCCTGCATTCACCGCCCGCAACATATAATGGTACTTGCGCGACTCGTTGCTGCCAATGGAGGTGAAGACCAACAGGCGATCGTCCCGGACGTCCACATACTGGGGATACAAGGTATTCTTCATCCAGGACAGGGCCGTGGAAGTTCCCAAACGGGGATTGTCGATTTCAAATCCAGCCGGGATCAGGTCCGAAATGGCGATGTTTTCGGCTCCTCTCAGTCCCGAGCCCAATTCGATTTCACACACGATCAATTCTCCTTGCTTCACGCGTCCGCTTGTGATTTCATTGCCATCGCGGTCGAAATAGCGGCGGCGAACGCGGATATTGTTGTCCACTTCTTCCACCGCGGCATCTCCTCCTTTTTTCACGCCTTCCACCGACCAGAAATAATAGACCTGGCCACTTCCATTCGCGTTCAGATTGACCTTATTGCCTTTCAGGAGGTCGCTTTGGAAGCTCCAGGGCTGGTTGTTGTAGGTGCCAATGGACTTGCCGGAGACCGAGATGTCCACCTTGACCTGGGAACGGCTGTTCTTGCTGGCCGCCTTGCCGAGGGCGAGGAAAGTCCAGGACTTGTCCTGGGTCGAGTAGACCCGACGACCGGGATTGGTGAGCCATTTGATCAGGCCAGGAATCTGCTTGTTGTCGGGATCGACGTCGGTAAGGACGCTCAACATGATGGCATTCGCGCGGACGGGCGAATCAAAGCTGCCGCCCGACTCACGTTCGGGAACTTCCGGCGAGAAAGAGCCGGGCATCAATTCGTTGAACGCATTCCAATCGTTCTCGAGGCCGAACGCTCCAGCGAGCAGGTAACGGGTATCCGTCGTCAACAGGTGCGGACGGGCCCGGTAATAGTTCATCAGCGACAGGTCGGCACGATCAGCCAAAGCCAATACATAAAGGCTGTACAGTACTTCTTTGTGAGCCTTGATTTCGACCGAGCGGCTGCCACTCCGGTAACGGGAATACTGGTAGGTCTTTTTCTCAGCTGCCTCCCGGGCCAGGTAGCGGTAGAGCTTGTTCATCATGCTCTCGGAGACATCGTAGCCCGCTTTTTGGGCTTCGGTCAGGAAATGCGCCGCGTAGGCCGATCCCCACCAGGAAGAATAGCTGCCGCCGGGCCAATAGGAAAGCGAACCATCGCTCAATTGCATGCTTTGGAGCTTCCGAACGCCTTCCTTGACGAAGTAGACGGGGTTTCCGTTCACGTACATGTCCGGAGCCACGGCTGCCGCCAATTCTTCGAAGTACAATTGGGGGAAGAGTTTCGAAGTGGTCTGCTCCACGCATCCGTGGGGATAGCGCACCAAACTGCTCAGTTGATCGGCGTATTGGAGCGCGGGGAATTTCGCGATGGACAGGCTGGTCCGCTGGGTGCCATCCACAAAATTGGTCGGCAATTGAATGGATTTGGAAGCACCAGCCTTCAAAATGCCCACGCCACTTTCCACGACCAACGGGGAAGTCGGACGGACGGCAATCTCAATTTCCTCCAGCACCTTGTCCATTCCACTCGTCCGGATCGTGATTTTTCCTTTGCCCACTTCATCTCCGACCTGCAACCCAAACTTCACGTTGGCATTGCCTTTTCCAGCAATCTGCACGGACTGGGAAGCCGCAGAGGACACCTTGATCGGGCCCTCGGTGGCAACATTGACCGTGACCTTGCCGGCCTGGGCGGTGGTATTGAGGAGGGAGACGGGCAAAACGACGGAGTCCTTCGGGGAAAGGAAACGGGGAACGGCGGGCATGACCACCACGTCATCGGTGATTGTCATCATCTTCTCCGCCGAGCCAAAGCGCTGGTCGGAATAGGCGACCGCCATCAGACGGGCCGCCCCATTGAATTGGGGAACGGGCACCTTGATGCGGACCTCGCCGCTGCTGCTGGACCGACGCGTGCCAGACCAGAAGGACAGCAATTTGAAGCGCTGGGCCGTGATGGGATTGATGCGCTTGCCGCTTTCCATCTCGTCGCCACCGGCCATGGAAGAGTTCATCGATTGGACTTCTTCCATGAGCATCTCGTAGAGGTCGTAGCTGCTCACGCTCAGCTTCCGCTTCGCGTACATGAACGCGTAGGGATCCGGCGTCTTGTAGTTCTTGATCTGGAGGATGCCTTCGTCGACCATCGCAAGGGTCACCCGCACATTTTCTGAGGGAGCCGTTTTGATCACGATCTCCTGGGTGCGGCGGGGCTTGATCCGCTCCGGCGATTGGATTTCGACGGGGAGGCGGTTGCTGCTGGCTTCGACCAGCAAGGGCTGGAAGCCGTGCCCAACGAAGAAGGGCGTGCCAGCGTTCAGCTGGTGGGGACGGATGAGCGTCGCACTGACGAAGACGTTGGGGAGGTGTTCCCCGGTGATGGGCAATTCCAGTTCGGCGGAATTGTTCTCGACGGCGAGGTAGCGGTGCTCCAGGACATTTTCCCGTTCCACCGTCACCAACATTTTACCCGAGAAAGGCGTCTTGAACAAGAGTTTGGCTGTTTCGCCCGGCTCGTATTTTTCCTTGTCCGGCACGATTTCAATCCGGCCCTCACGGTCCACCGCGAAAGAACTCCGGGTAGTCGACCGGGAACCATAGGCGTAGAAAGTCCGCGTGCTGTACCGCTCCTGGCCAGCCTTGCGGAAACGGACCTCGTAGCGGCCTGATTTCTGGGGCGTGTACACATAGTTGGTGACGCCATTCAGCGTCAGGCTTTTACTTTCCTCCACAATCTCCTTCCGTTCACTTTGGTAGGTATACTCGCCACTCCGGTTTTTCTTCAGCACCGTCCGCCATTCGAAGCGAACCACTTCCACCTGCGCCCGGAAATTGCTCAGCGCCTTGTCCTGTGGCGAAACGGCGACGGCCTTGACATTCAAGGGAGAGCCGGTGGAAACATAGTAGGAGCCCTGGTCCACCCCGATGAAATAATCGCTGGGGTACAGCTTGAAGGGCACCTGGCGGGTCACGGTGCGGCCCGTCGCGTCGAAGACCGTCACGAAAGCGCGGCCGCGGACAATCCCAGCCGCCTCAATGCTCGACGGTGCGGTCCAGGTGAATTGGTCTTTGCCTTCCGCATCCAGCTTACCCGTTTCCAGGTCGTTGCTGAGGTATTCGTTGTCGACTTTGCGGGGGTAGAAGGAAAATTTGGGGTATTTTTTGCTGCGGTAGGGCGCGTGGTTCAGGTTGATGTCGACCTCGTAGGCATGGTCGGAACAGGGCGCTCCGAAGAGGTACTCCGAGAAAATGTCCACGTTGAGCTTCTCGCCCAGGCCGAGCGTCCCCTCGATATTGCTTTCAGCTTCCACGCGGATTTTGTCCGGCACGAATTCCTCCACGGAGAAGGAGTAGGTGCCGAGCAGGTCCTTGGTTCCGGAGTAAGCCTCCAGGGTATAGTCTCCCGTGGCGGCGTAGTTGGGCAGGTCGAGGGTCAATTCGGTATCGCCCTGGTCGCCGAGAGTCTTTTGGACGCTCCGGAAGATGCGGCCGCGCGGGTTGATAACCTTGAAGCCAATGGGCAGGTCTTTGACGACGCCCATCTGCTTGTCGCGGATCAGGGTATTGAAGTGGGCGGTCTCGCCGGGGCGGAACAGGTTGCGGTCGGCATAGATAAAGGTCTCGTAGCTGTCGGAAAATTCACGCTTGCCGCCGACGTCGTAGCGGGACAGTTCGACCTTGGTGTCTTTGAAGTCCACGAAGTTGAATTCCTTGCCGCGGACCGCGGTGATCATCCGGGGCGTGAAGCCCTTGGTCTTCGCTTTCAGGTCGGTGAACCGGATCATGCCATCGTCGTCGGTGGTACCGGTGACGAGGGGCTGGTTGTTGGTGGAAACCAGGGACACCTGAATTCCGGACAGGGGTTCGGTCGTGCGAATGGAGTTGACGAAGACGAGGAGTTCATCGGCCGAGCGTTTGGCGATGATGCCCAAATCGGAGATGGAGATGACCTTGATGTCCTTTCTCCAATAATCCCGTTCATCCCGCACTTCCACCACATAAATGCCGCCGAAGCGCTCATCAAAATGGTCGCCCACATCGACGGTAAATTCATTGAGTTTGTTTTCCTGTTCGCCCAACTCTACCTCTTCCTCATGCAGCAGACGGCCATAATTTCCTACGTCCGCACCATAATAATAGTAGTCGTCGTAGTAATAATCGTCGTAGTCATCGCCCTCGTAGGCATCGTCGCTGGTGTAGCGGAAGCCATTGGACACGCCACAGCAATTGTCGTAGTAGTAGCCGCCGCCCTTGTTGTAGAGGTAGAACAGGAGGTTGTTGGCGAAGACTTCGTAGACCTTCACGTCGACTTTGGGGACGTTGACGGCGCGGACCTGGATGTTTTCCTGGCCGCCGCGCATCAGGTACTGCCCATTCTCATCGGTAAATTCCAATTGGGGGCTGAGGTCGGCCATGACCACTTCCTGGGTATATCCATCTTCCAATTGTCCGCCGTAAAGACCCGGGAGGCCTTTTTTGATGGCGAGGTTGAGCATGGAGCCGGGCTTGAAATCGCCTTCGAGGCGGAAGCTGTTGGAGGAAGTAGTGACGGAAAATGACTTTCGCGGGTCCACTTCCACGAAGCGTTTGACCACCTCATCGTCCACCGCCTGGGTGGTAAAGACCTCGATCCAGCCTTTGTTGCCGTCCACGCCGGAGGCCACCGACGTGATCGCGAGGCGGGTCAGGGCGTCGAGGGTCACGGAAAAGGAACGGTCGTCGGTCATCGCTTTGGCCGATTCGGTCGAGCCCAAGCCACTTTCAATGGTGATTTCAAATTCCTGGTCCTTTTCGGTCTGCTGGACCTGGCCGAAATTGACGGCAATGACGCTGGCCGGCTCGGTGGTGACCACGTCGAAGTTTTTCATTTCACTGCCTCCCCGCTTCACTTGCAGGTATTCGGCGACTTCCTTGGGGTCCACCTCGTAATTGAAGTAGAGGTTCGCCTGGACGGTGACCTTATAATCGGAACGGGGAACCTGCGTCCAGAAGAATTCAACCCGCTCGGCATCAAAGTAAGGCGTGTGGAAGGCGTAGGAGTCGAAATCGCCCTTTTTCTTGGACTCGCCGAGGACGCTTTCGTTGACCGTGGCCTCGTAGTCCTGGCCGGGTTGGAGGGGGGCTTCGGGGGAAAACAGGAGGGTATTTCCGGTGAGCCATTTGTATTTGCCCTGGATGGCAGGCTCAAAGGTGAGGTAATCGCCGTCCATCCACTCGCCGATGCTGTCGGCGGGCGCAATGTCCTCGCTGAACTGGACCTCAAAGGTGGTGAGGCGCTCGACTTCTTCGGTGGGGGAAAAGGACAGAATGGTCACGCGGTCGCCGGTACAAGATGCCACGAACAGCATCGCCAGGACGGCCAGGGGGAGGTACAACTTTTTCATGGGCACAGTAAATTCCGCAGGTTTGATTTGGGCGCAAGTTAGGGAATTTGGTGGTGAAATCCTCTTTTTCAGGCAGTTTGCGAAAAGGGGAAAGTGATTGCAGGAAATGGGAAACTGGTGTACCTTTGTCGCGGAGGTGTGGCAGAGTGGTCGAATGCGTCGGTCTTGAAAACCGAAGTGCCTTCACGGGCACCGGGGGTTCGAATCCCTCCGCCTCCGCTCAATTGGAAATCCGGTTTAGTGCCGGATTTTTTGCTTTTGGGGGTTCTACTTTCTGTTTCTCGGCTAATTGGACCTTTGAACCTCTCTGACCCGCAGAAAGGCGTAGCGCATATCCATTTTTTTTCTCTTATCTGACCAATTTCAAGGCCCAAAAAGCATGTGAGGTCTTCCCCCCTTCTCAGCTCAGGATGCTCTTTTCTTTGCCTCTTTGGTAGTCAAATGCATTTTCGCTTTGCTCATAACCTTTCAATCTTTCGGCAAAAAGCTCTTTGTCAAATCCCTCTTGCTTCTGAGCGGCCACTTCTTTTGATATGGGATTCATGCTTTTCGAATAGCGCTGATTGTTCAAATCGTTTCGTTGGCTGTACAGTACGGGAAGAAAGTTTTCAAAAACTCCTACCTCAATCGTATTGTGGGTGATCCATGCTTCCCAAAATTCGGGCGTGAATCCTCCGACCAATTTTTTATTGATAAACTTCGCGATCAGGTTTTGCTTGTTTGTTCCCGCCACTACTTCATAATGGTAGTGTACGCCAATCACTTCACCATTCTCATACACATCTTTGAAGTTAATTCGCAGGCACACCAACGTTCCCAATAATGGAATCCTCTTTCCCATCCCCCAGCCATCATTTTCGCAATAAAAAATAGTCAATGCCTGATCTACCGGATATTTCAACCCGTATTTTTTAAACTGCATGGCCTCTTGGATGTGAATTTTTGCCCCTGCTTTGGAGGTCTTGTCAGGACCTAATTTCCCGCTCAGAGAAGCACTGATATGATCAGAGGGATGCCACAGAAAATAAGCAGGTACTTTTTGGTTTTCATAGCCTTCAATATCCTCGAGGGTTACCCTTAAACTCGGGAAGTTTTTAAACCACCAAGCGATCATTTTGCTGGTGACTCCACGTAATAAAGCGTGGTCCAAAACCACACAAATCTGGCCACTTTTGTTCTTTACTTGTCCCCAATGTACCGATGAAACAGGTTTCAATTCCCAATCGAACTTCCTCTCCTTGGGCATACTTAATTTCGGCATAGCAGCGATGTTTTACCTTTTTCACAAAGCTATCAGCCCACTATGACAATAATATTGATGAGGGTTAAGAACTGGATCGGTGCTTCAAAAATCGACTCAATGCCTCGGGGGTAATTCCAATGAATGCTGCAATGTATTTCGAAGGGGTCTTGGCTATGATTCCTGGATAATCTTTTTCCAAAAAAGCGTATTGCCTTTCGGTATCGGCAGATGTCTTGACGCTAATAAAGTTCTTGGCTTCGATAAGATGTTCCAGAATCTTCTTCCTAAAAAATATTCCAATCGTATTGGAATGGAGATACATTTTCATAAAGTAATCCAATGGTATGGCAATGTATTTGACCTCCGTGATGGCAATGACGTTATCGGATTGAATGGTCCTGGAAGTTGCGCTTGCCAAATTTGAACAGAGGTTCCCTGCTTGAAAGAACCTTGAAATGATGAGCTTGTCTTCCACATTGTATTCAGATGCCGCAATGCCTTCTAAGATGTACATGACTTCATTGCAAACTTCGGTCTGCCTGAAAATGATCTCTCTTTTTGAAGCTGTATGGATGGACAAATTTTGGGAAAACTCTTTCCATTCATTGTCAATTGACTCTTGGATATAGTTCTCCATAACGCGTTTTAATTCTTCCATCCGGAGCTTTTTCTTGTATTGGGGACAATATTGTGCTTCCCACAAGATAATCCCGTGGTTCAAAAACACAATTGGGGCAATTGGGTAGGTATGGGGAGAGCTATTTCCTCCGCGCCAAAACAAAAAGGTCGACAAGCGCCTAACTTTTTGTTTGATTTCCCAGATCGTTCCCATTTCCCTCCCTCACTCCTTCAAAAACGCCTCTCCATACGCCACCTGGCCCCCTACAATCCGCACCCGATATATCCCCTTCGGCAAGCCTCCCAATTCCAATACCTCCTCTCCTATGGGCCTGACCCGTCGCTCCACCAGTACCCGTCCCATACCGTCTACCAACTGCAAGGTCACCCACTCCGCATCAAAATCGGGATAGGTGACCGTCACAAACGCCTGCGCAGGTACCGGATACAGAAGTTTGGGGACCACGTTGATGCGGAGGGTCGTGGTATCCAGGCAGCAGGAGCCATCCAGCTTCCCCGTGGAAATCAGGGTCACCTGGTATTTCCCTGGTTGGGCGTAGGTGTGAAGATGCGACATCCCGAATCCTCCGCCGATCGCCGTCGTCCCATCGCCAAAGTCCCATACTGAAGTGACCGAACCAGGATAGGACAAATTGATGAACTCCACCTGGAATTGGGACAGGGGGGACAATTGATTCGCGAAAATAGCCGCTTGGTGGAAAGCGCAGGTATCCAACTGAATGGTTTGACAGGCGGTATCCTTGCAGCAGGTATTGTTGGTGACAAAGGACTCGCCCAACACGCAAATTTCGTGCGGCCCAGTTTGCGTATAAGTGTGCTGGAAAATGGCTCCGGGAAGTCCCGTTTGGATGCTTCCATCGCCTAAATCAGCGGAGATATGGAGCAGCCCCGGCCCCTGGCTGCTGTCCCGCACTGTGACGTCGGGCCCATTTTGAACCACTTGGAACCGAATGGGATTGGGGAGCGTGTCGCAAATGCAATTGGCTGTCGCGGTAGCATGGTTGTTCCCAAAATGGCACTCTCCAATCTGATTGCGGGCAAATTTTTTGGACAGGTCCAGCGGAAAATCGAGCTGGCCGTCGTCGTTGATGACCATGTGGACCGTTTCGTTGTGGTTGGGAATGGTATAGGTTGGAGAAATGCAGTCTTGGGGAAACAGCGGCTGAGAGGTAAGCATCGGAGTCGAAACCACTGGGTGGGGCTGGCTAAATTGGAGGGGATCCTCCGCATAGAACATGATCGGAACGCCCGCCGGCATCATCGTATCGCCCTGGTTGCAAATTTCGAGGGTAATCTCTAGGCTGTCTCCTACGCATGTGACATTGGAAATCCCGATCTCCGCATCGGGCCGACGGGAATTCGCAATTCCCCGACAGCAACACAGCGAATCCCTCCACACTCCGCGGGCCATTGACCCGCTGATCACGCAACTCGTGTCCGGACAGGTGAGGGGAAATTGATGGGTCAATTCTGCCGCCCACTCAAAGTCCCCGCAGAGCCAGCCATTTGCCTCTATCTCGAACTGAAACCAAACAGAATCGCCGGAAGGGATGACCGGAAGCGTCCAGGAGAACCTGCCGGAAGCATTCCATTGGAAACTGTTGGGGTTCGGGGCGTGGTGGATTCCATTGAACCCATTGGACCACTGGAAAGGAGCGGACAATTGAATGGAAAGTGTGGGTAGCAATGTCCAAGGATCCGGCGAGGCATTGATGACGCGAACATCCACAATTTCCCCACCATTTCCACAACTCAGTCCATCAACGATTTTCAACTTGACTCTATCGGCATTGGAATCGGGAAATCCTTGGGGCAAAAGCGGTGGTGAAACGTAAGGATCAATGCGAATAGAATCACCGCAATTGGTGGTTCCTGAGGCCAGGGTATTTACCTGTGCCCCCGGCTGAAAATCGCAGGTAAAACTGAATGGCAATTTTACCTGAACCTCATTGCGCATCGTATCGGTCACCCCGACCAGCCCCGTATCGGCTTGTAAATTCGCATCGAAAAATATCAGTGAGTCCAGGTGCCAGCGGACCAAATTGCCCGATAAATCCGGAGGCCCCAAAGATTGTGGCGTTCCTCCTAATGGGTACTGATAGGTCACGCGGGACCAATCAACGGCCATCCCAGGAGGTATATCCAGGTCCAACTTGACCCCATACATATAGCCAAAGCCAGTCGATTTCAAACGCACATGGTACTCCAAGGTATCGCACAGATCTACCGGCAAACTGTCCGCAGCAGTGACTTCCATCTGAAAATCGGCATTTCGGTAACGCAAAAACAACTCCGTTCCTGCTCCTTCGCAGTTCGCCTGGCTGGGGTCGGCAGGCCAACCGGCGCATTCCCAGCCTTGTCGCACCCGAATACGGGCCAAACTGTCCGGGGAGCATTGTCCGTAACTCGCCACGACCCGAATTTGCCTGCATTCATTGTCTCTAATATGCTCGAGTCCCACCCATACCCCATCTGAATTGGGGTAGCTATTCAAAGGCAATACTTGCTGACTGTCCAGCAGTTCCACCAAATTGATCTGGATCGCAGGGTTGGAAGGCTCCAGGCCCAGCCAGACAAACGGGGCCAGACCACCCGATTGATTGGCCGGGGGAATATTGCAAAGGTCAATGATCCATTCCGTTTCCTGCTTCAATCCATCTTGAATCGCCGCATTGGGATTCAGGACGAGATGAGGCTTTTGGGGCAGGAGAACAAAACGAGGAGCCAGGGAAACCGTGTCAATGCAAGCGGGATCATTGGAATGGGTGTACAGATGAAAAGCGATCTTCCCTTGAATGGTATCCGGCGGACTCGCTTCCAAAGCCCCACAATCCTCGGGAAACACCTCGAAACCCAGGCTTGGATTGACCGCATCCCAGATAAAATTCCGCTGGGCAGCATCAAACCCCAATGAATTCAACCCCGACAACCTCAAAGTATCCCCAATCAGCCCCGGAATCAACGTATCCTCCAGCCACCAGATCTGTTGGCCCCCACTCTGGTAATAACTGGCTTCCACATAAGCGCTCCCCGGGACATAGCCGATGCTTTCCGGAAGGATGAAGTCAATCGGATTTTGTAGTTGGTATAGTTCCCGGTATTCCGCCGGGAAATCCACCCAATTGAAATTCAATCCGTCGCTGTAAGCGTTGAAGGGCAGGTTGATGTCCAAGGTGTCACAGGTCAAAGGAAAATTGCGTTGCAAAACCGCCTCACGGGGGTGCATCATCGCAAATCGCTCCCCATAGTTGTCACAGGTCAGTTCCTGGCCCAAAGAGTCTACCGCTACAAAGGTGGCCCGAAATGGGTCGGGTTGGACATACCCCCCCACTCCAAACTTGGTTACCCGAAACAAGGCTTTGATTTTCAGCGAATCGCCCGGGATGACCGAAAGGCAATTGGTTGGGGTGGAAATGTCGTACTGGACTTCGCCGGGGAAAGGGACCGATTTAGTGACGTGATGGGGAAGAATGGCGCATGAATCATTGTTTCGATACAGCCAGCCGCCCACGAACTGGTAAGGATCGCCGGATGCCTTGTAGTGGAAGCGGGCCAAAATATTCGAATAGGGTACGGCTGTCTCCACCACTGCTTGGCTCCGCCAAGCCACCGTATCGCAGACATAGGCCCGGTCCAGATTGACGCCAGGGGTCTGGGCAGTTGCCTTCGCCGTCTTGCTGATGTCAGTCCATCCAAAATTCAGCCGATCAATGTCCAAACTGAGGGTTCTCACCCCCGCGCAGGCCCCGTTGCAATGCGAATACAGCAGGGCTTCGGAGGCTCCCAGACACCGCTCGCAGTCCGTACATGTGGTATCACAATCGAAGATCAATCGCCACCGAAGGGTGTCCAGCCCGGTTTGCGCGCCGGGAGCCTGGCAATCATAGTTCAGATCAAAGTAGGTCCAGGCACTCTGGAGCACATTGGTATGGAAAGGATACTGGGGGCCGAAAGGGAAATCACAGATCACGGTTTGCCCTTGCTGTTGGTAGCTGTAAGGTTGCCCTCGCCATTCAATGTCTCCCGAGACGGAATACCCGGGTGGCAAGTCCATCTCTAATTGGACCTTTCCCTGCGGGCATTTCAGCAGTGAACCCACGGCATCCCACCACGTCCCGGGCCGGGAATAGCGCATGGCAATCTCAGCGGTATCGCCATCTTCGAAATCGGTCGGCGCAATGGAATTTAGATTGGCTTGCTCCGCAAAATAGGCCCACTTCCCCGTGTAATTGATTGACCCTAGATCATCTCCGCATTGGTTCTGGTACTTCGCGCGGTGCAAAAGGTACCAAGAGCGCCAACGATCTCCACAGGTCCAGGTAGTGTAATCGGTCAGGGAAGTGGCCAGGCATTCAAAATTCATCTGGAAAGTGAGCCGGGTACTGTCCCCAGGCGCCAGGTCATCAAAGAATCCATCTCCATCCAAGTCCTGGAGTCCCCCCGCGCCATCAAAATCAAACCCGAGAGAATCGAATCGGAGGGTATAATTTCGAACATTGTAAAGGTGGACCTGGGCCGGAGACGGGGGCCCCGCAAAGGTGTCGAGCATGCTCGCCGGCACACTAAGTCCATTCAGCTGAAACTCATTGAACCAAACCCCAAGCAAAATTTCCGAGGCCAAGTCCAATTGATCGAGGTAAGCAATGGTGGCTCCTTCGTTTTTGTACCAAAGTTCTACGGTCGTGGTATCGTCCGAACAGCCGTAGCCAGCATTCCCCAACGCCCGCACGCGGGGGATGAGCTGCGGATTTCCAGCCGGAAGCCCCACATTCAAAAAGGCCGTGGCATTGACATTGCCCGGGTCACAGGTATCCCCACAGCAGCCCCAACGGGCTTCGTAGCGCGAACTGTTGGTCCCACAGCCGACCACTTGCGTCTGGATGTACAGCCGCAACTCTTCATTGGGTTGGAAACTGGAGGGATCGGTGATTCCGAACCGAATGGAATCGTTCTGGGGATTGGCTGTCACCGTCAGGGGGATGACGGGAGTGGCGGAAGAAGTCGCGAAAGCGGAGAGGTAAGTACGCTCGTCTTCAAGGGCGAGGTCAATAGAAAAGCCATCCAAACTCCCCAATCCGCCGTTGCGGATAACAAGGGTGTCCCATAGCACATCCCCCAGGCTCACCGGACCATTTTCAGTTCGGGCCTGGATGATCGACATTTCAGGGAACTTGACATTGATCGAGCCTGACAGGTCCGATGCCTGGAGCAAGTTTCCGCCTTGCTGGAAGTCCAGCCATGCCTGTACCTGAACTGGGTTCAGGATCGAACCATCCCCCAACAAGGTGGCAATCGGACAACAAGCATGGATATAGAATCTAGCCCAAGCACTTTCAGAGGGAGCCAAGCTCGGCCTCTGAAAATGGATCAGGTTCGCGGGGCCCGTACCAATGGATGCCCCAAAATCGTGGTTGGATTGAAGGTTCAGGAAATTGAGCCCCGGAGGAAGGACGATGTTCAAATCCATGTTGGACATCGTTGTAGTGGAGCCGTTGAACACTTCAATGTCCAATGGAATGGAATCCCCGCAAACGGTGATTTCCGGGTTCAGGGACAGGTGAGTGGTCACGGAAATTTGAGCCCTCAAGGGGCACCACAAACCGATTCCACCTAAGAGCAGGGTACAGATCAAACGCGTCAGCATGGCAATGAGATTTGGTAAATCAATGCCCCAACCTAAATATCTCCCCGGGTGATTCCTGAGACGATTTTTTCCCCGAATTACGATTCCTCGATTTCCCCCTTCCAAACGATTGCATTTCCATTCCCATCCTGTCTCCCACCCTCCCCAGGCTCTTTTCCAAATGCTCAATATCCCAAACGTAAAAATGAGGAAAAATAGTCCCAGACTTTTTCCAATAAATCTCCCATTTTACCACGCTTCAATGACATTTTGTTGACCAACCAATTGACCATGGAAAAACTTCGATGCTTCCTGTGGGTGCTGGTATGGGCCATCGGGGGAACCCAAGTAAACGGGCAGGCTCCTGTATCCATCCAAGTCTTCCACAATACAATCGAACTCACCTATAACGGCCCCTTTACCGCCCAGGATTTTTTGTACTGGGACCTTGGAGACGGGACCGTCATTCCACAATACAGCAATGGAGGCCATTCTTATACTCAATTTGCCCATGCCTTCCCTCCAATTGATTCCACTTACCAAGCCATTCTGGTGGCTTCCGACGGGAATGGCCCCGCCCAATTGGATACCCTGTCAATTGTCATTCAATGCCCGGTTCCCCAGCCCCAATTCACTTATACCTATCGCTGCGACACCGTTTCATTCCTGGATTTTACCCATAGCATCTGTGACTACGACCTGCTGTGGGATTTTGGAGATGGAACCACCAGTACGGACGACAACCCGATCCATATTTATAACCCCAGCTCCCCGAATACAAGCTATGTGGCCCTTACCGCTTCGAAAAAAAGCAATCCGGCCATCACCCAAACCATTTTTCTCCCCCTAGAAAAAGGCGGGGCCTATACGGAAAGGGATTGGCCCTACCGCGGAAATACGCCGCTGCCCTACAAGGCGGTTCCATTTGACTGGCTTTGGCCAGCTGCTTACCCCGGCGATACCAATGGCAACAAAGTCGAGGACAAGCTCCAGTCCAGTGGAAGCCCCCAAGATGTCGTGGTCGCCCTGAATAGATGGGACCGCAGCGAGGATTCTCTGCGCAGTTATTTTGGAGGGTGGGGAAATGGCGTGTCGTATGTCGGTAAATACATCGCTGTGGTCTGTCTGGAAGCCGTTTCACCCAGCCAGTTGAATGCCCTGGCCCAAGATTCCCTGGTCTGGATGGTGTTTGGGGATGCCAAGGAGGCTGTTTTGTGTCTGGATACAGCGACGTATGTACACGGAATGAATGACTTGCCGGGAAATGTTGGCTCGACCCTTCAAAGCAACTACGGCAACCAAAAGGCCCAGGGGGAAGGGGTTTTGATCGGCCTGCTGGACATTGGGATCGCTGATGAGCGGATTCCTGGCTTTCAGCGCACCAAGATCAACCCTGACCGCAGCTATGATATTGTCTCGGATACCCCCGGAATGCCATTCACAATGAATTCCCACGGTCTGCTGATGGCGCAAAGCATGGTTGGGGGTTGGAACCGGAGTGACTATGCAAAGGGAGCAGCCCCCTGTTCTAAAATCGCGGACATCAAGGTGGTGGATGAAAATGGACAATCCAGCATGAGCGATATCATAAGGGGATTGGAGTGGCTGATTGCGCAGGGCGATATCAAAGTGGCCTGTATCCCCCTGGATTATCCCACCCATACGGATGGGCACGACCCACTGAGCGAACTGGTGAATGTGGCCCGGAACATGGACATCCTGTGCATCGTGGCGGGCGGAAATGATTCCACCCGCACCATTGGAGCTCCCGGGGCCGCCCGGGAAGCCTTGACAGTTGCCAACTTGCAAAACGCGCCGACGGGGCAAGCCTTTTCCCTCGTGGCCAATCCGAGCAATAGCCAGGGGCTTGCCAGCAATGTGGATGCGCGAAAGCCAGATGTAGGCGTTCTGGGTAGCTCAACGCGCATGTTCGGCTCCTATGCGCCGGTGGCGGAGACGGCTCCCTTTTCGGGAAGCTCCATTTCGGCCGCCCTTGCGGCCGGTGCGGTCGCCTGTATCCGCTCCTACCGTCCCCGATTTCGGCCCGATCAGATAAAGCAACTCCTCGCCATGACCGCTACGGATATCGGAGTCCCGGGATGGGACGCCCAAAGCGGAATCGGTTACCTCAATGCCTTCCATGCCGTCCAGGTGCTGGATACCGGCCCAAAATGGACCATTTCCTTCCCCAAAAATCCTGATGAATCCCAATGGAATGAAACCAAATTGAGGGTGGACTCCTTGGGACCGATCAAAGCGGGGGAGAAAGTCACCCTCGAAGTGGAGGTCAACAACGCCTCCCCGGGCACCGTCTCGGAGGTGGACCTCAAGCTGTTCGGTTCTCGATACGGAACCCACTTTGAGCAGTGGTTCCTGACCCACAAGACATTGCCCACTCTGGATACCGGCACGAGTTTGATTTCATTGTCATTTTCGGCCCCTGTTGACCTTCCCCGTCTCTGCTTCCGCGCCGAACTCTCCCATCCATTGGATACCACCGACCTCGACAATACCATCCGCAACAATTACTCCGAGCGAACCGCCGCGACCGGGGAGGAAGTGGAGATTTGTTTTCAGGTCACCAATCCCACTGGCAAAGCCAATTCGGTCCTGATTGCTCTTCATGACAGCCTTCCGGAATGTTGGGAGGTCAAATTTGAAAATGGGCAGGAGTCCATCGTTCTGAATTTTGAGGCGGGGGATCCCCCTCAGGATATATGCGTTTCGGTACAATTGGATACAGCTTGCTGTGACAGCATCTCCAACCAGTGGCCCTGGATGATCACGGAGTCGATCCCCGGACAATGCGGCGGATGTTGCTTGGATTCGCTGCAATTCTCAATTGTCGTAACGGGCATTGGCTGTGACAATCTAAACCAGCAAAACGGAGTTGAGATTTTGCTGATCACCCAACCCTATCAGATCGAACTCACTTCCAGTGGTTTTGACCATCAGCCTCCGTTCATTTCCCTGCACCCCAATCCTACCCGAAACCGTGTCCATTTGCAGGCCCAGGCCCTTCCCCCCGGCCCCGTCCAGCTGACCCTCACTTCTATTCAAGGCGTCCCCATTTGGAAAGGAGAATCCTCAGCTGATGTTTTCAATGCCCAAGGGATACAGCTTGACCTCAGTCCACTGCCAGCGGGGATGTATCATCTGAGAATTGAGGGAGAAAATTGGTTTAGGGTGAAAAAAATCATCCGTCTATGAACCGAATCATTTTGATGGTAGTGTTGATGGGCTCCTGCTTTCAGGTGCTTTGGGGGCAAACAGAGCTTCTCGAGGACCGTTGGCGAGCAGTGAAAAGACACTCCGATTCATTGGTGGAGGAAGGAGACTATGTTGGCGCCAAAGAGGGGTGGGCCACATTGGCGGGGGAAGCCCATGCGCAGGGCCAGACCGCGATCTGGATCGCGGGCCAGGCTCAAATCGGGACCATCATGGCCCGATACGAAGGAAATCTGGAAAGAGCCAGTGGTTATCTGGATTCCATTGGCTCTTTGATCGAATTTCCATTCCCGGACAGTGCTACCCATCGGGAATTCCTCGATGTATCCTTGCTGGCAGGTTTTATCGCCGAACGACTCGGCGACTTTCCGCTGGCCCTCCAATGGTATGAACGGGCTGCTTTCCTGTTTTTTTCCAGCCCAACTTCTCCCCAAGAGTTGATCCCCCGAATCTTTGGTTCTGCCGGAAATATCTATACCCGAATGGGCGATTATGAAGCGGCAGAATTGCGGCTCAGTTATGGTTTCCGATGGGCCATCCGGGAGCGGAACCCCAAGGAGATGGTGCGTTTTTCCAGCGACCTTGGAATCCTATTCGAAGACTCTGAACAGCTCCCCCATGCCAGACGCACTTATGAAAAAGTGCTCCCTATCCTCGATCAGGTGCCCTCTCTCGATCACGGAACCTACCTCCTCAACTACGCCATTACTCTGGATCGACTCCAACAGCAGGAACCAACGATCTCACATGAGGGGATCAATGGGCTTTTGGATACAGCAGAACAGCAATTTAAACTCGCCCGGCAAGTGGAGAACAGTTGGCGGGTCTATTCCAAATTGGGATTTCTGGAAAGGGTGCAGGGAGAACGAAAAATGGAAACAGGTCAATGGGAGAAAGCCCATACCCATTTTGAACAATCCTTGGCCTGGTTATACCAAGGAGAGCCCCAAGGAAGTCGACGGGAGTTTGGAAAGACCTTGGTTCCCATGGCAAAGAACTACCGCCAGCAAGGACAAATAGAAAAAGCTCTCCAAACCCTCCAAGCTGCTCTTCAGCACAATTTGACCCACTACTCTCCTTCCTCCATGTACGATTTGCCCCCCAAAGACTCTCTTTATCTGGAAAACAATTTATGGGAAAGTCTATGGGAAATGGCGCTCTGCCATGAGGAGCTTTTCCATCAGACGGATTCAATTTCGTATCTGAAGCGGGCCCTCGACTGCCACCAGCTGATGTATGCCATTGAGCAGCTGATGCACCAAACGTATAGCCGCTTCGGGTCTAAGGAGCTGCTTTCCGCAGATCGTCATGCCCGCACCGGGCACGCCCTCGAACTCGGTTGGCATATGTTTCAAATCACTCAGGAACAATCTTATATCGAGCAGGCCTTCCTAGCTGCCGAACAAGGCAAGGCCAATGTGCTCCTTGAAAAATGGCAAGACCGTGGATACGTTGAACGGGGAATCATCTCTGGCGACTGGGTTCAAAAGATGGAACCCGGGGAAAGGAAACAGCAGAAGGCCTGGTTGAAGGAAGTGCAAAAGAGCCTGAGGGACAATGGTCAAGTCCTGGTTGAATATTGGCTGGCTGAGGAGGAACTGTTCATCTTCGTCGTCGACTCAACCCGGATTCAACTGCTGAAACAGCAGTTGGAAGCCCCTTTGGCGGACCATGTCCTCTCCTTTCGGACCACGATTCAGGCCATGAATCGCTCCCTCGACCTGACCCAACGCCCGTCCACCCTCAACGATTTCGCTCAAAGGGCCCATTCCTGGTACCAGTTGTTGATCGAACCGGTCGAAAAAGCTGGGTTTAAGGACCTCAAACGCTGGGTGGTGGTTCCGGATGGGGCCTTGTTTTTGCTCCCCTTCTCCACTCTGATCTCCCGTTTGCCTGATGGTCGCTCTGATTTTGACCTCACCTACCTCCCCTATGCGTTCAGTTCCTCGTACTCAGCACGTTTTTTCCATTTGAATTCCCAGCCTTCTTCCCTTCTCCATCCTACTACTTACCTGGGTGTCGCTCCCCAAACTTTCCATCGTTTGCCAGCTCTCCACGGTTCAGAAGCGTTTGTGGAGTCGTGGCAAACAGCATTGGGAGGAGAAGTCCTCACGGGAAATGAGGCTTCACGCTCCCAAATCTTCCGCGAAGCGCCCGAGTCCAGTCTATTGGTCTTTTTTACCCACGCCAAAGCCCAGCTGGCGTCCGATCAGCTTAAGTCGGAGCCGGTCCTGTACCTCTCGGGAACGGATTCGGTGAGCATGGATGACTTGGCGCATCCGGATGTTCAACTTCAGGCTGAATTGGCCCTGCTGTTGGCCTGCGAGACGCAGGTCGGGCGCATCGCACCGGGGGAAGGCATGGCCGGCTTGGGGGAAAGTTTCTTCCTGGCCGGGTGCCAAAGTACCATTGCGACGTATTGGTCGACGAGCAGCCAGGAAACCCAGGAAATGGGCAATTATCTCATGGAGTTTCTCTCTGCCGGATGGCCGAAAGACCTTTCCCTGTTGAAGGCGCAGGAGAAATTCCGGGCCCAGCGCTCGGCTTTGCATTACAGCGCCTCGCCCTTTTACTGGGGATCGATGAGCTTGTCCGGGAACCCGCTGCCTTTGCGGCTCAATCAGGGAAAAGACCATTCATGGAGCTGGTATGGATTGGGATTGGTTATCGGGCTCGTTCTGTTGTGGCTGGGCTGGCGAATTCGCAAAGACTGATCACTCATGGATGCTTTCGACCAGTTCCTTCGCAGCTTTTTTGACCTCAGGAACGGCAAACTCCTTTGATGTCAGGACATTTTCCAAGTGTGGCAATGCTTTGATCGTTTGCCCATCCATCAGATAGGCCACCGCCAACAGCCAATTGGTCCAATAGTGGTCAGCATGGGTGATGGGGAATGGTTCCGGGAGAAGCGGCTCCAAAATGGCGATGGCGGAAGCTCGATGGTCCAAATGTAAATGGGCATCGGCCAGCGCGAGCTGGGCCTGGCGGTTATTGGGGCTCGATGCAGGGACTTGGGCCAAATCTTCCAGCGCCTGCTCATAGTCCTGGTTGATATAGGCCCGAAACGGGGCTTGGGATCCTGCGCCCATTCCAATTTCCAACTGAAAGGGAACTTCTCGGTGCAGGTCCCGCGCGATTTGCGCGGGGGAATTGGATCGGGGCCAGAAGATGACCAACAACAAGATTGCGGCCGCAACTGCTCCCACATAGAGGTACATGGTTCGGGAGCGGGACTGAGGAGGAGCTACCTGGAGGGCATTTTGTACTTGCTTCCGAGCCACTTCCAATTCTTCTTCCGGTATTTCGTCTACAACGTCATGGACCAATTGCGAGGCCCTCAATTCCAAGGCTCCTTTCACCCACTTAATCTGCTCCAATTGCGCAGCCAGTTCTGGATCCGCTTCCAATCGCACCTGGAATGCCTGGTTCTCCTGCTCGGTCATCTCTCCGGCCAGGTATTTCTCCAATTGGGGGTCTAAATTTTCCATTCCAACTCCTTTGCCAACCGTAAAAATTCAGGATCTGCCTCCAAATTCGCTTTCAGCTTCTTCAAGCAGCGGGACTTGGTATTGGCAACGCTGGCCGCGTTCTTGTAGGTTAATATCTGCGCGATTTCCACCAACCTGATCCCCAAAAGCTGTCGATCTACTATCTCCAGGCACTTTTTACCCATCCTTTCAAAGAAATTCCGCACGATCGTACGGGCCTCTTCCTTGACCAGCATAAAATCTGGTTCAACAGGGGTTGCCCCGGCGATTTCCCTTAACCGTTGATCCTCGAACAAATCAGGGAACTTCTTTTTCCACCTCTGCCACCACTTTATCCAACAAATTCTCTCCAAATAACGCCCAAGGGAACTTTTTCCTTGAAACTTATCCCCCCGAACGTTGACCACCAATATGGCCATCCCTTCCTGAAAAACATCCTCCCCATCTTCACGCCGACCTCCCCGCTTAAGAACGTAGTTCAAAACATAGGGGAAATGCCGCTGGTACAAATACCGCAATTCCTCCCTCGCCGGGCCACCGCCTTTGATGGCCCGAATGATTTCTTCATCGGTAAACTTGGAAGACTTTCGACGCATGGGGAGAGCAAAACGTATCTTTAAACAATTTACAGTGCCGCCATCTCAAAAAAAAATTAAAAAAAGTCCTGTCGAGGTGTATATGTTTTCTCCGCCCAAGGAACTAAGGGGTACACACAAACGGAATTGCCAATCTCACTGAGTTCGATTGGACCTTTTCGTTTTGGTTCTTTTTGCTCTTGCGTAGAGGAGTCTTGGACGACTCTTCTCAGGTGGCCACCGACCTTATTTTCCTTTTCATTTCAAATCTGAAACCATGAAAACTTCATACATGTTGAAGGGGCAATTGTATTGCCCGTGGCCCCTTATTGCCCTTATTTTTCTGCTCATCCCGACTATTCTTTCGGCTCAGAATGAGGCTTCTTTTCGTTTGGAAGACGTCGAAGAATGGTGGGACGTCGAGGAAATTGATCCCTGCCGGGTCGATTACATCTGTCTTGAATTCAATCTTCAGGTACCTACGGCTCTCCAATCGGGGCGAATCGCGCTTGATTTACAAGGGATTCAACTCGCTGATGGAGCGGGAAACATCGTGATTGGACAGGTGGATGGTTCATCTCTGCCCCATCAGGCCCTTTCGTGGGCGCCCCAAACCCAGGTGCTTGAGGTTGAATGTCCATCCGGATCGCAATCCCTTCAATGGACGATTCATCTCAAGGTCAATGGTGCTCAGTCTCCCGGTCATTTCGCGTGGGAAACGCGGGTTTCTGGCGGCGTGGTCATCGAGAACCTGGATGCTTTCAAAATGCCCCCCTCAAAGCTCCCCAAATGGCGAATTCATGCAGAAGAGGCAGCAATCGTGGTCATCCGTGATGAATCCCCAGCCGATCCCTGGAACTGCGCGTTGTTTGATCTCCAGGGAAAACAACTTCTGCGACGCCCACACATCCAGGGAAACTCCATTTCCATCCCCAAAGGGATTGGAGCCCAAGGCTGGTATGTCCTCTTGATCTGGGACGACCAGCAGCATTTTCGGACGAAAATTTTTCGGAATTGACTGACTCTGAGCGCTCCCTTCGGGGGCGCTCAGCCTTTGTTTTGCATCCACCAGTCTTCCAATTTCTCTCGGACCCAATCCAGGTGCGCGCCCTGTTGCTCCGACAATTCCTCCCTCATTTTCGACGCCTTCAGACGTGCTTGGGCGGGCAAATCTCCATCTAGCCGGGCCAGGCGCTTCACATGGAGGTGGAATGCCTCATACTTCGAAATCCTGGCTGCGGGAATTTTTTGCTCATTCCTCGATAGATACTTCCGGAAACTTTCGAGCTCACCCGGCAAATCGTCCTCCCTTTTTCCCAACTCGTAGAGTCCCTTGATCAATAGCAAACGTCCATCCAGCAAATAAAAAATATCATCGGGACTGTTCACCAGTTCGTGAAGGGCCTTGATGGATGCTGAGTAGTCCTGGGAAAAGAAGAAAAATGCCCCTCGAAAGAATAGCCCAGCCCGTTCCTGATGAGGCTTGGGCAACTCACTTAAGCATTGTGAAGCCTCATTCTCCAACCACTCCAACTCGCCCGCCTTCGCCATGAAAAACACGATGTTCTTAAAATGCTGTGGGTTGAGACCAACCTCCCCGGACGAATCGTGAAAAAGTCTCTCCTTCAAACCCGATTTGTAAAACTCTGCCAATTCCCTTTGCCAAACCTTCCCCCCACGATTGATGAGCCGCACCAAGTGGTTGATGTACAACTGGGTCAACTTCCGGGCTTCCTGCTCTTCAATTCGACTTTGGCCTTGCAACAAGGTTTTCCGAAAATCGTGGAAACGATCCATGTCTTCCTCTTCAGATAATACCTCCCAGAACTTCAGGTACAAAACTGCAACCAACGGGAGCTGGGAGAGATGACCTCGCGCCCAATTAATGACCTCAGATAAAAAGTGGATTTCCTGATGGCTTTCGGTTCCCAAAACAAGGTCTTGGTTTCGGGCCAGGCAAGCCCACCTGAGCTTTTGCGTTGCGAATTCCGTATCGATCGCTTTGTGTGCCTGAAGCGTCGAAGGAACTTTCGGGCGAGAGCTTTTTGCCAATTGGGTGTGGTGACGATGGGATTGGAACTCACATTGAAGTTTCAATTCGCTCTGGGTTTCAGGCTCCTGCAACTTCTCCAATTTCCGCAGCAAGGCCTTGTAATTCTCCTGTTCCCCGAGCTTTTCCAACGCCTTCAACTGAAAGAATCCCTCCCAGGCGGAACTGCTCTGCATCTCTTCCCACGCCAGGAATTTATAGAGCTCTACCAGCAATTCACTCCGCTTTTTCTCAAATAAACTCAATGGGTTGGCGGAACTAGGGAATAGTTCCTGCGCCAGTGCCCGCTTGGACACCTCTTCCCGAGCCAAAAGCGCGCGCTGATACTGTTCCCAGAATTGGGAAAACTTCCTTCTATGGGGCACCCAAGGTCCCTGCATCCAAAAACCAAAGTCTTTCCTCTGGCGATCCGATAATGCCAGAACCAAAGCACTGCACCTTCCAAATTGAATGGAATCACTGTTTGACATGTCTCAATCTTTCATTTTCGGCAAAATGAATATAGAGAAGAATCCAGCCATCGGGAAGTGGAACCCATCGATATAATTGGCCATCTTGTGCTTATTTTCAATTGGGAATCGGTTAAAAATCAATTCAATATACCTTTCGAAGCATTTCTCGTCAAAAAGGGAGGGACAATTTCGGTTCGCCCCCTCAATTCCTCATTTTCCCCAAAACTCTCCCTTTCCCAGTCGCCCAAAAGACACAGCCCATTGCCCTTCATGCAACCGCACCCTCATTTCTAAATCCCCTCTCCCGCTCCCTAACGCCTTTTTTTCCTTCTTTTGCTATTCCCCGAACCGTCTATTTCCATGTCATCGGTGCCCTGGAACTGATCATGGCCTGCCCTCTCCCATCGCCTAAATTCATCCTGAAACAAATAAACACACACTTATGAAACGTTTTTCACTCCTCTTAGTCGCCCTCTTCTTTTGCTCCGCTGCCGCCCTCAAAATCCAGGCCAGCCAAACTGTTCAAATGAGCGATCCCTGTATCATCGAGGCCCAAGTGGCTTATAATGAGACCTTCCAGGCCGAGTACGCCCGCACCGGAGACATCGACCAGGCCGACAGCGAAGCCTTCTGGTCCTATGCCGAAACCTATATGGACTGTTCCATCGCGTATTTCGGAGGATAAACCGCCAAGATATTGGGAATAAGAATGGAAGGGCGTGGGGAGGATTGGCTTCGAAAGCACTGAGAATCCACATCTTCAACGGTTCTTGAGATCAACGATTCAAGGCAACAAACAATCGTCCTTTTGTCCCTCCATTTCTACTTCCCTTTTTACCATAGGAATTTTCCCCGGCACACTTTCTCAGCCATAACGGACTCACCTACCCTATTTTTCGACCGCTTCTCTTCCCACCAAATGAGCTTCTCCACATTTCCCCCAACCCATCCTTCCGCAGAATAAGGTCATCCTAAATTTTCTTTTTCCGGCAGCGTTCTCCAAATTGACGTTGAGCTTGAACCTTTGACTACCGATCTGCCTACCACAGCTCCATTGTTGTGGCATGTTGGTGGGAAATCAGGGGGCAACTCAGCTGCTTATAAATCCCAAAATTGCTTTGCCTGCGATGACACTCACTCCAATACTCCGAAATCTCGCCCGAATTTCGCTCGGACTTGCAATGCTGCTCCTCCTTCCTGTGGCCCTGTGGGGCCAAAATGAAGCGGAAGAAGAAACCGACCTGGACCGCACCTTTATGCCCGCAGTTCAAATGGGCTATGTCGCTCATGGAACTGAGCAGCTATCCGGCGGTTTGATGACGCAGACCTCTATTGAATACCGGGATATTTCCCACTTCATCCTCCGTATCAATTACGATGCCTTCAACTCCAATATGAACCTGCAATATCCGATCGACTCCAATGTGACCTTTACCGGAAGGACGACCTTTTCTGAATTGATCCTTGGCATCGGTTACCGGCAAGAGCTGCAACGGCACAACATCACCGTCTATGTACAGCCTGGTCTCCGCTTCTATGGGTACCCAGACATTACCCTGGACAATAACCAGGCGAACCTGAACTACGACAGCCGAAATGTGGGCATCATCCGGTACAGCCTCGGCTATGAATTTGCCATTCTTCCCAAGGCCTTTCTGACCATCGAAGGCCTACTGGCCCATACCCTGAAATCGAAGGATTTTTGGGCCGATGATCCCTGGTCGTACGGAGTAACCCTCGGGATTTCGGCGCCGCTCTTCTGAGTCTTTTCTCCGGGGATCCGGAAAGAAAAAGCCCCCAGTTCACCATACTTTTGGAACTGAAAAAGGGCCGGCCCCAGTCAATTGGCCAGCCCATTGCGTACACTCAAGTCCGGGTAGACGATGCGGTGATGATGAAAAGTGAATAGAGTCGCCTACCCTTCCAATCCAGTCCCTATACTTTCCGCTCAGAGGCGGGTCATCGTCTTGGTGCGGGAAAAGAATCCCTGGGAAACCGTCAGCTCCAATTTTCGGCTCCCCACCAGTTCCACCTCACAGTCCAAAGTCTTGCCTTTCTCCGGCGCGTAAATCTCTCCATCTTCCCACGTACCACCTTTGTACCGGAGGTCCGAGAGAATGACCAATCCCATGATCGGGCGGTCCCGCAAGCGGGAATTGGGGTTGTGGATGTCTTTTTTGGGTTGGCCCGCGCTGGTTCGGGGTTCTTTCAGCCAAACCACCTTGCCGTGGTATTTTCCTCCTTGTTCGTAAATCTTGATGTGGGAAGTGCCTTCCTCAGTGACCCAGGTTCCGCAGATTTTGTCGGCGGGACTTTGGGCCGTCAGCGGGCCCGCAAGGGCAATTAGTAAGCCAGTGAGTAGAAAGAGTGTTTTTTTCATGTATTCCATTGATTTGTTCGGGGTAAACTTCGGGGATAATGGAGGGAAGGCGCGGAGAAAAGGGGATGAAATGAACAAAGCCGGATGTGAACTGAACGGAAAAGGAATGGGAAGAGACGGGCAAAAGGAGAATACAAAACGAATCCATTTTCCGCCCCAATCCATTATCTTCGAACCCTGTATCCAAATGGCGGAATCAGTGCCAAAATTCAGAGGACAACCAAAAGGAAGCATATTCTATTGGCTATGGGGCCTGGTGATATTGATCACCAGTTGCCAGCCGGCCACCGGGAATGTCGATTCCCCTTCCCCCATCCAGGTGGAATGGGGCGAATGGACCGATGCCTCGGGCCAAATGACTCCTTCCGAAGTGGCCCGACAGTCCTTCCAGCCATCCGGTTCCCTGCACCAGCTTCCCGCCGAGGGTGATCTCTGGATTTCCGCCCGGTTACAGAACGAAACGGCATCAGAGCTCACCACCGCCATCCAATTCCGTTTCCTGACCCAAGTGACCCTCTACGAATCGGAACAGTGGCAAGAGCCCCAAAAAGCGGGCTTCCTGGTCCCCCGAACCGAGATTGACCACGGCCCCGACCACTTCAAAGTTGAGCTCGCCCCCTTTGCGACCAAACGCCTCTACCTCAAGATCGAAGACCGGGCCCGGCTCCAACAAAACTTCACCGTGGAAACGGTGGAATACGCGGACTTTGTGTCGGCGCAGAATACCCGCCAGCGGGTAGAATGGCTCATTGGAGGCGCCTTCTGGGGCCTCATCCTCTATACCTTTTGTTCGTTTTTCACGAACATCAAAGCGCAGGCCTACCTCTGGCTCGGCATCTGCTCCATGTTCCTGGGACTGTACTCCCTGAGCCTGCGGGGCTATATCATCGCGTGGCTCAGCCCGGAAAATCCAGTTCTCGGCTGGGCATTCAACGAAACCTTCTACCAACTGGCGTTGGTGGCCACCTATATCCTCGGCTTGGAATTCTACGAAATCCGGAAACTCGACCGCAAGGTTTCCCGCGTCTTCCAACTCCTGGTGTTGTACGTAACTGCCAAGGCCATTTTCTCCTTTTTCTACATCTACTTCACCCTCGATTCCGGCGGGCTCTTGTCCTTCAACATCATCTCCTTCGCCCTGGAAACCCTGCTGCCCTCCCTCCTGCTGATTCGATACGCCGCCCGTTTTTCCCTCTATCAACGCTTCGTCGTGGGGGCCCTCCTCGTCGCGAGCCTCGCCTCGGTCATCCGGATCATCTTTTTCTTCCTCGATTCCGACCAAACCCTCATGTTCCTAAGCTATATCGCCGACTTTGCCGGAATCGGTTCCATTTTGATCTTTTCCATTGGGTTTGTGGCCGATTCGAGGCGCAACCTGGAGGATCGAAATGCCGCCCTGGCCAAAATCAACCGGATTCAACAGAACCAGAACAAGAAGTTGGAAAAATTGGTGGAAAAACGAACCCAGGAGGTCACCCAGGCCAATGAAAGTCTTCAGGAACAGAACCTCATCCTGGCCCAGAAGAACCACCAAATCGAGACGCTGATCCACGAAATCCACCACCGGGTCAAGAACAATTTCCAGTTGATTACCAACTTGTTGGAGACCCACGGTCGGACCTTACAGGACGACCAGTCGTTGAAAGTCCTCGAGGACAGCCGGAGCCGCATCCAGTCGATGGCCCTGCTGCACCAACGGCTGTACGAAATGCAGGACCACGAAGGGATCAAATTCGCGGATTATGCCAAGCACCTTGTGGAGGAAATTGCGTCGATTTTCAAGCGCGACCAACCCGTACAATTGGAAGTCAATGCGCCGCCTTTACGGCTCAAATTGGATATGGCGGTCACCCTCGGAATCCTGATGAATGAGCTGATTACCAATGCCTTCAAATACGGATTTACGGACGATTCGCCCCGGTTGCGGATTGATCTGATTCCGCTGGAAACTGACAGGTACGAGTTGGTGGTGTGGGACAATGGAAATGGATTTGAACCAGCTCCGAAACCTTCGGAAACGGGCTTCGGACTGAAATTGGTCCGTCGCCTGACCCGCCAACTGCGGGGCCAGCTCACGCTGGAATCCGATGAAGGCATGGCCTTCCGCCTCATCTTTCAGGACCCCAACGAATGGATCAAACCGGGCTGAGCCCCCTTATTTTGGCTCCACGATCCAAGGCTTCCCGTTGAATTTCTTGTCCGTTCCGCTGTTGTAGACCCGCTTCAATTCCAGCCGGGCCGATTCGCGGTCGTTGTAGCCGCCGGTGGAGACAAAGAAATAGGGACTGGAGGGCGGATGGATGATGAACGACTCCAATTCAAATTGTTTCAAGGCCTGGCGAACAGCTTTTTCGGCTTTTTTCTCGGTTTTGGTGGAAGCGATCACCACGTAGAAAGGCTGATCTGCTGCTACGATGCCCGAAGGAAGTTCATTTTTCCCTTCCTGTTCCCCGGTCGATGAGGTTTCGGACGACTCTACCACCACAGTTCGCGGATTCTTCGCCTCGTATTCCTTGATCGCCCGGTCCGTTTCCGATTGCACCAGTTTCCGCACCTCCGCATAATCCAGTTCCTGCCCCCCATTTTTCAGTTCCGCAATCTTCTCCCGTTGAGCCTCAATCTCTGCATTCAGTTTCCGATTGGCTTCCTGAAGGTACTGCAAGCGTTCTTCGTAAGAACGGACATCGCCTTGCAATTGGACCAGGTCTTTTTGTTGGCTTTCAGTCTTGAAAATATTCCCCAAGCGAATGCCAAACATGATCTCGTGGGTACCGCCATTGAAACCGGCCAGCCGGTTCGTCGAGAGTTCGCCCGAATAGCCCAGCACGTACTTGTCGTTCAGGGTCACGCCCACCGTGGCCGCCGCCGCGGCCTGGTGGCGATAATGACCGGCCACCCAGATCTGATTCTTAAAGTCCAACCGCAGGATCGCCTCCGGCTGGATCGGGAAGCCCTCGACCCCACGGAACTGCACCATCGGCCGAACGCCGATCTGCTTCCCGGCCTGCAACTGATAAGCCGCCGAAAAGACATAGTGCCGAACGAATCGGTATTCCAGGTGGTCCTGGTCAAAGGAATTGTCATAGGTCGCCTTGTTCCCGAACAATTGCAGGCCCGCTGCCTGGAGTTCCAGCGCCTTGAAGCGATAGGTCAGGCCAAAGCGGCCATCAAAATTGACCGAATTCTGGCGGCTCCCAAAGACGAGTTCGTCGTTGAGATCCTGGACATTGACCCGATTGAAGTCAATGGAATTGTAACGGACCCCGGCCGAGGCACCAAATGAGAGTTGGTGATTGGCACTGAGGGGAAAATGCTTGGCGACCGTGGCGTAACTGCTCGTATTGGCAATCACATTCGCCTGCTCCCGTTCCACCGAAAAGCCCACCGCCGTTTTCCTTTTCCCGATCCTCCACTCCGACGTCAACAAAGTCTTCTCCGGTGCTCCCTGCAAACCCACCCACTGGCTCCGGTGCTGAAAAAGAATCTGGTTGTCTCCAAGTCCGGCCTGTGAAGGGTTGACGGAGAATGGATTCGCGATATTGTTGTTGAAGATACTGAGCTGCTGCCCCGCCAGGTGACCCGAAAAGCCTCCGGTTCCCAGCCAGAGCAGCGCAATCAGCAGTCTGAATTTTGTCTGAGTTCTCATTTGATCCTCCATTATTCCTGTTCCCGTAAAATGCTGACAGCTCCCTTGTAGACCGTGTCGGACTCGTCAAACGTGATCAGATAGAAATATGAGCCTTCGGGCAGGGCGTCCAGGTTGATGGTGCCGTCCCAACCGCTGGTGTACTGGTCGGTCTCGAAGACCGTCTTGCCCCAGCGGTCCACCACCGTAATGTGCAGCACCGCAAAGGCGTCGGCATTCAATATCTTCCAGGTATCGTTCTGGCCATCGCTATTGGGCGTCAGGACATTGGCGATGAGCAGCTTGTAGTCATTGATCACCTCGATGGCCACCTCATCGAAATTGGAGCACCCGAACTGGTCGGTGACCGTGAGGGTGAAGGTGGTGTTCTCGAGGGGGCGCGCCTCGGTGACGAGGGCGCCATTGTCCGCGACCGTCAGGCCCGGGCTCCAGTCCACCTCGACCGCTGCGGGCGAGATGCCAGCCAGCGTCGTCGAAAATCCAAAGCTGACATTGGTATCCGGCCCCGCATCCAGCAAGGGCAAGGGATAAATCTCGATCAGCTTGGTCAGCGAATCGGTACAGCCCTGATCGGAAGTAGCCGTCAATTGGACCGGAAAGAAGCCGTGGAAAATATAGGTCTCCTCGGGCGAAGACTGCGTAGAAGTATTCCCATTCCCGAATTGCCAGTCGTAGACCATCGTGCCGAAGGCGATGTTGGAGAAGTTGAGAAACTGGACGGGATTGCCGGCGCACTCGTTGTTGAAGTCAAAATCGACCTCGGGAAATGGATTGACGGTCAATTGGATGGTGGTATCGTGCGTGCAACCGAAATTGCTGGTGGACAAGAGGTTGACGGGATAAGTGCCAGCGGCAGCATAGAGGTGGACGACATCCTGGTCAAAGGAAAAGCGCTGATCGCCCAGGTTCCATTGGTACGACGCCACAAATCCGCTGTTGATCGTGGTCGCATTCTCCAACTCCGTGGGGATTCCAAAGCAGACCGGCTCGAACGTGAAATCGGTCTCAGGAATGGCATAAATCGTGATTTCCTTGGTCACGCTGTCCAGACAACCCTCATTCGACGTGGCGACCAGCTTGATGTCAAAATCGCCATCGAGCAGGTAGGTATAATTGGGATCGGTATTGGTCGACGTACTGCCGTCTCCGAGGTCCCAGGCATAGGCATTGGTGCCCGAGGAAATGGTCGAGGTATTGGTGATGCCGGCCATCGTATCCCGGCAAACATCGACGAGCACGAAATTGGCCTCCGGAACGGGGAAAATCTCCACGCCGAGCGTCGTGTCGTCGGTACATCCCTGGCCTGAAGTCGCCAGGAGGTTCACGAAGTAATTCCCGGGGAGGTTGTAAAAATGGGAGATGGACGTGCCCGAACCCGTGGTGCTGTCCCCAAAGCTCCAGTTGTAATTCACTTCCCCGAAGGGAATGGTCGACAGGTTCTCGAAGTCCACCGGATCGTACAGGCAGACATTGTCAAAGGTAAAATCGGTATGGGGCAGCGGATGAATGACCACAGTATCCGTGGCCGAGTTGATGCACTGACCGAAGGTCGTGGCCTGCAATACCACCTCAAATGTCCCAAATCCCGGATAAGTATAGCTCGGCTCCCGCACCGTGGACGTCTGGCCGTTCCCAAAACTCCATTGGTAGCTCGTGCTATCTTCGAAGGTGCTGGTCAGGTTGTCGAAATGGATGATTTCTTCCAGACACACCGAATCCACTTCAAAGTCGATCACGGCGCGTTGCAACACCCGAACTTCCTGGCGAACCGAATCGGTACAGCCCGAATCGGTCACCACCACCAATCCAATATCATAGGCCCCAAATTGGCCGTACAAATGGCTTCCATTGGCGACCGTGTCCAGGGGACTCCCGTCGGCGTAGTCCCAAACCGAAGTGACGATAGTGCCGGGTGAGACAGTCGAAGTATTGGCCAGGCTGACCGGGCTTCCTTCGCAGACATCCTGGAAGCCAAAATCGGCCGTCGGCGCGGGCAAGACCGTGATATCCGCCCGAATGGAATCCACACAGCTCTCGTCAGACTCCGCCACCAGCAGAATGCTGTGAGTCCCCGGCGTCCCAAAGACATGGACCGGATCAACATTCGTCGAACCACTTCCATCTCCAAAATCCCAGGTATAATCATCAATCGTCCCATTGGGAATTGTGGACGCATTCGTGAAATCGGTGGGATGCCCCAAACAGGCCGAAGTCGCTCCAAAATCCACGATGGGCAGCGGCTGGATCCAGATGATGGCCGTATCCGAGACCGTGGTATCACAGACGCCATTTTGCACCATGACCCGGTACCAGGTCGTATCGGTCAGGTTCTGGTAGCTGATCTGGTTATTGGTCGTGGCAATGTCTCCCCAGGTCGCCCCCGCATCGGTACTCGACTGCCAACGGAGGATATTCCCCCGGTAATTGATCAGGGAAAGCGTCCCGGTATGGAACCCGAAACAGGCATTGGTCGAGCCAATGATGTTCCCGCCCAGCGTCGGCTCGTCCACCGTCAGGACGGCGGTATTGCTGGTGTCCAGCCCGCAGGCTCCGAATTCGACGATGGACCGAAAATATTGCGTGTCGATCAGGTCGAGGTAGTCGAGCGTGTCCGACGTATTCGTGATGGTATTCCACGGGCCGCCCGGGGACATGGCACTTTCCCAATAGGTAATATTTCCCGTCGTGCCGGTCAATTGCAATTGACCGCTGTTCTGGCCCTCGCAGAGGGTCGCATCGCCCAAGAGCGTCCCGGCTACGGGGACCGAATCCAGTTCCACCTGGACGCTGTCCAGCACCGCCGAGCAGCCCGTCGGCGCCGAAACCGTCAGGACGTATTCGCCGACCTGCCCGAAATTCGAGTTGGGCAGGACGGGATTCTGGTCGCTCGACGTGAAGCTGTTGGGGCCGACCCAGCTGTATATGGCGCCCGCGAAAGCGGGCCCAAACAGGCGCAGGGTATCGCCCACGCAGATGGGTGCATTGGTAGAAGTTTGCACTGCATCCACCAACTCCGTCCGCGTTCCGAAAGCAAACCCAGGCACCACCGGCGAATATTTCCGGGTATAGGCATAATCCACGCTGATCGATCCCGTATTGCCGAAGGAGCCGATGACCACCTGGAGGGGATTGGAAAATGCCGCCGCGTCGAAATTGTCAGAGCGGGTTTCATTTCCCCCCGGCCAACTGAACAACTGCTCACTCGCCTGGCTCCACGAAAAGGACCACAGCCCTTGTAAGGAACCCGCATTGACCGAATTGATGGGAGATTGATTGGAAAGGTCGAGGCAATTAGAGGAAGTCGGAGAATTGAAGGAAACCAAGCGCATGGCATCTACCGAGGCCGCATTCTCAAAGGCCATTCCGTAACCATTGTCCGCCGCATCCACCTGCCCCGCAATTCCAATCCCATTGTTCGCGCTGTTCACCTTCATCTCCACCGTAATCGGAGCCGAAAAGCTCTGCGCGGAACGAATCATCTGATCATTGACCCCGGACGAGGAACTGAATGTGACTTCCCCATTGGAGACGACTGGAATAAAGGGGCCGCAAAAGGTCCATTTCCCAAAGTCCAAGGCCGTCCCATCAAAGTTGTCGTAGTGGAGGAAGGTCGCGTCTCCATCCATCGTGGAATTCGCCGCAGTATTGCCGTAGAAGAGGAAAATGTCAATGGTGCTGCCGGGCGGCATATTGTCCACGTTGACCCAAATCTCGGTATTGGGCGTATTCAGGGTATTGTTGACAATCCAGTGCGGCAAGGCCACTCCGGCGGCATTCGTGAAGCGGATATCACCTCCATCGGCTTTCATTTCCCCCGCCCCAATGAGGACATCCGTAGCCAACGTCAACTTAACCTGGTGGTCCACCAGCGGACTCGGATTCGTCGTATTGTCCAACGTGATCGGCGTCCGGTAGCGCCAGCCCTGCATACACGGCTGGGCCATCCCGGCGAGGTGGACGAGGCAGAGCCCAACCCACAACAGTATTTTTTGAGTCATTCCCTTGGTCATGTCAGAAGATTATTCTTTGATGAACTTGAGCGTTTCTGAGCGCCCGCTGACCCGCAATCGAAGCAGGTAAAGGCCAGCGGAGATATTGAGTTCCTTGAAATCCAATTCGAAGTCCTGTCCCCATTCCTCTTGTTCCAGCAAAACATGCCCGTACATGTCGACGCATTGCACCTTCAACAAGCCTTCCTCCAACAGTTCTACATCCACCCGGAAGGTCCCGTTGTTGGGGTTGGGATACAGGACCGTGGAAACAAAATCGTTCAGGACGGGTTCCGGACTCTCGCCCGGCTCCACAATCACCTTCGGAACGACGGTCAGGTCCTTTTGCAGGGTATCGGTACAAATGCCGTTGGAAACCTCGAGAATGGCAGCGTAGGTGCCAGGAACCAGGTAGACGTGGGTGGGATCTTCAGCAATGGAAAAGGCGCCATCTCCAAATGACCAGTAGCTGGTGAAGGTATCGGGGTAGGACAGGTTGACGAACTGAAGGGTATCGCCGGCAAACAGGTCAATCGTGCTGACCAGGAACTCCGCGTGGATTTCACTGCCCGTTTGCAGGGCCACCACCGTATCGGTGGCGAAGCACCCGACGCTGTCAAGGACCTCGACCACATACGCCCCAAAGGCCGTCACCGACAGGTTCCGACTGGTATTGGACAGCAGCATCCCGTCCTGGTACCAGGCGTATTGTCCCCCGAGGATCGGGGAGCTGATGGTCACCTCCTGCCCCTGGCACAAGGTGAAATCACTGCCCAAATCGGTTTGGATCGGCGCACTGACCACAAGGTCAACCGAGTCGATTCCCACGCAGCCTTCGGGGGTCGTCACCGCCACCGCATAGAGCCCCGACGAAGCCGCGACCAGACTTTGGCTGGTATCGCCCACGTTCCAGGCGTAGCTGTTGCCGGGATTCCCGGCATCGAGCAAGAGGTCGGCGCCGCTACACAAAATGCTGTCATTGCCCAGGTCGACACTCGGAGTCACTGCAATCGCCACAGCGATGCTGTCTTCCGACTGGCACCCCGTCACGGAATTCGCCAGCAGGACACTGAAGTCGCCGGATGTTTGAACCACCTGCACCGGCGACGTATTGCCCGTGCTCCACTGGTAGGTCATGTCGGGCTGGGTGAGGTCATAGCGAATGGAATCGCAGTAGGTCGAATCGGCTCCGAGGTCCACCACCGGATTGGGATGGAAAATGACCTCGATGGAATCCGCGCCCGGACAGCCATTGCTGTCCAGCGTCAGCACAGAATAGAGCGCCGATTGGGTGACCTGAATCGCAGCCACCGAGTCGCCCGTATTCCAATCGTAGGCGACCAGAGACTGGCCTGTCCCAAGCGTTTGGACCGCGCCTTCGCAGAGGGACAGGTCTGGTCCCAGATCGGGTTGGACGGTCGCAAAGACCGTCGCTTGGATCGTATCGCTGCCGATACAGCCATTTTGGTCGGTCACGACCACGGAATAGGCGCCACTGGAAGTGGGCTGGATCGTTTGGGTGGTCTCACCGGTACTCCAGGCGTAGGTCGCTCCCGGATAGCCCGCGTCGAGCGGCGCGACATCGCAGTAGTCGGCATCCGGCCCCAATTGCGGGGTTACCACCGTATTCAGGGTCAGGGACACAGAATCCGCAGCGCTACACCCAGCAGCATTCGTCACCGACACCCAATAATCACCCGAGAAAATGGCCGTCAACTGTTGTCCGGAGCTGCCATTGGACCAGAGGTAGGTGCTGCCTGTATTATGAGCGTCAAAGACATACTGAGAATCGCAGGTCGCAATCGTCCCGCCCAGGTTCAGCAGGGGAATCGAGTCGACGGTCAAGGGGAAATTCAGCGTATCAAAGCACCCATTGTTCTCCGCCACCAAAACCACCGAAAAAGTACCATCCATTGCATAGACATGGTCTGGAGAGATCTGAGTCGAAGTAGTTTGATCGCCAAAATCCCACTGGTAATTCATGCTCCCGGACGGCGTAGAGGAGGTATTCAGGAAGGAAATGGGAGCGTTTTCGCAATTGCCAGTGACGGAAAATGCTGCCGTCGGGGAAGGCTTTGAAATCACGGCCTGGATCGTAGAATCGATACAGCCGTTCAGGTCGGTCTCGGTGAGGACTATGGATTTGGTCCCCTCCGAGGTGAAGGTGAATTGGGGGCTGTACAGGCTGGATTGGCCTTCTCCATTGAAATTCCACTGGAAGGACGAGCTGCCCGAGCTGGTATTTTGGAAGCTCATCGCCTGTCCCATACAGGTGGGATTGGCGGTGAAGGTGGGTTGGGGCAATGCGTTGACAGTGACTGAAATCGTGGTATCGTCGGAGCAACCATCGCCCGAAGTCGCTGTGAGCGTGACGGGATAGCTTCCCGCCGCCCCAAAATTGAATTGGGGGTCGGACAGGACTGAGGTTTGGGTCGGGGCAAATTCCCAGACATAGCCCAGGTTTCCGGAGGACAGGGTGGTGGTATTGGTGAATTGGTGGGAAAAGCCCTCACAAACGGCGGGGGCCAGGAACGAGGCTTCCGGGTTGGGGAAAATCGTGACCGGTTTCGTGATGCTCGTTGCGCATCCGTTGGAGGTCGTCGTAAGGGTCACAGCCTGAGTCCCCGGCGCAGCATAGCTGTAATTGGGAGTGGCGGCGGAAGAAGAATCTCCATTGCCAAAGTCCCATTGGTACAACAATCCCGCGGCCGGGGTCACCGAGCTGTTATTTACAAATGCGAGTAATGAATCTCCACAGTGATCGGCCACCGAAAAATCGGCGACCGGGTAGGGCAATACAATGGCATTGCCGACATGCGTGTCTGCACAGCCCAGGGCTGAGGTTGCGGTCAAGGTCACGGCATAGGTCCCGGGATTGGTGTAGACCAGTCCCGGATCGATCCGGGACGTGGTATCCGGACCGGACGTATAGACATCGTTCAGTTCCCAGGCGTAGCTCAGAGTTCCACCCGCGAGGGTACTTTGGTTGAGGAACAACGACGAATCGCCGATGCACACCGGGATCACCTGGAAGTCCGCTTGCGGGACCGGCGCCACCACGACCACCACTGAGTCCAGGTTTTGACAGCCTTTTAGGTCTGTGACCTCGACCTCGTAGGTTCCCGCCGCAGTGACCTGGATGCTATCTTCATTCAGCGTCCCGTCACTCCACACCGACGTCATTCCCGTAATCCCCTGCGGAACCAGCCAGGCATTGTTTCCCACCCCACAAATCGGAATGGTATCGACATCAAATTGGATCAGCGGCAAGCTATCGCAGGTTCCTTCGGCCAGGGTCAGGGCGGAGTTGGTGGTCATGGTAAATGCCAACGCGGCCCCTCCATCCACTTCATCGGCCAGGGTATCCGCCGTTCCACCGACCAATACCCAATTGACGCCACTGGTGCTGCTTTCAAACAACTGAAGCCGGCTTTCATCGTTCCCCGCCAATTCGGTGCTGTCCCAATAGCGGCTGGTGGGATGAAAAACGTCTCCATTCAATTGGGGATCGAAAAAATAGAACCGTTCAATGGAGCCATTGGAGACATTGGCTTGGGAAAAATTGCCCCGGTAAATCGAGACATTGGAGCCCAGGTTGCCGCTCACTTGCAAGCCCAACCCGATCCCGGCGATGTCCGGGTACGCATTCCCCAGCAACAAAGGCCGGTTCAGGTGAATCCGCCCGTACAATCCGGTAAAAATCCGATCATCGGCATTTTCCCCCACGATATATCCCGTCTGCAACAGGTCCAATGTATCGCTGGCTACATCCACATTCCCCGCATCCACCCAAAGCCGGCTGTACAGCTCGACCGTGTTCTCTAACCGAAGCGAATCGTAGGCATTGCGAAGGGTCAACTTCCCGAAGCGCATCGTCGTCGTGCCCGTGAAGGTCTGGAGCGCAGCGCCATTCAAAATGACTTCCGCCGTGACGGTATCGGGAGTCGAGCCAAAAATGCGGTTGTCACCGAAGCAGGTCACGCTGTCGCTGATGTACATTTCCCCCAGATTGGAAAGCGGATCCGCATTCCCGGCGAGGGAAATCAGGCTCCCCTGGATATGGATATCCGTCCCCGGCTCAATGTAGAACCAGTCGCTCTGGTGGCTGACCTCGACCTGGGTCCATCCCTGTCCCCACACCGCGATTCCGAGCCACAAAAGTACCCAGAACCGCAAGATTCGCGCCCTTTGGTTCCTTTCGGCTCTGTTTGGTCGTTGCATGTGCTTCATCTTCCTCATAGTTTGATGATGAAGACCAAAGCGTGGTATTGGGGCCGGTTCTCGTGGGGATCACCATTGCCCGAAAAGGTGGTGTTCCCGGAAACGTTGTGGGAATGGGTTCCACCGGATTGGGTCTGGTCATTGCCCGACGTTTGGAAGCCATCGTCTCCCCCATCGCCATCGCCGTCGTGCTCATAAAACGAGCCGTGCATGCCGTGGGTATGGTTGCCGTTAGTGGTCGTATTCAGGTTGATGAAGTGGCGGTGCTCGCCCAATTCATTGGGTGCCAGGGCCACTGAATCCTGCCCTCCAAGATCGTGGGCGGCATAGGTACTGGCTCCATTGCTGCCCACCCCGACCACAAAGCGGCCGCGCAGGTCCGGGGCCAGAATCGTCCCGCTGTTGTCGGAACGCTGGTAGACGTCACCATTGCAAATGCCCCAGCCGACGGGGACATCCGTCGTATCGCCGTACCACATAAGAATGGTGCCCGGTGTGACAAGGTCGTAGAACTGGCCCGAAGGGCGGTCAAACTCGCGGATCTTCCCGGTCACGGACAACTGGACCGGATGCGCAGGCGATCCCATCGTGATGTCTCCACCATCTTCGTTGATTTTGAGCGGAGCCGCCGAACCCGTATTCCGGGTCTGGATTTCCCCGCTGTTCAGGGCCATATTGAGTCCGAGACTCGCCCCGATCAACACGGTCCCATTGCTGGTCAAGCTGACCGGCGCATCCGGCAGGACCTGCAAGGGCGCCTCCGGTGGCACCGTCAGGTTCGTCACCCCGATGCCGATATGGCCTCCCGCATCGTAGTAGACATCTTCCGAGGCATTGCCGTTGAACTTGTATTTCCAGGGGGAAAGGGCATTGTAACCGTCGCTCCGACGGTAATAGATCAGGTCATTGCTGAAATAGACCATGCCGGGGCTCGGATTGGCAGCAAAATTGTTCGGGTTGGACACGAACGGGAGCACCAAGCCCTTGTTGTTGGCGTTGCTCAGGTCCAAGACGGAGGTACTGTCGGGCGTGGCATTTCCAATCCCCACCTGCGCGTGCAGCAGACCACCTCCCAGGATGGACAGCAAGGCCACTGCGCTCCACAGGCCCAAAACCCGGAAGCAGTCGGATGTATTCATGGCGAATTTCAGTTTGAGGTCGAGATGTGGTTGTATTCTGATGGTCATTTTCCTTCCTCCCTAGAGCTTCATGATGTAGACAAGTGCGTAAAACGAGGGGCGATTCTCGTGGGGCGTTCCCCCAACAAACTGGGTGAAGCCGGTCAAATTGTGGGAATGGTTGCCGGATGTAGTGGTTTGATCATTTCCACTGGTTTGAAAGCCTTCATCTCCTCCATCCCCGTCCCCATCGTGTTCGTAAAAGGAGCCGTGCATGCCGTGGGTATGGGAACCACCGGGCTGGGTGGTCAGGCTCAAAGAATGGTCGTGTGAGGGGTTTTGGTCTTCCGTCAACTCGACCAGGTCGATTCCCGCCGTGTCGTGGGGCGCATAGGAAGAGGTGGCACTGGCTCCGTAGGAAACCACAAACATTCCTTGCAGGTCCGGGGTCGAAATATTGCCCGAATTATCGGACTTGGTATAGGTCCCGCCATCACAAAGGGCCCAGCCAATCGGGATATTGCTGGTCGCCCCAAACCACATCGCAATGGCTCCCGGCGGCATCAATTCGTAGTAGGTATTGGTGGGCTGGTACAAATGCTCGACGCGATCCGTCACGCTGAACTGAACGGGTCCCGGGACGGATCCCACATCGATGTCCCCTCCTTCTTCGTTGAGGAGCAAGGGGGCTCCACTCCCATTCTGCCGGGCCTGAATCTCCCCCGTATTCATCACCAGATTGTTCCCTGAGCTCTCCCCCATGGCCAGGGAGCCGTGGGAAGTCAGGCTCACCGGGACATTGGTCGCGATTTGAAGGGGAGCGTCGGGCGTCAGGGTAAGGTTGGCGACGCCCACGCCGATCCGTCCGCCGGTATGGTAATAGACATCTTCCGTGGTATTCCCGGCAAACTTGTACTTCCAGGGCGTCAGGGCATTGTAGCCCAGGCTTTTCAGGTAGTACAGGTGGTTGCCAGAGAAATAGGTCATGCCGATGGTCATGGCATTGGAGAAGCTGGCGCTGTTGGTGGCGGGCGGAAGGACTACGCCCCGCTGGTTCGGATTGGTCAGGTCCAATACCGAATTGGTATCGGGCGTGGACTGGCCGATGGAGACCTGCGCCCGGACCTCGCCCACTCCAAGGAGCAGGCTCAAAGCCAGCAGAAGGCTTCCGAATGGTTGTTGGTACCGCTTCATTCTTGTTCCACTTCGATGGTGACAGAATCTGAATACATGATATTTCCACGCTCGCCGTAGGCCCGGATGTGGTATTCGTACTTCCCGGGCCGGGAGAGCTTTTCTTTGAATTGGGTCTGAAGGCTGACTTTCCCCCGCTGGAGCGGTTTGGCCCCGTCCAGGGAGCGGAACACGGCGTAGCCGACGATGGGTTCGTTCTGCAATTGGTCCCCATTCCAGGCGAGGTTAATTTCGGAGCGGGTCGGCACGAATTTCTGCCGGGCAATCTCGATTTCGCCTTCCAGCGGCAGGAACGGGAGCTTTCCCTTGGCGGTATTGGAGGCGGGGGAAATGAGATCGGAAAAATCAATGGCTTCGACGTAGTACTCATAGGCCACGCCCCGCTCGACGTTCTTGTCTGTATAGGCAGCGATGTCCTTGGGAATCATCGCCATGTTGAGACGCTTGAAATCGACCGTATCGCCTTCCACCCGCTTGTAAAGGTGATAGCCCTTCAGATCGGGTTCTACATTTTCCACCCACTCCACCCGCAACGCCATTCCTTCCTCAGCTATGCTTCGGACCATCGGCGCCACGGGCGGCGTCACATCCGGCAATTTCCCGACGACTGCTTTCGAGTTCTCACTGTAATTCAGGAGGGTATCGACGGACCGAACGATGTAGACGAAGGGCGCGCTGACATTCGGGGAAATGGGTTCAGCGAAATAATTGGAGTCGAGGACCTCGGAGGCCGGCATGAAGATATTGTCGGAATTGTCTTCATCGGCGACCGAACGCATCACGACGTAGCCCCGCAGGTCTTGGGCCCGAACCGGTTCCCAACGGATGACGAAGAGGCCTGTATCCGGGAAAATGGAGACGTGTTGGGGAATGGGTGGTGGGATAATGTCAACGATTTCGCCGGTCTCGGGAAAGGATTTCGAAATATTCCCCGCTTCGTCCTTCGCGACCAATTGGTAGGTATAGGCGCCGGGTTCCTTGACCTTATCAACAAACAAGGTATCCTCCGGCTTCAAAGGCGACCGGTTGATTTGGGCAAAGGCCGTGTCGACATCTTCGTGGAGCCGGAACAGGTCATACCCCGCCAAATCGGCCTCGGGGGAAGGTTGCCAGGTAATCCGGTTCGTTGCCTCGCCACTATTTGCCTTCACCAACACTTCCGGAGCCGTCGGTGGATCAAAATCCTGGACTTCCAGCTTCAATTCTTCCGAGCGCAAGGATTTTCCCCCGAAATAATCCAATGCCTCAACCTGGATATAGTAAGCGGTGTCTTTGCGGGTTTGCAGGTCGATGAAATTGTCCTCCTGGTCCCCAATCGTTTCCGAACCAATCTCCCGGGTATGGAGGACCGGCTCGGTTTGCCCTTCTTTCCGAACGTAGAAATTGTAGGACGAGTAGTGCTGGGGATCGTTGTCCCACCAAATGAAACTCCGGCGTTTTTTGCGTTCGAAGGTGATATTGGCCGGGGCGGGCAGGGGTTCATACTTGGCGCATTTGATTTCCTCCGTTTCCCCCAACAGAATGGTTGCCCCCTTCAGAATCGCCTCCACTTTGTACTGGTATTTCTTCCCCAGCTCCGCCGTTTCGTCGTTGTAGGCAATCCGAAGCGCCAACGCCAACTGGTAATCCTTCAGAGATTGCATCAGGGTCAAAATCCCACCGAATCCCTCCACAAACTCCTGGTGGTCGGTTTCGAGGAACATTTCGATGATCCCGACATCGTTGGAGGTGAGTTCCAGATCGGTCGGGACCGACGTCGGGGGCAGAATGGGATTCGGGGTAATGAGTTCCCAATTTTTGCGGCCCTGGCGGCGGTAGATGTTGATGCCCTCCTGGTAAGAGATTTCCGGCCCCGCCCAACGGACGGAGATGCCCGGCCCGCCGGGATTGTTCAGGACGTAAACCTTGCCTTCCTGGCCCCACGCCAATTGCGTCGCGCAGAAAAGCAGCCCGGCGAGGAGCCCCATGATTCGGCGGTATGTAGGGATGCGTTGATCCATCTTACAGTGAGAATTCTCCTTTGTAGTCAAAACTTTTGCTGAGGCCGCAGGCCTTGAAATGTCCTTGCAAAGTGCCCTGCCCTTTGGCGCCCTCGAGGTCGCCTTCCAGATCGATCCGTCCGTAGACCCCGGCCGACACGCCAAATGAATAGCCGCACGCATTGGCCTCGAGGAAAGCGCTGGCGCCCACCTCCGCGAAAATCGGCCCCAGGCTCAACTCAGGAGAGCCGCCCTCTTCGAAGGGAATGCTCAGGCTGGCGGCCCCGCCAAATCCGAGGAAGGCCTCGAACCCAGCACTGATGCCCAGCGAACAGATTCCCAAATCGACGTCGAAGCCGCCGGCAACGCCGATGCGGACGCGGTAACCCGCCGCGACGGCGAAGGAAGCCCCTTCCAAAGAGGCTTCGAAGCCCAGGTCCGCATAGCCTTCCTCGTTGACGAGGGGCGGCAAACCGGGCACACAGAGGAGGCGGAAGCCGATGTAATCGCTGGGATCGCCGACCTTGAGGCGGACCTTGCCGGGGCGGATTTCTGCCCCAAAGGCGCCATTGGCGCAGAACATAGGCAGGGTCAGGCCCGTCTGAATGCGTCCCTGGGCCACGAAGGCGAGGTCTTTCCCGATGGTGCGGCGAAATTTCAATCCGCCGACCGCCCAACCGCCGGCTTTTTCCGAGAGGACGGCGATGTGCGACGGGCTGTCGCCGCCCACGGCGGCCACTCCCGGCAGAGATTCGCCGAAGACATCGACCTCGCCGCCGTAGTTGATCAGGTCGAGACCGTCCAACTTGACGTGGACCTTGGCCAGGGTTTTCGCCTTCTCGACCGCCAAAGCGACGAAATTCGACTCGCTGTTCTTCAATTTGCCAACAATGTCCTTGTCCGCATTGACCGCCACGGACGCCTGTCCGATCCCTTCGATGATCCCGCCGATCTCAATGCTTTTGTCTTTCGCTGGCTTCACGAAACCCGCGTATTTGTCCATCCCCGCCAGCAACCCGATATAGTTGTCATCGAAGCGTTTGATCCGGGCGTAGACGTCGTTCGGGAGGTAGGTATAGCCGGCGATATAGTCGTCCTTATTGAGTTCAATGGAGTGGTCGGAACCTTTCTGGAAAATGATGGACAGGTCCTTGTTCAGGGTCGTGGTGAGGTCGTCCATCCCGAACTGGAGGCTGTAATCGTCGCGGAAGGCCGCGTACTTGTTGTCCATCTGGACCCGCAGGTAGTCATTTTTGGGGGCCGCCATGATCCAATCCGTGGCGTTGAAGTTGTAGCGGATGCCGTCTTCGGTGAAGAGGAAGCCTTCGTCGGGATTGCCCAACGGATGGACCGCGATGTATTCCGTCTTGCCGAGGGCGTAGTGCATGCCATCGTAGTCGAACTCGGCCTTCTCATTGGAAATGGCGAAGCGGGTATCGTCGTGAATCAGTTCCAAGCCGGGATTCTGGGCATCCGGAAAAACTTTGACCCGGTTATTCTCATCCAAGGCGGCCATCAGTTCATTCGGGGAAATGCCAAACTCCTGAATGCCATTGGAAAGATAGACCGACTCCCAATCCTCGAAGGATGCTACGTAACGACCATACTTGAAATCCAGGTCATTCTCCTGGTACTTCAGGTAGTCTCCGTCCAGCAAAATATGGAGGAGGTCCTGGCCAACCGCCGCCCCGTATCCGTCAACCACCAGCTTCACCTGGCTCGAGGATAAACCAAGTTCGATCCGGTTGTCCTGATAGGTAAAAGCCGGTTTGTTCAGGGGATCGACCAAGCTGACCTGGTACTGCCCGTACTGGGCGTAGAGGCCGTTCTGCTTGACCGCAAATTGCTGGTCGGAAGCCAATTCAAGGCGGACTTCATCCGGTTTTACATCCAGAATTTTCCCCTGGTAGTCGATGTAGAGGCTGTTTTCCGAAGCTGCCAATTCCCGCTCATTGTCCTTGTAGGAAACCTCTTTGTCACTGCTCACCATCAATTCCTTGTCCTGGTATTTCGCACTCAAGACATCATTTCCCACCGCAACAAAGTCATCTCCCCGATCGAAACGTACTTCCTGCGGACTCACCGCAACGGCATATTGATCCTTGGAAATGGCGAGGGAGGTATTGGAAAGGGCGACGGCGAAATTTTCCTGGGAATCGGCGGCCCGAACGCCATTCTGCGCGACGGCCAATTCCTTGGAATCCACCTTGATCTTCAGCGAATCCTTCGACAATGTGAAATACTTGTCCGGATCGACCTGCATCTTGTAGGTATCGTCGCTGTGGATCTCAATGAATTTGTCATCCGCGTGGACGGAAACCATGTTCTCGTTCAGCTGGAGGTAGGTTTGACCGGTACCCGCCGAGAATTCCTGGTCATTGGCCTTCAGGTAATAGCCGTCGAGGCCCGTTTCCAGCGCATTGTCATTGACCAGAAATGTATATTCGCTGCCCGCCTCGACCTTCAACTCGTGGTTCGCGGCCGCATAGCTCACAAGTTTGTCTTCGAATTGGAGCAGGACCTCATCTGACTTGACCACAAATGCATAGGTCTTGCCATCCTTGACGACCTTGATCGCCGGGAGTTCATCACATTTGTAGGTCACGTCCACGGAAAGGTCGGGGACTTCCACAATGATGTTCTTGGAATCGTCGGGATTCAGGGCCACCCGCAAGCGGTTGCCATTGATGGTTTCATCGAACTCGTTGCCGGCAAAAGCCACCGGGTTGTTGTTGCGGGTGAGGTCAATCCCACAGAGGTTCCCCAACGTAGGGGTAATGGAAAATTGGGTGCCGCCCAGGTCGATGGCCAGGTCCGGAGACGCGCCCACGGAGAGGTTCCCGATGTCGATGCTGACATTGCCGAGGCTCATTTGGATGCCGGGGGGAGTATTGGGAGCAGAAACGGAACCCAACTCGCCATTGAGGAAGCCGTCCAGGTTCAACTTGTGCGCGCCAAAACCAAATTCAAGGTCGGGCACTCCGGCGACCAAGCCGCCTTTGACCTCAAAATCGCCCAGCTCAAATTCCAGGTCTTTGTCGTCCACATTGAAGGTCGCATCGACGCCGATGCCGCTCTTGCTGACCCCCAGGGTCACGGCCTTGTTCTTCAGTTCCGTGGACACGCTTCCGGCCCATCCGTCGACATCGACGGTCGTGCCGTAGGTGGAGCTCGCAAGATCTCCACTGACGCCCAGGGTCACCCCTGATTTTTGGTAGGTCACATTGACCTGCTTGGACGTATTGACTGTGCCGTCGACCTCATGGCCATCCTTTTTCATCCCCAAACTGACCGAATTGCTGGTGAGCCCCGCCGTGAGTTCGAGGTCGTCGCCCTGGTAGCGGGCATTGTAGTCGTTGTTTTGACGGGCAATGGAGAACTGGTGGGAAGGGACCTGGAGAAACAGAGATTCCCCATCGTTGAGTTTGGCCACGCTGACCTTATTATCGGAATAGGCGAAGGAAGCCGCCATCTTGTCCGGGGATTTCATCGCCCGGAAGCCATAATCGTCGATCTGGGTCGCTAGGTAGAGCGAATCCTCCAGGCCTGCCTCGAAGGAGTCGCCGCCCAGGGCAAAGCCCAAACGACCGGTCCCGGCGGTCTTGTTCCCGGCGATGTCGATGGACAAATCGTCCTTCTGGAAGAAAATGGACCCGGCCTGGTTGTCAATGTCAAAGCTGAAGCCGGTAGCCAGGTTCTCCCCCGCATCGGCGAAATAGACACTGCCGCCGCCCCCGTATTTTCCCGCCACCCGCAAATCCAGGTCTCCGCCCAGGTAGCCAATCGCCATGGAATCGCTCCGAATGGAAGAATTGACCTTGTGGCCCAGGATTTCGATTTCGCCCGCCGCGTAGTTCTGGGAGGCATCGAATTCCGTGCCCACGGAGAAATCAGGAATCGCGAACAGGGTCTTCCCGGAAAAGTTGGTGGTGTCCAGGTCCAGCAGGAAATGGTGGTCATTGTCCTTGTATTGGGCCATGAAGCGGCCCATGCCGACCCGCGCCTCGCAGAGGTGAGAGGCATCGGCATAGGAAATGAAGGACGTATCGGCGGGGTCGTAGCGGGACGCGAATTTAAGGTCGCCTTTTTCCAGGGTCAGATAGCCCTCGTTTTCGTTGATGTCCGCGCCCAGATCGAAGACGAAATCGCCTTCCTTCACGTGGAGGTCACCGGCCGTGGCATCGAATTTGGCCCCCAGACCGATCTCGAAGTCGTCCTTCTTCAGGAAAATTTCGCCCCGGTCGCTCAACAACTCGCCCTTGAGGGCGTGGTTGGGGAATTCCAGGGCCAGGAGACCCGTCTTCGCCGGGAAATCGGCCTGGACATGGAAGAGGTATTCGCCGGATTCGGCCTTGAACTTGGCGAAGTCGGGTCGGCCTTCGATGTCGACCAGGCCAACGGGAGTTTCGAGGTAAAGAAGACCCGACTTGTCGGTCAGGTTGAGGGCGTTGCGGAATTTGTAGTCGCCGTATTCGAGGAGGAAGGCGGTGGATTTTTCCATCCCGTCCACGTCGAGCTTGAGCTTCTTGTCGTCGTAGACAATCTTGAAGCCCCCGGCTTTGCCGGGGACACTCGCGTAGGCACCCAGCTCCTTGCCGTCGTAGGCAAAATCAAAGTAGCCCGATTTCTGGGGGACGTCGCCGCCGGCGTTGAAGGTGAGATCATCCAATTGGAAGGAGAAATCGGCCTTTTTCTTCGCGTAATCGCCACTGAAGGTCGTCGCCAAATCGCCAATGGACAACGAGAATGCCCCTTTGCTTTTTTCCACCAACTCCGCCTCCAAGTCCAAGCCCGCCACTTCCAGGTCAATTTTTGCATTCCCATCCGCATCCCCCGCTCCATAGACCTTGTAGCCGCCGTACGCCACGCCCAATTCCAGGCCCGGCTTGCTCGATACCTTGGCACCCATCAGCAGCCCTTCTCCTCCATCCACGCTCCCAATCTCAATGGAACTCCCCTCGGACAAGCCCTTGCTGTCCAGCGTAATTTGTTTGCCCAACATCTCAAAGCTCTGGGGGAAAATCTGATCGATCAATTCATCCGCTACGCCCAACGCATCGGCGGCTTCAACAATGGCGCCCGCGTTCATGGCGGTCCCGGTCCGGAAATTGATGTTGAGGAAGGCCGCCTGGCCCGAGAGGACCTGCTCGACATTCTCAATTTTCAAGCCCGGCCCCTGAATCTCGGTCTGCAGGCCCAAATCCGCCTGGTAGATGAAGCCCTTGGCATAGGGATCGATCAACTGCATGAACATCTTGGCCCCAAACTGGGTATTCGGGCTCAGCTCCAATTCGAAGTCGCCGTCGTCGGTTTTGAAGGACTTGACATGGCGGTAAATCTGCCCCTCGACACCCACGATATTCGTGATCTTGATATTGTAGACGGGGACCATGACCTGGACCCCCTCGCCATCCACATCTTCGAAATAGACATCGAAGTACCAGTAGTCCATGCCGTCCACGAAGCCCAACGTCATGTTCCCGCCCATGTTGTAGCGGGCCGGGACCTTGAGGCTTGCATTGACGCCAGCGGCGAATTTGGTGCCCCAGGTGGGGTCATTGTTCACAAACAGCAGGTAGGCCCCCGCATCCAGGATCGGCGTTTCGATGTTGATGTCGAATCCCGTTGGCTTGATTTCCGTCTCTTCGCTCAGGTCCTCGGGGACCTCCACGGCTGGCTGCGGCAACGGCGTCCCGGCGGGAGCTTCCGCCGAAGTCGCCGCGACACTGGACATGGTGAAGGTGGGAGGTCCCCCTTCCTTGTCAGTAAAACCTTCGGACAAGTAGGACTCCATGACCAATGAAACCGCATATTCGCTGCCCAGAAACGCCGCCCCGATTTCGGTCGCGGTGACGTCCAATTCCTTGAAACGGCCCTGGATCGGCTGGTCGAGGACCACCGAAGTATTTCTTCCTCCAAACCCGACCAGGTAATCGCCATAGACCCGTAAATCCTCGCGGGCTTCGATGGTGATGTCCAGTTCCGGGCAAAGGATGTCGCAGTTCAATTGGAGGTAAGTATTGTCGACAAAGACCGCGCGGTTGATCGTGAAGTCCATCCGGTTTTCGCCGCCGTAGGGATTGTAGATGAATTCGAGGTCTTCCAGGCCTTCGATAAAGCCCGTTTCCAGCCCGGTCTCGGTGGTGGGGATGGTAAAATCAAAGTCCCGGTCGTCGTCGATGAAGGGAATCTTGGTGGTGCCGCGGAATTCTACGCCTTTGAATTCCGACTTCTGGATGTCGATTTCGCCTTCAAAGGTTTCGGTCTGGAAGCTGTTGAAAAGGAGGCCGCGCTTGTCGTTGAATTCAAAGGTGGTCTTCAAGGTCAAACCGGTGCCGCCCACCCAAAACCGGAAGCTGGTGCCGTCCAGGGTCAGGTTGGTGTCGAGGCGGGCGGGAACGCTGATTTGATTTGTGGGGTCAAAATTGACCACGTTCATGCGCACCTTGTAGTCCTGGACGTAGAAGCCTTTCCACTGTTTGTTGCTGTTCAGCTTGCCCGGGCTTTTGTCTTCGGACAGGTCGATCACCCCATTGGAAATGGGGATGAATTCAAGCCCGAGCCCCTGGATCGGGCCGACGCCGCCGCTGACGATGCTGAGCATATTCGGCAGCTCGATATAATCGAGGGTGGCCTGATAGTCCTGGATATCGATGGTGATGGGCGTGCCGTTGAAGGTCGTGACGCCTTCCGGCAGGTCCACACTCCCCAACAATTGCAATACGAGTTCATTGTCCGCCAGCTGGAATTTGCTGGTCTCTTTCAGGGTGATGCCGAAGCCCTTGGGGGCAAGTAAAATGGTGCTGAACGGTTCAATGGCCGATTCTCCCGACAATTCCCCGTCCCCATTCATCACAAACGTGCTTTCTTTCCCCACCACCTCATTCGCTTCGCCCGGCTCCACCGCATGGGGCAGGTACCAAACCACCCGCCCATTGACCTTCAACCCCGTCTTGTCAATCGTACCCGTCGTATAATCCAAGCGACCCGTCCCATTTTCCGGCAATTGGGCGTCGATGTCCAGCGGATCCCGCTCCGAAAGGTCGAAATCAATCTGGCCGTTGTTGAGGATCATTTGCCCGGCCACTTCCTTGATCTCCAGCCCCGCAAATGGGACATCAACGAAATCCGTTTCATCCCCCGAAAGCTGAATCCGGGCCGTCCCTTCAAAATTATTCAGGTCCGCATTCCCCGTCTGAACCACCTTGATCTTCTGGTTGGAGGCGTAGAAATGGTCGATGAGGGAATGGCTGTAAAAGCTGCGAATTTCACTTTCGGCCACCAATTGGCCGTCGGAGGACGCCGTGACCTGCCAGGCATATTTTTTGTCCGGGTTCAATTCCTTCGTCAACTGGAAATTGGCTCCGGTCAGGTTCGTCGTGGTGGGGAGGTTTTCAGTGTGAAAAGCCGGATTGTTGGTCATCGCGTCGGCCAGGGACTGGCTCGTATCCTGCATTTCCACAATGGTCAATTGGTAATCAAAAGACTGGTTCTGCACGGCCAGGTTGGAGCCGCCCCAGACAAATACCCGCTGGTCCGTCTTTTCGAACTGCCGTCCCTCGTAGGGATCCTGCAACTCCAGGACGCCATCATCCGGATAGCCATAATTGAACCAACACCATTCCCCGTACCCATCGTTCTGGAAGGTATTCTTGCCCTCCGGTCCGATCCCCTGGAGGCGGCAGACATATTTCTGGCCGGGGACGAGGAAAACAGTGCTGAAATCAAGATTGAACGTGTTCAGTGAAGTGGGTTGTGATTCGAATACTTTGACGGCCTTGCTGTTCAGGACCGCGTTCATGGGGTCGGCGATATTGGGGTCGGTGATCTGGTAGAGGTGGAGGATATAGGTATTCAGCCCGAAAAAACTGGGCTGCCCCACCCCGGCGACCTGCCAGCTGAAGCGGATGTTCTGGGGATTGCTCGGTTGGATGAAGCCGCCGCACTGCGGCGTCACGAGGACCGGCGGCACTTCGTATTGGACGAAGATGCTCGCGCAGGCAGGCAAGGACAGCTCCTTGCCCGAGTTGAAGTCCAGCACCCGGACGCAAAAATCGTACTGGCCTTCCGGAATCTGGCCGCCATTTTGGTTGAAGGTACTCGCCGTGAGGCCCGAGAATTCGAGGTTGCTGCTGTTCAACGCATCGTACAATTCGCTCCCCTGAAGCAGGAGCGGGATTCCGGGTGACAGTAGAATCCCGCCTGCCGGGGAGTAGTTGGCTTTGGTATGAAGGTTGATCGTTCCGTTGTCAATCTCAAATGCGAGCTTGACCCGCTGATTGGCCACGGTGAAGTCGTTCAGTTGGAGGGTCACCTGCATCTTAGTGGCTCCGGGCGCGTAGTATTCGGAGAGGAAAGGAGAATGGGGAAACGGCATGACCAGGTTGGCCACAGTGGGGTAAACCTGGGCCTGGAGGAGGTTCCAGCAGGCGCCCATGAGGATCATTCCAAGGGCTAGGGTCCGTTTCAAATCCATCTTAAAACGCATAATTGTAGTTGGCTGATGCCGTGAATTCTGAACTGGTTCCCGTCTCTACCGGCCGCGTGATACTCGAAGCCTGGAAACCGATCTTGTGCTTTTGGGTCAGGGCATAGTTCCCCGACAAGCCCACATTGGTGATGCCGCCTCCCTGGACGCCATTCTGAAAGGCGAGCAGGTAAGCCGCCGTCAGGTTCAATTGCATTTTCTCCTTCATCAAAGGCCGCCCCACCATCACCGAAGGGCCGATATTGCTGTTGTCGCCCTCCTCCAACACACTGTGCATGACCATCAAAGTCGCGCCCAGATTGGTCTTGGAAGTGATGTACTGGCGCTGGTAGCCCACATTCAGATTGTAGAAAGTGGTCGTCCGCACCTGGTCGACGATCGCATCCTGGTAGTTGAAGGCCACGGTAAAATTGCCGTTCACATCCTCGGAGGACATGGTCCGGGTCGCATTGGCGGAGAAGTTCTTGGTGGTCTGGACCATGCTGAGGCTGTCGAGTGTCAGGACGATCCGCTGGCGGGTATCGGTGCTGAAGTTGGCGAAGTTCACGCCTGCATTCCACGCATCGTTGATGCGGTAATTCAGGCTCGCCGACGAGATGAGCCGGAGCATGCCGGTGACCTTCTGTTGCAGGAGGTCATTGCGCTGGAGACCGCCGGAGAGGCTGACGCCGAGGCGGTTGTCCATCAGCCCGAAGGACGATTTCAGACTGAGGTCCTCGTAGTCATTGTTGACGAAGGCGATGCCCAGCGTCCGGTAGCCGGGGTCGACCCGGCGGTATTTCATTTGGAATTTGGCGAAGGAAGGCTTGTAGTTCGCGCTGGCAATGATCGCCTTGCGGACTTCGCTGGTGGGATTCTGGCTGAAAAAGGGAAGGTTGTTGAAGTAGGAATAGCCCGGCAATACTTCCTGCGCGACGGTAATGTCATTGGTCAGGAAAGACAGGGCGAATTCTCCATCCACCGAGACCTTTTTTCCCAAGGCCTTTTTCCCCTTCACCCCCATCACGAGGTTCTCAGCGGGCGTAATCCCCACATCCTCCGCCGGCACTTCCAGCGAATTGGGATCGTCCTGGGCCTTGAACACATTGATCGAGACTTCGTTTTTCGCCGACCTCCCCAAAGTGATCCCGGTCCCCCACCCGATCCGCGAAAAGCTGGGATCAGACGCCACTGTCCCGTCCGGATTGAAGAATACCGGCCGGGCGAAGCGTCCCACCAGGGCCTTTCCCTTTACGAAGGAACCCTCGGGATTGATTTCCACTCCGGCTCCCAGAAACTGACTCCCGGAAAGCGTGAATTCGGACAAGTTGATGCTGCGGTAGCCCAAATGGGCGGTCACCGACTTGTACTTGGGGCTGATTCCGAAATTGTTGAAGGGCTGCGGCGTGCTGAAGCCGATGGATTGGGTACTGAAGGTGGCGGAGAATGGCGCCTGGATGATGCCCAGGATATTGATGTTGAGGTTGATGTTCAGAACGCCGAGGAAAGGGTCCCGGTTGGACTCGGTTCCCACAGCGGCATAAGCTGTGGTTTGCAAACCGACTCCACCCGAAACCTTAACAAGGTCCTTCTTGGAGATCTCTTCGATATTCTGACCAAAAACCTGAACACAAAGAAGCACTCCCAGGATTATCCCCGGAACTTTCATCAGCGAGCTGTCTATATTAGTTGATTGACGTGGAGCTTCGAAAATGCCGGGATGGCGGGCGCATTCCAAAGAAATGTTCTGAATGGCAGGTTTTCTGTTCTGAAACCTCCCTGAACTGTTACGAACAAAATGGGAAGGGGCTCACGGCTTCAGAGGGGCCGGTTGGGAAGTGGGGAAATGAGTGGGAAATAAAAGGCTTAACTGACCTGAATGCCCTTCAGGATGCGTTCCCGGTGGGCTTTGCTGACCGGGACTTCCAGGCCACCTACGATCAGATGGGCACCCGAAATTCCCTGGAGATGGTCCATGTTGATGAAATAGCCGCGGTGGACCCGCTCAAAGCGCCCGTCCAATTTGTCCGCCAATTGGGCGAAGGAACTGCGGATCGTAAAGCGCTCCCCGTCCTGCAGGACCAGGTCCAGGTAGATATGGGAACTTTCGATGTACAGGATGTCCTTGAGCTCGACCCGGTGGAAGGTCTGCTTCTTCTTGACGAACAGGGCATCCTTGATGAACAGGTTTTCCTTGTTGAGGGAGCGCCGGCGCTGCTCGGCGAAATTGAACAGGGCCACCTCAATGGAGGTGTAGAGGTCCTCCTTTTGGTACGGCTTGACCAAAAAAGCAGCGGGGGCCACCTTCTTTGCGGCTTCCAGGGTCGCCTTGTCGGTATTGGAAGTCAGGAAGATGAAGGGAAAATGGTAATCCTCGTTGATGAAATGCGCGAGGTCGATTCCGGTCTTCCGACCGGAGAGGTTGATGTCGATGATCGCCAGGTCCGGAACGCCTTTTTTGATTTCCGAAACCGCTTCCGAGTACGACAAACATGCCTCGGGAACCTCGTAGCCGAGTTCGACCAGGGTCTCGACGAGGTGATCGGCAATGATGACCTCATCCTCTAAGACCAGGATTTTGACTTTGTAGTTCGGTTGATCCTTCATAAAACACACTGAGGCCCAGTGACAATGGCCCCTCCCTTTGATTAACGAGCAGAATAAATACGTGGAGGCAGTCGTAGAGTGGAGACAAAAAATAACTACCTGGCACAGCTTTCCCTTCTAAGATGGAGATTTTTCTTGAAGCGCCAAAAAGTAAGCCTCACGGTTGCTCCTGCATTTCCCCAACCCCATCCCGCCAAAACCCCATCCAAGCCCCACCCGTAAACGGAGAAAATATGGTTTCGAACGGCCAATCTCTTATTTTGGGAATTGGAACCTCAACCCTGGAGCCCCTATGCGCATTCACCCGTCCATCTCTACCCTCCTTCTGTTGGCCTGGTTCATCGGTAGCCAATCGGCCATCGGCCAGAACTACCGCATGCCCGGCGAGGACCTTCCTCACGAAGGCACCTGGCTCCAATGGCCCCACAACAACCTCTACGGCCCCTTTTACCAGGGCGACGTCGAGCCCGGCTGGGTCACCCTGACGAATGCGCTCCAGACCGGAGAAATGGTCCACATCATTGCCTACGACAATGCCCACCGCTCGCATATCACCAACCTCCTCAACAACGCCTCGGTTCCCCTCACCAACATCGACTTCTTCGTCTTCCCCACCGATGATGTCTGGGTCCGCGACAATGGCCCCATCTTCGTCTACGACCAAAATGACAACCTCCAAATCCTTGATTGGGGCTTCAACGGCTGGGGATTTGACACGCCCTATTCCCAGTGCGACGCCATCCCGGCGTCGGTGAGCAACGCGGTGAACATCCCGCGGATCGACCTGAGTGCCATGGTCCTCGAAGGCGGTGCCATCGAGCATGATGGCCGCGGCACCATGATGGCCACCCGCAGTTCCGTCACCCATTCCAGCCGCAATCCCGGCCTGACCGAAGCCCAGATCGAGGACTACATGACCACCTACCTCGGCTTCACCAATTTCATCTGGCTGGACGGCGTCTACGGCCAGGACATCACCGACCACCACATCGACGGCTTCGTCAAGTTCGCCAACGACAGCACCATCGTGACCATGGACAGCCTCAACCTGGATTATTGGTTGGTGACGGGAAATGAAATCACGACCATTTACAACGCCCGCAACGTCAACAACCAGCCGTACACCATCATCAAGATTCCCCTTACCCAGAACGATGTGCAGACCACAACCGGTTTCAATACCGGCATTCGGGGTTCCTACTGCAATTACTATATCGGCAACGATGCTGTCGTCGTCCCCACTTACAACGATCCCAACGACGCCGTGGCCATGAGCATCATCCAGAGCCTCTACCCCAACCGCACCGTCGTCGGCATGAATGTCCAGAACCTCTACGAATACGGGGGCATGACCCACTGCGTGACGCAGCAGCAACCCATTGACCTGAAAACGACCGACGCGCCTTCCCCGCAGGAGGGCCAGGGTTTCCAGTGGCTCCCGAATTACCCGAATCCCGCCGCATCCGAAACGACCCTGCGCTTCGCCCTCGCGGAATTTGATGAAGTGACCTTGCGGGTGATGGATATCATGGGACAAATGGTGCTGGAAAAAGAATTGGGGCGCTTCCAGGCCGGGCAACACGCGGTTCCCCTGGACCTCACCGGGCTTCCGTCGGGGGTGCTCTTCTGCCAATTCACCCTCCGCAACGGCGCGCAGCAGGTCCACAAGATTGTGCGGCAACGTTGAGCCCACTTATTTTCCCGTCCTCATTTGAATGGATTCAAAACGGCCCGCACCGATTTTTTACCCACCTCCTTTTGCGCACTGTACCCCTTTGGCATTTCCTGCACCCCCGCTTCCCTCGCGAACGCCTCGTAACGGGACAATAGGGTTTGGAAGATGAGGGGAAACTCCGCCGAAATATCATTCGACTCCGCGGGGTCGAGCTTCAGGTTGTACATCTGCCACTGGTAATCCCCGAAAGGCGGGTTGTTGCGCAGGATCTTGTAGTCGCCAAGGAAATAGGCCGAACAGGCCGCCGCTTCCAACCCAACGCCTTCGTCGGGCTGACGGATCGGCTGGGAAGGGTCCTCGATATGCGGGAGCATACTTTTCCCGGCCAGGGGGACATACCCTGCCTTCGCGGAGGGAGATGCCCCGGCCAGATCGAAGATGGTCGGGGCGAGGTCGGTCATGAAGCAGAATTCGCCGTCGGTCCGCCGGGTCGGAATCCCCGGCCCCGAAATCACCAATGGCACCCGGAGCCCGCCTTCACCCGTATAGTACTTAAAGGACGAAAAGGGTGCCGCAATCGCAGTCGCAAACTCCGGCCCGATGAAGCCGTAGTATTTCCCCCCTTCCACCAATTCCCGCTGAAACTCATTCCGTTTTGCCCAGCCCATGATCCCACTGTAATCGCCGCCGTCGGGCCCATTGTCCGAAGTCACAATGAACACCGTGTTTTCCGCCCAGCCCTTTTCCTCCAAATAATCCACGTAGCGCCCGACATTTTCATCCATCGCCTCCAACATCCCCGCCATGACGGCCATGTCCATCGCCGCAACGCGTTGTTCCTCCTCCGAAAGCTCTTCCCACTTTCGAAACTCCTCTCCCACCGGATTCAAAGGCGTATCCGGCGGCACAATCCCCATCGTCTTGGCCTTTTCGTAGCGCTCATTCCGCAATTCATCCCAGCCCCTCTGGTAAATGTCTTCGTATTTCCGCACCAATTCGACCGGTGCCTGGACCGGGGCGTGGACGGCCTGGAAGGCGATGTAAGAGAAGAAAGGCTGGGTGGGATTCGGCGCGTCCTCGTGGAACCGGATCATTTCGTCCACGAAAAATGCCGATGAATAGAAGTCCTCGGGCAATTCGGCCGGCTGGCCATCCGCGAACCACTTCGTGGTCGGCTTGAAGGGCAGGTAGCCCTGGTTTGAGTAGTTGTCGCTGCCCGAGCCCGCCAGGATGAAGGACCGGTCAAAGCCCCGCTGCGGTGGTAAATTGCGGTCTTCATGGCCCAGGTGCCATTTACCGGTCGTATAGGTCCGGTAACCGCGCTCCTTCAGGCGGGTCGCGATGGTCTGGACACTGTCGGTCAGCACGCCCTCGTAGCCTTCCCGGTCCTGGTACTCCTTGGGGAGCATCTCGGGCAGATTGGCCACGCCCGCCTGGTGGCTGTTCGCGCCGGTCATCAGCATGGCCCGGGACGGCGCGCAAACCGGGGAAGCGTGCAGGTTCGTGAACATGGTGCCCGCCCGCGCCAAACTGTCGATGTGCGGGGTTTGGGCCTCGCCACCGAAGGCACCGAAGTCCATCAGACCGGCATCGTCGACCAGGATCAGGACGATATTGGGTGGGGAATCGGATTGGGCAAACAACGAAGTGGAAAGGCCCAACCAAGCCCAGAACAACGCTAAGAGGATACTTTTCATGGTCTTATTCGCCCCGGTTCTTCAATATCTCCATGATCTTCGCCGACGTCTCGTGACCGGAATTCTGGTTTTGCCCCGTCACAAAACGCTCTTCTTCATCCACAACCGTCAGCGTCTCAAAAAAGTCCCGCTTGCCCGTACTGCACTGGAAATTGGCCCCGGCCTTCTTAAGCTCGGCCTCCGGGTGCAGCGGCGTAAACTCGATGTTGAGCTGGTCCAATTGTTTTTGGGTCACCCCCGTCATCGTGCGCCCCTTGATCAACGGCTCCCCGGATTTGTCTTTGGCCCGCGTAAAAGCCAGGGCTCCGTGGCACACGCTCCCATAGATCAGCTCCGAATTGTAGTAGCCGTCCGAGACTTTTTCCGCCAGCAACTCCGAGCCCATGTCATAGGCCGCCCCCCATCCCCCGGCGAAAAAGACCACGTCATAGTCCTTGAAATCAACCGATTCCAGTGGAATGGACTTCTTCACCTTTTCCAGAAAAATAGCGTCCTCCTGGAAGCGCTCGTCCTCGGCCGTCCGGATATACCGCTTGAACGAAGCCGGGTCGATGGGAATTTCGCCGCCCTGAATGCTCGCGACGTGGACCTCCATGCCCGCGTCCAGGAAATCGTAATAGGGAATCGTCATCTCGGAGGCAAATACCCCCGTCGCGTCCCCGGTCGTTTCCCCCGGCTTGCTCAGGACCCCATGACTGGTCGTGACGATCAGCGCCCGGCGACCTTGCATAGCGTAAGTTTCGCCCTCATAATCCGGGTGAAGGCCCCGCGACTTCAGTAGCGAAGAACAGCCCGTCATTCCGATGGCCACTGCCATCAACAAAACAACTGCAACAGTGATTCTCTTCATTTGATTCTGATATTACCTTTCAATGAGATGGTTCAAAGGTAGACGAGGGGGAATGCAGGGGAGGGAAAAATCAAAGTGAAATGACCAAAGTCCAAGGTGAAATGAACCGAGGCAGTGGCTGCGTCTATGTAAATAAGGATGCAGTGAAATGGACAACACGTTTCGGCATCTACCAGCTCGCCCACGGCAACTCCCCGAGGCAGAAAATCAGCGTGGGATAGGCCGCGACAAAGCTCAGGAAGAAGCCATTCAGTCCCATCAGGAAGGAAGTGGCGAGGTGAAACAGCGTCGTAAAGGCGAGCAAACTCATCACCCAGGCGCCCTGCCCCATCAACACCAGCGGAAACAGTACTTCAAAAGCAATCACGCCCCAGCTCAGGACTTGGGACAATGTTTTACGTCCCGCCAACAGCTTGTACACCCGAATATTTCCGTGGTAAACCGTCCCAAAGATGCCAATGAGCCCAGTGCCATCGCGCCAGGTCAAGCCGCGGAGCTTGGCGATTCCGGCAATGAGGTAGGACAGGATGAGTTGGAGGGAAAGGAAATAGAGGCCGATACGGAAAGTCAGGGAATTCACCGGAGAAATGGAGCAGGACAACAAGACCGCCAGGATCAGAATTCGGAGTTGGAAGGAACCGTCCTGACCGGGGCCCGCCCGGTAGACGACGAGGAGACTGCTCAACAGGGCCGGGGCGATGAGCCATGAAGACAGCACCGACAATGCACCGCAGGCAACCATTCCCAATCCCACCAGGAGGCGCAGGACAAACAGCAGCTTGAACCGTTGCTCGGTATAGACAATATCCCCCAGGCGTTGCCGCCAGGGCCGCTGAGCGATGGCCGGCATCAGCCGGCCCAATTCCCAACTCAGGATACCCGAATTCGCATAGGCCCCAAACCGCACCAGCATCTCGGCGGCCGTGATCGCCATCACCAGCCCCGCACCTATTTGCAAGGCTTGGACGGCCACCACGAGGTCGATATGGGCCAGGAAGTCGTTCATAGGTAATGGAAAGGTGAGACTAGCAAGGTGCCTTCGAAATTGTGGGCCGGTTCCCGGACCACAATGGCGAACTGCGTTTGGCCCTGGGCTTCCGCCCGGGGCAAGCGGCGAACGAAATGGAGCAAGTGGAGGTAGGGCGCGGATTGTAAGAGCTGTTCTTCGCCACCCTCTTCCATCGCATTCATGGCCTGGGCCAATTGCTGGACCCAGTCGAAGACGGCTTTGGCCTGGACCTTGTTGGGATTCCAAACGCCGTGGGACCACGTACGCGCCTCCGGCTGGTAGGCGGCCAGCCAGGGACCCGGCTCCCCCTCACCACGCTGATCGCGGTACATCACATAGTAATCCGCCACTCCGGGTTTCGGCGCGAACAGATTCCAGTTCGGCAGCAAGGGCCACAACCACCGCGGCACCCGCAACGTACGCAGGGCGGCATGGCCAAAGGCCCGCACCAGCGTCAGCAGCAGCCAAAGCCCAAACACAATCGACCAGGTCCAAAGCAATACGGATTCCATAGGCGATACGGGATGATCACCCCAAATTAGGCTTCTGGGTAGCGAGGTGCAAGGAAAAGGAACCGCTTAACCTGGAGCGCCACCATTTCCCTTTTCCCCGACTCCCTTCTGCTTCCCCCACTTCCTACGACGCCTTGACCCGCTTCCGGGCTTTCGGGCGCGTCACGTGGATCCACGCCTCCGCCAGAATCATATTCGTCGTCCAGCCCAACCAAAACGTCGTAATGACCACTTCCTCAATGGTCAGGGGAGAGAAGTTGATGAAAATGGCCGCGTAAACCCGAATGGTCGCCACGCCAATTCCAAGGGCAAAATTGCGGATCACCCACTCGCGGTGTTCCAGAAAGCGCTTTTGGCGGGCAGTTTGGTAGGCTTTGAGGGTGAAGAAAATGAACAATCCCGCGAACAGTACCGTTGGGACCGTCTCCTGCAAGCCCGCCGCCGGCACAATGATGGACATGACGATGCCTCCGATGCCCAAGGCGAGGCTGAGGAGCAAAAAGGCCTTGCCCAGATTGCGGTGGAGCTTGGGTTTGCGCTTTCGGAAGCTCTTGGAGAATTGCAGGAGGCCAATGACAATGTAAGCGACGCCGCCCAGGCGGTGGAGGAATTCCTGAACGGGAATGCTGGCCAGGATATCCGTCTGCGCGGGGATATAATCGCCATAAAACGGCTTGAACAGCCATACATGCCAATCGTGGGGTAGCAAATAGCGGAACAAAGCCGCGGGAACAATGATCGAGGTCAGTACAATGGTCCAGGTCCGGACCACGGGAAGCAGGGAATGTTGATTCTTCATTTGTTTATAGGTTGGAGCGGCAAAACTCGAACAAATCCCTGCTCGGCTCAAGACCAATAAGCGACCGGAACCGGACAAATTGCAAGTTCCCTCCGCTGATGGAAGGGGCCAAAAAGGCAGGAAAGGGAATGGAACGAATTCCCCTCCCGCTTTCACGCCGAAGGAAACCCCTTCCATTCCCATTTCCCTATCCCCTACCCTTCAAACTCCAATACCTCGCCATCCTGCGGAACATGGAATTGGCCGGCGGGAAGGCCCGCCGCATCCGCGGCCGCCCGCAACGATTCGCGGGTGACATGGCAATGGTCCAGCGATTCGATGTGGATCGCTACGAGGGCCGCCTCGGGAGCCAACTCCGCGACCGCAACCGTCTGCGCCTCGTCCATAAGGATGAGGCCGCCGCCCGGGATCACCGCACCCCCGGAATTCGTCACGATCACATCGGGGGAATAGGTCGCCAGGGCCGCCCGGACCTGTTCTTCGAGGATGCTGTCCCCGACCAGGTACAGGGTCGGCTCGCCCGGGGCTTGCAAGACGAAGCCCGAGACATCGCCCAGCATATTGAGGATCTCACCGGTGCCGTGGCGACCGCCTGTCCGGTGGATGGCAATGCCTTCCCACTCCGTGGAGGAGTCGATCACCGCGCCGTTCGGGAAGCCCAGCTCTTCGATCTTGGCGGCATCGAAGGGCTGAAAGAAGACCGGCAGCTCCTTGTCCAATCCCGCAATGGCGGGCGGGTCCAGGTGATCGGGATGGGTATGGGTGATCAGCACCATGTCCGTTCCTTCCAACACCGCATCCGCCGACATCGGCAGCGCAACGGTGGGGTTCCGCGGACCACCAACAAAGGGATCATAGGCACCTTTTTCCCCCAGCATCGGGTCTACCAAAATGGTTTTGCCGTGGTAGTCCAATTTGAGGGTGGCATTTCGAATCAGTTGAATCTTCATGGGATAATATTGACTTGAACAATTGTGTACGCCACAAAGCTCACGCCTTTCCCCCATTCTTCATCTACCCTTTTCCACCATTAACCTACCATTCTGAAAACCCACCTGGTATTCGGACGGGGGCATCCCCTCGCGGTTCCGGAAGAAGCGGGTCAGGTGGTTGGGTTCGGAGAATCCCAGGTCATCCGCGATCTCGTTGATGGTCCGGGACGAATAGATCAACTGGTTCTTGATCTCAAACAGCAGGCGCTGCTTGATCAATTCGCTGGCCGTCGTATTGAATTGGGCCTTCGTCGCCTTGTTCAGCGTGACCCGGCTGACGCCGAGGAGTTCGGTATAATCGTCCAGCCGCTGCTTGCTCCGGATATGCCGTTCCAACAGTCGCCGAAAGCGGAAGGCGTGGTTGTTTTGGCTCACCCCCACCTCCACCTCGTAGAACTCGGTGTACAGCCGGTTCAACCGCATGAGCAGGTAGTACAGCAGGGAGCGGATGATATGGGCGCTGTCGACCTTGGGCTGTTTCAGTTCCGTCCTGATCTCCGCCAGGATTTCCAGCATCCGGTCGAACTCGCCGGGCGCGAGGTCGAGGTGGAGGGGAAAAACGCTTTGGTAGAAGTAGAGGAGGCGGAAGGAAAACAGGTAATCGGCGAAGAATTCATTCAGGAAATCCTCCTGGAAGACCAGGAAGGTCGCATCCAGGTGGTTGATGTCCACGTTCCAGCGCCGTTGCTGGAACTGGGTGATGAAGATGACCTGCCCCGGCCGCAACGGAATCCGCGACTGGTTCAGGTCGAGGAAGCCCTCCGCCTGGTGCACCAACAACACCTCGAAGAAGTCGGTATTGTGGACGCCCTGCGGGTAGCTGCCCCGCAGGAGGTCCTGGTAGCTCCCCACATTCACGAGGAAGTCCACCCCACACAGCGACTTGTCGAAATGAATGGTTTCCATAGTGTGATTTGGTGGGGTAAAGTTAGGGAAAATGGCCGGGTTGAATTTTCCCGGTGACCCCATTGCTTCTTCCCTGGAAATGCCTCCGACACCTGCCGCAAGCGCCAACGCCCTGCTGCCCCGCGTTCCTTTCTCCCGGAAATGCCCTGGCTCCCCCCAAACAATATTCGGCTCCGCCACCATTCTGCTCCTCAAGTCCGCTGCCAAAGCAGGCCCGCCTCAAAGATCGTGGCGCACGCCCAGCTCCGAGGTGAGCAAGCCCGGCCCACCTTTAGGGGGGACCCAAAGGTTCGCTGGGCCAGCCCAGCGCTTCGTTGGAGCCCTCCGGCTCCCCTTTGGGGGGTGCCCAAAGGTCTGGTGGACAGGTCCAGCCCTTGGCTGGAACGGCCCGGCTCACCCTTAGGGGGAACCCAAAGGTTCGCTGGACCAGTCCAGCCCTTTGCCGGGCCCGCACGGCGATCCCATAGGCCTCGCCCAGCCGGCCGCTGGGCGCGCTCAGTTCAGCGCCGGGCCACCTCACCTCATCCTTATTCCCTACCAAGCTCCGAGCCCACCAGCCCCAAGGTTTCCCCAGCCACGCATCATTCTCCCCTTCCCATGTGCATAAATTCTCCCGACCATTTTCCCTCCAACCCCGTAAATTCCTCTCCAATTACCACCTATTCTATTCCACTTATGCCCGACCTTGAACAAAGCCAGGCCGCCTTCATCGCCAAATGGGAAAATGAAGTCCACCAAATGAACTACGCCGAATTGAGGATGCTCAACCAGATGGTGGTGGATCGGATCAAGCTGATCCACCAGGCGGGGAACCTGATGGAAATGGCCAAGTTCCATGTCGGGGAATTGGTGGCGTTCACGGACAGCTACGGGGTGGAACAAACGGGGCGCATCCTCCGGATCAACAAGAAGACGATCTCGGTGGAAGTCGGGACCGGGGGCTACTGGAAAGTTTCTCCGCAGTTCCTGCGGAAGGTATCGGAGTAACGTTTTCCAAAGCCCATTCCTGAAGCAGGGCCAAGCAACCCAGTGAGCAGTCTTCCTCACGGGCTTTGCTCATTACCCCTCACCTCCCCCTCCCTCCCGAACATTTTCTCCCGTCCTCCCGTTAAATTCAGTAACAAACCCCGGCAACCAAGGCCGGTCCTACTTCCTATTGTTGACCCTATTTACCTGAATGCCATGATCAAACCGTTTACCCTATTTTTCTGCCTCGGTATCCTGTTCGGTGCGCCTTTGATGGGCCAAACCGTCACGGCCAGCTTCTCCGCCCCGGCCCCGACGCTGTGCAGCAGAGATACCCTCTTCCTCACCAATACCAGCACCGGCGCTCTTACCTACGAATGGTGGGTCGACGGCAGCTTGGTCTCGACAGCCGTCGATCTGAATTGGGTGCCCACGGGCGCGGGCATGCCCCTCATTGAGTTGGTCGCGCTGGGGGCCAATGCGAGTGATACGGCCGCGGCGACCTTTAACGTCCTGCCCATTCCCGTGGTCACGGGCGGCCCCAACCAGTCCATTTGCCCCGATTCCGCACCGGGCGTCCTCATCGGCGCCACCATTACCGGTGCGCCCGGCCCCTATACCTACCAGTGGTCCCCCAGTGCCGGCCTCAACGATTCCACGATCCTGAACGCATTTGCCCGGCCCGACTCCACCACGACCTATACCCTGACCGCCATTTCCGGGGGCGGGTGCCCCAGCCAGCCCGACTCCAACAGCACCGTCACCGTATTTGTGCAGGACTTGCCCATCGCGCTGGCCGGGAACGATACCGCCCTCTGCGATGCCGACACGATCCAACTGAATGCGACTGCACTTGGCGGCGGCCCCCAATTCTTTTACAACTGGTTCCCCGCCATCGGTTTGTCCAATCCCTCCATCCCCAATCCCCGGGCCTACCCTAACCAGACGACCACCTACGCCCTGACCGTTTTCTCGAATGGTTGCCCGTCCTTCTCCGATTCCATCACCATCCACGTCCTCAACCAGCCCGGTCCCTCCGCCAATTTTGCCCTCAGTAATCCCGCGCCCCAGGTCTACCAGTTCCAGGATGCCTCGGCGGGAAGCCCGGTGAAGTGGTACTGGGAACTCAATTGTCCGGCCCTGTCCGCGCCGGTGGTCAATACGGCGGCGACCTGGACGGATACGCTCAGTGCGTGCGACTTTGAGGTCTGCCTGACGGTGACGGATACGGTGGGCTGTGGCGACCGCCTCTGTGATTCGCTGTCGGTGCCGGTGGGCGTGGATCCGGGAGCCGATATCCCATTAGTGGTTTACCCCAATCCTGCGCGGCGGTGGCTCCAGGTCGAGGTGCAGCGGGGGATTGCGGGAGAAATGTGCTGGGAAATGGTGGACGGGCTGGGAAAACGGGTCTTGGAGGGCCGGGAAATGGCGAATGCCGGGGAGCCCCTGCGGCTGGACCTGACGGGGTTGGATGCGGGGATGTATTGGCTGCGCTTGGAGGCAGAGGGCAAATGGGTGAGCCGGGCGGTTTGGGTGGCTCCGTGAGGGTAGCTGTCTTTACATCATGCCTAGCCAGTCGGCGATTTGCTCGTATCCTTTGACGATGCTGGCCCCGCGCTTGACGCTTGTGGCCACGTGGTACCCAAGTGCTTTAAAATAGGCGGCCCCGCCCGAGCGGAGCCGCCTCGTTCACGTGCCCGTTGGCACATTCCTAGTTGTCGGCCGGGTTGGCCGGGGCGGAGGAATCGCTGGACGGGTCGTCCGGCAGGTCCGGGAGGACCTCACCGCTGTCTTCGCTGCCGGAGCGGCTGCTTTCAAAGCGCTCGGCGAGCATGTCGACGATGATCTGAGCGCCGGGGACGCCCGAATTGGCGGCTTGCTTGGCCATGCGGTAAAACAGTAAGGAACCTTGGTAGGATTCCGAACCGGCCAGGATCCGGGTATGGACGACTTGCTCGTACAGCTGGCCCAGGGCCATTTCCACCTTTCGCAACTGGTTGTACAGCGCGAAGTCCTTGCGGATTTCCAGGGGATTCACATAGCCGGGCATCCAGGTCTGGTTCTCGTCCAGGGCCTGCACGGCTTCTTCTACAAACAGGCGGTTCTGACGCCTGATTTTGGGGAGGTAACGCCGCTCCTGCTCGGTCAGACCAATCAGAAAGGGCATGTTCTGCTCCACGTCAGCAACAGCTGACAGGATCCGCGCCACGTCGGCATCGGACAGGGCCGCCGAGAGGCGGTTCACAAAAATGTTTGACATAGGAAATATCAAATCAATTCAACAAGGGGCTGGGAGACGTTCCCAGTCCATACAGCTAGGCTGGCTGATTGTATAAACCTTGGTCCACCGATCGTTGTCGTAAATGTCGATCATACTTGTTCCCCAAAAGTATTCCTTCAGCATTACATTCCAAATAAAAAAATTCCCCATACTTAGGAAGACAGAGCTCCACAAGCACCCCTCAAGCTCCCCAATACCCATTTTTAGTCCAAACCGCCCTTCAAAAGCAGCATTCATTCAACCGTATCCATTTTGGATACACCACTTCCCCAATATCTATTCAATCCGGACAATGGCTTCCCCGACGGCTTTTCCGGCGGGTTTTCCAGCGGCTGAGATGGCTTGCCCCGGGCGCATCCCCCGGAGCATCACCGCGGAAAATCGAGCTTCCTATCCAGGCTACACTCCTTAAATATGGGTTCAATTTCTCTGAGTTCTGCTCATTCGGAGGGGAAACCGAAGTCCGTACAGTTATTGGTAGGGACACAGCATAAGGGGAACGGGTATTCCAGCTGGCAATATCCCCTTGAACTGCCATTTCAGTTGATGAGACTCCGTCATTGGGGTTGGGGACCCGGCCAGCCGAGTTCGGAACGCGGCCGTCGGAGTCGGGAACCCGGGTATTGGCGTTCCGGACCCGGACATTGGAGTCGGGAACTCGGGAATTGGAGTTCGAGACTCGGATATTGGAGTCGGGAACTCGGCCGTCGGAGTGCTGGACTCGACCATCGGAGTCGGAAACTCGGGAATTGGAGTTCGAGACTCGGATATTGGAGTCGGGAACTCGGCCGTCGGAGTGCTGGACTCGACCATCGGAGTCGGAAACTCGGGAATTGGAGTTCGAGACTCGGATATTGGAGTCGGGAACTCGGCCGTCGGAGTCGGAAACCCGGGCATGCGGGTTCGGAATTCGGAACAGCTCCCTTCATGGCCGCAAGGCATCGAAACAGACGACCAAAACCCGCGGGTCACCCGAAAGATGACTTCGGCGAAGGGCCAATCGGGAGTCTGGGAGCAGGTTTCTCCCGAATTATAGCAAAAGCGATCAGAAAGAGCCCCCACCAAATCCCCCCACCTTCCTCCTTTTCCATTTCCCTACCCCTCCCTGTTCCCCCACCTCCCACTCGACCAACTACGTAAAAAGGCCGACATTAGATATTTATTTGCTCCCGAACCGAAACAATCCAACTTGCTCTCCGTACATTTGAATCGTTTAAGCTGTGCATTTTTTGACAGGGCACCTAGCTAGCCCTTACGATTCGATCAATTCAAGAAGAACCAATTGTCTATGGAAACGACGCATCAAAGCCCTGTACTACAGGAGCAGTCCCCCGAATCGATGGAGAGTGCGTTCTCTCCTTCGGAAAGTACCCAACAATTCAAGGACGAGCGGCCCGAAGCCGGAGTGCAGCGGCGCATGCAACATGGCGCCAACAGCAGCTCCCAGGTCCAGCAGTTGCAGACCCTTCAGCGGGCCATCAACCTGGGCAATTCTCCTTCTACGCTTCAGGCTCCCGTTCAACGCCAGACGGCTTCGGTCGTGCAGCGCACCCCGGGTGACCTCGACGGAATTGTCACGCCGGACATTCAGGAAGCGCCGGGAGGCATGTTCTCTTCCCGCAGCACCTGAGGACAGATTCAGGACAAGGTTACCGCGTACGTGGCCCTGGATTCAGACAATATCTCCGGACGAAATACCGCGGTGAAGGCCCTGGAGCCGTTGTTCACGACCTGGCTCCAGCAATTTGGGGTCAAGGAAGAGGCGTTCCGGAATGACCCGACCAACAATTCCATCTCCCAAAAAGAATTCAAACAGAAGATTGCCGTCCAACAAATCAAGGCGGCCCTGGTCAAGGAGAAGAAAGAAATTGCGGCGACCTCGGGATCCCTGGGGATCATGAAGGGGGATGTCGTCGACGACCCCCGGATTACCGGCCAGGTCAAGTCCGAAGACAAATCGGCGCCAAAGGGAGGTATGTTCAAAGAGGATACCGATATCCTTGATAAATCGAAGACCAAGATCGGGACGGGGCAGAAGGGCAAAGTGGTCAAGATCATTGGGGAATGGGACGATTCCGATACTACGGTCCAGAAGAATGACCACGACAAGATTTCCAAAGAGGACCAGACCAAGGCGGGCGATAACTATCAGGCTGTCCCCGACGGCTACGTCGAGAAGGACACGCTCATTGGGGTCAACCGGGTCGACAATGTGGACAATTCTACCCACATGGACCGCAAGAATCCGATGACTTATCCCCTCTTCCCCCATCCAGCCCGGGTGGAAGACGTCCAGCAGGGCGGCATTGGCGACTGTTATCTGATGGCTTCCATGGCCACGGTCGCAGCGAAAAAACCGGGGCACTTTGAGCGGCACATGAAGGACCACGGCGACGGTACGGTGACCATCCTCCTGTACGACTCCAAGGGAAGCGCGGTCTCCGTCACGGTGAAAAAGACCATTGCCTCCACCAACAATAGTTGGTCTGCCAACAAAGACCTCTACGCCAATGGCCCGATGTGGGTCAAGATGTACGAAAAGGCCTATGTGGCAGCCGGATTCCAGGGCAAAGAGGACGACCTCACCTCCGAGTCCCAATCCTACGGGATGATCGAAGGCGGCTGGGGCAGCACGGCGCTGAAGCACATCACGGGTGAGAACACCGAGCAGGCCTCCATCGATACCGGCCGGAGTGCGGCCAATGGGGTCATTGCCAATTATATCAACCGGACCATCATCCCCGACCTGAATACGGATGATCCCGACCATGAGGATTTCCAGACCCTACTGAAGCTCAGCGGCCAGGTTGTTCCCGAATTGGGCGACTTGATGGCCAAGACCTTTGTGACCCAGAGCGACCTCCGCAAGATGCTCAATGACAAGGGCCTCCCGGCGGGCATCGTGACCAAGGTGATGAACTACGTGGTCCAGGAGCAAATCCTCACCGGCGACCTCGGCAGTGGGGTCTATACCAAAGGCGAACTGTCCTTGTTTGATAAGATCAAGGGTAAAATCGATGCGGGCAAGCTGGTCACGATGGGCACCAACCAGGAAATCTTTGACTCGAAGGATGAGATCGAAGGCAAAGGGGGAAGTGCAGGCGAACCGATGGTCAAGGGACTGGTCGGCGGCCACGAGTATTCCGTATTGGATTACGCCCCCAAGAACCCGCTTCCCGGCGCGACCCTGTCGATCCTGGTCCGCAACCCGTGGGGCACCTACGGACGGAAGTACCAGAAAGCGGACGACTCGATGGCGGACCTCACCACCGGCGCAACCTATACCGGTGCCAAGCGGGTGAAGGACAGCAGCGGCCAGTTCTGGATGGACCTGGCGGATCTGGCGGCCTACGGCAACCAGCTCTCCTTTACCAAGTAAGACCTTACAACTACATACGAAAAGCTCCTTTCCCGCCGGGAAAGGAGCTTTTCTGATTTTACGACTGCCCATCTCTTCTAGCCGAGATCAGCGGCCTGGCCCATTAGCGGTTCAGGTAATCGATGACCATGCCCAGAGCAACTTCGTCGTAGTCTTTCTTGTTCTCTCCAGCAATCGAGGGTACTTCCACCGTGACCTTGTGGGTACAGCTGCCTTCCGTTCCAATATTGGTGTCTTTGGCGCAATCACACCAGCCACTGGTGGAGTCAATCACGTTCAGCTTACAGCCTTTGCAATTGCTTTTGGTGGTACAGCTTTGGGTGGAGGCGGTGGGATCAAAGCCAAGGTCACCATCGTTGCTCAGATCCAATTCTACGGCAAAGGTGGTCCGGGTTTGGTCGGCGTTGATCAACATACCCACCAGAAAATAGTTCTCGGTTCCCTTCTGGATGGAGAAGTCATCGGCATTTTCGGTCTCGTAGGCCTCGCGGAAGGCAATCCGCAGCTCGGCGGGGTCTACACTCAATTCGGCGTCACCGTCCTGGACGGTTCCAATGACCGCGCGGTTGACCAGGCCTGTCTCCTGGTTCCCGGAAGTGGGATCTTCTACGGTGGAGCAGCTGGGGAGGATGAAAAGGACGAGGGCGGCGCCCATCAAAAGGTTCAATTTGGAAAAAAGTTTCATGAGTGTTGTTGTGATTAATAATGGATTAAAGTTTTCGGGCCCGACGGGGCATTTGGGGTCGGGGCGGCATCGGGGTGGATGGCGCCAGGGACTCAGCAGCCGACTGCAACTGCTTTCCAAGTAGAAGACAGCATGTAGGTGCAGATAGATCGGGGTATCCACGACCAAGGTCAGTGGAATCAGGTTATCGGTTCAGGTGGGCAATGACCCGTTTGAGGGCGGGGCTCCCATCGGAGGGATCCATTTTCCCCTCTCCGGCCACACTTGGTGCTTCGATCTTGACGGAATGGTGGCAGCGGCCGGCTCCCCCCCACTCGTCTTGCTTCTTGACGCAATCACAGTAGCCCGCATTGGAGCTCAGAACCGTCAGGGAGCAGCCCTTGCAGTTGGTACTGGAGGTACAGCTCTGGGTCGAGGCCAGTGGATCGAAGCCCAGGTCGCCGTCGTCCAGGAGTTCCAATTGGACGGCAAAGGTGGTCCGGGTCTGATCGGGGTTGACCAACATTCCCTGGAGGTAATAGTCACCTTCTACCTCTTGCACCGAGAAATCATCGGCATTTTCGGAGCCGTATCCTTCCCGGAAGGCCACGGTCAAGTCGGCTGGGTCCACGATCAGGTGGGCAACGCCGTTGTCAACGGTCGCCACAACCGCCCGGTTGGCCAGGCCTGTTTCGTCAGTACCGGAAGCCGGGTCTTCGACCTTCGAGCAGCTGCTGACGAAGAGGAGGAACAGCAGCAGCGAGGCGCTGAGGAGAGGGGTGGTGAGTGAAGTAATTTTCATGAGATGTTTGGTTGGTGGTTAAATAAAGGACAGTCATGGCTCCGCTGGGCGTCGCCCCCGGCGGGCACGCAGCAAAAGACAGATCCTCGTCAAAGGAATTAGTTCAGGGCTCTGACCAACGCTTCCAGGTTGGCGCCGGTTTTGTTCTCGCCCGCTATGCTGGGACTGGAGGAGTAGTCGCAGGCTCCTCCCATCGGGGCCCAGGGATCGCTGATGGAAATACATTTGCAGTAGTACTTTCCACCGGGCGTGTTTTTGAGGCTACACCCCGAACAATTCCCCCAGGAAGAACAACTGTGGGATTCCGTCAAAGGGCCGAATCCAAGCTCTCCGGCCGGATCGATCTCCAATTCGATGGCGAAATTGGTGAAGATATCGCCGGCCGATTCCAGGTAGCCGGTCAATACATAGCCGCCCTGGCCATCGTCCTCAACGGCAAAGTCATACGCGCTTTCTACGCCGTAGACTTCTTTGAAGGCAATCCGCAATTGGGCGGATTCCACGGTCATTTGGGGATTTCCATCCACCACTTGCCCGACAACCGCCCGGTTGGAGGGGACAGCAGAAGTGGAATCAAGGGGAGATTCAGGTGAGCATCCGGGGAATAGAATGGCCCCGAGAAGAACCCATAAGAGGATACTTTTCGTCATACGGCAAAGATTTAAATAGTTTACAAAATAGGATGAATAGGAGGCTGTGATCTGCAATCAGACCGAACCTCTAACTGGGTAGTATATACCAATACAGAAGACGTATAGACTAATTTAAAACCGAATTAAAACTATTTACTTGGATTGTTATGTACCAGCAGTGAAGTAAAACTATACTGTACACACTTAATTTCCTAGCCCTCAAACCGAAAAACTCCCCCCTTCAGCAGGACTTGACGGAAAGCCGACATTGACCATTTTCTTTGGATATTTGCCCTTCCTTGGGGGGTGAATTATTGCTTCCGGTCGGTCTTTGGCTCTTTTTTCCCTAAGTCCTTCCTCCTAACTGGCTCGTCTTCAGGGTGATTGACCGAATAGGTTATGGCTCAACCAGGAACACCCGGCGGTGAAAGACCTCCCTCCCAGCGCTCACCCGCAACAGATATATTCCCCCCGGCAAGCCAATGCCCAGGCTCCCGTCGATCCTTCCGTCCCCTATCAGTTCCTTCTGCGTCAGAATCCGTCCATCGGGATGGAGCAGACTTACCTGGGTGGCTCCACCTGGCCAGTCCAAGAGGGTGAATTGGATCCCATCGGTTCCGACCTGGGGATTGGTAAGGAGGAGTTGGGGGCGGGGAAACAGGTCCCGGGCCAATAGGAGATTGGAAAAGCGGGTATCGCCGTCGGGGTATTCGGCGACCAGGCGATAGGCTTGGTGCCGTTGGGGATCGTGGTAGTGGTTCAGTTGGGGGGAAATGCCTACGCCCTCGCCTTCCCCATCAATCTCCATCCTCCGCTCCAACCACAACCGCTCAGGGTGGATGCCTTCGGGGAATTCCCAGGTGAGGTCCATGCCCTCGCCGCGGGCCAGCCCGCGCAGCAGGGGACCTCCGGCTGACAGGACGCTGTCGCAGCCGGGGAAAACCGCTCCCCCGGTTGCCAGGGTGAGACCGCTGAGGACCGCCCCCGCTCCACCGGGCTGGCTGCCCCGCGTTTGGTTGGCGGCGGTCAATCCCGCCGCCCCTCCGCCCACGGAGGTCGTCACATTGGCGGGCAAGGTCGCGCCACTGTGCCAGATATATCCGCCCCCACCGCCGCCGCCCGAACCGTGGTTGGCGGCGCAGGTACCTCCATTCGCCCCCTGCACATCCACCGTTAGGGCTCCAACATAACCATTGACCTCCAGCAGCACCGTTCCTCCGGCTCCACCTCCCCCACCACCATCAATCCCGGCCGCCAAAGGGCCCCCTCCATTGCTTCGAATCGCAAACCCATTCGCCTCCACAGCATTCGCCCGGACCATGATGATCCCACCGCCATTGCCCCCGCTTCCTCCTACCGAATTGTTTTGATGTCCACCTCCGCCTCCAGCCCCCATTAAAACCCGTTCATTCGCATTGGAACTCATCACGGCCTGCCCTCCGACCCCGCCAATGACCACCACGCTGCAACCGCCCCATTCCTGTCCGGCATTTCCGCCATTCCCCGCATTTCCACCTCCTCCCCCACCGGCATTGGTGTGGTTTCCTCCGCCGCCACCATTGACCAATTTGCCCTGCCCCGTCTCCTGCCCGGTGGTCGCAACACCAATTCCTTCGCCCTTGAAGCCCGCCAATCCGCTCCCGATCGTGTAGAAGAAATCCGTGCGGGTACACAAAGAAGGATTGTAAAAGTCAACCGAACGGCTCCCGCCCCGAAAACCCGTAGCGGAGGCTTCCAGATTGGCATTCAGCGTCAGGGTACTGTCAATTTCCAAGGCCAGGATTCCGCCCACCGCCCCGTTCCAGGCGGCCGGTGTCAGGGCCGACGTGACCGTGGCGTTCTCGGCCCGGAAGGCCCTCACCAACTGGACCGTGCCGGCAGGGTCAAAAGTATGGGCCAACACTTCCGCCAGTTGAATATCATTGCCCGAGATCGAACAGATTGTATTCCATTCGTAGGTACCCGCCTGGTTGGAACTGATAAGGTCGCCGTAGCTAGTATTGTTCGCGGTCACATAGGTCGCGCCCCGGGCTTGGTGCAGCACGACGCGGTCCCCCACTGAAAAGCTGGCCGCAGAGGCGACCGAGAGGGTATTGGTCGTGGAATTGATGGCCACGACCGACGTATAGGCGTTGACTATTCCGCCGATATTGACCTGGGAAAATGCATACTGAGCAAGTAAGAGGGCGGCTGCGGTCAAAGCAGCCTGAAATATAGCCTTCAAGGTGGTAAAATTAGCGTTCCGTTAGCTCCAGTAAGTTAGCCAATTTTTGAACCGGGAATGTTAGATCATGTTTAAATGATCGCTTCGGGAAATGGGCGGGGCCGGGAAGGCGGACTTACTTCTCGACCTTGGCGGATTGGATGCGGATGAACTCAGGGAGGTAGCTGGGAGTGCAGCCGCGGGGCACGACTTCGTCCTTGTACAGGCCGATGCGCTCTCCCAGCGCAATGCAGCGCGCCCGGTGGGCGGTATCGTAGATCCCAATCCAACCGGCGGTGAAGTTCATGGCCCATTGGACTTCGGGGACTTCGGCCGCCATGTTTTGCTCGATGGCGTCGAGCAAGGCCTCGGTATTGTTGGGCGGGGTCTGTCCGGTCCACCGGAGCCGGCCCTGGTGGTACCAATAAATCCGCCGCTGGAGCGGGGACGGGCTTTGGTCCCAGCTCCCCATCAAGGCTAGAATCTTCTTGTCCTTGACCAACTGGTTGGCCATCAACCAATCGGCCAGCTGGTTTTGCTGGTCGTAGTCGTGGGCCTGGATGTCCCGGCACAATTCGTCGATCCGCTCCTGGTCCAACTGCTTCTTGTCCATGATCAGGATGGCGAGTTGGCGGGGGAAAAATGAGCCGGTGGACCAGAGTTCCAGGGCCAGGGCGTGGTCGCGTTTGATGACTTTGGCCATTTTACGGAGGTCGCCGAACTTGGTGTCCGGGCCGTTGATTTGGTCGAAGATTTCTTGGGCTTTGGGGGTCAGGCTCATGGGAATCAGGGCTTTGCTGAATTTAGTGATTTCTGGGCTAAGTTTCTTTTTGTTCCAACTCCTCCTCTCCCGCTTGATTCTCCTTCTCCCCAGCGGCTGCTCTACTTCGGCTGGTTTAGCGGAATGGAAATTGCCCAAAGCCACTCGGGTCTTTCTAAACCTTCGATTTCAGATAGTTGATAAAGGCCGAGCACGAAATCAACATGAATTTTGCTTCCTCCATGCTGACATGGTTGTCGTCGGAGATCAGGGCATGGCGGATGCCTCCCGAATCACTGGTATAGCCGTACAACGTTTGGAAGGCTTTCTTCAACGCCCCGTGGAGATCGTGGGACTTTTCAATCTGACTCAAGGCCTTCCCCAAGGTAGCAGCCTCATCTCCGAGTATGATCTTACACGTGGATTCTACCGCTGAGATGGATTCCTTAATTGAGTTTCTGTAATTGGGATTTTTGCGGTGGGTGAGGAGGTCCAATGCGGCCTTGAGATGAATCGAGACGGGTTTCCACTGATCGGAGGACTGGATCGCCTCCTCAATTTCACCGATCTCTCCCTCGGAAGTCACCTGGATGATCTTGTCCTCGACCACCCTGTACCCAGCCAGACTTTCCTTGAGCACCACATTGCACTTCGCAGCAAAGCCCATATCGTGCAGACGCTGTTCAAACCCTACCAAATACTCGATGAAATCATATATTTCGTACCATTCTGCCCCAAAGAACCACGTTTTCAGATGCTCAGTGAATTTCGCTCCATCTACATATCCATCAAAAAAGTTCAATGGCAATTCATCGACCCGGTAGTTGAGAAATTGAATCCAAATTGACCGTGACACGCTGGATCGTTCCGATTCACCTCCCACCTGACTTCGTCGCTGGGACACCCAAATTCAAAAGCAGAAGATTTCCCGCAATTC
>CAWUKT010000008.1:0-129102 GCA_963923035.1 uncultured bacterium
AGACCTGATCCCAATCAGCTGAGATTCAGTGGGTTTTAACGGGACACGTATGGGGCAATTGTACCCGGAGAAGGTGTTTTATGTGGTGGCCGATGAAAGAGAATCGGTCGATAACCTGACCCGCGCGCCGATCAACAACCCCATCGCCGATTTGGGATTCATCTGGTCCGAGCCCCGCCAGGCCTACGGCTATATCCACCCCGATAACCGCGACATTCGCTACAAACCCCAATTCCTCTCCGTCACCGTCAACCGCGGCCTCGGTCTGAGCCTCGTCGCCATCCAGCAGCGCGGCGAATACCTTTACGGCGTCTTCAACCACCAAACCGGAAAATTCATCCAGCCGCCCCGCTTTCGCTGGTTCGAATTCGGGGATTACAAAGACATGCCCATGGCCCGCGCCCGCCTATCGAACGGAATGTTCGTCCTCGTCAACCGGAAGGGCAAGTTGCGGAACTTCAAAAACATGGCCTGGATGGGGGAACCCGTGGACGGCATCGCGCCCTTCAACATTGGGGGAAAAGTCCGCGAGGAAAGGGTCCGGGGCAAATCCTGGATCGCATCGACCCAGGTCGTCCGCGGGCTGAATGGCCGCGGCCAAACGGTTTACCTCAGCATCGAAGGCGGAAAATGGGGCTATATGTCCGTCGAGGACGGCCAAGTGCTGTTGGAGCCCACCTACAAGTGGGCCCAGTCCTTTTCAGATGGATACGCCAAAGTGGTCGGCCCCAACGGTTGGGGGCTGATCGATACCGACTTCAAGGTGACCATTCCCACCGAGTACCATTCCCTTTCCAGCATCGACCACAACGGCCAACGCTTGTGGGTTCCCGGCGAGATGCCCAAGGAATACGGATTCATGGATTCCACTTCCCAAATGGCCATTTTGCCGCGGTTTGAAGAGGTCCGGCCTTTCTCGGGAGGCTTGGCAGCGGTACGCGCCGAAGGAAAATGGGGCTATGTCGACCAGCGCGGAGATTGGGTCTTTGAGCCTGATTTCGACAAGGTGCGCGATTTTCGGGATGGGGCGGCATGGGCCTTCAAGAAGAAGGAGGCCTATATCCTCCGCGAGGATGGCAGCCAGCGCCGGGTGGAGTTGAGAGGGAGAACCGGAAACTTTGAGCGGGGGGCGTGCTGGATTGAACTGGCCGGCCGGAAGGGGTTGATGGACAGAAGCGGAGCTATCCTGGTGGAGCCGATTTACCTGGACATATCCGTTGTGGGGGACAAGGGTGAAGTGGCGGTTCGGACGGGAAAAGGCTGGGGGTTGCTGGGAAAAGACAAAAAATGGCAGCTCAAGCCTCGCTATGGGGACATCAGTTGGGTGGGAAATGGAATCTGGAAAGTGAAAAAGGGAAATGAATACGGCTTGGTCAATGGAGTGGGGGAATGGATTCGGCCGCTCGAGCGGTGTACGATCCATGAAGGCGCGAATCCCAATGAAGGATGGATTGTCCAGGAAAAAGAGGCCTATGTATTCTTCGGACGTGATGGCGAGGAGCAATTCCGGATGAAGCTCCAGCAGGTTCGGCCCTTCGAGGAAGGTATGGCGGCGGCCAAGTACGAAGGTAAATGGGGCTATCTCGATTCGACGGGGTGGGCCATTCCGCCGGCGTATGAAAGTGCATTGCCTTTCTCGTGTGGGTGGGCCATGGTAGTGCAGGGAGGAGAAGAAAAAATCATTGACCGGGAGGGCAAGGTGCTGCAAAAAGGAGGAATCCCCACGGAGCTCAAGGGACGGTTTTTATTGCCCGCTTCCAAAACCCTTTTCTATCCCAATTACAAATCGAATCTGTTGTCCCGCGACTACCGTTCCAACTCCCGCAAGTACAAAGAATCCTACGACCAACTCATGTCGAGCGAGTACTTTTTCTCCGTCCAATTCGGCTCACGCTGGAAACTCTACGACTGCGATTTTTACCCTGTAAATACCTTCTCCTATTGGCATCCCATTAAGTTCTCAGAAGGACTCGCGCCCGTCCGGCATACTGGTAAATACGGACTTTGGACCAGCGAGGGAGAGGAAATTTTACCAGTCAAGTACACCCGCGTACGCGCCTATTCCAATGCCATTCAAGTGGTCAGCGACCAGGACATCGGTTACTTTAGGATGGGAGAAGGTTGGATTTGGGGAGTGGGAAATGAAAATCAATAATAGGTCGGATTGCTCAGCGCGTCAATGATGGCGATGAACATGATGAGACCGATCAAGATGGAGAGGCACAGGCCAATGATTCCGCAAATTTTTCCCGCCCGCATATTGTTGTAGGACGAAGAATCGTAGCGGGTAGGGTCCGCGCGGTAGAGCCGTTCGGGTTTGGAGGCCATGGCCACAGCAATAATGCCGAGAATCAACCCCGGAATGCCGTAACAAAAGGAACCGACCAAAGAGAGGATGCCAAGGACAAGAATGGCGGTGGCTTCGGGCAGGGCTTGGGTACCGCCTCCGGGCTGTGGCGTACCATAATTGCTGTATTGCTGTTGGCGCCGATTGCTGAAGTGATCTTCAATAAACGGGTCCTGCTGGAATTCTTCGCTGAAAGGATCTTGATTGTGGTCGGGCTGGTCGGACATAAAGATTTGAAAAGATAATGCTTGAACAGCTAGGCAAAACTCGGAAAAGATTCCTTTTCCCGAAAATTATTCTCTCATCTTTTAGGGGAATAGCCCTGTCGGCCTGTCTTAAAGGTGACGGGTCGATACCGCGCCGGACGTTCCCAACCGCTGAATTTGGGAACATTCTGGCGTGATTTTTGCTTTCTGTTTGTAGGGCCTTTCCGATTAAAGAAGAGAGGCTGTTTTGAAATCTATTGATTACCAGCACATTGTAATAGTCAGTGAAAATGTGTATTTTCGAATGCTAGAACGTGTGCTTGCTGAGTTTCTGATAATGAAAAAGTTACTACTTCTTGTTGCTGCTTTGATCTTGCTTGTCGGTACCAATTCCAATGTATCCGGGCAGACTTTGAGTTTGTTTACTTGGGACAACAATGGGAACAATGAGCGCATTGCCGACATTGGACCCAATGCCACGACTTCCGGCGCCAACGCCGAAGCACAACCGACCGGAAATGGCACGCCGCAAGGCCTCGCGCCTGGTACTTTTACCTCTTCCCCCGGCGGTATTTGCTGCGTCTTCAACTGTGATCCCTGCTGTGTCACCCCGAACAACTGCGGTTTTGAGAACATCAACATGGTGCTTCCCAACCCTTCCGGGTACTTTGACCAGCCTGAATTGCGGTTTTCCATCGATTACCGCCGTACCAACGGCGAAACCGAGGCGTATTTCTATACCCGGGAACCCACATCGGGTTCAGGTCCCCGCTTCCGCATGGGCCTCCAATTCTCCAAATTCAAAGTTGAATTCTCCACCCTCAATGGCGGCGTCAACGTCAACCACGACCTGACCGTATTCGGTTTCTTCGGTGGGCTGGATGATGTCCCCAATGACGGAGCCTGGCGCAATTTTGCCTTCGAATACTTCCAGTCCACTGGAATGGCCTACCTCTACGTCGACGGCGTTCCCGCCGTGACCTACTTTGCCGGCCAGGCCGGCGCGCCCATGAACTGGCCGGCGACCCTGCTGTCCATTGCCCCCAACTGTGACAACGAAGGCGACGATACCGCCATCTTTGACAACTCCGAAATCTCCGTTCCGATCGTACTGCCCGTCACCTACAACTATGTGACCGGTGAGCAGGTCGGCGTCCGGACCCGGATCGATTGGGAAACCATGGTCGAAAGCAATAGCTCCCATTACAATGTCCTCCGGGCCACTCCCGAGGGCGAATTCGAAGATATCGGAACCGTAGGTGCCGCCGGCACAACAGCTGACGCCACCCAGTACACCTTCTTCGACAACAATCCCCAGCCCGGCACCAACTTCTACCGCCTCGAGCAGGTCGACCTGAACGGTGCGACGGCCCTTTCCCAGGTGGTTGAAGTCCAGTTCGACCTCGATGACCTCGGTCTCGTGGCCGTATATCCGAACCCCGTTCGGAGTGACCAACTCTTGAACGTCAAGTTCCGCGCGGGTGAAGAGCGTTCGCTGCGCCTCGTCATCGCCGACCTCCAGGGACGCATCCTGCGCGACCAGGAGTTCGAAGTCACCCAGGAAATCATGAACCTGGAGATTCCGATGTACGATCTTCCCACGGGCATGTACATCGCCCGCGTCGTCGCCGGCGGGAAGGCCTATACCCAGAAATTTACCAAGCAGTAAGCACTGCTCAACAGACATAAAAAAACGCGGAGCTTCGGCCCCGCGTTTTTTTATGGAGAATATTGATGCTCAAATGGGCATCGGTTCTGAGGTTTCGCCCTCGTAGACATTGCGCTTCAGCGTAAAGCTCAGGAAAAGAATATTTCCCCCCACAATCAGCCCGGTCAGGATCGTAGGCCAACCAGTCCAATCGGACATGCCGGCCCGTTCCAGGAGGAGCACGACGGTGAGCCCTTGGACAAGGTGGCGGATGAGCTCGGCGGGAATCGCCCAGGATTTGGCCTCCATGAGGGCTCCCCAATTGATGATCATGAAAAAGACCGTGGCCGAAAGTCCAATGCGGGCCCATGCGTCCAGGGGATTCTGCATGTTGATCGTGAGGAGCAACAGGCCCAGACCAATGACCACCTGCACCAGCAGATAGGGTTTGACGCCTTTGAACTGGCGACTCGTGAATTTGATTTGCTCCTCTTTCGTGTACCCAATGCGTTTTTCCTTGTCCGTCTCCTCCAACCCCCGGGGCCGCCACCCCAATGGCATGAACCACAGGCGAATTTTGTCCCACCAATTCGGAGCCGCTACCGCATCGTCCCACAACTGCTTCCAGTACTGGAAATTGATGAAAATCGGATCCCAGGTGCGGGGAGGATGGGTGAGACCATAGCAGATTTCCTCCTCTTCCGGTTCGTAGGTCCCAAAAATCTTGTCCCAAATGATGAGGAATTCGGAGAAGTTTTTGTCGAGGTATTGGGGGTTGACGCCGTGGTGGACGCGGTGGTGGGAGGGAGTGACGAAAAATTTCTCAAACCAGCCCAGGCGACCAATGACCTGGGTATGGTGCCAGAATGCGAGGAACAGGTGAACCGCCGCCATCGCATAGACCATTTCCGGAGAGAAGCCCACCAGCACGAGAATCCAATCGAAAAAGAGGAATTGAAAGAGGCGCTGGGTGAAACTGGCCCGGACACCGACCGATAAATTGAGTTCTTCGCTGGAATGGTGGGGCATGTGCGCGGCCCAGAAGATATTGATCGTGTGGCCAATGCGGTGGAACCAATAGAAGACGAAGTCCTGGAGCAAAAGAAGTAGAATGAGAAAATACCAGGTCGCAGGAATTTCCCAGGGGGCGAATTGATAGAGCCAGCCGTACCATTTGTAGACAAAAAAAGCCACGGCAAGGTTGACACATTGGTTGCCGATTCCGGTCCCAATATTGGCGATGGTATCCTGAAAGGAATAGAGCCCCTTGCGGGCAGTCGCCGAATAAATAACCTCAGCGATCAGCAAGATCAGGACGGCCGGCGTGATAAAAGCGTAGACATTCATGGGAAAGTACCAGTAGACGATTCTTCCCTCCAATTTAAGGAAATTTCAAAAGTTGAATCAAGTCCAGAACGCTCTTCTGACGTTCAGTCCTTGCGGAGATTCTCCTTTTTCCCTATATTTTGGTGCAATATGTTTTTCAACTCATCCCATACCCCCTTCAAAACGGCCGCTCAGATCGGCCTCCAGCCCATTTTTAACTGCTGAATAGCACTCCCCGTCTGAATTCCCATTTGTTTGGTTTCCAAACAAGTCCATTTCCTATATCCGTATTAAACTATTCATTGCTATGAGAATACCCATACTCTTTGTCGTGCTATGCTGTGGCCTCCTTTCTGCGCAGGCCCAGGGCACTTACCTCGAAAACTTCGAGAACGGCATGCCCGCCGATTATCATTTGGTCAACCTGGACGGTTTGACCCCCGACGACCCAGATTTGGCGACCTTGGCCGATTCGGCCTGGACCACGAGGTTCATCTCATCCCAAGGCTGGACAAATGGAAACGCTGCCTTCTCGGTCAGTTGGTACCAGAACGACGCCGGGCCTTCCAATGATTGGATGGTGACCCCGGCGATCTCCATCGGAGCGAATGCGGTCCTGACCTGGGACGCCATGGCGATCACTTCCTCGGGCGATTTCCGGGACCGTTACCAGGTTTTCATCGGTACCGACACCGCGATCTCTTCTTTCTCGGCCCTGGCCCCGGTCTACGACACGGGAGACACGGGTGAAGTCGTCATTCCCGTCGCCCGGATGATCGACCTCGCCGCCAATGGCTACCAAAATCAGACCATCCACATCGCCTTCCGCAATTTTACCCAGCCCTACAACTCCAGCGAACCCGTCGGACCGGGGAATGGCGGCAACGAACTCGCCATTGACAATATCCAGGTCACCGACGTCGTCGGTGTGGAGGAGGCGCTCAGCCGCAACTTTACCAGTCTGGACATCTTCCCCCAGCCGGCCAATGACGCCGTTCGGGTACGCCTCGCCCTGGAAAAACCGGAAGACCTGATGGTCCACATTTACAATCTGCACGGGCAGGTGGTCGCCAAGGAAGTCCTCGGCCGCTTTGCGCAGGGAGAACAGGAAACCCATCTCGACATTTCGCAATTGGCGCCGGGAAGCTACCTGATGCATTTCTTCGGCGACAACAGCCGGGGCACCCAACGCCTTGTCATCCAACGATAAACAAGATATGTTCGGGGGAGGGAATCCCCTCCCCCGGAATTTAAATTGAGCTTATGAGCAAATACAGCATTGCGATTCATGGGGGAGCCGGGACCATTTTGCCGGAGGAGATGACCCGCGATTTGGAGCGACAGTTCCACGGGGCATTGGAGGAAGCGTTGGGGGCGGGGAAAAAGGTCCTGGAGAATGGAGGGAAAGCGGCGGATGCCGTGGTGGCGTCGGTGGAGGTGCTGGAAGAATGTCCCCTGTTCAATGCGGGGAAAGGAGCGGTATTTGCGCACAATGGGCGCCATATCCTGGAAGCCTCCATCATGGATGGAGCGGCCCAGGACGCGGGGGCAGTCGCTGGATTGCAGCACATCCGCAACCCGATCCGCCTCGCGCGGGCGGTCATGGAGAAAAGCCAGCATGTCATGCTGATCGGAGCCGGGGCCGAGGCCTTTGCCCGCGAGCACAACCTCGAATTTGTCGGGAACGAGTGGTTCTCCACCGATTTCCGCAAGCGCCAATTGGCCTTGATTCGCGATTCGCAGGAGGTGGCCCTGGACCATTCGGTCCTGGAAAAGCAGAAGAAATTCGGGACGGTCGGTGCTGTGGCCCGGGACCAATTCGGGAACCTCGCCGCCGCGACCTCGACCGGCGGCGTGACGAACAAGCGCTGGGGCCGCGTCGGTGATTCTCCCCTGATCGGCTGTGGTACCTACGCCGAAAACGGCGTCGCTGCCGTCTCCGCCACCGGATATGGCGAAGCCTTCATCCGGCGGGCCGTGGCCCACGACCTCATTGCCCGCATGAAATACGGGCAGCAGACCTTGGAACAGGCCGGTCACGGCCTCGTCCACCAGGAGCTCCTTCCCCTCGGAGGAGAAGGCGGCCTCATCGCGGTCGATGCCCGCGGAAACATCTCCATGCCCTTCAATTCTGACGGCATGTACCGCGGCTATGCAACTGCAGACCAATTTGAAACCCTCATTTACCAGCCATGAAAACCCATTTCTCCCTTGTCCTCGTCCTCTTGCTGGCCATCTCACCAGTTTTTGCCCAGACTTATACGTCCTACCGCGTGGGCTCCAACCAAGACCTCGCCGTGACGCCGCTCGGGGGCGTGACCCTGATGGGCGGAGGCATTGAGCAGGACGATGCGATGGCGTGGTTCCTGTCCCGCGCCAATGGGGGAGATGTCGTGGTCCTGCGCTATACCGGGGGCGACGGCTACAACAATTATTTCTACAGCCAGCTCGGCGTATCTCTGAATTCGGTGGAAACCATTGTCTTTCACAGCGATGCCGCTGCGAACAATGCGTATGTCCTCGGCCGGCTGGCTGAAGCTGACGCCATCTGGATCACCGGAGGCGACCAGTGGGACTATGTGCGCGGCTGGCGCAACAGTCCGGTGGCCTCGACCATCAACCAACGCATCGCGGCCTGGGCGGCAATTGGGGGGACCAGTGCCGGCATGGCCATCCAGGGCGGAATGTACTATACCGCCGAGAACAGCTCGGTGACCTCCCGGAATGCGCTCCGCAATCCGTACAACAACGACATGACCTTGTCCAACCAAGCATTTCTCAATACCCCTTGGTTGAGCAATGTCATCACCGATACGCACTACGACAATCCCGCCCGGGAGGGCCGTCACGTGGCCTTTATGGCGCGGGCCTATACCGATTGGACGTCGAATGTGAAGGGAATCGCCTGCGATGAGCATACTGCCATCTGCATCCAGCCCAATGGCCTGGCGCGGGTCTACGGAGACGCGCCCAACCACAATGACTACGCCTATTTCATCCAGCCGAACTGCGAATTGTCGAATGCGGGGCCGGAAGACTGCCGGCCGGGACGGCGTTTGGATTGGTACCGGGGCCGGGAGGCGCTGAAGGTGTACCGGATCAACGGGACGTCGACCGGATCGCGTTGGTTTGACCTGTACGACTGGGAATCGGGCAGCGGCGGAGATTGGGAAGAATGGTACGTGGACCGGGGACGCTGGCGGTACCGGAATGGAAGCGCGCCCAATTGCGGGAATCGCCAGTCCGGTACGGCCAATTATACGAGCTATTTCACCGGGGACACGGCAAATGTGAATGTGACGCCGACCGGTGGGGTGACGTTGATGGGCGGAGCGAGTGAGAATGACGATGCGATGGTTTGGTTCCTCAACCGGGCCGATGGCGGCGATGTCCTGGTCCTCCGGTACTCCGGTTCGGACGGCTACAACAATTATTTGTACAGCCAATTGGGCGTGACGGTCAATTCAGTGGAGACCATTGTCTTTGACAATGACCAGGCGGCGAACGATCCGTACGTCCTCCGTCGGATCAGCGAGGCCGACGCGATCTGGTTCGCGGGCGGCGACCAATGGGACTATGTCCGCGGTTGGCGGGGCAATGCGGTGGCCAGCACGATCAACGCCCGGATGGCCGCGGGTGTACCCGTGGGCGGAACGAGCGCGGGCATGGCGGTCCTGGGAGGCATTTATTTCTCTGCGGAAAACGGCACCATCACTTCAGCGGCGGCCCTGGCGAATCCATTTGCCACTAACGCCGCCATCGACACCACGGCATTTTTCGATGCCCCCTACCTCGGCAATGTCATCACCGATACCCACTATGACAATCCCACCCGCGAAGGCCGTCACACCGCTTTCCTGGCCCGAATCTACGCCGAAGGCAATCCAAATGTGCGCGGGATTGCCTGTGACGAGTACACCGCGGTCTGCGTCGCGCCGGATGGAAAAGCCTATGTCTTTGGCGAAGCGCCGAACTACAACGACTTCGCCTATTTCATCCGTCCGAATTGTGAATTGGCGGATCCGAGTCCCGAGAATTGTGTGGCGGGCCAGGCACTGACCTGGGACCGCAATGGCACGGCCGTCAAGGCCTATGTGATCAATGGCGAGGCGACCGGAAGCCAGTTCCTCGACCTGAATGATTGGGAGATGGGCAATGGGGGCACCTGGGAGGATTGGAGCGTAGTGAACGGGACCTTTTCCCGCACTCCATCCCCGAACCCATTGAGCTGCATACCGACCGCATTGGACGATCAGTTGAACGCGGCGGTGACGCTATTTCCCAATCCGGCCCATCACACGACCCAATTGAAGGTCCCGGCGGAACGGGGAATCGAACGGGTGCGCTTGTTGGATGGTCTCGGAAAAGAAGTGCGGGTGGAAATGGAGCGGAATGCGGAAGGACTGAAATTCCATCTCGAAAATATACCGGCTGGTTGGTACCTGGTGGAGCTGGAAATGGAAGGGAAAAGGCTGGTGAAGAAATTGGTTGTTGAGTAAACCTTAGTTAGTAGTAAGTGATTGGTCCTCCTGCATTCGGGGGGACCTTTTCTTATTGGGCAAACAAAATCCCGTACCGAGCGGAACCGCGATACGGGAGATATCTTTTGAAATGATTTCGAGTTAGGATTCGCTGCTCGTAGTCGAGGAGGAAGCGGCATCTTTCTTGCCTTCGCTTTCGATCTCGCGGCGAATTTCGGAGGATGCGTCTTTGAATTCCCGTACGCCCCGACCCAAACCACGGGCGAGATCAGGGATGCGCTTGGCGCCAAAGAGCAACAGGACAACTACCAGAATGATGATCAATTCAGGTGTGCCGATTCCAAATGCGATTACCGAAGGTAACATAATTCAAATATTACTTTTTAGTGTAGTTCAAAGGTACAGAAAAAGATGGAATTCCCAAGGTGATCCATCTTAGATAACAGCCCTTAGACAAGCCACTTAGCAAAAGGTTGAACGTTGAGGGATTATTTTTTCACCAACCAGGATTCCGGATTCTGAGGGGTCCTGCCCTTGTAGATTTGGAAGTGAACCTTGGAAGCTCCCTCGCCATCCGTCCGGGCGACCCCGAGGGTTTGGAGCATCCGCACCTCAGACCCAGCCGTTACCAGCACATCCTTGAGGTTGGCGTAGACAGAATAATAATCTCCGTGTTGGACAATGACGATTTTGCCCTGACCGGGCACGGGCATCACCTGGGCCACTTTGCCGCCAAAGATGGCCCGGATGGATTGATCTTCGCGGGTCGCGATGTCAATGCCTTGCAGGTCAATCTCAGTATTCGAGTCGGGGAGCTTATTCTTCCCGAATTTGCGGGTCACCGTGCCCACCGATTTCGGAAGGGGCCAGGGCAGACGCCCTTTGTTCTTCGCAAAATCTTTGCTCAGCGCCTTGGCGGCGGCACTGTTATCGCTTTTCGCCGCCAACCGCTCGATCTCCTTGCTGATCGCCTTGTTCAGCTCGGTGATCTTGCTCTTGGTCTGTTGGATCTGGGCGGTGAATTTTTCTTCGTCGGCCTTCAACTGGGCCAGCAGCCGTTTTTGTTCTTTTTTCAGCGCGAGCAATTTGCCCTGCTCCTTCTTTTCCTCCTGCGCCAACGCCTCTTTCTCCACCTTCCGCAGCTCCAATTCATATTTTTGTTGATCCAGAACGGCTTTTTTCTCCTTCAACAACTGCACCTGCTGCTCCTGCATCCGCGAGATGGCCTTGAAATACTGCATCCGCTTGTATCCCTGGCTCACACTCTTGGCGCTCAAGAGGTAGAAGGCACTCGATTTATTGTGCATCGCCTTATAGGTCACGACCATCAGGTCTCCGTATTCGTCCCGAATCCCCTGAATCTCTTCTTCCAGCGCCGCGATATTTTCCGTGGTCTCCTTGATTTCTGTGTTCAACTGGTCAATTTCCCGCTGCATGGTCCGCAGCAGTTCCTTGCGGAGCTGAATCTGTTGGGTGACGACGGAAATCTGGGCGAGGGTGGCCTCCTTCTTGGTGCGGGTGCTGTCCCGGGCGGTATTCAGGTTGAGAATTTCGCGGTTGAGGCGGGCGCGGGCATCACGCAGGGAGTCCAATCGGGCCGATTGCTGGCCGAAAAGAGGGGAGGACAGGAAAAATAAGGGGAGGAATAAACCGAGCCAAAGCCAACGCGCAGCAGAAGATTTACTGCATGGAACAATCCCGGATTTCATAGGAATCGGGGATCCTAAAGCGGAAGTTGGTCTTTTTTGGTTCAATTTCTATCGTTGAATGCTCCAATTCTATACGGGTTTTGGCTCCCTGGGTTGCCTCGATGAGGGCACGACCCGGAACTTTCTGCCCGGAAATATCCTTGAAGTCACTGTAAGTAATGGTCGATTTGCGGCCTAAGTTAATATCTTCCGCCACCATCTTATCCAGTTTGTAGTGGCGTCCGTTCAAAAACCAAGACACTTGGTAGGGGGGACGGTCTTCCCGGAGAATGAATTCTTCGGATTCATTGGGGACGAGGCTCAATGCACTCGGGTTCAGGGTCGGATCGCCGGTGAAGAAGCTCTGCACCAATCCAAAATCGACCTGCATGCCCATCATATTCGACAGTACGCGGAAGTCGCACATGATCGCAAAGCGCTCGAGGCTCACCCGCATCTTCACCGAGTCCTGATTGATCAGGACGGTGCCGGCCGGAATGCCAAACTTGGAGACCGAAGCCCAGATCAGGCTGTCCTTGGCGATGTAGGCCTTGTATGAAAAGCCAATGCCCTCGCTTTTGTCTTCCTTGATGGTTTCAAAATCTGCCTTTCCCTTGAAATACATGAAGTGGAAGTCGGCTTTGGCATCGTGCTGCTTGCTCAGGATTTCTTCCTTGGTGAGTCCCTTCACGCGGGGGGCGTTGTCGCGGTTTCGGCGGTTCTTACAACCCGCCAGCACGATGACCATGCCCAATACCAGAAATAAAAAGGGGATGCGCTTCATAGAAATGCGTTAGTTGCCAGCAGCTTTGAGTTTCCGATCAATGTCGACCGGCGTGCCGGTCTCTGAGGCCTTTTCCCAGTACTTCCGAGCCGTTTCCACTTGGCCCTGCTTGAACAGCACGTCGCCATAATGCTCGTAGACCTCGCCCTGGCCGCCGTTGTCGATGGCCTTTTTGATCCACTCCTCGGCCCCTTTCAGATCGCCCTGCTGGTAGAGAATCCAGCCGTAGGTGTCTTGGTAGGCGCTTTGGCCGGGAGAAACCTCGAGGGCCTTCTGGACCATCTTGGCCGCCTTGTCCAGCTGCTCGTTGCGGAGGGAAAGGAAATAGGCGTAGTTGTTCAGGATCAAAGGATTGTCGTCGTCAATCTCGAGGGCCGCCTCGAAATTCTCGTCCGACTTGTCAAATTCTTCGAGTTCATTGTAGAGATCGCCGAGGGACAGGTAGGCCTGCATCAGCAATTCCTGGTTTCCGTTGGCACTGGAGGAGCCCACTTTCTTGATCTTCTCGAACGCATAGATGGCCTCGTCGGCATGGTCGTTCTCAGCGCTGCCCACGCCGAAGAAATACAGGAACAAGGTTTGGTTCGGGAAATATTCGAGGGCCTCTTCGGCATCTTTTTCCAGGGCCGCATAGTCGCCATTTTCCGAATCAATGAACAACAATTCCTGCCAGACCTGCTGGTTGCTGGGATCGATGTCCAAAGATTTGCGGTAATAGGCACGGGCCGAATCCTGTTGGCCGGCGGCCTGGAAGATGTCGGCACGGACGCCATTTACGAGGGCCGATTCCGGATGGGAAGCGTACAAGCGGCTGCCCAATTCCTCCATGCGTTGGCGGACCTCGGGGTCGCGTTCGGCGTAGGGGTAGAGTGCGCTTAGGATTTTGACCTTGGATTCCAGGTCCACCTGGTCATTGTCAAAGGCGCGGAACAAAAAGGTATCTGATTTCTTGAAATCCCCCTCGGATTTGTAGTAATCGGCCAGGGCCAACAGGGCAAAGGCGTCGTTGGGATTGGTTTCAAGGAGTTGTTCGAGGGTTTGAATGGCTTCTTTTTCCCGGCCACTCATCATCAGGAGGTCATACTGAGCCTGGTAGTAGCGTTGGTCGTTGGGGAAAAAGGAAATGAGCTTCTCGATCTCGGCCAGGGCCTCCTCCGGGCGGTTCAGATAAAGGTACAGCTGGTGTTTGCGGAACACCACATCCTCATTCATCCCGATCTGGGCCTCAATGCGGTCGTAGACCGCCACCGATTTCTCATAATCGTTGTCGCCAATATAGAACTGGGCGAGGTCAAAGAGGGCGTCGATGTCTTCGGGGAAGCGCTCGACCATCCGTTCCTGGACCTTGATCGCAGATTTCAGGTCGTGGGCGGACTCATAGATGTCGGAGAGTTGGGAATAGTACCAATAGTTCTCCGGGTTCAGTTCCAGGGCCTCTTCCGCATACTTCACGGCTTCCTTGTATTCCCCCGCCTCAAAATGAATCTTTGCCAGGTTGTACATGGAGGCATGGTGCTTCGAATCAATTTCCAGCACCTGCTTGAATATTTCCCGGGCCTCTTCGCTATTGCCCTTCACATATTCCGTCGATGCCTCGATGAACAAATAATCTACCTTGCTCTTATCACTCGGTTTGAAGCGGGTGGTAGTGGTTTGATCTTTGTCCTTTTTCTTTTTTCCCCGTTGCCCATAGACGCCTTCTCCCACCCACAATTGGGCCGAAAAAAGTCCTACAAACAGTAAAGTGGGAAGGAATATGCGTGTTGCTTTATGCATTGAATTTCACCCGACTAAAGTCTCCAATATCCAAATTTCCGGCCGGATATTCAACCAGCGCCTGATTGCCGACCATCGTATTATCTATAACGGCATTTGTCACTGAAGAGTTGTCTCCGACGATGGATGATTGGATAACGGAATTTCGGATGTGTGTATTGTGTCCAATTGCAACATGGGGACCGACGACCGAATTTTCCAGCACGACGCCCTCACCGATATAGCAGGGCGGAATGACAATGCTGTTCGTAAGTTGGAGGTTGTCGGCCACCAATGGTTTGTTGGCTGCCGTATCGTAATCCAGGATTTTGTGGGTCGTGTCCAGCACCGCCGCCTTATTGCCGCAGTCCATCCAATCATTGACCTGGCCCGGGACGAATTGGGCGCCCTTGTCCTTCATATTTTCCAGCGCATTCGTCAATTGGTATTCCCCCTTTTCCCGGAGGTCATTGTCGATCAGGTGCTGGATTTCATCGCGGAGCCGCTCGCCTTCCCGGATATAGTAAATGCCGATGATCGCGAGGTCAGACACGAATTCCTGGGGCTTTTCCACCATCTCCTGGATGATCCCATATTCGTTCAGGGTCACGACCCCGAAGCTCGAAGGGTTGTCGACGCGCTTGACCCAGATGGCACCGTCCTTCTCCCGGTCAAGGGTGAAGTGAGCCTGGAAAAGGGTGTCGGCAAAGGCAATGATGATTTCCCCGTCCATCGATTCGCGGGCCATCCAAATGGCGTGGGCGGTCCCTTCCGGGCTGTCCTGGTAATAGATGCTGCCTTTGGCGCCCAATCCCGCGGCAATTTCCCTGAGGTCCTGCTCCACCTGCGCGCCGAAATCACCAATCACAAAGGCGATTTCCTCCACATTTCCCTGGTAAAGGTCCACAATGTCCTCGCAGAGCCGCTGCACGATGGGCTTGCCGGCAATGGGAACGAGGGGTTTGGGGACCGTGAGGGTATGGGGGCGGAGGCGCGAACCACGTCCGGCCATGGGAATGATGATTTTCATGGGTAAGGAGCGTTAGATGGTAGGAGAATCAATTGCCGGTATGGCCAAATCCGCCGGCGCCGCGCTCGGTAGCGCTGAGGGCCTGGGCAGTTTGCCATTCGACGCGTTCGTGGGCGGCGACGACCATCTGGGCGATGCGTTCGCCCTTGGTGATGATATAGGGCTCGTTGCCGAGGTTGATCAGGAGGACCTTGATCTCACCGCGGTAGTCGGCGTCGATGGTGCCGGGGGAATTGAGGACGGTGATGCCGTGGCGGAAGGCGAGGCCGGACCGGGGCCGGATCTGCGCTTCGTAGCCTTCGGGGAGCTCGATGAAGAGGCCGGTCGGCACGAGGGCCCGCTGAAGCGGGCGCAAGAGTACTTCCTCCTCATTGGAGGCGTGGAGGTCCATCCCGGCGGACAGGTCGGTCGCGTAGAAGGGAGCCGGGTTGTCGGACGTATTGATAATGTTAACCTGAATCATTTTCCTGATATGAGCTTGTCGATGATCTCTGCCAATTTAAAATCAAGATCGGTCACGCCGCCCGCATCGTGGGTCGACAATCGGATCTGCACCTTGTTGTACACATTGAGCCATTCGGGGTGGTGGTCCATTTTTTCCGCATGGATGGCCACCCGGGTCATGAAGCTGAAGGCCGCGGTGAAGTCGGAGAATTGAAAATCCTTTTCGATTCCGTCCTTGTTCCAGCTCCATCCATCCAAAAATGTCAGCCGTTGTCGGACTTCTTCTTCTATATAATGCGCACGCATGCTGCGAAGTTAACCTTTAAAGGTGTAAATGAGAAGGGAGCGGAGTGAAGGGCAGGCGGCAAAAGTAGAGAAAGGCCTGATTAGGAGGCGGGAAGGGAAAACTGGAGTTCGGGGGCAAATTTCTTTTTGGGAAATGGACGTGCTTGAGGGGAAATGGGGGCGGAATGGGCGGGGGGCTTTGCCGGGATTGCTTTGGTGGAACTTGGTTCCGCCAAGAGGCTATTGGGTTCGCCTGTTCGGCGAGTCTGGTTTTCGTGGAAGCAACTTCCACGAAAGCGAATTTTAATCAGGACTGCTTTGGTGGAAGTTGCTTCCACCAACAAGCCATTGGATTCGCCTGTTCGGCGAGTCTGGTTTTCGTGGAAGCAACTTCCACGAAAGCGAATTTTAATCAGGACTGCTTTGGTGGAAGTTGCTTCCACCAACAAGCCATTGAATTCGCCTGTTCGGCGGACCTGTGTTTCGTGGAAGCAACTTCCACGAAAGCGAGAAGTCAATGGGGTGAGTTCAACGGGCCAGCCGTGTCAACAATTCGCGGTCCTCGGCAATGATTTGGCCGAGCTTTTGGCTCATATCGTTGTTCCATTCAGCCTGTTCCCGAACCCGGCGAAGATATGACAGCACGTCGGCCAGGACCTCGTCAGGCAAGGTCGCCACCAGCGTTTCAATTTCGGCCGTCAATTCTGTTCGGGACATGCGGACTAGATTTAAGTGAGGAATAAAAATAACGAAAAAATAGCAGCTGGAAGAAAATTGCCCCGCTCCCTTTACTCTTCCCGCTTTGGTGGAAGTTGCTTCCACCAAGAGGCTAACGGATTCGCCTGTTCGGCGGATCTGGTTTTCGTGGAAGCAACTTCCACGAAAGCGAACAACAAAGGGCGCAGCCCAAGCCACGCCCTTGATTACTTCAACGAAGAAAAACGCCTGGAATCAGCGGTTTTCCAGCATGATCTTCTCTTTGCGGCCACTGCCATCGCTGTAAAGGATGTGCAGGATGTGCAAGCCCGAATGCTGGCTGTTCAGGATCGGCAGGTTGCCCTCAATGTCCTGGTCCATGACCTTCTTTCCGTCCAGGTCATACAATTCAATGTGGACCGGCTCGATGGAAGGATCATTGGCCGAGGGGACCGTGCCGGGGGCAGCGAGCCGTTGATTGCCAAGGCCGCCTCCACAACTCGTGACCAGGGGATTCAAGGTCACCGTGCAGACCTGTCCGGTGACCAAATCGGTATATCGGACCCGCATGGGGACGTAAAAACCACCGGGGAAGTTGTTCTGGGCATTGATGGCAAACTGGGAAGGGATGGTGGTCGTGGCACCCGCCGAGATGGAATAGGCACCGCCGGCGAGTTGCAGTCCACTCAGGTAGGCGGGGTTAAAGCTGGCTTCTACCCAAGCTGGATTTTGGAAGGGGTTGCTGACATTCACGACCGTATTGATGATAGAGTTGTAGCCATTGGAGTTGTATTCGTTGCACCAGATGGAAGCAATCGAAGCGGTACAGAGGGTACCATTTGGTTTTTGGGAAACGGTGATGGTTTTCTTGTCGGCGCAGGCGCTGACCCTATCTTTGTAGCGGGTCACATAGAGGACCGCGCTTCCATTCGCATTGCCCTTGATGGTCACGGTGGGAGTGCCCTGGCCCGAGACAATCAGCAAATTGGAGTTGGATACGACCCAGCGGTAGGTGGCCCCACTCAGCGAAGGAACGGAAAACGTTTGGTTTTGATTGATGGTAATGCTGCTGGCCCAATTGCTCGAGCCACAACCGCTCGGGCTTTGGGCGACGCATAGGGTCATCGAGAGGCTGAGGATCAGCCCAAGTACAAACTTGATCATAGTGGTAATTTTGGTATTAAAGGTGAATGGGGGAGTACCCCAATAGAGAATTTCTGGCATTCAAGCCAGTGATTGATTGTAAAAAGATGTTATCTGTATGCCTTTGATTTATGTCCCAATATATCGATGGGATACGGCCCTGACAAGCGCATGTAAGTGTAGGGATTAGTTTGAGGAGGAAAGGGTGGGAGATAAAACAAAAGGGAGCATCGTCCGTGGATTCCTGCCATTCTGGCCCCGAAAGAAGCCCCGGATGCGCTGCCTTGCTTCCCTGCCCCTTGAAAGAACAAGAGGCATTTATAGAGCGGAATTTTTACCCTTTTTTCCCAGCACGAAGTGACGCGATGTTCGCATCGACAGGCATGGCCCCGCCAATGGCTTGGGGGGACGGAGCGGATCGCCCCGTCGACTTCTGGTGGAAGCATCTCCATGAGAAGCGAACGAGGCAAGATTTGGGCGTCGCTTTACCCCTTCTCGCTTTGGTGGAACTTAGTTCCACCAACAGGCCATCAGATTCGCCTGTTCGGCGGGTCTGGTTTTCGTGGAAGCAACTTCCACGAAAGCGAATTTTAATCAGGATTGCTTTGGTGGAACTTAGTTCCACCCAAAGGCCCATTGGGCGGCCTGACGGCCATTTCGACTTTTCGTGGAAGCAAATCCACGGAAAGCAGAAGTGGGACATTTCGCCCAGAACCCTAATTCACCCACCTTTTACCCCAATCAATTCGCCCTGGCCCTCCATTCATTTCCCATTTCCCTTCATTCCCCTACCTGTAAGCACAATTCCATTTAGCTCCCAGCTCCGTTTTCCTACCTCCAAGCCCAATTCATTCTCCCCTTCCCTCAATCCATTCACCACCGACTACTTTAGAATTCCCCTGAACCCTGCATCCATTTCCCATCGCCCCCATTGAATTCGGCCTGGACCTCAATACCCCCACCTCCAACCCGAATGACCCCACCTCGAACCATAATTGTATTCGCCTCCAACCATAATTCTATTTACCAAATAGGTCCCCCCCTCCACCTCGTTGCTACCCTCCCCCCACCTTCAACCCAAATAGACTTGCCAAAAAGGCGAATGATATTGACCTTCACGGCGAATCCACCGACCTTTTCGGCGAATTCATTGCCCTCCAACCCGAATGAATTAGGGTCTGAGCCGAATTAATTAAGGTCCAGGGCGAATACAATTAACCTACGAGGTGGCCCCCCCTACCTCCAAACCGAATTCACCCCCCCAGAGAGGTACCCCCTTTGACCATTCCGATCCATTTGCCCACCTCCCCATTTCCCCCATTCTCCCATTACCCTCCTCCATTCCCCATTCCGATTCATTTTCACATCCGCACATTTCCCCCATTTTCACATTTTCAAAATTCACCCACCCCCACATTGTCCCCGCTTCCGCTGAAAGTGAAAAATATATGCTAGTTTCACAGCATGCGTCCCGGGTGGCTCATATTGTGCGTGATGATGGTGGCCCAATTGGGCTGGGCCCAAACCGGATCGGGCCGGCGACGGGCCGTGGAATACGCCGAACAAGGTCGCCAGGCCATGATCGCCAATGAATACGACCGCGCCGCCAATTGCTATTCCCTCGCCTTCAAAAACGACCGCAAGAACCACGGCTATCTCGTCGAACAGGCCCGCGCCGAATTCCTCCAACAGGAATACCGCGAGACCATTTCGTTGGTGCAGGCCCATTTGCGGCGGGAAAAAGGACGTTGGGAGGGAAAGGTGACGGCCTACCGGCTCTACGGCAGCAGCCTGGACATGATGGGCAAGACCAGCGCGGCCCGCAAGATCTACCGGAAGGGACTCGCCGAATTTCCCAAGGAAGGCGCCTTCCACCTGGAGCTGGGCATTTTGGAGATGGGCGTGGAAAATGATGCCGCCGCGTTAGAACATTTTGAGCGGGGCATGACCATCCAGCCCGATTTCCCCGACAACTACTACTTCGCCGCCCGCTTACTCGCCGGCCAGCAACGTTATCCCTGGGCCATCCTCTACCTGGAACAGTTCCTGAACCTGGAGCGTTACAGTCCGCGGACCCGGGAAGGCAGTGCGCTCCTGATGGCTTGGTACCAGCGCGCGTGGACCTGTGAGGGGACCTGCAAATTTCGGTTCTACCAGTCCTTGGAGAAGGGGAGGGGCCAACAATTGGGCGATGCGATGGACATTGTTTATTCCCCGGAGGTAGTGGGGCAGAGCGATGCCCTCTCGATGGAAGGGCTGTACCTCGCCTATTTGGAAGCGTCCGAACTCATGCCGGGGCGGGCCTTTGAAGCCGAGCCTTATTATAAGTGGTTGGTGGAGTTGGTGGACAAAGGATTCCTGGAAGCCTATACCTATTGGCTGTTGCAGGATGGTTCACCGGATGATTTTGCGCGTTGGTTGGAGGAAAATGAAGAAGAATTTGAGCAGTTTGAAGAATGGTTTTCCCGCCACTCTTTCCTTGAATATACCCGGAATCCCGTGCTGCGGGACCCGAAACACCGATAATATCGAAGCACCATGATCGTTTACAGTGTCACCGTCAATATTCACCGCGACATCGAAAAAGATTGGGTCGGTTGGATGCGTCACCTCCATATCCCCGACGTGATGGACACCGGGCACTTCACCGAGTTCCATTTTACCCGGATGATCGATCCCCCCAGCGTAGATCCCGAGTATGCGACCTACAATATTCAATACCTCTGCGAGAATGTGGGTGTGTTGAAGCGGTACATGGACAATGACGCGCCGGGTTTACAGGAGGAGCATACGCAACGGTACCGGGGCCAGTTCACCGCATTCAGGACCATCCTCAAGCGGATTTAGCCCTCGTCCAGCCAGGTCCGGACCCGCCGGACGATCTCCCCGGCATGCGTCATCACCATGACGTGGCTGCCCTTGCGGACTTTGCTCCGCCTTCCCAATAAGATCCCTGGAAACATCAGGTCCCGGGTGCCATGCAAATGCAGGTAGTCCGGCGGGTATTCCTTTTGCCGCCAATGGACGGTTGCCTCGACCGCCCACCGAATGAATTCGGGGGAAGCGGAAGCGCGCATGGCTGCCAACTCAGATTTGATTTCGGGAGAGGTCGGGAAAGGATTGCGGGGGGCTTTTCGTTGGATGGAGGTGCCGGAAATGAGGCGTTGGAGGGGAAATAGGCGGAGGAGCTGGAAATAAAAGGGGAATTCGCGGGCGTTTTTGACGGAGGAAATGAGCAATGTCCGGGGGATTTGTTGGTGCCGGGCAATCTCGTGGGCGAGCATGCCGCCCAAACTCACGCCCCCAATCACCTCAATGCCGTCCCAATTACGCTGGCCCGCCATTCGCTGGGCGTAGGCGGCCAAACTTTCTCCCGGCTGGGCCGGGACATGCTCCAGCACCTCGAATTCCAGTCCCGCTTCGGCCAGGGGACCGAACATGCGCCGGTCAGCGCCCAGCCCAGGGATGAGCACGAGCCGCGCCATCACGGAGCCGAAGGGAGCGTCCGCATCCCCAACAGGTATTGGTGGATACGGGGCTGCGGGGCAATGTTTTCGAAATTGGCGATGAGGTCATCCAGGTTGAGGGAACGCCACTGCGTGCTGTTCAGCAGCATTTGCTGCTGGGCCGGATGGTCATTGAAGTAGGTCTGGTAGGCAATGGGATTGCGCAGCGCGATCCGGGCAATCTCTTCGGAGAAGAATTCACTGATGGCGGTATCGTCAATGAAGATGCCGCGGAGCTTGACGAGGTAGCGGACGGTCAGGGGAATGGTGTCGCGGATGGCCCATTGGGTGAGGTGACCGACGAAGTCGAAGCGGAGGTGGTCGGGAAAATAGGTGCCGTCGAGGTAATTGCAGGAGTCGGCTGCCTGTTGGTTGCGGCGGAGTCCATCGAGGATGGCCGGGAGTTCCCGGTCAATCTGGTTGGGATCGACCGCCGGGGCGGTCAGCAAGGTGCTGAAGGATTCGATCTGGCCGACCAGGGTATCGAGCTGGCTGCACGGGGTCGCAGGCGAATTCGGCGGGTTGGGCGCGGAACCATTTTCCCCGCATCCCCACATCAGGAGCAGCATCCCTAACCCATAATATATCCACCCCTTTTTCATTCCTGTCGTCCGAATCCGATTTTCTTCCGTTGCTTCCCCGCCAGGAAGTCGATGGCCAGCCGGTAGCTTTCCTTCCCAAAGCCGCTGATCAGGCCGTCGCAGGCCCGGGTCAGGACCGAGCGCCGCCGGAATTCGTCGCGGGCGTGGATATTGCTGAGGTGAACTTCGATCTTGGGAATCTGGAGAATGAGGAGGGCGTCATGAATGGCGTAGCTGTAATGGGAATAAGCGCCGGCATTGATGATCAAGCCCGCGACCTCTTCATCGGCGGCCTGCTGCAAACGGGTAACGATGTCCCCTTCGACATTGCTCTGGAAATAGTCAAGCTCGGTTTTTGGGTATTTTTCCTTCAACCATTCAAGAATCTTGTCAAAACTTTCGGTGCCGTAGAAGACTTCCTCGCGCCGACCGAGCATGTTCAGGTTGGGACCGTTGACAATGAGAATTTTTTTCATGTTGTACTGTTCCTTGCTACTCGCGGAGTGTTCATTATTGAGGGCAGGTTATCCACCGGTCCTGCGGAGTCTCCGTGATGAGATAGGTAAATTTACCAAAAAGGATGAATTGGAAAGGGGCCATACGGGAATACCATACCTGGCTGAAGGTTGAGAAGGGACTTTCGGAGAATACATTCGAGGGGTATACCCGTGATCTTGAGCGTTACCGGTGGTTCATGGAGGAGGACCGGAAAATAGGTTCCCCCGCCAGTGTGGGCACCGGGGAGATCCGCGAATTCGTCCATTTCCTCGTTGCGGACGCCTTCCTTAACGAGAATTCCTTGGCCCGCAACATTTCATCGGTCCGCTCCTTCCACAAATTCCTGTACCAGGAAGACCTGTTGGCCCGCGACCCCACCGAATTGCTGGACACGCCGAAGCTGAGTCGGAAGCTCCCGGTGTATTTGACGGTCGAGGAGATCGACCGGTTGTTTGCGGCCATCGACCATTCTACGCCGCACGGCACCCGGAATCGGGCCATGCTCGAAATGCTTTACGGCAGCGGACTTCGCGTCAGCGAACTCGTGAACCTGGAGCGCTCGATGATTTATGCAGAAGAAGGTTTTGTGCGGGTATTTGGCAAGGGAGGGAAAGAGCGGTTGGTTCCGATGGGCGGCTCGGCGCTGAAATACCTGAAACATTATTATGAGTACCGCTACGGGATTTCGCAGAAGGTCGAGCGCGGGGAGGAGGACATTGTCTTCCTCAATCGCCAGGGCAAGCGTTTGACGCGGAACTATGTGTTTATGGTAATCAAGGATTTGGCGAAGGATGCGGGCATCCAGAAGAACATCAGCCCGCATACTTTTCGGCATAGCTTCGCGACGCATTTGCTGGAGGGGGGCGCCGACCTACGGGCGGTGCAGGAGATGTTGGGACACGTGTCGATCACGACGACGGAGATCTATCTCCATTTGGACCGCGATTACCTGCGGGAGGTTCACCGGAGCTTTCATCCGCGGGCATAGAAAAGCCCCGCGCATGGCGGGGCTGGTCGATATTGTTGGTAAAAGGTGTTTCTTCTAATCTTTAGGACTTAATTACTGCTGATCTTGAATCTCGCGGCGGATGGTGTCATTGATGACACGCAACATGTCGCCGTAAATGAGGCCGGTACTAAAAGATCCACCGGGGCTGAAAGAGGCCACCGAAGGGCTTGAAGTAAGACCGCTGTACAGGACGGCAAGATCACCAGCAGCAGAAATGAATACGGGGTTGCAGGAATAGTTGGCCAGATTGGTAAAGCTCGAAATGGGGTTGCACATGCTGTTTACGAGCAGGGTCAACTTGTTGTTCAGAGCGTTTACTTTCCACTGGCGGTTCAATCCCGCCTGTTCGTCCAGAATCCTTTTTTCAAGGTCCTGGGCTCTACCGATCTTTCTTTCCAGATTTATCATCTTATTCTCCATGATGTTCAGAAGCGCATTGTTGTTCTGAGCATTTGAAGAAGTGAAAGAAACGGATACTGACAAGAGTGCGATTACACTGACGATGAGAAACTGATAGGTACGGTTCATAACTAAAAATGTATTGATAGCGCTGAATAAAATTCGATTACACTATAATGATACGATTTAACCCATTTGAAGATTCGCAAATGTAAGACTTAACCGGTCATGGTTATGTTAATTCGTTGTGAAATGTTCTATCTCCTTGATTAGTAAGTGGGAAAAATTGACCAGTTAACAATTAGTTAATATGGGAGGGGTGTATCGCACGTTATCTACGTGGATGAATTGGGTGGGTTTATCTTACGTTTTCACCTGTTCGGCGTATAGGATACGCGGTTTGCCTTGCAGGTCATTTCGGAGTGTTACTCCTACAAAACCAATGCCGTTCAGTAACAGTTCACACTCGGCGCCATAGTCTTCGTGGATCTCAAAGACCAAGAAGCCCCCCGGTTTGAGTTGGGTGCGGGCGTAGTGGGCGATGTGTCGGTAGAAGAGGAGCGGATCGTCATCGGGCACAAAGAGGGCGAGCTCCGGTTCGTGTTCGGTGACGAGGTCTTTCATCTCGGCCTGTTCGTGGCGGGGGATATAGGGCGGGTTGGAAATGATGAGGTCAAAGGCCGGCCAGTCGGAGGGGAGCGCCCGCGCATCCGCGCGGTGCACCTGCAGGGGCAGCTGAAGCTGCCCGGCATTTTGGGTGGTCACCTCCAGCGCCGTGTCCGAGACATCGGCCGCCCAGACCTCGGCCCCGCGCAGGTGGTGGGCGAGGTAGAGGGCAATGCAGCCACTGCCACATCCGACATCCAACACCTTATATATAAAGGGTGCCGGATCGGGGCGATTCTCCAGCAAGGTCCGCCCGGTGAGGGCGACCTCTTCTGTCTCCGGCCGGGGGATGAGTACGCCGGGCCGGACCTGAAGTTTCAATTCCCCAAACCAACATTCACCCAGAATGTATTGCATCGGTTCCCCGGCGAGGAGGCGTTCACTGGCGTCGGTCCAGGCGGTGAACTGCTCGGGTGTGAAACGGGTCTCAGGGTTCATCAGGACGTGGTGATAGGGTTTTTGTACAATAAACTCTACCAATGCCCGGGAGATATTCTGGGATTCTCGCGACGTAAATGTTGGAATTAAGCGGGAATGTAGTAACTTTGCATTCCCGAAAATTTGGAGCTGATCTGGTTGCAAATCCTTACACGTTAGGGAATTAAGTTAGCGAAAAGATCAATGAAACCAATTGATAGTTCTCGGGACGCACTATGCGTGTTGATAAATCTGTTGAAAAAAAGCTGGGTTGCCTTGACCTGAACGGTTAGTTTCTCTAATTTTGCAACTCGCTTAAAAACGAGGTATTTGTATGCCTACTATACAACAATTAGTACGAAAAGGACGAGTCCGTCAGACCAAGAAGAGCAAGTCACCTGCAATGCAGTCTTGCCCCCAGAAACGAGGAGTGTGCACTCGTGTGTACACTACTACCCCAAAGAAGCCGAACTCCGCTTTGCGTAAAGTCGCAAAAGTGAAGCTCGTAAACGGCTATGAGGTAATTGCCTACATCCCCGGTGAAGGCCATAACCTGCAGGAGCACTCCATTGTATTGATCCGTGGCGGTCGTGTAAAAGACCTTCCGGGGGTACGTTACCACATCGTACGGGGCTCCCTCGATACTGCTGGTGTAAATGACCGGATGAAGAGCCGTTCGAAGTACGGAACCAAACGTCCTAAGAAATAAGTTAGCACTCACAGCTATTCATAAATAGAAGATGAGAAAAGGAAGAGCCAAAAAGAGACAAATTCTGCCGGACCCCAAGTTTGGGAGTGAAATGGTCACCCGGTTTGTAAATAACTTCATGATTGATGGCAAGAAGTCAGTCGCCTACCGCGCATTCTACGACGCCATCGACATCATTGAAGAGCGGACCGGAGAGAATGGTCTGGAAGTATTTGAAAAGGCACTGGAAAATGTCATGCCAATGGTCGAAGTCCGCAGCCGTCGGGTTGGTGGTGCTACGTTCCAGGTCCCGAGCGAAGTTCGCCCGGGTCGTCGTGTTTCCGTTGGTATCAAGTGGATCATTTCCTTCACCCGTCGCCGCAACGAGAAGTCCACCAAGGAACGTCTCGCGGGTGAATTGATTGCAGCTTCCCGCAACGAGGGTGGTGCAGTTAAGAAAAAGGAAGACACCCACCGGATGGCAGAAGCCAACAAAGCATTCTCCCACTTCCGATTCTAATTAAAGAGATTCATTACCGCAAAGTAGATACGAACTCAATTATTCAGTAAAATAATGGCCAAAATCGATCTCAAACATACGCGCAACATTGGTATCATGGCCCACATTGATGCGGGCAAGACCACCACTACCGAGCGTATCCTCTATTACACCGGTATTGTTCACAAAATCGGTGAAGTACACGAGGGGGCGGCTACCATGGACTGGATGGAGCAGGAGCAGGAGCGTGGTATTACCATTACTTCCGCTGCTACCACCACTCACTGGAAGTTCAATGAACGCGACTTCCGCGTTAACATCATTGACACCCCCGGCCACGTTGACTTTACCGTAGAGGTAGAACGATCCTTGCGTGTTTTGGACGGCACCGTAGCCCTTTTCTGTTCTGTGGGCGGTGTTGAACCTCAGTCAGAGACAGTCTGGCGCCAGGCCACCAAGTATAAAGTGCCCCGCATTGGTTTCGTTAACAAAATGGACCGCGCCGGGGCAGATTTTTTTAATGTCGTTGCTCAGGTAGACGAGCGCCTCAGCGGTAACCCCGTTCCGCTTCAGGTGCCGATCGGCGCTGAAGACAAGTTCCGTGGAGTCGTTGACCTCATCGAGAACCGTGCCATCGTTTGGAACGAGCACGACATGGGAATGACCTTCGAAGAAATCGAAATCCCCGCCGACATCGCCGACGACGTCGAAGAGTGGCGTGGTAAGCTGATCGAAGCGGTCGCCGAATACGACGACAACCTGCTCGAGAAGTACTTCGAAGATCCCGATAGCATCACCAAAGAAGAAATGGTTGAAGCTATCCGGAAGGCAACCATCGACATGGCCATCACTCCGATGATGTGTGGCTCTGCATTTAAGAACAAAGGTGTTCAGACCCTTCTGGATGCAGTTTGTCAGTTCCTGCCTTCTCCGCTGGACGTTCCCGCCGTTGAAGGTACTCACCCCAAAACGGGTGAAACCCTCGTTCGCCAGGCCGATTCTTCCGAGCCCTTCGCCGCCCTGGCTTTCAAAATTATGACTGACCCGTACGTAGGTCGCCTCGCCTTCTTCCGCGTTTACTCCGGAAAACTCGACGGCGGTTCCTATGTATTGAATAACCGTTCTGGTAAGAAAGAGCGGATCAGCCGGATCCTCCAGATGCACGCCAACAAGCAGGAGCAAATCGCCCGCGTAGAAGCAGGTGATATCGCTGCCGCCGTTGGATTTAAGTCCATCAAGACCGGTGATACCCTCAGCGATATGAGCAACCCGATCGTCCTGGAAGAAATGACCTTCCCCGATCCGGTAATCTCCCTCGCTGTTGAGCCCAAGACCACGGCCGACGCCGACAAGTTGACCACTGGTTTGATCAAGCTCGCTGAAGAAGACCCGACCTTCAACGTTCGGACTGACGAAGATTCCGGCCAGACCATTATCTCTGGTATGGGTGAGCTTCACCTCGAGATCATCGTTGACCGTCTGAAGCGTGAATTCAAAGTCGAAGTGAACCAGGGTGCACCTCAGGTAGCTTACCGTGAGGCCATCAAGGGCAGCTACGATCACCGTGAAGTCTACAAGAAGCAGACGGGTGGTCGCGGTAAATTCGCCGACGTCTACGTTGAATTCAGCCCGGCTGAAAAAGAAGGTGAACACCTTGAATTCGTTGACGAAATCAAAGGTGGCGCCATCCCCAAAGAATTTATTCCTTCCGTTGAGAAGGGTATCCGCCAGGCCATGGAAGAAGGTATTCTTGCCGGCTTCCCCGTCTCTGGTGTAAAAGCCCGTCTCCACTTCGGATCTTTCCACGCAGTTGACTCCGATCAGCTCTCCTTCGAACTGGCTGGCCGCCTTGCCTTCCGTAATGCAGCCAAGCAAGCCACGCCGATCATTCTGGAGCCGATCATGGCGGTAGAAGTTGTGACTCCTGAGGAGTACATGGGTTCCATCGTTGGTGACCTCAACAAGCGTCGTGGTCAGGTCGAAGGCATGGACGCCCGCGGTAACGACCGCGTAGTAAAGGCCAAAGTGCCGCTGTCCGAAATGTTTGGTTATGTGACCACGCTCCGTACCGTTTCCTCGGGCCGTGCCGCTTCGACCATGCAGTTCTCCCACTACGCCCAGACCCCGCGTGGTATCCAGGAAGAGGTGATCGCTAAAGTTAAAGGCGTCGCCACAGCTTAAGTATAGAATTGAATATTTAAATAGGCATGAATCAAAAGATTAGAATCAAGCTTAAGTCTTACGACCACAATCTGGTAGACAAGTCTGCCGAGAAGATTGTGCGCACGGTAAAAACTACCGGCGCCGTCGTAAGCGGTCCGATTCCGCTGCCAACCCACAAGAGCATCATTACCGTGAACCGTTCACCCCACGTGAACAAGAAGTCACGGGAGCAATTCCAAGTATGCTCTTATAAGCGGTTGATCGACATTTTTTCCTCTACTGCCAAGACGGTAGATGTTTTGATGAAGCTGGAGTTGCCCTCCGGTGTAGATGTTGAAATCAAAGTCTAATCATCAGGAGGAGTAAGAAATGGCAGGTTTGATCGGAAAAAAGGTCGGTATGACCAGCATCTATGATGCTGACCGCAAGATGATCCCATGTACCGTTGTTGAAGCAGGTCCCTGTATTGTTACCCAGGTTCGCTCGCTTGAAGTCGACGGCTACGAAGCAGTACAACTCTCGTACGGCGAAAAGAAAGAAAAGAACACTACGGCAGCTCTGAAAGGACATTTCGACAAAGCCGGAACCACTCCTAAGAAAGTGGTTTGGGAAACCGAAAAGTTCGACAACGTTGTTTTCAGCGAAGTCGAAGGCGAAATCCAGAGCGAAAACAAAGGTGAACTCCAACTGGGAGATCAGGTCGATGTGACCATGTTCCAGGAAGGTGAGTTTGTCGATGTGGCTGGAACCAGCAAAGGTAAAGGCTTTCAGGGTGTCGTTAAGCGCCATGGTTTCCATGGTGTTGGTGGCCAAACCCACGGTCAGCACAACCGGGGCCGTGCTCCTGGTTCGTTGGGCCCGGGTTCTACCCCTTCTCGTGTCTTCAAAGGCATGAAAATGGCCGGCCGGACTGGTGGCAAACGCGTAAAGATCCAAAATCTCCGGATTTTGAAGGTTGTACCGGAAAAGAACCTCTTGGTGATTTCTGGTGCAGTTCCTGGTCACAAAGGTGGATACATTTTTATTGAGAAGTAACTATGGAATTAGCAGTCAAAAAAATCGACGGCGCTGATACCGGTCGCAAGGTTACGCTTCCTACCGAAGTGTTCGGGCTCGAAACCCCCAACGATCACGCGATTTACCAGGACGTGCGCCAGATCCTTGCCAATCGCCGGCAGGGAACTCATAAAGCAAAGGAAAGAGGAGAAGTCAGCGGTTCCAAGAAGAAGCCGTACCGTCAGAAGGGAACTGGTAATGCCCGTTCCGGTCACAAGCGTTCCCCGCTTTGGCGTCATGGTGGTACTGTATTCGGACCTCGTCCCCGGGACTACGGATTCCGCCTCAATAAGAAGATCAAGCAGCTCGCCCGTCGCAGCGCTTTGACCTATAAAGCCCGTGAAGAGCAAATCACCGTGCTGGAAGGATTCAACTTCGAGTCCCCCAAAACGAAAGATTTTCTGAACATCCTCAAGGCCCTCGAACTCGACAACGCCAAGGTTCTCATGATCCTGCCGGAAGATTCGAAAGAGATTTACCTCTCTTCTCGTAACGTTCCCAAGGCTGAAGTTCGCCGCGCCTCTGATCTGAATACCTACGATATCTTGAACGCCGATCAACTGATCCTCGTCGAGGCTTCCGTTGACAAAATCAAGGAGCAATTGGGATAAGACCATGAGTGTATTGAAAAAACCACTGGTTTCGGAAAAATGGGAGCTGATCAACAGCCGCCAAGGCAATAACCAATATGCCTTCAGCGTTGGTCTCGACGCCCGCAAAAACGAAATCAAAGAAGAGATCGAAAAGATGTACGACGTCAACGTGGAGAGCGTACGCACCATGGTCGTTGTAGGTAAGAAGCGGAACCGCTACACGCGTTCCGGATACATCACGGGCAAGTCGCCCAACTACAAGAAGGCCATCGTTACCCTGGCTAAAGGGGAAGAGATTGATTTCTACAAAAACATTTAAGGAGAGTAGACGATGGGAATCCGAAAATTAAAACCAACGACACCCGGCCGCCGCTTTATGACGGTATCTGATTTCGCTGAAATCACTGCCTCCAAGCCGGAAAAGTCGCTCACGAAAGGAAAGCACCGCTCTGGTGGTCGTAACAACTCTGGTAAAATGACGATGCGCTACCTCGGTGGTGGTCACAAGCGTCGTTACCGGGTCATCGACTTCAAGCGTGACAAGGATGGCGTAAAGGCCGAAGTCCTTTCCATTGAATATGATCCGAACCGCTCTTCCCGCATCGCCCTCCTCAAGTACGAGGACGGAGAGAAGCGTTACATCATCGCTCCGGAAGGTTTGAAAGTAGGTCAGACCGTTGTGTCTGGTGTCGCTGCCGAGCCGACGGTCGGTAACTCGAAGAAGCTCAAAGACATTCCGTTGGGTGCTATTGTTCACAACATTGAACTGCATCCTTCCAAAGGCGGTGTCATCTGCCGTGGCGCTGGAACTTATGCCCAGATCCTCGGTAAAGAAGGGAAATACATCAGCCTTCGTCTGCCTTCTGGTGAGTCCCGCTGGGTACTCGCCGAGTGCAAGGCCACCATCGGTGCGGTAGGTAACTCCTCCCACATGAATGTGACCTTGGGTAAGGCCGGTAAAAACCGCTGGTTGGGCCGTCGCCCGCGCGTTCGTGGTGTAGCCATGAACCCGGTTGATCACCCCATGGGTGGTGGTGAAGGCCGCGCTTCCGGTGGACACCCCCGTTCCCGCAAAGGTTTGCCTGCCAAAGGTTACCGGACCCGGAACAAGAAGAAGCATTCGAGCAGTTTGATCATCAGTCGTAAAAAGAAAAGGAAATAAAGCATGGCTAGGTCACTGAAAAAAGGACCGTTCATCGATCCGAAGCTGGAAAAGAAAGTGGACAAGATGAACGAAGGTGGTAAAAAGAAGACCATCAAGACTTGGGCGCGCCGTTCGATGATTTCTCCGGAATTCGTCGGTCATACTTTCGCCGTTCACAACGGCAATAAATTCATCCCCGTGTACGTCACCGAAAACATGGTAGGTCACAAACTGGGTGAATTCGCGCCGACCCGGACGTTCCGCGGTCATGCTGGAAACCGTAAAGATAAAGGGAGAAGGTAATGGCAGAGCAGACGAAAAAACTCACTCGTAAAGAGAAGATCGCCCAGGGCGTTGAAAAAGGCCCCAAGCGTAAAACCGCAATGGCCCAGCGTCTCCGTGAGGAGCGCATGGACACCGCCAAAGCCGTTCTCCGTAACAGCCCCATCGCTACCCGCAAGATGCGCATGGTAGTCGATTTGGTCCGCGGCATGGATGTAGACCACGCACTCAATGTGCTCAAGTTTACCTCCAAAGCCGGAGCCGAGCCCATCCGTAAGCTCCTCCTCTCCGCGATCGCCAACTGGGAAGCCAAGAACGAAGGCATGCGGGTAGGCGACGGCGCCCTCTACATCAAAGAGGCCCACGTCGGCGGCGGCCGCCAGCTGAAGCGTTTCCGTCCTGCCCCCCAGGGCCGGGCTCACCGGATCCGCAAGCGTTCGAGCCACGTTACCTTGATTTTGGACACCAAAGAGATCGAAGATTAATAATGGGACAGAAAACACATCCAATCGGGCTGCGCCTTGGAATCACCAAAGGATGGGAGTCCAACTGGTACGGCGGCAAAGACTACTCCGATAAACTCATCGAAGACGAGAAAATCCGGAACTACCTCGCCAAGCGGATCACCCGTGGCGGTATTTCCAAAGTCGTCATTGAGCGGACCCTGAAGCGCATTACCATCACCATCCACACCTCTCGTCCCGGTATCGTCATCGGTCGTGGTGGCCAGGAGGTTGATAGCCTCAAGGAAGAGATCAAGAAAATCACCAACAAAGACGTTCAGATCAATATCTACGAAATCAAGCGCCCGGAACTCGACGCCAAGCTGGTTTCTGAAATGATCGCCTCTCAGTTGGCTGCTCGTATCTCTTTCCGGCGCGCCATGAAGACTGCCCTCGCGTCTACCATGCGCATGGGGGCTCAAGGTGTAAAAATTATGTGTTCCGGTCGTCTTGGTGGAGCAGAAATGGCCCGTACAGAAATGTACAAGAACGGTCGTATTCCGCTGCAAACCCTCCGGGCCGACATCGACTACGCCCTCACCGAATCCAAGACCATTTATGGTGTCATTGGTGTGAAGGTCTGGATCTGTAAAGGCGAACTCTACGGTAAAGTGGATCTTTCCCCGAACGCAGGTCTCGAAAATAAACGTGGCAAACGCGGAGGAGGTGGAAACCGCCGCCGCCGCTAATCACAACCGAATAAAAGGGAATAGAAATGCTTTTACCCAAGAGAACAAAATTCAGAAGACATCAGAAGGGACGCATCAAAGGCAACGCTACCCGTGGTCACCAGATCGCATTCGGTTCCTTTGCCATCAAAGCCCTTGAACCTACCTTCATCACCAGTCGTCAGATCGAGGCTGCCCGTCAGGCCATCACTCGTGAAATGAAACGTGAAGGTAAGCTCTGGATCCGCGTTTTCCCGGCCAAGCCCATTACCAAAAAGCCTGCAGAGGTACGGATGGGTAAAGGAAAAGGATCTCCTGAATACTGGGCTGTCCCGGTAGAACCAGGACGGATCATTTTTGAAGCTGAAGGTGTGCCGCTTGACGTTGCCAAAGAAGCAATGCGTCTCGGTGCCCAGAAGCTGCCTTGCAAAATCAAATTTGTAGTCAGAAGAGATTATCAGGAGTAGAACCATGAGAATCAATGAAATTCGGGAATTGACGGATGCCGAGCTCCTGGAGCGGATCGAAGAAGATCGGGGGTTGTTGCAAAAAATGTACTTCAACCACGCTATTTCTGAGATCGAATCTCCGTCCAAAATTCGTACCACCAAGCGCACCATTGCCCGTATGCTTACGGTTCTGCGTCAGCGCGAGTTGGCAAAATCCCAAAACGCTTAAATGAGAGATGGCGGAAGAAACAGTAAATAACGAAGCGGTTGCTGAAACCCTGGACCGGAACACCCGCAAAGAGCGGATCGGACTGGTAGTCAGTGACAAGATGAACAAGAGCATCACGGTACTGGTAGAACGGAAGGTCAAGCACCCCATCTACGGAAAGTTCGTGAAGAAGAGTCAAAAATACCTGGCGCACGACGAGCGTGACGAGGCAGGTGCAGGCGATACCGTCCGCATCATGGAGACCCGTCCCATGAGCAAGAACAAGCGCTGGCGTTTGGTAGAAATCATCGAAAAAGCGAAGTAAGAAATGGTACAACAGGAATCCAGAGTCAACGTCGCCGACAACAGCGGAGCCAAGAAGCTGCTGGTCATTCGGGTGCTGGGTGGAACGAAGCGTCGTTACGCCAGCGTTGGAGACCGGGTCATTTGCTCCGTTAAAGCCGCCGACCCCAACGGAAACGTCAAGAAAGGTGACGTTGTGCGGGCAGTAGTGGTGCGTACCAAGAAAGAGGTTCGCCGTCGCGATGGTTCCTACATCCGGTTTGATGAAAATGCAGCCGTGCTGATTAACCCGGAAGGTGAACCCCGTGGTACCCGTATCTTTGGTCCGGTCGCCCGTGAGCTTCGCGAGAAGAATTACATGAAGATCGTTTCTTTGGCCCCGGAAGTACTTTAATCGAAGGAGGAAGGAAAATGTCCAGAAGAAAATTCAATAAGCGACCCAAACTCCACATCAAGAAGGGAGACGAGGTCAAAGTACTTTCCGGTCGTGAACGCGGAAAAACCGGACGGGTGCTTGTCATTACCCACAAAGTAGACAAGCGTACCGGAGAGGTCGTCAGCCGCGCCATCGTAGAAGGCCTCAATCTTGTGGCCAAGCACAAGCGCCCCGACCAGAACAACCCCCAGGGGGGAATCGTGGAAACCGAAGCTGGCATCCACGTAGCAAAGCTGCAACTCATCGATCCGAAATCAAAAGCTCCGACCCGCGTAGGTCGCAAGCGCAACGAGAACGGCAAAGGATGGGTTCGTTATTCTAAGAAATCAGGCGAAATCATAGGTTAAGATGTCCGAAGTTAGACTTTACAATGATTACAAAGAGCGGGTAGTGCCCGCCCTGATGGAGCAGTTTAAGTACTCTTCCGTCATGCAAGTACCTCGCCTCCAGAAGATCTGTCTGTCCCGTGGCCTCGGCGATGCGATTTCGGATAAAAAGCTCCTGGAGCATGCTGTCAACGAATTTGGTCTCATCACCGGTCAAAAGGCCGTGATCACCAAGTCGAAAAAGGACATCTCGAACTTTAAGTTGCGTAAAGGCATGCCGATCGGCTGTCGCGTGACCCTCCGTCGTGACCGGATGTTTGAATTCCTCGATCGCCTCATCAACGTTGCTATGCCTCGTATCCGTGACTTCCGTGGGATCTCCCCGAAGTCATTCGATGGCCGCGGCAACTACAACATGGGTATCAAGGAACAAATCATCTTCCCTGAAATCGACGTTGATAAAATTGAGCGGATTGCCGGTTTGGATATCACCTTTGTGACTTCCGCCCCGACCGACGAAGAAGCATTCGCACTTTTAAAATTGTTTGGAATGCCTTTCAAAGGCCAAAAGTAAATACCATGTCCAGAAAAGCTGTCGTCGTCCGCCAACAAAAGCGCGAAAAAATGGTCGCCAAGTACGCTGAGAAGCGTGCGGCCCTGAAAGAAGCCGGAGATTACCGCGCATTGGCCTTGTTGCCCCGGGATTCCTCCCCGGTCCGCCTTAAAAACCGGTGCAAGCTCACGGGACGTCCCAAAGGATATATCCGGAAGTTTGGTATTTCTCGAATCAAGTTCCGGGAACTTGCCCTTCAAGGCCGCATTCCTGGTGTTAAAAAAGCAAGCTGGTAAAGAGAAGAGTTATGTCTACTGATAGTGTTGCAGATTACCTGACCCGTCTCCGGAACGCCATTGGCGCCGGACACCGTGTAGTAGAGCTCCCCGCATCCAACCTGCGGAAAGCCATCACCAAGGTGTTGTATGACAAAGGCTATATCGCCAAGTACAAGTTCATCGACTCCGAAATCCAGGGTACCATCAAGATTGCCCTGAAGTACGATAAAATTAGCAAGCGTTCTGCTATTACCTCCCTTACCCGGATCAGCAAGCCCGGTCTGCGGAAGTACACAGGCGTGAGCACCATGCCCCGTGTATTGAACGGTATGGGAATCGCCATCGTTTCCACTTCCAAAGGTGTCATGACCGACAAGGAAGCCCGGGAACTCAACGTCGGCGGCGAAGTATTGTGTTACGTATATTAAGGAATAGAAACGATGTCCAGGATAGGTAAAAAACCAATCTCCATTCCGTCCGGCCTTGATATCAAGGTCCAGGACAACGTGGTGACTGTCAAAGGCCCCAAAGGGGAATTGAAGCAGGAATTTCACGCGGACCTCTCGGTTTCCGTTGCGGATGGTTCCCTGACTGTCGAGCGTCCCTCTGACAAAAAGGAACACCGTGCAATGCATGGTCTCTACCGGGCCCTCATCAATAACATGGTGATCGGCGTTTCGGAAGGCTATAAAAAAGAGCTCGAACTGGTAGGTGTCGGTTACAAAGCTGATGCCAAGGGCCAGGTCCTCGAACTCAACCTTGGCTTCTCTCACTTAGTTGTTGTAGTTTTGCCGAAGGAAATCAGCGTTGCAACTGAAACCAAGAAAGGTTCAAATCCCAAAATCACCCTTGAAGGGATCGACAAGCAACTTTTGGGTCACTTTGCATCAAAAATCCGCTCCCTCCGGCCGCCGGAGCCCTACAAAGGCAAAGGCATCCGGTACGTAGGCGAAGAAATTAGAAGAAAAGCAGGTAAGACTGCCGCTAAGTAAGGAGTTATGAGCAAGAGCACTAAAAAATATATTCGGCGGGAGCGAATCAAAAAAGGTATTCGCAAGCGTGTCAATGGGACCGCTGATCGTCCTCGCCTTTCTGTTTTCCGGAGCAATAAAGAGATCTACGCTCAGATCATCAACGACATCGATGGCAAGACCATCGTCGCTGCCTCCTCTCGTTCCAAAGACATTTCTGAAGCTGCCAATGGCAAGTCCAAGTCGCAGATCAGCAAAGAAGTTGGAATGGACCTGGCCCGCAAAGCCAAGGATGCTGGTGTAGAAGTCGTCGTCTTTGACCGCAACGGATATCGTTTCCAAGGACGCGTTGCTGCCCTCGCTGAAGGTGCACGTGAAGGAGGTTTGAACTTTTAATTGTTTTAGCAATGGCAATGAAGCAACAAAAAAATCAACGGGTTAAAAGCAGCGACGTCGAGCTCCAGGAAACTGTAGTAAAGATCAAGCGTGTAGCCAAAGTAGTAAAAGGTGGCCGTCGTTTCAGCTTTTCCGCTCTGGTTGTCGTAGGAGATAAAAAAGGAGCAGTTGGTTTCGGTTTGGGTAAAGCCAATGAAGTTACCGATGCCATCTCCAAAGGTGTTGACGATGCGAAAAAGAATCTGGTCAAAGTACCGATCACCCGCAAAGGCACCGTTCCCCACGAATCCTTCACCAAGTACGGCGCCGCTAAGGTTCTCCTTCGCCCTGCCGCTCCTGGTACCGGTGTACTCGCCGGTGGTGCAATGCGCTCCGTTCTGGAGGCCGCTGGTATCACCGACGTGATTGGCAAGTCCCTCGGTTCTTCCAATCCCCACAACGTGATCAAGGCAACCCTGAAAGCACTTCAGGAAACGCGTGACGCTGTCGCCGTTGCCAAGCAGCGTGGAGTCAATCTGGAAAAAGTTTTTAACGGCTAATCACCATGACTCAGATCAAATTAACTCAGGTAAAAAGCACGATTAACCGTCCCCGTCGCCAAAAACTCACCATTGAGGCGCTTGGATTGGGTAAGTTAAATAAGACGGTCGTTCACAATGCTACCCCCCAGATCATTGGGATGGTTAAGGTTGTGAGCCACCTCGTAAAAGTGGAAGAGGTTGAAGCATGAAACTGGATTCTCTGAAACCCAACGAAGGTTCCACCAAAGCTGGTAAGCGCATCGGCCGGGGTGAAGGCTCCGGACGTGGAGGAACCTCTACCAAAGGCCACAAAGGGGCTCAGTCCCGCAGTGGTTACAAATACCGTCCTTGGTTTGAAGGTGGTCAGATGCCCCTTTACCGTCGAATCCCCAAGTTTGGATTCAAGAATCGGAATCGGGTTGAATACACTCCCGTAAACCTGGACCAACTTCAGAAACTTGCAGACGAGAAAGGTCTTGCGGAGATCTCTTCGGAAGAACTGCTCGCCAATGGCATCATTGCCAAGAAATCAGAACTCGTTAAGATTTTGGGACGCGGCGATCTCACAGCATCCCTCAAAGTCTCGGCCAACAAATTCAGCAAGTCGGCCAAGGCAGCAATTGAAGGCGCAGGTGGGACCGCAGTTGAAATCTGATTATGAAGAATTTTATTGAAAAATTAAGGAACATCTGGAGAATCGAAGAGCTTCGTAAGAGGATCATTTATACCCTTACGTTGCTCCTGGTTTTCAGGGTGGGAAGCTACATTATCTTGCCAGGCATTGATTCTGAGGCATTGCAGGCCCAGTTTGACGATGGCCAGGGCAATGGTATCCTTGGATTGATCAACACCTTCGTTGGAGGTGCGTTTTCTCGTGGAGCCATTTTTGCTTTGGGTATCATGCCTTATATCTCTGCTTCCATCATCGTGCAGTTGTTGGGGGCCGCAATGCCTTCCATCCAGAAGCTGCAACGGGAAGGAGAAAGTGGGCAAAAGAAAATCAATCAGCTTACCCGCTACCTGACAGTAATCATCACCTTCGGCCAGGCGGCCGGTTACGTAGTAAACCTGCGGAGCATGTATCCTGGGGCTTTGCCTGCCAGCGATGGATTGTTCTGGTTGACTGCAGTGACGATTCTGACCGCAGGTACCATGTTCCTGGTTTGGTTGGGTGAGCGGATCACCGACAATGGAATTGGAAACGGTGTTTCCTTGATCATTGCCATCGGGATCATCGCCGGATTGCCCGGCGCCCTCTACAATGAGTGGTCCACGAACTCAGCAATGGTATTCTTCATTGAAATGATTGCACTCGGACTGGCTACCATGGCTGTTGTTGCCCTGACCCAAGCCACCCGTAAGATCCCTGTCAACTATGCCCGTCGAGTTATGGGCAACCGAATTGCAGGTGGAATGACCAACAATGCCCGTCAGTACATTCCGCTCAAAGTGAACTCTGCTGGTGTAATGCCGATCATCTTTGCCCAGGCAATTATGTTCATCCCTGCTACCATCGCCCAGTTCTTCCCCACGAGCGGATTCTGGCAATCTACCGGAGCTATGTTCGCAGACTTTACCGGGTTTGTGTACAACTTCAGCTTCGCCCTGTTGATCATCATCTTCACCTACTTCTATACGGCCATCGTCATCAACCCGAATGACATTGCCGACAACCTGAAACGTAACGGTGGCTTTATCCCGGGCATCAAGCCGGGTAAAAAGACCGCTGAATATATCGATACCATCCTCTCCCGGATCACCTTGCCTGGCTCTATTGCCCTTGCCTTCGTGGCAGTCTTCCCGGCTTTTGCCAGCATCTTAGGTGTATCTCAGGCCTTCTCCCAGTTCTTCGGTGGAACCAGCCTGCTGATCATGATCGGGGTAGTTTTGGATACCCTCCAACAGGTCGAAAGTTACTTGTTGATGCGTCACTACGATGGCCTCATGCGCCAAGGTCGGATTCGTCGTCCCCAAGGAGCGCCAGGAGTTTCCATCTAATGGCCGTCGGTACCGTTACCATAAAGACTGAGGAAGAAATTGACCTCATTCGAAAAAGTTCTTTGTTAGTAGGAAAGACCTTGGGGGAAGTTAGCAAGCTCATTGAACCGGGCTGTAACACCCTCAAAATGGACCAAGTTGCGGAAGAGTTTATCCGCGACAACGGTGGAGTCCCGGCCTTTAAAGGTTATCGCCAATCTCCCACCGATGCTCCTTTCCCTGGATCCCTCTGCATTTCCATCAATGAAGAAGTCGTCCACGGAATTCCCCACGAGCACCGGGATTTGAAAGAAGGCGATGTGGTCTCAGTAGATTGCGGCGTTCTGATGAATGGCTACTACGGAGATTGCGCTTACACCTTCAAGGTTGGCAATGTGAATTCCAAGAAGAAACGGCTGCTGAAGATTACGGAAGAGTCGTTGTACAAAGGGTTGGAAAATGCAGTTGAAGGAAAACACATTGGCGACGTCTCCCACGCGATTCAATTCCACGCCGAAACCCACGGCTACTCGATTGTTCGCGAACTGGTGGGACACGGACTCGGATCCAATCTTCATGAGCCCCCGGAAGTTCCAAACTTCGGCAGACGCAGAAGCGGCTTGAAGCTCAAAGAAGGAATGGTCCTGGCGGTTGAGCCCATGGTAAACCTGGGACGGCGCCGAATCAAGATGCTCAACGACGGATGGACAGTGGTCACTGCCGATCAAATGCCCTCCGCCCATTTCGAACACACGATTGTCGTTCGGAAAAATAAATGTGAAATATTATCTTCGCACTCCTTTATAGTGAACCAGTAAAAAGTCCTTATGGCGAAACAGCAATCCATTAAGATGGATGGCACCATCATCGAAGCGCTCCCGAATGCCCAGTTCAAGGTTGAACTGGAGAATGGGCACCAAATTTTGGCCCATATCTCAGGGAAGATGCGGATGTACTACATCAAAATCCTTCCCGGTGACCGCGTGAGCGTAGAAATGTCGCCGTACGACTTATCTAAAGGTAGAATCGTATACAGATACAAATAAAATGAAAGTCAGAGCATCGGTAAAGAAGCGGTCAGCTGACTGCAAAGTGATCCGCCGGAAAGGCCGGGTCTACGTGATTAACAAAAAGAATCCGCGGTTTAAACAAAGACAAGGATAAGAAATGGCGCGAATTGCAGGAGTTGACTTGCCCAAGAACAAGCGAGGCGTAATTGGCCTCACTTACATTTTCGGAATCGGCAAGACCACGGCAGAAAAGATTCTGGCCGAGGCTAACATCGACGAAAGTAAAAAAGTAAGAGACTGGACCGACGACGAAGTCGTAAGCATTCGGCGGATCATCGGTGACAATTATAAGGTCGAAGGTGCATTGCGCGCCGAAGTCCAATTGAATATCAAGCGTTTGATGGACATCGGTTGCTACCGTGGCCTGCGTCACCGTAAAGGGCTCCCCCTGCGCGGACAGCGTACCCGTACGAACGCTCGTACCCGTAAAGGGAAGAAAAAGACAGTTGCTGGTAAGAAGAAGGCAACCAAGTAATATTTGGCAATACTTGTAGAGAGCAATGGCAAAAGGAAAAGCTGTACGTAAGCAGAAAAAGAGCAAGGTCGACGCAAACGGCCAGGTGCATATCACCTCCTCTTTCAACAATATCATTATCTCGATCACTGATCGCGCTGGAAACGTGATCGGTTGGTCTTCCGCTGGCAAAATGGGCTTCCGTGGTTCTAAAAAGAACACTCCCTATGCTGCCCAGGTAGCGGCCACCGATGTAGCCCGGTCTTGCCACGATCGTGGTCTCCAAACCGTCGAAGTATTTGTAAAGGGAACTGGTTCCGGTCGTGAAGCTGCAATTCGCGCGATCGCCAATGCTGGAATCAATGTAACTGTCATCAAAGACATTACCCCGCTTCCCCACAATGGCTGCCGTCCCCCCAAACGTAGAAGAGTGTAATTTGGGACTCTGGAATTTCGTTGAGAAGTCCCTTTAGATAAAAATCAGAACTAAGCAATGGCAAGATATAGAGGTCCCAAGACTAAAATTGCACGTCGTTTCCGTGAGCCGATCTTTGGCCCCAGCAAAGCACTGGAGCGCAAGAAGTACGGTCCTGGCCAGCATGGCCGCGGTCGTCGGGGAAAGCCTTCCCAGTACGCAATCCAGCTCATGGAAAAGCAAAAGGCCAAGTACACCTACGGCCTGCTTGAAAAGCAATTCCGCAACCTGTTCATCAAAGCATCCCGTAAGAAGGGCGTTACCGGTGAGATTTTCCTCCAGCTGTTGGAATCCCGTCTCGACAATACCGTTTTCCGCCTTGGTTTTGCCCCGACCCGTCGGGCAGCCCGTCAGTTGGTTGGTCACAAGCACATCAAAGTCAACGGACGTATCATGAACATCGCTTCTCACCTCCTCCGTCCCGGAGACGTGGTAGAAGTACGGGAAAAGAGCAAGTCTCTTGAAGTGATCCAGCAAAACGCTGGTCGTCAGTCCTGGAACTGGTTGAACATTGATGCCAGCAACCTCAAAGGAACCTTCGTACAATATCCCAGCCGTGAGGACATCCCTGAAAACATCAAGGAAAGCCTCATTGTAGAATTGTACTCGAAGTAAAACGTTTTTTTCCGAACCATTTACAATCATATATGGCACTGCTTGAATTTCAAATACCCGAAAAGGTGGTCATGGAACGGGATTCGGACTTCTACGGGAAGTTCCAAATCCGTCCGCTCGAACGTGGCTATGGCATCACCGTGGGTAATGCCCTGAGAAGGGTACTTCTTTCTTCCCTGGAAGGCTATGCCTTCACCTCCATCAAAATCCCCAGTGTCGACCACGAATTTTCTACTGTCACTGGCGTGGTGGAAGATGTCACCGACATCATCCTGAACCTCAAAATGGTTCGCCTCAAGAAAGTCCTTGACGGTGACGACAAGATCTTCGTTTCTGTTCGGGGAAAAAGCGAATTCACAGCTGGCGACATTGGCAAGCATACCAATGCCTACGAAATCACCAACCCCGATTTCGTTATCTGTCACCTGGACAAGAATACCCAGTTCGACATCGAACTGACCGTTGGCAAGGGCCGGGGTTACCGTCCCGCCGACGAAAATAAGGATCCCGGCGCTCCGATTGGAGAGATCGCGATTGACTCGATCTTTACTCCGATCAAAAACGTCAAGTTCCACGTCGAGGACTTCCGGGTCGAGCAGCGTACTGACTACGAGCAACTGCTGCTGGAAGTTTATACCGATGGCACCATTGATCCGGAAGAAGCACTCAAAGAAGCTGCCCACATCCTGATCAAGCACCTGATGCTGTTCTCCGACGAGAACATTCAATTGCGTCAGAGCATGCCGCAGCCCCGCAAAGAGGTGGATGAAAACTACCTCCACATGCGGAAAATCCTCAAAACACCGCTTACCGACCTCGATCTCTCCGTTCGTGCATTCAACTGCCTCAAGGCCGCTGAAGTCAAGACGCTGGGTGATCTGGTAAGCTACAACATTGCGGACCTCCTCAAGTTCCGGAACTTCGGTAAGAAGTCCCTGAGCGAATTGGAAGAGTTGGTCGCAGAGAAAGGCCTGAGCTTCGGTATGGATGTATCGAAGTACAACCTCGACGAAGACTAATTTGTATTGGTCCGGGTGCCGGTACCCGATGCGCTCTCCTTTTGGATATGAGCCCTCTTTAAGAGATTCGACGGCCGGTACTCGTTAATAATAATTACAATGAGACATCGCAAAAAAGTAAATCACCTCGGAAGAAAGTATGGCCACCGCAAGGCAATGCTGCGGAACATGGCATCTTCCCTGTTGAAGAGCGAGAAAAAACGCATTATCACTACTCATGCCAAGGCGAAAGAGCTGCGCAAGTACATTGAGCCGCTGATCACCAAGGCCCGTACCAATACTACCCACAGCCGTCGTACGGTATTCCGTTACCTCAACGACAAAGAAGCTGCCAAAATCCTCTTCGGAGAGGTTGCGGATCGGGTAGGCGAGCGTCCTGGTGGATACACCCGGATTCTGAAGCTGGGTCCCCGGCAGGGTGACAATGCAGAAATGGCCCTGATCGAACTCGTTGACTTCAGCGAATTTGCTTCTGACAAGCCGAAGAAGAAAAGCTCCCGTCGTCGCCGTAAGAAGGCAACTGCTTCCAAGCCGCAGGCCAAGAAGCAAGAGACGAAAGCAGCTGAGGCTTCTGAAGCTGCTGCCGAAGCCAAAGCCGCTGAGGCAGAAGAAGCAGCAAACGCTGCTACCAACGAGGAAGAGGAATAGGACATTTCCTTCTCAAGAAAACACAAGCCACCTTTTGAGGTGGCTTTTTTCATTTGTGCCAATAGTGAGCGAGGGGCATCAGTGGGGTAGGGATTCTTTGGAGTCAACCGTCATACTTCAAAACCCTGTTAGTACAGCCCATGAAGTCTCCTCAAGAAAAGTACAGCCCTGGCCACAGCTCTGAATTTTATCCCGAATCCACCTCCAACTCTCCCAAGATGCGGAGTTTGGCGCCGCCACAGTTCAAACTGGAATCCTCTTCCCCCGTCCAATTGACTGACGATCCGTCCAAGGCCACGATGGAAATGGAACAAGCCCTTTCCAACTCGGGCCCGGAACCTATTTCCCAGGTAGAGCCGGCCAGTTCATCGGGTTTGGTGCCGCCGCTCATCCCGATGGACCAATCTACTCCGAGTACACCCGTTGGGCCAGCTCCGGCTACTTCGAGTATGGACATTTGGGGGACGGATCCGGAAACCTCGTTTGGGTTACCATTGGGCGATCTTTCCGATCCGTTTGCTTCGGAAGCGGACTCCTCCAAAAGTGAGGTCAAAGCATCCAAAAAGAAGGGCAAGGCTTCCAAATCCCAATCTTCGAAATCGGAGGCCAAGTCGTCAAAGTCGTCGGCCCGTCCCATCCCGATTCCCCGTGGATTTCGGTCCCGAGCCGACATTGCCGTAAAGCTGAAAATTGCGCAGATAACCTCGGGTAAATTCAAGGTGCAAAGGCCAGCGAAGGGTCAACAAGCCGAAATCACCGGCGGAATCAACTATGCACTTCGTCCGCCTACCCAGAAACCGGCCGGTGCCAATATAGCCCGTCACTTTTGTTCTATGATGAAATTGCTGGATGTCTCCCAGGAGGAGGCGCAGCTCAAGGTCAAAGAGGAAGAAGAAGTCTTGGAATGGTCCAACAACAAGACTTCCAGCGCGACCGCCTTTGCGGATGGAATAACGCTCCAAGCTGTCGTCGATCACCTCAAGGGAACCGAGGCGATTAAGGCTCTGGAAGCCAAGGCACAAAAGTTCAAGGAAAAGAAGAGTACCAAGAAAAAGAATCCCACCCAAGCCGAGCTGACCACACTTCGTCTATTCAACCATTGGAGGAAGCTCCAGGAAGAAGCGAATGGAAACTATGGCCAGTTTCAGGTGGTCTATACCGGCGGTAGGTCCGGGCAGCACGGAGAGACCAAATTGACCAAAACCGGAGGCGGCCAGCACATCTATGGGACCATGCGGCCCTGCCTGGCCTGCTTTATTTACATGCACCTCGCCGGGGTAGATACCAATACCTACAATCCGAAGCACGGCCCGAGTTGGGATTCAAAGAATGCTCGACTGTCCATCGTGGAGCTGATGTGGGAGCAGTACGGAAAAGTTATGATGGGGAGTAAAAGCCAAAGGAGCATGGAGAAAGAGGATTGGAATGGTTTGGTCGCCCGGGTAATGAAGAAATTGGATTGGGCGGGTGCTGGGGCCAAGATCACTTCGGACTTCAATGTGAGCAAAGGAACCCTGCACAAAGGTAAAGACGGCAACATGACCCATCGGAAACGCGCCTTCAACGGCGATACCAGTAGCGACGACGAGCGCACCATTTAAAATGGCCCGGTAGAACTACCCCTCCGGGCCGTATCCCAGAATTCGCAGCAATTTCTGGATTGCACTGCGCAAGGGATCGTTTTGGAGGGGGAGTTCTAAGGGATAATAATTGTCCCAGACCTCCATCAGCATGTTTCTCAATTCCTCCCGCTCCATTTCCACATCGTAATCGCCCTCGTTTTCCCTCCGCCATTCTTCCACCACCTGCTCCACCTGCGGCAAGAGTTGGAGGAACAACTTCGGATCGTGCCGGCTCAGTCGCATCGCGGGCACCAATTGTCGAAGGTCCAACTCGCCTTTCTGGCCTTGTGCATGGACCACCGCCTTGATCCCATGAAAATCATCGCTGCTGAACGCATCCGCCCCGTGCCGAAACGCAAACTCTGTTTCCCGGTGAGGACCGGGAGGAAACAGCAGCCCATTCAACCAAATGCTGAAATGGAGGCCCTTTGGCAGGAGCCCCTTGCCGCCGCGGTTCTCACAGAACCTATGCAGAGCATGAAAATTTACCTCCACCGAAATGGATCCGTGGCGGTTCAGGAAGGGAGCTTCCTGCCCATCGAGGCCCGGAAGATCGTGGTCGCCCTTGTCTGAGGCCAGGACCAGCGCCCCGTGCGGATGCGTACCCAAAAGCTGCTGCAACAGCCGAATGGCCACATGCGGAAACAACAAGTGCGTTTCTGTCAACTTTTCAGCGTAGGTCGCCAGAATCCCATCCAATTCCGGATCGGCATAAGGAGATTCCTCCGCCTCACGGTACACATAGGTCCATTCCCGTTCCTCCAGCAATTCCGCGGGAGAGGTTTCAAAGAGCCCATTTTCCCCCTCCGTCAACGCTACCCATGCTTCCTGAAACCCATCCGGACCAATGCGGAAGAGGTCCTGGGGAATGGAATCGAAGAAGTAATTGCCCAGCAGAATGACCGGTCCCTCTGCGAGGGTGTCGATCAAGTTTTGGCCGGTGTGATGGAGGGTGGCTTGATCGGGAAAATAGGCATCCAATTGTACCAGGTCCAGCTTTCCCGTCTGGATGAAGGGAACCAGTCGGGGATGCTGTTGCCAAAATTCAAGATTGGAGGCAGCGAGGTCGGAGAGGAGGTAGGTATAATCGGGAATGGGATGGGGGACATCTTCGGCCCATTTGTGGAGGGTCTTTAAGATCAGGTATCCCAATTTTCCCGCTCCGGCCCCCAGTTCCAGGATATGCACCTTGAGATCGCCGCGCCCCTGCCGGTACAGGTCCCGGAAATAGGCGAGAATCAGGCGCGCGTACTCCTCGGCGATGAACGGATTGTTGGTGATATAATGCGGAACAATCCCCTCGGACCAGGCCTCGGGTCCAATGCGTTCGTAGTAGCTCTTTTGCAAATCCCACAATGGAGACTCAGAGAACCGATGCGGACCATTCGCTGGCATGAGGGGATTGTTACGAATAGAATCGATGGGAGGCGGCGCTACTGCAATTGCTCCAGCGCGTTCTCCAATTTTTTCAGCAAGGTCGGCATTTCTTCCACCTTGGCCGTGCCAATGGAAAGTCGGTACCAGGGCTGTTCGCGCTGTCCGCCGAAGGCGTAGAAGGGAACGACGGCGAGGCCGGCCGCTTCCAGGATGTATTTCTGGACATGGGCATTCGTCGCAAGGACAATGCCGTCCGGGGCCGTTTTGCCGACCAGATCGAAGCGAATCGTGAGGTAGATGGCGCCCTTGGGGGAAATGGAATCGACCATGTGGCCTTTCTCTTTCATGGCCTGGATGCCATTGTGGAAGCCCATCAGGCGGGTTTCTGCCTTGGCGCGCATCTCGGTCATGAACGTATCGACCGCTTCGGTATCGTTCAGGAAATCCACCGTGGCCGTTTGCTCGGCGCGGGGAGACCATGCGCCGACGTGGCCAAGGATGCTTTTCATCCGGCCAATGATCTCAGCCGGTCCGAAGCCCCAGCCGACCCGGACTCCGGTAGCGGCAAAGCACTTGGAGATGCCGTCGATGTAGACGGTATAGGGGCGCATTTCCGGGCGGAGGCTTACGGGGTCGTGGTGAACAGTTCCCTGGTAAGTCAATTGCCAGTAAATCTGGTCAAAGAGGAGGTACAAGGGCTTTTCGCCCTCGCCCCGGCGAGCATTCTCTTCCAGAATCAAATCACAGATCGATTCCAATTGCTCCTTGGTAAAGACGGTTCCGGTCGGGTTGAGCGGAGAACAGACCGCGATGAGCGTGGCATCCTTGACATGCGGAGCCAGCAACTCGGCGGTGGGCATGAAGCCGTCTTCGGGGCGGGTCTCCAGGGCGACCTTGACCCCATCCGACAGGTGAGTATAGTGGTTGTTGTTCCAGGAGGGGATGGGGAAAATGACCTTGTCCTCCGGATCGACGAGCGCCTGGTAGGCGGCGAAGATCAGCGGACGGGCGCCTCCGGCAATCAGGAATTCATTGGGTTGGTAGTCGAGGCCGAGGCGTTTGTGGATATACCCCGACACCGCCTCCCGCAATTCCGGAAGACCGTTGGAAGGCGGGTAATTTGTTTTTCCATTGCGGTAGGCATTCACGATTCCATCTTCCAGTCCCTTGGGAATGGGAAAGACGGAAGGGTCAAAATCTCCAATTGTGAGGTTGTAGATTTCGGCTCCCTGAGCCTTGAGGGCGTTGATTTCACCGGCCAACTTGATGATTTCAGAACCAACCAACTGGGCGGCTTTTCTGGATACCAGCATAGGAGAAACTTTACTCTTTAACATGGGGCAAAATTAGTTTTTTCATTTGTCAATCCATAAACCAACCCGCATTTGGATTGGTCGAATCATACAAGGGAAATTCTGGTTGTAAGCTGTTTTTTCGTTCTTTCTGATACCAAGACTCCCTCAACTTCATTTTCCCTACCCCCTTTATTTTCCATTTCTCTTTTTTCCCGACATTCTTCCCGGCATCGAGTCTTTTTTTCCGGTTGGTCTTGTACTTCTCGGTCTTCGAAAGGGATGGGGGAGAAATGAACAAATCATTGCCGTGGTCATTTAAAAGGGCCATTGTTTGGGGCTGCGGGGATTAAAATCTATTTTTGATGGGATGGCCCGTACCCGCGAACAAAATATCGAGAAGGTCAAATCGATCCTGGCGGATTCGCTTGAGCACGCGAAGCCATTACTCAAGCGCTTACACCCATCGGACATTGCGCGGATTCTGGAAGAAATCAGCCCGGATTCCCGGCGCAAAATCGTGCGCATGCTCCCCGTGGAGCTGGCATCTGAAGCCATCTCTGAGATGGATTACGAGGCCAATCCCGAAGAGATCTTGTCCACCCTTTCTCCTGAGCGCGCCGCCCAAATCATCGAAGAACTCGATCCGGACGATGCGGCAGACCTCCTGTCCCAGCTTCCCAGCCACGAGCTGCGGCTGATCATGGAGCGCATTTCCGAGGAAGAAGAGCAGATCATTACGTCGTTGATGGCCTACGATGAGGACACAGCGGGCGGAATCATGACCTCCGAAGTGCTCAAGCTGCCGGCCTTCCTGACCAAGCGGCAGGCGATTGATGCGGTGGTGGAGATTTCGGAGGAGATGGAGGACTTCTACGCCATTTACATCATCGATGACGATGACAAATTGCTCGGCGTGGTCCCCTTGAAGCGCCTCATCCAGGCCAAGCCCTGGATCAAAGTGGGAGAATTGGTGCTGGAAAACCTCGTGAAGGTGCACCACCAAACCGACCAGGAAAAAGTGGCGAAGATCATGAAGGAGTACAACCTTGCGGCGTTGCCGGTGGTCGGTGACGAAGGCGAATTGCTGGGCCGGGTGACCTTTGACGACGTGATCGATGTATTTGAAGAGGAAAGTACGGAGGACATGTTGAAACTGGCGGGGGTTTCGGAGGACGAATCTCTCCGGGGTGGTTGGGCGAATGCGGTCAAAAGCCGTTTGCCCTGGCTCCTGATCAACCTGTGTACCGCCTCCACGGCGGGCTTTGTCATCTCACGTTTCGCCAATACCCTCGACCAAATGGTCATCATCGCCTCGTTCATGCCCATCGTGGCGGGCGTCGCGGGCAACGGCGCCACCCAGGCCCTCGCCGTGACCATCCGGCGGATTGCCACGGACGGGATTTTGTCCCGTCAGTACCTGTCCGTCATCACGAAAGAATTACTGGTTGGCTTCATCAATGGTGTCCTGCTCGGGCTCGTTGTGGGCGGTATCGCCTGGTCCCTTAACGCAAATCCCATGCTGGGCCTCGTTGTCACCTTGGCCATGATTGGGAACCTCCTCATCGCCGGATTCGCCGGATCCGCCATTCCCCTACTCCTCCAACGCCTGGGCGTCGACCCGGCCGTGGCCAGCTCCATCCTGATGACGGCCTTCACCGATATCCTTGGCTATACCCTCCTTTTGGGGCTCGGCACCGCCCTTTTGCTCTGACGCCATCCCCTTGTATCTTTGTTCCCACTATGAAAAAGACCCTGATTCCCGCCCTGATTGTCCTGGCCGTTGCTGCCGGGGTATACGTCATGTTCTTCATGGACCGTGGAGAGGACGGCGAGACCTCCGATCCGAACACTGAATTGGCGGAAGGCGAGGGCCCGGAAGATACCTTGCCGCCCGCACCGACCCCCGAGGAATTGCGGCGGCAGCAGCGCTTGAATGAGCATGCGCGCCCGCATGAATTCATCACACTGAATTATTCGAGTCGGCGAAATCTGTTGGGAGAGGCGGTGATCGAAGGGAGTATGAGCAATACGGCCGAGCTGACGAAGTACAGCGATATGCGCCTCGTGATTTATTTTGATGATGAGTTGGGAAATACGGCCGATTCAGCCTCGCAGGTCGTATTTGAGCAGATCAAACCGGGGGAAACGACTGAATTTCGGATGAAGGAAAAGCAGCCCAAGCGAACGGAGGTGCGGTTGCGGATTGCGGAGGCTGAGGCAGATGATGTACCGAAACGGGATCAGGGAGCGACCAACTCCAACCGCTGAAGCGGTCCATCGGGAATTTCGCCCTTGAGCGGGCGGTATTCGTATTGAAGGGAATTTGGCGAATCAAATACGAGGTCTTGGGCCACCATGATCTCTTCCATGTGGTACTTCATCCGGACGGGATATTCCCGAAATTCCAGTGCCACCAAATCCACCACCAGGATTGCAGTTTGGGTCTCGGCGTACTTGCGCTTGTTCATGATGCCAAATGCAAATTTGCTCCCATCCTCTGACCACGCCCAATCAGTTAATAGAAACGTTCCCGGATCGAATTCCATCCACATTTCGTGCATGCGGGTACTCGTGGCGATGCTCCCAATGCCGTCCCGGTGCAGCAACAGCAGGGTGGAGTCGTTCAGAAGGGCGGCTGCCCGGGCGTAGCGCAGCCAGGTAAGGCCATCGCCGTAGGGCTGTACTTCCTCGCCGGCGTTGTCAAACCAATGAAATTCGGGGAAGCTCTGGTAATAGGCTCCTACGACATGCACCTGAGGGGCATGGGCGGCCACCCGCAGAGGGATATTGGTCTTTCCGTCATTCTCCAGGTCCCGACGCACCTGCTCGATCATCCAATTGACCAGGGGAGAAGGTTGTTGGTTGAGGTTGGTAAATTGGCCGTCGGAGAGGTCAGGGGCGCATTGGTACACAAAGACTTCGCCCCGTCGCACCATGTTTATTTCTACCTTGGACACGTCATCCACGGTTTTTTCCCACGCCCAACTCATTTCCTGGTAGCCATCCCCATCCAGGTCCAGGATGCGAAGGCTGTTTTCCATGAATTTTACCGAGGCCCCTTTTTCCCCAATTTCCCGTTGCCATTCCTGCCGCAGCACCTCTTTTCGAGATACATAGTGGGTGGCGTAGAGGGTATTCTGGGTATGCTTGCGGTTCCAGAGTTCGGAGAGGATGAGGAAATTGCGTCCGCCCCGATCTTCGAATTCCACGCCGGCGAGAAAGCGGCCTTCATAATACGCGACCGGAGGCAGGTCCGCCGGAATGATCGCATAGAATTCCTTTTGGTGGGTCAGGGGAAAGTTTTGTCCCATCACTCCTCCGACAGTGAGCATGCAAGAAATCAGGCATAAGAGGGCAAAACGCATGGGACTAATTTCCAGATAATTGAGGGAAAATTAAATCAGTTTCTTTCACACTGCACTTTTGGACTGTCCATTGTCCTTGGCGAGTGCCTCCAGATCGACCTCCTCGAAGTCATTGATGCGGTCCAGTTCAAGCCGCAGGGTATTGTTTTCCCCCGGTACAATGATCGAAATGAACTTGGCGCCCCAGACGACCTCATCGTAGCGGTACGAATACCGCTTGTACACGGTCTGGCTAAAGGTATCGTCGAATCCCTTCACCAAAATGAGGAATTCAGTATCGGCTTCCGCCAATTCTTCTGCATCCATGTCGTACAGGGGGCTCTCCTCGTCGATGGGATGCACGATGGTCCAACTCAGCGAGAGGAAATTGATCTTGTTCAGCTCCAACGGTAGCGGTTTAAAGGCCCGTTTGCGTTGGTTGAAGTCGATATAGGAAATGATGAACTGCACTTCCAGTTCGATCAGTTCGGTGGAGCGTTCATTGGCGATGCGGAACATCAGTCCCGTCCGGTCCTGGTAGGGGGCCACGATTGCATTCTCGCTGAATTTGATGCGGGCATTGGGGCGGGAAAATCGGCCGTAGAGGATACCCGTGACCAAGGCGAAGCCCAACAATCCGATGAGACTTTCGAATGCCGCGACCACACTGGCCGGCGCCCCGACAGGACTGATGCGGCCGTAGCCCAGGGTCGTGATGGTCTGCGCGGAAAAGAAAAATGCGTCCATCCAGTGCTCAAACGGGGTTTCTCCGACGGTTCCCTCCAGGTGTTCGATGCCCACGGCGAGGTAAATCAGGGAAAAGAGGGTATTGACGGAGAAATAGTAGAAGAAGATGTACATGAGGAACCGTCCCCAGCCCATGTTGATGCACATGACGTACAGATCGTAGGGGCGGAGCCATTTGCGACCGGTCTTGACGGTATTGAAGGAACCATCCTTGTTGATGAAGCGGATGCCACGTCGGTAGAGACGGTTGCCGAATCCGAGGTCGCGTCGGGGGGGCTTGGGGGGCGATTGCTTGGAGCGTGCCATTGGCCAAAGTTGCACAAATATTGGGGAACCTCCCAAATGGTCGGATTCAAGGGCCATTCCAGCATTTGAGGGAGGAAATTACACCGAGGAGAGGGAAGGGAAAACGAGGCGAAAGAGGGGCCATCCGTGGCATTTCGATTCGCCCAGAGCCAATCAATTCTTAATTTGGGGCAGATCAGAACGATATACTGATCAGGAGGATGCCGAAAATCCACATTCAAAGAGTAGGCAGTTTAGTTTAATCTTATTGGTTATGAAAACCTTGAAAATCAAGGCTGGGATTCCTATGTCCCCATTTTTGCATGCTGGTTTGTTTCAACGTCATTTTTCCTTTTATCTGTTTTCCCGTGCCCCGATCGTCCCGTCTGTTATTTTTTTCTTGTTCGTGACGGGCTTTTTTCTCCCCAATCAGGTTGAGGGTCAGGCTCCGGCTCTTCCGATCTCCGAGTTTCCCCATGGGATTGCTTTTCTCGGCCATTCGGAAGACACCCTCGTCTATCAGCTTGAGCTGGCGGTTCCAACTGCCGACTACGGTGAGGTGAGTCGCGTCGACCTGAAAATTTCCTTTCCCCATCTCTTGCTGACGCCGTCTGAGATTTGGGTCGATGGAAATGGGGGCTGGCTTGGCAATGACTGGAGCTACGGGCAATTGCGTTTTTCTCGTTCTACCAATCAACTGGTCCTTTCCCTGGAGCTATCCGCCCAGCCCGGAGAAAGCAGTTATTTTGCGCTCCTGAAAATGCTGGCCCCGGACGTGCCCGAGCGGAATTGCCGGGCCTCGGTTTCGAGCGGCATTGTGATGGTGGAGAATATTTTCAAGATGAATGGGAGCCAGGAAGCCCGTGGAACCGGGATTCGCTTTCATTGGGACGCGACCGAGAAGGTAGCTTGGGTCGACTGGCCCCCCAACAGAATGGGCACCCTGCACCTGGTCACGCTGGAAGGCCATGAATTCCTGCGGAAAGCCACCACTGGGCCTTTTTCTTTCCGTCTTCCCAGCCAAACCTCCCAATGGCTGCTGTACTGGGTGGAATATGACGACGGCAAGGTGGACCGCGGAAAGGTCTGGATGAACTAGGTCATTCCGTTGATTTTTTCCATCAACCACTCCCGGCCGGCGCTGTCTTGCAGTGTGGCCACTTCCGCCTGCAATTTTTGCAGGCGGTCTTTTTTGAAGGAAGGGGTATGCAAAAAATGCTTCCAGACCTTCAGGAAGGCGAGGTAAAACTGTTTGTGGGCGCTCGAAACGGCCTCATTTCGCCGCAGGAACATGTTGAAGGCGTGGGTGAGATTTTCCATCCCCGATGTATTCTCATTTTCATAAAAACACATCAGGAGGTAGGCCCGCGCGTCAATGGTGTAGAAGACGTCGTCGAGGGTATGGATGACCTTTTGGAACAATTGCTCGGCGGTTTGGAATTCCTTGCGGTGGAAACGGAGGACGCCCCGGTTATAGTCCAGTGCCTGTTGGATCTCGGCTGCTTTCAGGGGGAGGTTGAGATTGGGCGCTCCCAAAATGCGTTCCAATTCGGCCCATTCTCCGAGTCTTGATCCCAGGGAAACAAGGTTTTTCAGGTGGGCGGGGGACAATTGGCCGCCTTTTTCGAAGACGTAGGAATCGATGAAGGAGCGGTAAAGGAGGAACAATTGCGACGTTTTGGCCCTGCCGCGAATGGTTTGTTGGCGGTGGAAATTGTTGATGGTACCGGTGTAAATGTCAAAGGCTTCGCGCGGGGAAAGAGTGGGACCAATGTGGAGGACGAGTTGGCGGAGGCGGTGCAAATCCTTGGTGGGCGGAGTGGGGACGAGGGTGGAAAAAAGGAGGAAATAGGTCTCCAGGAGCGGTTCTTCCTGCCATTGGTTGGGGGCAATCCGGTCGATGAGGTTGGAGAGCCAGGGGGAAATGGAGGACGATCCGGTGATGCTCTTTTGGTTGCGGGCGACGTAGCCGAGTTTGAGCGCGTAGGCATTGACCATGCGTTCAAAGCTGGACAGGGTCGGGGGCAGGTAGTCGACGGAATTGCGGGGGTGGTTGCGGTTTTGGAAGGCCAGCATCTGGACCGACAGGTCGAACCGCTCCCGGAAAATTTCGAGGTTTTCGCCGGGTTGGGTTTTGCGGAGGGCTTTTTGGTGGAGACCGGGAAAAAAGCTCTCGTCGTTCAGTTTGAGGAGGGCGCTGGTCTGGAAGGCGAGGCTGGATTGGCGGGTGAGCTCCCATTCCTGGAATTCCAGGTACTTCATGAGCAGCCTCAGCAGCTCTGATTTGAGCTTGTCGAATTTGTTTTTGGAATAGGGCTGGTCGGGCCAGATGGCTTTCCAGGCCTTGACGGGATCAATTTGCTGTTCCATCGACCCGCGGTCGATGAGGTAGCGGTACAATTGATGCGGTTCCGTTCTCCGGTTGAAGATGGGAGAACTGAGGAAGTCGGCAAAGCCACTTCGTTCGCCCTCGGAGAGGGCGGAGAGGTAATACATCAATTTATTTTCAGAGTGTATACGCATTACAAAGGTTCTTTGGTACTCAAAAGATCAAATCTCAAAAATGGGTTACCAGCAGACTTTGGAAAACGGGCTTCCATCTGTGATGGAAATAGGTGCTTGTGGAGCGGTTTTTAGGTGGTTTTTCCCTTGGGAATCGGGGGCCGGCCAGAAAATGACCGGGAAAGTGAGGGCAAAATTGTGACTTGAAAAGTAATGACAGTGCTACAAATTGCCATGCAATCTATTCGAAGTGTTCATTATACAAATAAAGTCTCTGTAATTCAGTTCTGGCTAGGACTGAAGTGTATGTAGTACGGAAGTATTTAAAACCGATTTTCAATGAAACGTCAAATTACACGCCCCATCTGGCGATGGGGAGGCATGTTCGTATTGCTGTTGTTGCTGTTGGCTCCTGGTCGGGGTTGGGGGCAGACGGGGAATGGAGGTACCGGAAATGGCAATTCGGGCTGTACGGGCATTCCCAATTTATCTTTCTCGAGTCCAACCCCAATTGAGGTTTGCACGGAAGACAGTATTACCCTTGTGGGTGGAGGCTTTGAAAATGTGGCGAGTATAACATTTACGCTAACGACTCCAAGCAATCAGCAGATCCAACTGGGATATTACGCTGATACAATTGATACCGTTACGATTGGTCTGCCTCCATTTTTGGAGGAAGGGACGCATCTAATCATTGCAAGGAGAAAAAAACCAACCGGATCTGGGAACTGTTCAACGGCCCAGATAAATATTGTCAAAAATGAGATTTTTTCTGTCGAGTATCCCTATACCACCTTTTGTACCAATAGTTCGGGGTCAGTTTCACCTACAATTAATTCGAACAGTACAAATCTCAATACCAGTCTTCTGCAGTTCCAAATCATTCCGGATGACAATCAGTTTTCAATCGCTAACAATGGAAATTTGAGTTGGTCTACAAATAACAACTCTTCTGGAAAAGATACCGTCAGTTGGACAAATTCAAATTGTCCTGATAATAGCGCATCATTTGAAGTTACCCTGACCAACAACCCCGTCACCCAATTGATCTATCCCACCAGCGTCATATGTTCCTCAGATCAACAGGATATGACTCCCAGCACTCTTTTCCCATTCAATGATGGGACTTTTTCCGTAACCCCACCGACGGGATTGGTCATCGCTCCCAATGGAGAGGTATTCGTTCAGGCTTCCACCCCTAATAACTATACCATCCAATATGCCCCCTTTAATACGAACTGTTTTTCCAGTGCTTCAACCTCTTTGGAAATCGTCGAAGATGATGTAGCCCAGATTAGCTTCGCTCAAAACTACTTTTGCATTTCTGATGAATTTGCACGACCTATCATCACAGGGGATTCTGGGGGTGTTTTTTCGGCTCCAGTTAATTCCAATGCAGTTGTTGTGAATTCGTCTACCGGTTTGGTAGACCTAATCCAGTCCCGCTCGAAAGGAAATTCGAACTATACTGTTCACTATGTCTCCCCTGGAACCTGCCCGGCGAGGGACTCGATTACCATTGACTCCTTGTTCGATGTCCGGGCCGATTTTGAGCTGGACTCTATCATTTGTATCCCCAATAATACCGTTTTGGAGGCCACAAACGTCAAAGGGCCTGGCATTTTTAGGTCCCTTGAATCAAATACCTTCTTTGTCGATACAGTCAATGGGAATGGAGATCCCACTTTTCCCTTGATTGACCTTTCCAGTACAGCTCTTACTCCAGGTGCAACGGATACGATCCAATACAACCTCACTTTCCTCGCTTGCCAAGACAGTTTTAAACAAGCGGTTCGATACGTTCTCGTGGATACGGTTCGCTACCTGGAAGAAAATTACTGCGCAGACTCCTCTGGTGCCTTTTCATTTGGGCCGGACCCGAACTTTCCCTGGTACACTTCCAGCGACACAGTATTTAGATTTCAGACGCCGGTATTCAACTTTGATAGCTTAAAGAATGGGATCGTCAATGGCCCATCTCTAACGGGGAGCAATCCCCTGACCGGGAAGGTAATATGGGAACAGTTGGAATGCCCGGACAACCAGGACTCTGTGACCATTACCATTCGGCCCGATATCGGGCCCACCCAATTTGCGTATCCGGATACCGCCTATTGCCAGGGAGAGGGACCGGTCCCTCCGACGACACTATTTCCAACGGTAGTCGATAGCTTTGTCAGCTTTCCTCCGGGGCTTTTCCTCAGCGCAATCAATGGGACCATTGATCCCTCCAAATCTGATACCGGAAACTATTCCGTGGTCTTCTTCCCCAATTACGATTGTTCCGCTCCTGACACATTTCCCATTACCATCCTGCCCCAGGACACGGCCGATTTCCAGTGGATTTATCCCAACGGCGTCAACCTCTGCCGCAGTGATACCTTCACCTTGCCGGTGGCCAGTCCGGCAAATGGCCTGTTTTCGGTCCCTTCAGGCAGCAATTTGGTCTTGCTGAACCCATTCACCGGAAAGGTAGACCCCGAAGCGAGTGCCCAATTAGGTGGTCCCTATGCCTTGACCTACACCACGCTGGGCGTATGTGGAGATGCCATTACAAAAAGCGTGGCCATCGATCCAGCAACGCCTTATTTCGAATTGCAGGATACATTTTGCTATTCGAGTGGAGATCCAATCAATGCGACCCAGGTGGAATCCAATGGTTTCTTCCTTGCCAGTCCGGGACTGGCTTTGAACGGAAATGGGGTCAACATCCCCTTCAACACTACCTATACCGTTTCGATGGTAGGGAATGCCTCGGCTCCGGGCCAGTACTGGATCGAATACCAAACCGCCTCTTTCAACTGTCCTGATACCCTCCGACGCTACATAGAAATCATCGGAGAAGCGGAAATCCAGGTCAGCTACCCAGCCGATACCGTTTGCAACCAGGATACGATCCAGGTCCCCTCGCTGACCCAGGGGACGCCGCCCGTTCCGTATTCGAATCCAAATGCTTTTTTCCGTGCGAGCCCTCCAGGTTTATCCATCAACGCAGTTACCGGCGCCGTCGATCCGCTGGCCAGCCAGCCGGGGACCTATACGATTGAATACGTCACCAATACCTTGGGCTGCGAAGATGTCTTCCTGGCTTCCGCTGCCTATGTCATTCGGTCCTCTATTTCCAGCGTGGTCAGCAGTCCGGGGACCATTTGCCAACTCCCGGCCCAAAATATTTCCCTTTCCGTCAGCCCGTTATCCGTAGCTGGCGGGGTTTTCAGTTCCAATAATTCAAACCTGAGTATCTCCCCATTGGGTGACATTGCGACTGCGAATTCCCAACCAGGGACCTACAAGGTTTATTACCAGCCACTCGCATCGACTTGTGGTTTGCTCGATTCGGTATTGGTAAACATTCTGATTTCGGATACTGCGGACATTTCCTTCCCCACGAATTATTTCTGTTTGGCCGATACCTTCATCACCCCGGAAAACAATGGTACTCCGGGAGGAATTTTCTATCTGCCTACTGGCTCGAAGGCCGATCTCAGCAACACTTCAACGGGCCAGGTGGACCTGTTTGCTTCTGCAATCAACGGTGTCAACGATATGTGGGTGGGATACCGGACGATCGGTACCTGTCCGGATACGGTGGAAGTCGTGGTCGACACCCTGTACACGGTGGAGGCCTATTTCGATTTGGTCTCCAGCATCTGTGTGCCCGAAACAGGAACGACTGTATCAGCGACCAATATCAAAGGGCCGGGCACATTTTTTACCCTGCAAGGCATCGCCAGCTTGCCAAATACAGTCAATGGTAACGGGGCTGGCTGGGCTGCCTCATTCCCCTTGGTGTCCCGTGCGAGTACCCAGGCGGGATTGGATACCATTCGCTACACGTTGAACCACTCTTTTTGCCGGGATACGTTCTACCGGGAAGTGCAGATGAATGTCTACGAGGATTTACAATATCCGATCGAGCCTTTCTTCTGCGCGGAAGGGGACAGCATTAAAGTCGATCCAGACACGACCGGTCCGAATATTTTTGCCGTTTCCAATGTGAACATCAGCACGCTGGGATTCATTCGGGACACCCTTTCCTCGGTCAGGAATATTGCGGTCAATTGGAACCAGACCAATTGCCCGGACAATTTTGGCTCGATTTCTCTTCAACTCAATCCCAGCAATCCCCAACCTCAAATTACCTACCCGAATGGCCCTGACTTTTGCCTGGATGGAACCTTGCTGACACCTAGCTCCAATTACAGTCCGGTTGGAGGATCATTTTCCAGCCCGGATACAAGTTTGAAGTTCCAGTCCTTTTTGCTCGGCATCATCAACTTGTCAACCTCTCAACCGGGGGCGTACGAGGTCATTTATTCCCCTCTGGCGGCAGATTGCTCAGAGCCAGATACGGTTCAAATCACCTTGAGCGATCAGGACATCGCGGATTTCCAGTGGAATTATGGCAATGGAGTGACATTCTGCCGGTGGGACAGCATTGCCATCCCCGACATCGCCGCGGTAAATGGAACGCCAGGCGGCCTTTTTTCAGTGCCCGGTAACAGCCAAGCCGTGCTCATAAATGCATCGACGGGTGCCGTTGATCTGAACCAAAGTCTCACTCAAGGTTCGAACTTTTCCTTGCAGTATACCACCCAAGGGATTTGCGCGGATTCCATTGTGAAAGTGATCAACATTGATCCCAATACGGCTGCATTTGATTTCCCGGATTCGGTATGCTATTCCTCAGGAGATGTGCTGGATGCGGTGAGCCTGTCTTCACCAGGATTTTTTATTGGAGAAACCGGACTGGGGCTGATCAATTCCAACTCGGTCGTCCAAACGGGTCAGGCCACGGCCTCGATTGTGGATTTGGGGGCGACTGTGATTCCCAAAGACTATTGGATCACCTTTATTGCTCCTTTTACCCCCTGTCGGGATACGGTGAGCAAGGTGATTTCAGTTTTGGGAGAAGAAGGAATCGTTGTCAACTTCCCGGGACCTTTTGTCTGCCAAACCGATTCCCCGCTTACGCCCACTGTCTCCCAAAACGGGCAGCCATTTACCCAGGGAATGTTCTTGCCGGTATCCGGCCTGGACATTGACCCCAACAGTGGTACCGTCACGCCGGTCAGTTCGACTCCCGGAACGTATACCATCGAATATGTGGTGGAGACCTTCTTCTGTCAGGACACTTTCCGGACCACCTTAGAGATTCGCCCATCTGTTCCCGTCACCTTGACTTATCCTTCCAATGGCCCCTATTGCGCCAATCTGGGGGGACAAGCAATGCCCCAAATCAGTCCCTCTTTGTCCGGAGGAACCTATATTTCCCTGAGCTCCGGCTTGGTACTGAATGGCCTTGGAGTCGTGGACGTCGCGCAATCGGGAAGCGGCAATTTTGACATTGTGTACGAGCCCGATTCGTTGACCTGCGGGCTCGCCGATACGATTTCACTCACGATTTTACCACCAGACGATCCTTCTTTTTCATTTCCCCAATCTTACTATTGCACCTTTGATACTAACCCCCAACCTGTTGTTTCCGGACTGGCCGGAGGTACTTTTTCCAGCAATCCCAACCTGGTTCTGGTCGATCCCGGTACCGGTGAGGTGAACCTGAGCGCCTCCCTCACCAACGTGAACAATGGGGCTTTTGCCATTACCTACCTAACCAATGGCAATTGCCCCAGTTCGGCCACGGATACCCTGGAGCTCATTGACGAGGACGCCACTTTCACGATGCCGGCGGATACCTGTTACAATACCCTGGCGAGCATTTTTGCGTCCGATCTGAAAGCAGGGGGACAGTTTACCATTCGGGATGACGTGGGAAATATTGTCGACTCGGTGCTGGTGGGTGCGGGTACCAACCAGGTTCTGTTGAGTTCCACGGATGTCCTGGGGCCAGGGAGCTTCACGGTGACCTATGAGTCAGCCGGCCAATGCGTGGAAACGATTTCCGATACCTTGGATATCTTGGGGATCGATACGGTGATATTCAGCTATTTAGCGACGACCTTCTGCCAGCATGATCCGATTCAGGTTCCGCAAATTTCGCCTCCGAATCTACCAGGTGGCTTTTTGTCCCAGCCTGGTGGGTTGAGTTTGGACTCTGTGAGTGGCAATATCGATCCTGGGTTCAGCCCGGCTGGGACCTATAATATTGTATTTGCTTACGAAGACTCCAATTGTCCCGATGTTTTCAATGCGGTCCATCCGGTTACCATTGAAAATCCCGGCCCAAGTACCGTTGTCTATCCAAACTCCAATTTTCTCTGTAAGAACAAGTTGTCATCGGTTGCACCTTTGAGCTTTTCCCCGGCCGGCGGAACTTTTTCCTGCAGTGACACCAATTTGGTGGTGAATTCTTCTTCCGGAGTAGTCAATTTGACTGATTCGGAGCCAGGAGCCTATATCATCACTTATTCGCCCCCCTACGATTCCTGTGCCCGGGATACATCTTTTTCGGTGACGGTTGAATATCCAGTTGCCCAGTTCGCTTATTTGGATGATACCATTTGTACCGATGGAATTTCAATTTCTCCTCAATTCCAGACATTCTTCCAAGGTGTCTTCCGGGGCAACAACGGGCTGGATATAGATAGTACAAGTGGCCAAATCGATCCTTCTAGCAATCTTGCAAACACATATCAGGTCTCGTATATCACGGCGAGTCAGACTTGCCCCGATACCTTCTACGCACCAGATCCGATCTTGATCTTATCTCCTCCTGACCCCGGATTCACCTATCCGAGCGCTGCGTTCTGTCCCGATTTGGATTCGATTCAGGTAGGAGTGACGACGACAACCGGAGGGCAGTTTTCCACGAGTTCAGGACTGAATATGGATGCGAATACCGGCACCATTTTCCCCGATACAGCACTTACGGGGACCTTCCAGGTCATCTATTCCCTCGGTGGCGCTTGTCCCGCTGCCGATTCGGTTGCGGTCGAAATTCTGACTCCGGACATTGCGGATTTTTCCCTCCAGGACAGCGTCTGCCGGAACAGTAGTACTTTCCCTTTGCTCGATCCGAATGCCTCCAACGGCCAGTGGTCGGTACTGCCCGCTGGTCAACTGAGCATCAATCCCAATCAAGGATTCATCAATCCGGTTGGCGGACAGATCAATACGAACTATGTCATCACCTATACTACTTCCGGCCAATGTTGGACAACTCACAGTGACACCATTACCGTGAAGGAAGGCCTGACGGCCGAGTTTACTCTGAATTCAACCAATTTTTGCGTGACATCCAGCGACTTGGTCACTCCGGTATTGGACCAAATGGCCAGTCCGGACGGGAGATTCAAGATGGATACCTTGTGTCCTTTGTGCATTGATTCGGTGACTGGAGCCTTCCGTCCTTCCAGTTTATTGCCCGGAAAGCATACGATTACCTATTCGGTGGAGGAAGGTGGATTAAATTGCGAGGACCAGCGTTCCATTATCATCACGATTCACGAGACCGACAACTTCACTGAATTCGTCAGGGAAGATACCACTGTGTGCCAAGGAGCTGATCCCCTTCAAATGGAGGTGCAAGGGAATGTCCTGGGCTATTATGGCGGAAGCCCGGGCCTGAACATCGATGCCAACGGAAGCATTGGCCTCACCAACGCCGCTGCCGGAACCTTCAAGGTTTGGTACTATCCCAACAATGCTTTCTGTGCCGACTCCATCGAAGCCACCGTGGTCATCCTCGGTCCTGAGAGCGCTGATTTTGAATACGGAGAAGTGGCATACTGCCAGAACAGGCCTGCGCCGCGTCCTGTGTTGATCCCGGCCGTCAACGGTGGTTTCTCGAGTCCCACCATTGGGGTGGACCCCGATTCGGGGGCCATCGATCTGGAGAGCGGAGATGTTGGACCCCATTGGATTTACTTTGACATTGATGCTTCCGAAAAATGTACCGCTCGCGATTCGTTCCGGGTGAATGTCTTGGAAGTGCCCGAACCCTTGTTGTACACCATCGAGCCGGATTCCAATATTTGCGCCGGCCAGCAGGTGGTGATTTCGACGGATTTGGTGAAAGAGTTGGAGTTTCGGGTCAATGGAGTGGAAGAATCGGGGGAAAATGATGACCTGGGCAACCTGTTCATTTACAGTGATTTTGCGGATGGCGACCGGTTTGAAATGGCGTACGGAAATGACTTCGGATGCCGCGACAGTATTTCCTTTGCGATGGATGTCCGCGAATATCCTGAGCTCCTGTTGTTGGCCGCGCCCGAAGCCGCTGTTAGCAACGAACCCTTTGAAGTCGAAGTGCTCAGCATGGCCGATTCCACCGCTGTCCGGTGGAGTCTCGTCGCGGAAGGACCTGCCGCGGTCTTCTCGGACAGTGGGGTGACCGAGGTGATGAACCGAAATGATTTCACCACCATCGTCAACGCCGCTACCCTTGAATCTGAGTTTTTCCCCGCCGAATTGACCTTGTACTTCCAACCCCAAGCCTTCGGTTGCGCCGGCGAATTGGACTCCCTCCTCATTTCCATGGCCCCTGGCGACCTTCCCGTTTACATCCCCGAAATCCTGACCCCGGATGGAAATGGTGAAAACGATACCTGGATGATCAGTTGGCGGGAATCGAGTGACCAACTGAGTTACCGGATTCGACTGTACAACCGACTCGGAGGACTCGAAGAGGAAATCTATCCCCTCCACGATCAGTGGGACGGCGGGACGCTGCCCGATGGCGTCTACCGGTGGATCCTCTCCGACCTTCAAGGCAATCAATTACGGGCCGGCGGCCTCACCATCCGGCGGAAATAACTCCCAATGCACAATCCCATGAAATTCAACTGTATCCAATATATCCTCGTTCTGGGCGTGCTTTTTGCCGTCGGCAAGTCGCTACCCGCCCAGCAGCTCCCCCTGGCCCCTGCCCATGTATTTCGCCTCGACGGCCTGAATCCCGCCAGCTCCGGCTTTGGCGACTTGAACCAGGTCGAAGCCCGGTACCGGCAGCAAGGCTTCATGGTGGACGGGTGGCGCTCCATCCACCAGTTTCTCAATTTCCACAGTCGCCCCTTCGATGAAAAGCAACGCTTTGGCTGGGGCATCGGGTTGACCGGGGACCAGGAGCATACCGAGCGCCGCATCGCGCTCGCCCCCAGCATTGCCGCGCGGCTGGCCGAGACCGAAAATTTTCGGTTTTCCATGGGCTTCGCCGCCGGATTGATCCATTGGACCTCCATCTACTCCAATCGGAGGTACTTCGACCAGGAAGATGCCCTCTTGCAGGGCGGATTTTCCTTCCTGGAAGTCAATGCCAGCATCGGCGCGCGCTTTGCCTACCAAAACAACTGGATCCGGGGCGGCGCCCAGGTGATGGGCGACCAATTGCCGGGGAGCGTCCTCACCAACCGGCTCGATGGCATCCCCGTGCGGCCCCACGTCATGGCCAGTGGGGAGGCGCTGTTCAAGCCCGTTTACAACATCTGGGTGGGCCCCCTGGCATTTTACCGCAATACCTTGAACCAACGTGACACCTCGTTCAGTGCTTCGACCCTGGATGCCGGATTGAAGGTGGAGTTTGACCGGCAGGGGCTCTGGCTGGCCGGAGCCTATCGACTGGACAATGGCGCTGTCACCGGTGGGGTTGGCCTCCAACTCTCCGGGACCGATCCCACTGACAAGACCATTGGGCAATTTGAGGTGGACCTCAGCGTGAATGGCAGCTATCCCCTGAACCAGTCGGCGGCATTTGGGCCCGAATTCGACCTGGGCCTGATCATCAAATTTGCGCCCCGCCCCAAAGACTTTATCCAGGACTCCTTGGTCAAAGCCACCAAGTTTTGGCGCAACGACGGCCTGCTCAACAGCCACCGGGTCAAGTTCCTCGATGCCAACGGGCCGCCCGAGTTACAGGCCTATTCCTCGGTGGAAGGCCGCCGGGTGGAATTGACCTACGATTGGCCCGATAACAACCTCATTTACGTCGGCGACAATCCCGTTCCCTTTGATACCCTGATGCGGCGCCTGGGCTTTGAGTGGATTGGGATTGATGGATTGATGGAAGGGATTGCTTCGGCGGTTATTACCGAAGCCTTGGAGCCCGATGAAGAGTTTATTTTGGACCCCGAAAACCTGGAGCCCTTGCAATTGCTGACCTCGGTGAAGATTTCGGCGGATTTACGGGCCGACTACAACGGGTCCTTGATGGGCGCGGAGGGGCAGATGTACGGCGGCGAACTCGGGACCAACAGCGTGACCGGCGATACCTTGTTCATCCCCATCGTATTTGACGATGCCGACACCCTCATTGCCATTCCCCGCAACGAATACATCTCCAACCTGGAATTGGCGACCCTCAAGCTCTATGCTCTCCAACGCCGCTTCCAGTTTGAGCTCAACCGCCAATTCGGGGATGAAATGGTCTTTTTACCCGAAGGCACCCTCAATATTCTGGATTATTCGGAAGGCCGGAAGATCGTTTGGCTGAAGAAAATCCGCCTGACTTCGGGCTATACCAACCAGCAATCCTTCCAAATCAACCGCGTCCAATTGAATTTCCGCCGCTACAAAAAGTACGTCGAGATCGAAGAGGCCGACCCCAATTGGACGCCTCGTTACCCCGATGTGATGCCCGAGCCCGGCGAGGAATCAGAGGATTCAAAGGAGAAGAAGCAGGAGAAAGAGCAGAAGAAGCGGGAAAAGAAGGAGAAAAAAGGGGGCAATGAAAAAGTGAAGGAGGAGAAGCCGGAAAAGGAAAAGCAGGAGAAACCCAAGAAAGAGAAAAAGAAAACGCCCAAGGAGGAGGAAGCTACGGAGCCCGCTGAGGAAAGCGGCGATGAGGAATGGGAGGAAGAGGAAACGGAATGGGACTTGCCGGGTGATTGGGAGGAAGAAGAGCAAGAATGAAAAAGTTGAAGGCTTGAAAAAATCCCTGATCATCGCTTCATGACCGATTAGCGGGGTTTGAGGCCTTCTCAAATGAAAAATTTTGGCAGGATAAGGCACTTGATTGCATCGCCATTGAAACGGCACGTTTGAGTACCTGATCAGCCCACAATTCAATTTGACCGGAACCTACTGCCTGCTTTTTGCGGTAAGGTTCCTCCAGCAAAACTAAAATCACTCCCGGAGGCACGTTGTGCCTTCCGGGAGTCCCTAGCCATTGATTCTATGAGAAAATTGCGTTCCAGGGCCCGCCTGCACCGAGACGAGAATCAGGATGTCGCCAATCCTGAAATGGAGAACGAATTCATGCCCATCATGGCCCCACCCGCGGGCATGGGCTTCACCGGGAATGCTCAGCCAAATGGTCCCAGTCCCTTTGGCCCCAATCCCGTCGAAGAGAGCTTTTTCGAACCTTCTCCGCTGTTGACCTCGGCCAATCCACCATCTTTATTTTCTCCCGACACTCCCCAAGGCCCGGAATCAAGCCCGGCTTCAACCGAGTCGGAGCAGGAGACCAGCAATTTGGGTAGCACTGGAACTCCTGTTTCGCTTCAATCCGATGTCACCGAAGAAGAGGAAAGGCCTTTGGAATTGGTTCCGGAGAACGAGCCGGTTCAGGAACAGGAAAACAGTGGAGATGGTGGAGATGGAACGCCTCCGGCCGGAGCCGGTGATCCTCCGCCTGTGGGGGGAGACGATCCCGCTGCCCAAGGGGATCCTGGCGTCAACAGCGGAAACCCCAATGGCAACGCAGACTCAGGCAATGGTCCCTCCGATCCTTCCGGAGGTCCCGGCGGGCTCGGCGGTGATTCCGCCGGAACCCCTTTTCAGGCCCAGCCCCTCAACGTTGATTCCTCCAATTATGGTGGGATCGTCAGTTCTCTCTCCAGCGCCCCGCCCACGTCCCTTGTCGCCGGCTTCGGAGAAGTCGGAGGCCGTGTGGAAAGTGCGAAGGAGGGAGAAAAGAACAATGCCGAGACCTTTTTCCCTGAAATCGAACAACCCACAGGACTGGGAACCGGGGGCGAAAATGGAGGAGAAGAACCGGGACAAATAGAAACCCAGGTGGTAGAAGGAGAGGCTCGGGAATTCGTGCAGGCATCCACGGGAGAGCAGCAGGTGGTGGAAACCGAAACCCCGGTGAATTCCAATCCCACCCCAACTGAATCCATGGGGCGGCTGCGCCCGGAGCAGGTCAGTTCTCCCGAGAGCTTTTCATCCGCCGTCAATTCGATTCCCTCCGTCGACCCCAGCATTGAAGTGTCTCCCGGAATCCCGCCTTCGGTGGAATTGACCGGAGACGCGGACCCCTCCCGGAATGAGTTCGCGCTGGTGGACGCCCAGGCAAATGTGCAGGAGGAGCTCTCCACGGCCCACACCGCTACCCAACAGAATTTTGGGGAGAATGAATTGGTGCCCGGCGTAGAACCTGAAATGCTGACCGTAGAAACGGAAATTGCTTTGCAGGGTTCGTTCTCGGCGGAATCGGTCGTGCTGCCGGAGTTGGAGTCTGAGACGGCTTCTGCCTTGGATGCCGGATTGATGGCCCATTATGGAGCTGACTTGCAAAGCCATGTCCAGGCCCAGATGGATGGAGAGCAGTCGTATCTGGACGAAGCCCAATTGGAGCAGGAGACTGTACTGGCGGATATTGAAGCGGAAAATGAGCGGTTCCGGGAGGAGCAAATTGCGGCCCGGGAAGCTGGAAGGCAGGAAATTGACGGGCATCGGGAGGCTTGGCGGAATGAGAATGCGGCGGTCATGGAAGAATTCGATGGGCAGAGCCGTGCGCGTCGGGCTGAAGTGGAAGGGCAAATCGAAACCGAGGTGGCCCAGACCAATGCCCAAATCAACCAGGAATTCCGGAATGCGGAAGCTGAAGCCCGGGCCCAGACCGCGGCTGCCTCCCGCGACATTGACGCCCGCAAAGCTGAGGCGCAGGAGCGGCAAGAAGACCGCAGTTGGTGGGACCGGGCGATGGACGCCGTCGCCAACTTCTTCGACGGCCTCCGGGAAGCGGTTTCGGCCATCTTCGATGCCCTGCGCGAAGCCGTCGCTGCCATCATCGACGCCGCCAAACAATTGGCGGCCGATCTGATCGACGCAGCCCGCGACCTGGTCAAAGGCTTGATCGAAGCCTTCGCCGAAGCGTTGAAAGCCTTTGTCCGCGCCGCCCTGGCGGCCTTCCCCGAAATTGCCGAGCGGATTTGCGGTTTGATCGACGGCGTTGTAGAGCGCGTGCAAGCCGCCATTGACGCCCTGGCCGAAGCCTTGAAAACGGCCGTCAACGCGCTGCTGGACGGCCTCGGCTCCGTGGTCAACGCCCTCCTGGACGCCTACGAGGCGGTCATTATGGCCATCCTGGATGGCTTCCAACTGTTGATCCAGGGCATTTTGGAGATCATGCAGGGCATCGCGAATCTCGTCCAGGCGGCTCGGCAATCCCCCGATCATTTCCTAGGCCAGGTCAGCGAAGAAATGCTGGGCCAGGACATGACCCAACCCCTCGCGAATGAATATCCGGCTGACGGAGGGGAAGTTTCACATGAACTGGCCGCGGTGTTGGACCAAATGAGCAATCCCCAGCAGATGGAGGGATTGTTGCCCGATGATCCCTCAAATATCGAGGCGCTCCTTAACCGAGACAGCTACACGGCAGAAGATTTCGACGTTCCTGTCCTCCAGGATGCTCAGCTTAGCCCAGAGCTCCTGGCTGATCTCCAGGCTCGGGGAGACGGAGAGTTTGAAATTGGATCATTTGATGATGAATCCCACGGAATCGATGCGTTGAGGGCGGAGTTTGAGGCACCAGAGTCGTCTGGCGGAGGTGGTGGTCAGAGTGGATTGTCTGAAGTCGGAGGAGAAGCGAGTTCTCCTGAACCAACGAGTGTTCCGATGGACGCAAATCGGGATCGTTTTACGCCTGATGCCCAAGGCAAAGTTGGGCCCTTCAGCGTAATGGAACGGGCGCGTTATATGGGCTCCCAAATGATCGACGGAATTCGGAGCTGGTTCTCGGAAAACTGGCCGGCGGTCATTGCAGGGCTGGTGGCGATCATTGGAGGAGGAATCATTGCGAACATCCTGACGGGCGGTGCGATCATGGCCGCTTTGCCTCTGGTCATGCAATTGGTCGGAGCTTTTTTTGCGGCCGAAGCCATCATGCGGGCGACCAGCTATTTCGGAGGCTATCTGGCGAAGGCTTTCCCCGGCGATATCGCGGGCGGAGCTGTTTCCTTGGCTCGGGCCCTGGCGATTGGTGCCTCGGAACTGGTCTTTTCTCTCTTGTTTGGGGCTCGGGGAGCCATTCGGGCCGCCCGCGGTGCTGCCCGTACAGTGGCGCGTCAGGGTGTTCGGGGAGCCATGCGGACGGGAGCCCGCAATGCACGCCGCGCCGCCACGCGCGGGGTGCGTGAAACCGTCGGCGCGGCCCGTCAATTGGGTACCGTAGCACGGAATGGGGCCCGCACTGCGGGTCGAAACATGGTACGCGGCGGACGCTTTGTGATGGGAGGCTTGCGGAGAGGTGCATTGGCAGGGGCACGGAGTTTGGATGAACTGGTCCAGATGCTAGGACGCAGGTTCAAATTCCGAGGCTTCAAGTTGAAGATTCGGGGACGCCGGTGGTTGTTGTTTGGCATTATCAATCCAGAAGTCTTGCTTGCAAACGGAGAGGTGGAAACCCGAGCGAGGGGGGCGGGTAACATGGGAGATAATCTGGGCGGTGGAATAGTGATTTCTAACGCCCAAAATGCCAACGCAGTTTCAAGACTTTTACGAGAAAATCCAGACTTGGGGACAAGATTGCACAGCCTTCTCACAGATTCGAGTCGAGCTTTGGATACCGATCAAGTCATTCGAAGTATGAGGGGACTCAATCCAGATGAGATGGATGAGTTTCTCCGCATCTTAGATGTAGATGGGTTGGATGCCGCCAGAGCGATGAGGGGCGGAGTCAGAAGTTCGAGAGTTGTTAGGAGTATTGAAGATTTATTGGAGTCTGGTGCAATACAGCCTGAAGAAGCAGAGAATCTCTTTGAGATAATTAGTAATAGAGGGCAGCTTCGTGGGGCGATGAATATTGGGGGGGATGAAGTTGCCCATCATTTAATTCCTATCGACCTTTTGGACAATGAGTTTTTGCGGAGGGGATTAATGTCCCAAGATGAGCTTGGAGAAGTATTCCGTTTCAATGGTCGTGAGAATGGGATGGGGGTAACCGCCTACAGTTCCAAGACTGGTGTAAATGGTGCGAGTCCCAATGGCGTCCATGCTTCTCATCCTGGGTATACAGATGGGGTCGGTAGTTTATTGAAATCCTTGGCCCGAACAAGTGGGAACTATCCTCCGAACATTGTTTTGGAAGAACTTGCGAATGCCTTGGAAAGAAATATAAGAGAAAATTGTCCCGGAGGGCCCGGTGGCCGAATAAATGACCTTTTTGAAATAGTTGATGAAGCGGCTATTTTGGATGAAGTTATGGAAGGTTTGAGAAATCGAATGTAAAGTATGAGCTATCCTGCATACAGACTGGATTATGCTACCAAGCCCAATGTCGTGGGTAGCCTACCCCAGCTTTTCATTGATTATGAAATAGCTCGGGGAAACGATGTTAACTTGAGAGAGTTGCACTTAGTTCCTCCTTTGAATCCGCCAGTAATTTTGGATGCTTTCTTTTTCACTGATGGTGCCATTCCCACTGATCTGGTTTCCGCTGAAATTCTCCATACCCAAGCTGGAATTTTTGTCAACCAGCGTCTCAAATCCTTGTTGGAAGGATTTGAATTGGGGCGCCATGCTTGGTACGAGGTTCCAACCAAGTACCAGGATTCCCGAGATCAATTGGAATATTACTTCCTGCACCTGTGCCATGACCCCGACGAAGAGATTGATTGGCCCAATTCACGGGTAGGTGAGGTTTTGGACAAGGACGGTCGATTGGACATTGGGAGTTACAATGACTTTGAGGAAAGGATGGAAGAAAAATTGATTCCGCTCTGGAAAAAAGTCGCCTTCAAATCCCCTCGGGATTGCTTTCGCTTGTACCGGGACACCAACATTTATATTTCTCCCGATTTGGTTCAGGCATTGGAGGACAACGGGATCACAGGGACCAAAGTTCGAAAATCGTACCATGATTTAGAAGTGATCTCCCCCGACAGAGTTTAGCTCCCCAATGATTTCCCTATAAACACACAAAGCCCGCCCCTCCAGACGAAGGGGCGGACCCGCTACAAAAAGCCAGGTTTACCGCTGGCCGGTGACGACCATGCGCTTGACCTCAATCTCCTGGCCATCGGCCATCAGAGCGTAGAGGTACATGCCTTCGGCGAGCAAGCTGCCGTCGAGGCGGTAGGTGCCTTCGCCGCGCTCGTCGAGGGCGATGCGTTGGACCGGCTGGCCGGTCATGTCGTAGATGCGGAGCGTGGCGCGCTGGACAGTTTCGGGCAGGTAGTAGCGAATTTCCGTAACGCCATCGAATGGATTCGGAACGTTCTGGTAGAGTTTGGGCAGGGCCACATCGCCGAGGAAGTCCTCCTGGACCTTGGTAGAGCTGCCGCCCTGACCGGCCAATTGTGCTTGCAGAGCTTCGATCTGGACCTGTTGTTCCTGGATCGCCCGGATCAGCACGGGCGTCAGCAGCGCGTAGTTGATGCCCATGCGGGAGTCTTCGGTCACTTCGACGGGTACCCATTCGCCATCTTCGTTCATTTCGAAAGATTCTTCGGGCGTCCAGACCACTTCGGGAATGATTTCATTGGCTTCCTGGGCGATGAGGCCAACCTGCTGGCCTTCAAAAGGGCGTTTTGTCCAGGTATAACTTACGGGACGGAGCGAAAGGATTTCGTCGAGGCCGTAGGTGAGGGCGTCGATGTTTTCTTTCTCGCGGCGGTCGGAGGTATGGATGGCCCCGTTAACGGCCCAGACGGTATGCCACTTGTTGAGTGAAGAACCAAGGGAATGAACATCGGTTGATTGGGGGATGATGCTGCCTTCAAAGCGGGCAGCCCCATTGACGTGCAGTTTGGCCTGGGGCGTTTTAATGCCAATTCCAAAGTTTTGACCTACTCCCCAGATTTGGACTCCGTTTTGTCCAAGTTGAATTCCGGCCCGATCAGGGCTTGCGATTCCCACCAGACCAATGATATTAACAGAGTCAATGTCAGTGAAGTAAGTATCGTCCCCGACTTGAAGGAGGCGAATACCAGGGTCCGCTTCATTGTCCTGGATATGGAGAAAGGCTTCTGGAGTAGTCGTCCGAAGACCCAATTTCCCATCATCGGTCAGGATCATGCGGTCATGAGGTGCAGTTCCGTTGAAGTACTCAAAACGAAGGTCATTGGGACTTCCAGCGACGCTACTTCCATACTGAACGACAAGGTCTTTTTGGGGGCCGTTTTCACGAAGGGAGAAGGTGGCAAAGTCGTCGCCCCATTGAATGCGCTGACCGTAGGCAGCGGGAGAGCTTCCAATGGTGGGTTTTTCGGCCAATCGAATCCATTTGTTTGATCCACCGAGGGCGAAACTTCCATTGGAGAGCACTCCAAAATCTCCATTCTCATCTAAGACCATGCGAAGGATTCCCTGACTTTTGAAGTTAGTGGTGACATCGTGACTCCAGTACAATTGATTTCCATCATTGACGACGTTCCAAGCGTAGTCGTTATTGGTTTGGAGGCGCAGACTGGATTCAAAATTGGTGTAATCATCGTTGACGATATAGGTGTCATGAAATGTCCCAAAACTACTTCCACCCAACTGCCCAAAAACCGGAACTGCAAAACACGCCAGCACCAAAGCCACCATGGCCAGGCGAAGCGAATGAAGGGGATGAGTCAAACTTTTCATAGCAATTAAATTGTGATAAATCCCTACTCGTGAGGCTTTTCGGGGGACGCCCCGTTTTTTTGAGAGGTGGCCGGACTCCTCTGGATGTGGTTCCAAGGTCGGAGCCCCGGCAGTGGAAAGGGTTTACATTTTGGGCGATTTGTTGGTGGGGGAAAATGAACGAAATGGGGGCAATAAGGGAACCGAGCGATCCTATGGGGGTACTTTTGCTTGGGATTCAAATTGTTTCACCAATTCTGCCAGAACATATTTTCCGATTTGTACCTGTTCCCCTTCCATTCTTTTTTCTCTTTTCCCTGCATTTCTATTCTCCAAGGCCCATTTTCCCCTCCCCTGAAATTATTTTTTCCCTTCCCTGTAAGTATTTTGAATTCGAGCCACTAACTCAGTAAAAGGCAACAACTGAACACCTTGAGCACTGACTTCTATACCACCGCGATCCTCCCGTATGCGCCCATCATCATCAAGCTGTGCCGGGCCTATACGAATACCCAGGAGGATTTCGAGGACTATTACCAGGAAGTCTGCCTCCAAATCTGGAGGAGCCACGCACGTTTTCGCGGGGATGCCGACCGGTCGACTTGGATCTACCGCCTGACCTTGAATGTGTGCCTGACCTTGCTCAAGAAGAAGAAAAACAGTCCGCTGGTCTTTGCTTCCGATTCGCTGCCGGACGAATTGGTCGAAGACAGCCGCGCCTTTGCCGATGAATCGCTCAACCTGCTTTACGGAGCCATCCGGCGCTTGTCGGAAGTGGATCGCGCGGTCATCCTGCTGCACCTGGAAGAAAGGTCCTACCAGGACATCGCAGGCATCATCGGCACCAACCCCAACAACATTGGGGTTCGCATCAACCGCATTAAACAACGATTAAAGAAAATCCTCGATGGAAAACTCAATTGAATACATCTGGAAGCAAGGCTTCCTCAAAGGTGACGCCCTCGTCGCCCCCAAAGTCAACGACCTCTACAACCAGAAGTCGCAGAACCTCCTCGACCGCTTCGTCCGCAAATTCCGCATCAACCTGGTCGCCATCCTGATCGGGGCCAGCTTGCTGATGCTGGCGGGGCTTCTCCTCGGCGCGCCTTACGTCGGCGCCTTCCTCCTGGCCCAGTTCGCCTGGCTGGTTTGGACCGGACGCCAGGAACTTCGGACGCTGGAATCCCTCGACAAGGGGGCCAGCAGCTACGAATACCTCACGGCCTTCCGCGATTGGCTCCACGCCAACATGGCCCGCTACCGCCGCATCTACCGCTATTTTTACCCCGTTTTCTTCATCGCCTTCGGGATTGGGATGTGGCAGGTCATGGACAGCTTGGGGGCCGTGGAGTCGCTGTTGGAACGCTTTGACCTGTGGATGTGGCAGGGCATCCCCCTGCTGGCCCTGTTGCCGCTGCTGCTCCTGTCCACGCTGTTCAGTGTATTCAGTGGCTATATCTACCAGGAAGACATCAAGGCCATCTACGGCTCGGAATTGCGGAAATTGGAGGAAATGCTGGCCGATATGGAAGAGCTGCGGGAAGGATAAAGGCGGCGGAAACCCATCACATACTGCAAATACAAAGCGGCGGCCCGATTCAGGCCGCCGCACTGTTTTTCGCCGAAGGCGACGGTCAGTAGTTGATCTGCTCCAGGCGCATTTCCAATTGCTTGGCTTTGCGGTAGTACTCGAAGAGCACCACGTAGCCGGGCTTGCCCGGCTGGACCCGGAGCGAGGTGGCCCTTGTTTCCAGACTGATTTTGTCCAGCGCGTATTCGCCGTCGATGCGGGTGACGGCGCCAAAGACCAGTTTGTTGCGGCCCTGTCCTTCCTTGTCCCAGTCCACGAAACCGACGGTGAAAACGCTCTTGTCGGGGGATTGCTGGGTAAAGGAATAGTCAAAGGCATTGTACTGGACCATGAAGGCGGCCAGGAACTGCGGCCCGTAAAGACCGGCGCCTCCCGGGAGCAGGACGCGGGACTTGCTTTTCGCGAAGATGTCCACGCCCTTCAGGGTGAAGTCGGAGGAGAGGTGAAAGATCATCAGGTCATTGACCGTCAATTGGAAATTGCTCACGCCCGTATTTCCTCCGTTGAGCGCATTCAGGGCAACTCCCGCTCCGCTCACCGTCTTTTTGAACTGCTCGCCAATCAGGTAAATATCTCCATCGGCATCGGTGACCATATTGTGGAAATAGACGTAGCCGATCCCTTTGATTTTGCCCCGCTCATTCACATCCATCACTTTGCTCACATCCTTCGCCCACGAGACCAGGTCGGTACTCACAATTTTTCCCGTCTCATCAATTTTCACCCGACAAAAACCAAGGCTCGGATCCTTCATCACATTGTCGCCGAGTTTAAAATAAAGGCCGAGCAGGTTGAGACCGTTGCCAGCATCATCCGGGACCACACTCATCACCTGGATATCGTACTGGCTGTTCTCCATTTTGACCTCAAAGAGCCGCTTGCCCGTTGCCAATTCCGTTCCCATGATGAAGTTGTCAAACTTCCGGGTCATCAAAGATTTCTTTTTGAGGGTGCTGCTCAACAGGATGCTATTGGAATAGCCGAGGAAATTGGAGGTCTCGATCATCCTTGTGGCCGGGTCCGGGGTAATGCTCCAGGGCTTGCCCTCGTCCGGGTAATACTCGATCACGTAGCCGTACTTTCGGTCTCTCACGAACCGATAATGGACAAATCCCTCTCCGGGAATGGCGTGGAGGCTCGTACCGGCAATTTCTTCCTTGGAGTTGTTTTGGTAGATGGCGATCTCGTATTTCCCCGCGGGAATCAGGTGTTCTTGCTGCAAGGTCCCATCCAATCCGTAGCGTTGAAGGATCGTTTGGTCGTTTTTGAAGTCGTAAAACTTCAGCATGATCGAGTTCCCATTGAAAGATCCCTCCGAAAGAATGAAGGACCGGGGACCAATGACCTGCTTCTCGGCGACCATGTTCAGATCGGCGTCAAGGATATGGAGTTGATAGGCAAATTCACCCCTGGCGATGCGGTCTTCCTTGTAGAAGAGGTAGTAGCCCTTGATCTCGTTGTTTTTGATGATCGGGCCTGAGTTGCGGAGCCGCAATTTGAGGACTCCATCGAGGACCTTGGCTCCCTGGGCGGGGAGGAGGGAGGTCGTCGAAGCCATCAGGACCAACAGAATGAATTTGGAAAGGATTGATTTCATCGGTTTATGGTTGAAGTGTTGTTAGGGATGTTCCGTGGGGAAATTGTTCGGAATAGGCAGCGTGGGCCACTTGGGCCGGTTCGGATTTGCCGCAGGCCTCGGCCAAGCGGATATAAGCTGCGAGGCCCATTTCGTGGGACTGGATATGGGGGTAGTGGTGGTGGAGAAAAAAGAATCCCGCCTTGGCCATCTCGGACATCCGCAATTGGTTGTGAATGCCCAGAAATTCCTGGTAGGGTCCCTCTTTGCGGGGATCGACCCGTTGCAGATGCCGGTTCAGGACATGGTCACGGCGCCCCAGGTACAAGATGAAGTACCCCCGGCCGATCTGGCTCAGGAGCCAGGGATGCCGGGGATGGACCCGCAGCAATTGCTGCGCGGCAAACATCCCCTCGCCAATGTCTCCATTGCGGAAATGGTTCGCGACCAATTCGAAGTCGGCCCGCTCAATGAGCTGGGCGAGGGACTCGGCCTGGGTATTGGGATGCGTGGGTTGGCCGCTGACCTGCGGCGCCAATTGGGCAATGCGTTGGGGACAGGCAGGATGCGTTTTGAGCGAATCTTTGTTAAAAATAGCCTGCTTTTCCTGGTGGATGAACGGGTTGCTTTCGGGCTGCCAACGTTCCCGAAAGGGATATTGCGGATGGGGAAACCAAAGCTGGGGATCGAAGGGAAAATCGTATTTGGGTTGGTCGATTTCGTCCAGGATGGCGAGGCAGGTGATGGCGTCGTGGGGATTGAAGCGGGTGCGGAGCAAATAGACGAGGCCGAGTGAGTCGGCACTGGATTCCGCGTAGCGGCTGTGTCTCCGACTTTCAAATACGAGGCCCTCGACCAAATCCAGGGCCTCCGCCCGGGCCCCGTACTCCATCCGCTTGATCTCCTTCAGCTTTTCCTTGGTCGCATCACTCTCCAGCCGCTCACAATGCGTCCGCATGGCCCGGTCCACATGGTCCAATTGGTAATGGGCAAGCTCGTGGCACAACACAAATGCGATTTGACTCTCGTTCTCCAATCTCCGCAACAAGCCGAGGTTGAAGACAAAGTTGCCGGTCCCGGTGCAGTACGCATTGGGCCAGCCTTCGCCGCCCATGTACAGGTGAACACTGCCCGCTTGAATCTCGGGATTGGCGACGAGAATTTCTTCCAGCAGACCGCCCATGAAGGCATTCAGCGCAGGATCGTTGACAAACTCCTGCCGCCTTAGTTGACCAACAAAGCGGTCGTGGCGGTTCTGGTGGAGTACCCGCAGGCTGCGGGGAGATTTGATACTTTCGAGCGTCGTCTCGAGGTGAAATTCGTTTTGGGCGAGGATGGCCGCAGAATCGGGGAAGGAGCGGGAAAATGGGGTATAGTCCTGCGCCCAGGCCATTTGTCCGGCCAAAATCCCAATCCAAAAGACAGCAACAATCAGTTGATTCACAATAGGGTTCGTGTTGTGTAGGTGGCGGGGTTAGCTCCGCCTTGTCAAATATACGAAAAAGGGTAGGAGAGGGCAATCGAGGTTCGGAAAATGAGCGGGGCGGGATTGGGAGAATGGGAGGTGAGGTGGAGCTTGCCGGGTGGGGGAAGGGATCAGACTTTTCATCCTCCTCTCATTTTTCCTTAATCCCTCAAGTATTCCGATTTCCGTATATTTACTGTATGAGCCTTCCTTCCAAGACTCCCTATATCAGCTTTCAGGATTACTTAGCCGCCGAAGAGGTGGCGGAGGAGAAGAGCGAATATTCAAATGGAGAAGTGTTCGCCATGGCCGGAGGTACTGAGCCCCATAGCCTAATCTCTTCCAATATTAATCGTCAATTGGGGAATGCGCTGGAGGATCGGGATTGCCGGGTCTACAACAGTGACCTCAAAGTTCGGATTGAAAAGGCCGATGCAGCAGCTTATCCAGATGCCATGGTGATATGTGGTCCGGTAGAGTTCTTGGCTGGGCGCAAAGATATTGTCACCAATCCCATCATGATCATTGAGGTGCTGTCTCCCAGTACAGCCTCGTGGGATTTTCTCGGAAAATTTCGCTTATATGAGCAGCTGTCCTCACTTCAGGAATATATCCTGATCGCTCAGGATGCACCCCAAATTGATGTATTTCGGCGAAATGATGAAGGGAAATGGATTTTGAGCCGTTACGATGGCCTGGAAGCCGTGGTTCATTTCCAATCCATAGAAGTACAGATCCCCTCTGCCTCCATCTTCCAGAAAGTCGACTTCGCGGCGCAGGGCTAATTTTTCTCCCCCAAACCATTCTCAAACAAACGCACAAAAAAACGGATCGACTGCTCGAACTCAGGGACGGAAAGCCGTTCGTTCAGGCCGTGAAAGGACTTGATGTTTTGTTCGGTGATGCGGATAGGGGAAAAGCGATAGGTATGCGGGGCCAGTTCCCGGTAATGCCGGGAGTCGGTGATGCCCACCATGAGGTAGGGCGATACCAATGCCTTGGGATAGACCTCCCCAATCGTACGCTGAAGCAGTTGGAAGCCTTGTCCGTCCGTCGGTGAAGTCACCGCCGGCTCGTCGTTGTGGTCGCCCGGTGTGACGACCACGCGCTCGTCTGCAATTACGGATTGGACGCGCTCGGTGACCGTTTCGATGGTCTCACCCGGCAGGATGCGGAAATTGACCACGGCGCGGGCCACTTGCGGTAATACATTGTCTTTGACTCCGCCCTGGAAAATGGTCGGCGCGGTCGTCGTCCGGACCATCGCATTGCCCGAGGCTTTTTCCTCGTAGGTCGCGATGATCAGCGACTTGAACACCGAACTGTTCGCAAAGGCCATCCGGTTCACGAAGCCCTGCTCGGGGCCCACATAATCGATGAATTGGGCGACGGAGGGGCTGATGCGGGCGGGAAATGGATTTTCCTTGAGGTTCAGGATCGCCTTGGCGAGGACGTCAATGGCGGTCTGTTGGGCGGGAATCGAAGAATGGCCTCCTTCAACTTTTACCGACAGCTCCATGCTCAAATACCCTTTCTCCGAAGTCCCGATCAAGGCCACATCCTGCTCCAACCCGGGGATGATCCCCTGGGTGATATAACCCCCTTCGTCGAGGATAAATTCGGCTTCTACACCCTTTGATTTCAAATATTTCGCGGTGGCCTGGGCGCCTTGTAGACCGCCGATTTCTTCGTCGTGGCCCAGGGTCAGGTAGAGTCCCCGTGCCGGTCGAAAGCCTTCGGATAGCATCAATTCGACCGCTTCCAGGGCTGCGATGACGCGGTTTTTGTCGTCGATGGCGCCGCGTCCCCAGACCGTATCGGCGACTATTTGGCCCCCAAAGGGCGCCTGGCGCCAATCGGAGCGGTTTTCCTCGATGACCGGTACGACATCGAGGTGGGTCGCTAAAATGATTGGTTTCAGGTCGGGATTACTGCCTTTCCAGTGGTAGAGATGGGCAAAATCGTTGAACGTGCGGTGATCGAGCAGGGAGTCGGCCAGGGGGTAGGTGCGGACCAGGAATTCGTTGAAAGCCTGAAAGTGAGTGGAATCAAAATTTTCCAGCTCTTCGGGGCTGATGGTCGGGATTTGGAGGGCTTCGGAAAAATGGCGGACGGAAGTCGGAGGAATGGGGCGGGGAGCAACGGGATCAAATTGGAGTTGGCGGGATTCAAAGGTAAAGGTGTGGAACAAAAAGATTCCAGCGGTTCCCAAAATGAGGAGCAGAAGTGCCAACAGTCCCCGTCGGATGATTTTTGTGCGTGTCGTTTTCATGGCCCGGTACGTGATTCCTTTCAAATTGCCCATCTGCCCGCCAATTCGCAAATCACAACCTGAATCTGTTTGTCTTGTTGGTCTATTTTTTCCCTTCTCTCCCGTTTTCATTTTCCCTCCCCTCAAATTCCTCTTTTCTTTATTGTAAACAGTCTCACTCCCTCGGAAAATGCCGACCGATGAGACCCCTAAAATTGCTTTCCGAAACCAGGGACAGGTTCCATTTCCTTCATCTCAAGCCCCTTCATCCAAGGCCGAAGAAACTCTAATCCTTAGAAAATCAAAGAGTTTCGCCGACGACTCATAACCTGGGAACTCGATAATTTCTTCGAATGCTGGCTCCCCAATGAATCACCTTGTTCTCAAATCCATTTCGACCGGGGAATCACCATCTAAATTACCCTCGTCTCAGTTTTGAATCTAATGGGTGATGTACTAATTTTAGCGGCTGATGCGCGTCCGTCGTGCTCACAATTAAGAATTAATTTCTAGACACAGAATATGAACGATTTTTTCATGTCCTCTTCTGTGGACCTGCTGCTTGAACTGCCAGTTCTGTTGCTGCTGGTCACTGGTATGGTGGTGATGATGTTGGACGCCTTCAAGGTCCATGCGGCGCTGCCAATTGTTTCGGCATTGGGTATTGTGGCTTCGATTGTCGTGGCCGTCCCCGATGTGATGATGGGACTGATTGGCCAGGATTCCCTGCCTTCTTTTGCCTTTTCGGGCATGATGCGCTCCGGGGAAATTGCCTCCATGATCCATATTCTGCTCGCCCTTTCCGGCCTCTTCACCCTGTTCTTCATCGGGGACTTCATGAAGCGGCAAATTGCGCGGGTCTACGACGTGTACGCCCTCATCCTCTTCGCGCTGGTGGGAATGGACCTCCTCGCCAATGCGAATGACCTGATCATGACCTTTATCGGCCTCGAAACCATGTCCATCTGCCTCTATATCATGGCGGGCATGTACAAGAAGGATGTCAAGTCCAATGAAGCCGGTCTCAAATATTTCCTCCTCGGTGCCTTTGCCACCGGGTTTTTCCTCTTCGGAATTTCGCTGATCTACGGTGCCACCGGCGCCACCAACTTCGGTTGGATGAACAGCGAAACCGGACAGTTCATCGAAGGCATTAGCTGGCCGACCCTCGTCGCCAGCCCCTTGTTCTACCCGGGTCTCGGAATGCTGATCATCGGATTCTTGTTCAAAGTCTCCGCGTTCCCCTTCCACGCCTGGACCCCGGACGTCTACACCGGTACGCCGACCCCGCTCGCGGGCTTCATGTCCACCGGCTCCAAAATGTCCGCCTTCATTTCCCTGGCCCTGTTTGCCGGAACCGGCATCAACTACGAGCCCGACACGAAATTCCAGACGGTGATCATCATCGTGGCCATCCTCACGATGGTCTTCGGTAACATCGTCGCCGCCCGCCAGCGCAACCTCAAGCGGATGTTGGCTTATTCTTCCATTGCCCATTCCGGTTACGTCCTCTTGGCCGTGGCCGCTGGTACGGGAGACGGCATGAAGGCCGTCATCTTCTATATGTTCATCTATACCCTCATGAACATTGGCGCCTTTGGCCTGATCGGCATGGCCGAGCAGAAGCACGAAGACGTCTCCGTCGACAACTGGCGCGGATTTGGCCGGGCCAATGGCTTGCTCGGGGTGGCGCTCAGCATCTTCCTGCTGTCCCTCGCGGGCATTCCTCCGCTGGCTGGATTCATGGGAAAATACTTTGTCTTCAAGGCCGCCATCGACGCGGGCCTCGTGATCCCCGCCATCATTGGTGTATTGGCTTCCGTCGTGGGCGCCTACTACTACATCAATGTGATCAAGGTCATGTACTTTGACGACAAGGCGAGCCCCAGTGTGGTTACCAGCAAGAGCATGGTTCCCGTGGCTGGATTGTTGATCCTCGCGATCCTCCTCGTGGCATTTGGGGTATATCCCTCTGCCATCCAGGATGTGATCGGCGGCGCATTCTAAGCCTTCCCTCCCTTTTTCTCATTTCCTATCCGGCAACCTCAAACAGGCGGCCCGGTTTTCAGTTCCATTTTTGGTAATTTTGCCACCAATGTTCCTTTCCGATGCCATCCAGCACCCTGTATTCAACGCCCTCCAGTCGGCTGCTTCGACGCTGGGAGTCAGGGCCTACGTGATTGGGGGCTACGTCAGAGACCATTTGCTCGGGCGGCCCTGTAAGGATGTGGACATTGTGGTGGAAGGAAAAGGCGTGGAGCTGGCGAAGGAATTTGCCCGACAAACGAAAGCTACCCGAACCGCTTATTATGAGAATTTCGGGACCGCGATGGTCGGTTTTGAAGATTTTGAGGTGGAGTTTGTGGGAGCGAGAAAAGAAAGTTACCGGCGGGAATCGCGGAAACCCATTGTGGAGGAAGGAACACTGGCAGATGACCAGATTCGGCGGGATTTTACGATCAATGCCCTTTCGATTTCCTTGAATGAGGATGATTTTGGGCAACTCTACGATCCCTTTGATGGGGTGAAAGACTTGAATGAAGGCATCATTCGGACGCCCACCGATCCGCAGGTCACGTTTTCGGATGATCCGCTCCGCATGATGCGGGCGATTCGTTTTGCCACCCAACTCGATTTCCAGATTGAAGAAGGCACTTACCGTGCCATCGAAACCAACCGCAAGCGCCTCGAAATCATCTCCCAGGAGCGCATCACGGTCGAACTCAATAAAATCATCCTGTCGCCCAAGCCTTCCATTGGCTTCAAGCATTTGTACAATACACGATTGCTCCACGAGTTTTTCCCGCAGATGGTCGCCTTGCAAGGCGTTGATTACCGGGATGGACGCGGGCACAAAGACAATTTTTACCATACCCTCCAGGTCCTTGACAATATCTGCGAGATGACCGACGACCTGTGGCTGCGTTGGGGCGCCATTCTCCATGACATCGCCAAGCCAGCCACCAAGCGCTATTATCCCAAGCAAGGCTGGACTTTCCACGGCCACGAAGATTTGGGGGCGCGTTGGGTGCCGAAGATTTTCCGGCAATTGCGGTTGCCGCAGGACCACAAGATGCGCTTCGTTCAGAAAATGGTCCGGCTCCACCTGCGCCCGATTGCGTTGGTGGATTCCATTGTGACCGACAGCGCCGTCCGACGCCTGATTGTGGAATCGGGAGAGGATTTGCGGGCGCTCATGACCTTGTGCCGCGCGGATATTACGACGCGGAATCCGAAGAAGATGAAGCGCCACCTGAAGAATTTTGATCTGGTGGAGCAAAAGATCGAGGAGGTGATGGAACGCGACCGCCTCCGCAATTGGCAGCCCCCGTTGACGGGGGACATGATCATGAAAATGTTCGATATTCCGCCATCCAAGATGGTGGGCGAGATCAAATTGGCGGTGCGGGAAGCCATTCTCGATGGCATCATCCCCAACGATCAAGAAGCGGCGATTGAATTTGCGCGTCAGAAGGGGCAGGAATTGATGGGGCAACAAGCAGAAAAAAAACAGACATGAAAAATATCCTCCGATTGTGCCTGCTCTTGAGTTTTGTGGTCGTTTTGACGGTGCCCACGCAGGCCCAGCGGGGGCTGGGAATCAAATTTGGTTCTGATTTCAACTATTTCTTCCGGGCCGACGAGCAGCCGCTCGTCGACGGCTGGTGGTCCCACCTCGTGTTCGGGCCGTATTACCAGGCCTATTTTGAAGACGGCGGAGGCCAGGCCGGCATCAATATCCTTTACAAAGGCAATACGGGCAGCGGTTTCCCCAATTTCCCGGTGATCCAACGGGACCTGACCAGCGATACCACCCAGAACATCGGTCTGACAGGCATCGAATTTGATTTCAAGGCGGGGCCTCGCTTTGGGATTCTCAATCCCAAGATCGGTTTGCTCGTGAGCTATTGGTTCAAGCGGGATGGTTTCCTTGAACCCGGCTTCACCGACCAATTGAACAATGTCAATGTCCAATTTCCCATTGGCCTGACCATCGAAGGACCGACGGGCTACGGTAGTGTCGGCTTCGGCGTGTTCTACGAAGTCGGCCTGTCCAATGTGATCCGTGATCCTGATCCCAACGGGCTCCAGGACTTCAATGGGAGCCGCGTCCGGGCCGTGAACGTGGAACTCCACGTGCTGTTTGCGGGCGGCAAGCAGGAGCGTCGCCGCCTGGAACCCGATATGCCACCGCCTCCGCCCTTAGAGGATTAAGGCCAGTTAGTTACAATTCAGCTGTTTTTTTCCTTCGTTTCCGATTTTTTCTTTTCTTCTATTGACCAATTAACCCATGTGTTCATTTTCTCGATCTCTGCTAACATTGACCCTGCTCATGAGCTTTGCTTTGACCGGAGCCGCCCAGAATTGGAAACGGGAGGTTCGCAAGTTCCAAAAGGACCTCAACCACCATTACCGGGACGCTGAGACCTCACCCCTGACCGAAGAGGACCGCGCTTCCTTCAAATCCCTTGATTATTTTCCCGCCAACTCCACCCTCTGCTTCCAGGCCCATATCAACAGGACTCCGGAGGCCCAACCGTTTGAAATGGCGACGGTAAGTGGGAAAAACAAGACGTTTCGGAGCTATGCCGTCCTCGAGTTTTCCCATGAAGGCACAGATTATCAACTGACTGCCTACCGCCGCATCCAGGCCGATGGCTCCGAGGGCGACTACTTGTTCATCCCCTTCAAAGACGAGTCGACCGGCGAGGAATCTTACGGCGGCGGACGCTATATTGACCTTGACGTTCCTTCCGAAAGCGCCACGCAGCTCACCCTCGATTTCAACCACGCCTACAATCCCTATTGCGCCTATTCGACCGGCTGGTCCTGCCCCATTCCGCCTCAAGACAACTATCTTCCCTTCAAGGTGCTCGCCGGGGTGAGGGCTTGGGAAAAAGGCCACCATTGATCTCTACCACTTTTTCGTCCGGGGATGCGTACCTTTGCCCCCATGCGAAAGGCTGAAGACCTCCTCAAGAAATACCTGGAACTGATCGAAGTAGAACGGCTCGAAGAACGTCGGCTCTATCGGGAGCGCTTTTTGGAGACGCCGTTGGAGGTGCGGAAAAAGAAGGGGGTGACCTGGTATCCAATCGATGTCAGCGATCCCCGGGTGGGATTGGGAGACCGGTTGCTGGTGGAGGTGAGTCGGCCGCCCCGCGAGATTGAAGGGAACAATTTGTTTCAGGTGGGAGCTGTGGTATCGATGTGGTCAAATGCGGATAGTGGGAAGAAAAATAAGCCTTCGGTCACGGGCGTGATCACCAAATCGAAAGAGAATACCCTGGAGATTGCATTGGATTCGGAGGAATTGCCGGAGTGGGTGGGAGAGGGGAAAATGGGATTGGACCTGTACTACGATGAGCGGACCTATAACCTGATGGTCGAGGCGACCAAGGAGACGATGAATGCCCGCAACAGCCGTTTGGCCGATCTCCGCGATGTCCTGCTGGACGAATTAGAGCCCCGCTTGGACCCGCCGGTGGAAGCCCTTCAATTGCCCTCGCTCAATCCCTCCCAAAATGAGGCCCTCCAACTCGTAGACAGCGCCGAAGACCTGGCCATTGTCCACGGCCCGCCCGGTACCGGCAAGACCCATACCCTCGTCCGAACCATTGCCCATACCCTCAAAAAAGAGCCCCAGGTCCTCGTTTGCGCCGCTTCCAATCTCGCGGTGGACCTCCTCGTCGAAAAACTCGTCCTGGAAGGCGTCAACATTGTCCGGCTGGGCCATCCCGCCCGGATTTCTGAGATTGTTTTGCGCAATAGCCTCGACGTGACCGTTGCCCTGCATCCCCAACACAAGGACATCAAGAACCTCCGCCGGGAAGCAGACAATACCCGTCGCCAAGCCCTTAAATTCAAACGGACTTTTAACCGGACCCAGCGCCAGGAACGCAAGACCCTGCTGTGGGAGGCCCGCGAACTGCAACGGGAGGCCCGTCGCATCGAAAAGTTCATCTTGCGGGATGTTCTGGACAAGGCCGACGCGATTGCCTGTACCCTGACCGGTGCCGCCGGGGCGATGCTGGAAGGCCGCCATTTCTCTACGGTATTCATTGATGAAGCCGCCCAGGCCATGCTGCCCGCCACGCTGATCCCCATTCAGAAAGCGGAACGCGTCGTTTTTGCCGGGGACCACTGCCAATTGCCGCCGACGGTCAAGTCGCGGGAAGCGGCCAAGGCCGGTCTGGACGTTAGCCTTTTCGAGATGGCTATGGACAAGCATCCGCAGGCCGCGGTGATGCTGCGCACCCAATACCGCATGCACCAGCAGATCATGGAATTCTCCAACCGCCAGTTTTACAATGGTGGGTTGGAAGCTCATTCTTCGGTGGCGGAGTGGAAATTGGCGGGTTCGGAAAACAAAGAGCTGGCGGGGAAAAGCGTTCAGTTCATCGATACTGCTGGCTGCTCCTACGACGAACGGCAGAATCCGGAAACGCTGAGCCTCAGCAATCCTGGAGAGGGCGATCTGGTCCTGCGGCACCTGGGGCGCATGCTCAAGGAGCTGCCGAAGCCGGACAAGGATAATTTGGAGGCTTCGCCCTCGATCGGCGTGATCTCGCCTTATAAAGATCAGGTGTATTACCTGCGGCGGCAGGCCAAGGAAGCCAAGCCGCTGTGGCCGTGGCTCAAGCGCATCAGCATCGACACGGTCGATGGCTTCCAGGGACAAGAGCGCGACATCATTTACATTTCCCTCGTTCGCTCCAATACGAACAATATCATTGGCTTTCTCGGCGATACCCGGCGCATGAATGTGGCCCTGACCCGCGCTCGTAAGCTGCTGGTGGTCGTTGGCGACAGCTCCACCCTTGGCAACCACAAATTCTACCAGGGCTTTTTGGATTATATGGACGAGGTGGGCGCCTATGCCAGTGCCTGGGAATTCATGGAAGATTGATCTGGCTACCAAGCATTTCCCTTCGTTTCTTCCTAAATTCCGGTATGAAAGCGCGCATCCTTCTTCTGTTGTTTGTGGGTTGGGTCCAATGCCTGACTGCTCAAATTCAGTACCCTCCCAATATTTTTCCCGATACTGCCCACGCACCTTTCCTCAATGGCGTCGCTTCGGGTGATCCAACGCCCAGCCAGGTCATCATCTGGACGCGAATTGATCCGGGTGTTGGCAGCTCGGTCACTGTGGATTGGGAAATTTCAGAGGATGCGACCTTTGGCACCATTTTACAGAACGGCACCTTTACCACCGATGCCAGCCGGGACCATACGGTTCACATTGACCTGAGCGGATTGAGCGCTGGGACCTATTACTATTACCGCTTTCGCGGCCCCAATGGCAATCTCAGTCCGGTGGGCCGCACGCATACCGCGCCGTCCGGCCCCAATACCAATGTGCGGTTCGCCATTGGATCGTGCAGTAGTGTCTATTCGGGGTGGTTCAACGCCTACAGGGCCATTGGTGAGCGGGACGATATTGACGCTATGATCCACCTCGGGGACTATATCTATGATTTTGTCGATTCCGACGAGGCCTACCGGGTGCCAGTTCCGGATCCGATTGATCCAGAGAACCTGGAAGAATGGCGCGACCGGCACGAGTATTATTTGCTTGACCCCGACCTCCGCCTCGCCCGTCAAAACCATCCCTGGATCGTCATTTGGGACAACCACGACATCGATGCCGATTCATTTCCTCAATTTATGGAAGCGGTGCAGGCCTTTCAGGAATATGTCCCGATGCGCCCTCCCGATGCCAATGATCCGACTCGCATTTACCGGCAATTTTCTTTTGGAGACCTCGTCGATTTGGTGGTTTTGGACTATGAGCAATACTACCATACCGACAGCATCAACGGTGAATTGAGCGCCTTGAGTCAAACGCAGCGGACCTGGTTATTGGATGAATTGGACCAATCGACAACCCAATGGCGCGTTATTGGGAACCAGAAGATGGTGGCCCAGTTCAGTTTGCAGGGCTTTCCCTCGCAAATTCCTTTTGGAGATGGCACTGTCGCCGACAGTGGGGCCTGGGATGGCCACAACCAGGAGCGGGCGGCCATCCTGAATCACCTCGACCAGAACAGTATCGACAACAATGTCTTCATCAGTGGGGACATCCACATGTCGTTCATCAGCGACCTCGCCCCGGATGTCAGCAACTACGACGACAATACCGGGGCCGGATCGATGGCGGTGGAATTCATTCCGTCCAGCATCACCCGCGTCAATCTCGACGAGCGTGGTTTTGGGGGATTCATCGCTCAGTTGGCCTTGGGCGCGGCCCAGTTGGCCAATCCCCAGATGGTCTACGGGAACCTCACGGAGCACGGCTACGGCATCCTCGATATCCGCCCCGATGTCGCTACCGCTGAGTTTTTTTACCACGACAAGACCAGTCCCAACAGCACCGAAGTTTTCGCTGGGGGCTACGAAGTCCGCGATGGCGACAACCATTGGCAGCGGAATGCTACGTCGACGCCGACGGTTCAGGAGACGCCCGTCGGTACGCCTCAGGCCGCCCTGGTGGGTGATAACCAGTTGCAGGCGTATCCCAATCCCACCGACGGCCGGCTCGAGGTCGTCCTGTATTCGGCCCGCTCGAAGCGGGTTCAATTGGAGTGGATGGACATGGGAGGACGTAAAATGACCAAGTTGTACGATGGAAAATTGAGCGCCCACACCCGCCAAGCACTTGAATTCGATGTTTCCAGCCACCCGGCTGGCGTCTATTTGCTAAAAGCATACTTCGGCAAAAAGACCACCACTTTGCGCATTGTTGTAGAATAGTCGGCGCTTAAGTATTTGGCATTTTCTTTAAGAAGGCCAATTGAAAAGATGCTTTCAGCAGGTGGGGGCGCATTTATTCTAAAAAAATTTGGATTTGGTTTCAAAAACCAGACTAAATAAAGTATCTTTGTGGGTATCGGAATAGAGGGAGAACGCCTGAAGTGACAAATTCCAACAAACATATTGATCTCATTCGAGGGGCCTATCTTCAGATTGGTGGAGAATTGGGCGGGAAAAATGCCATAGGAATGGAGGCACTCGCGAAGATTGCCCAAAGCCTGCAAGACCTAATCTTGGCGATTGCCAATAAAGGTAGGGTTGCCGATGGCAATCAAAAGAGTGTCTTCGAGATAGCCCTTTGTGGATATAAAAAGGGCGGAGTCATTCCCCAATTTATGTTGGTTCCCGTTTATCAGCAGGAGGGAAGGATCGATATAGAGCCCCAATTGGAACACCTCAATTCCCGTTTCAACGAACTGATGCAACTAACCCATCGAGGGAATTATGAGTACCTGGAAGGACTCTATCCGGATATAAAGCAGAGGAACACAATCGTTGAAGCGCTTTATCAGTTCACCAATTCAACGGGAGACTCACCAATGGCATTTGTAGAATTCGACGAGCGGGATTATCCGACCCAGATTTACCAAGTCCGCAAGCTCGAACCCGTCGTTAGAGATAAGCTATTTTCCGGATCCGCTGGCCGGGAGAATCTTAGCTCTGATCATTTGGACTTGGGAGAAGTAGGAAATAAAAATGTTATCGGAGGAGAAATCCAAACATCGAGTTTTTCTCCCACTACGGTCACGTTTAATCAAAAAGTCTATCACTTCAGGTATCCCCTGCGGTGTAGGTTGGAGGTCCACGAGGGATATTGCCTGATCCATTCCGAGTTGCTGGATTTGACAGGGACCGGAGAGACTTTCGATGCAGCGAGGAAGAGCTTTTCTCAGGAGTTTGATTTTGCCTTTCATAGGTTGAACCAACTTCCCAAAGATCAGCTGACCAATAGACTGAACCTGATAAAAGCAAACCTAAACTTCTTGGTGATCAAAATTGAATCAATATGGCGGAGTTAGATCGGAAGAAAACCTACCGGAATCTAAAGAAGAAAGGATTCCTAGATGCTGAACATCGTGAAGATGGACATAAGTATCTCGAACTGTTTCACGAGGGAAGGCTGGTTCTGTTCACCAGGATCAGCCACAGCGGAAATATTGGAACGCCGCTTATCGCCCAAATGGCCATGCAGTGCGGTTTGTCCAACCACCAATTTCTGGACTTGGCTCGGTGCCCAATGAGCCAGGACAAGTACCTTTCCATCTTGGATGGAAAAGGTTTTCTGTAGAATATTAGATCCCTGAAATTGCAGTCTTCTGCGGTCTCGATTCAGAAAGGCCGCTTTGGGATCGGCCAGACATTGATCACTTAATTTAGCTTGGTAATCCAGATTCGGCAGCCAATTTGAATTTGGTGTCGGCAATCCTGAAATTGAGCCCATGAACATCAATGTCGATACGGGCCTCTGGCTTCGGTCCCTTTCTCTAGAGGACTTGGCCGAATACCGCGCCCTGCTCAACCTCCCTGAAATTGAAGAGATGCTGGTGGGCTGGAATTTTCCCCTGAACAAAACCGAGCAGGAGAAATGGTACCAAGGCCAGCCGATGAAGTCCAATACCCAGCGCTTTTCATTGGTGGAAGGCGATGAATGGTTGGGCTTTGCAGGCTTGTGGGGCATTGACTGGAAGGACCGATACGCAGAAATTGGCTTGGCATTGAAGCCGGGAAATCATGGTCGGGGTCTGGGCAAAAAAGTCATCCGAGCCGTGACCCGGTATGGATTCGAGGTGCTGAACCTCCACCGTATCGAGACGCAAATTCTCGCCTATAACGATGCCTCTAACAAAGCCTTTATCAAATGTGGCTACGTGATGGAAGGTGTGCAGCGGAAAAAGATCTTTAAGCGTGGGGCCTACCACGACCTGAATATCCTGGGTCTGTTAAGGGAAAACTTCAAGGCTGGATGAGTGAAGTCAGGTGGATTCGGGAAACGGAGGAATGGAAAGAGGCCCTGAACGAAATCGGGGGTTATGATTTCTATCAGTTACCCTTTTTCATCCAGGGGGAAGCCCAACGGATGGAGGGGGAAGCGGTGGCATTTCTCTACACCCACCAAGGAATCAAAGCTCTGATCCCTCTGATCCTACGCCCGGTTCCGCAGGACCGCAAAGGCAAATGGCGGGATGCCCTGTCACCTTATGGCTACCCGGGTATCCTCACCAACCGTACCAGCCAAAGCCAGACTATCATTGAGGCCTACCATGCTGCGGCCTCACACGAAGACATACTGTCCACCTTCATTCGACTCCATCCGATTCAGAATACCCACCTCTTCTTCGAATCGGAGCATCTGCGGCAAAGCCTCCGCGGCAAGACCTATTCCTGTTACCTCCCGGAAGGCTATGAGTCCATTCGGCAAGGCTACCCGTCCAACCTGCGCCGTGATATCAAGCAGCTGGAAAATTCCGGGTACCGCGTCGTGGTGGATTCAGGCGAGCGCCTGGCCGAGTGGCACCAGATATATCTGCAAACGATGGAGCGCCTGGACGCTTCCAGCTATTACCATTTTGATCTCGGATACTTCCAAGCCCTGCAGGAGCAGCTTGATCACCAGCTTGTGGTGGTCCTCAACGCCTCCAACGAAGTCGTCTGCGGCGGCATCTTTACCCGCTACGCGGATTGCATGCAATACCACCTCGGTGGTACGGCACCCGAGGCAGTCCGCGACGCCCCCACCAAGCTCATGCTGGACCATCAAATCCGGCAGGAAGCGGAGCGCGGTGAGTTCACCTGGCTCCACCTTGGCGGTGGCGTAGGTGCCAAGGAAGACGGCCTCGCCAAATTCAAGCGGCGGTTCAGCAACCGATCCCAATGGTTCCGCACCTTGGAATTGGTTCATGACCAACGGGCCTACAAAACGTTTTGTGATGGACGGGAGGACACCGGTTTTTTCCCTCTCTACCGCGCTCCCAAAGACTGATATTCGTTACTTCTGCAACCAGCGGTCGTCGAAATTCGTCTCTCGCAGGGCATCGAGGATGATTTCCCCCACTTGGCCATTGCCGTAGGGATTGACGGCTGCGTGGGCCTGGGCCCGGAATGTTTCGTCGGTTAAGGCTTGACTCAAGGCTGTTTGTAAGGCTTCGGTTTCGACCGGAACATTGAGGTGGTTGGCGGCTTGTTCGCGGCCGCGTTGGCGGTCGCCCACATTGAGTACGGGAATGCCGAAGGAAGGCGCTTCGAGGACTCCACTGCTGGAATTGCCGATGAGGACATCGGCGTGGCGGAGAACATGCAAGTACTGCTCGTAGGGCAGGCTGGGAAAAATGTGGACGTTGGGAGTGCCTCGGTATTGTTCGATGACCTCGATCATTTTGCGGCCGCCGGCATCGGCGTTGGGGTAGATGATGACCGTTTGGCGGTCGGGGTGGAGGATGGCCTCCAATAGGGTGACCATTTGTTGGCCGGCGATGTCGGAGTGGACCGATTCCGGATGGAAAATGACGAGCTGGGTCGTCAGATTGGGCTGAAGCCCTATCCATCCGAAGGATTCCGCCCGGTCTTTGAAGTCATAGCCGAGGATGGTGTCCAATGCCGGAGCTCCGGAATTGAAACAGCGCCAGGGCTCTTCCCCGGCGTCGATGAGGCGTTGGCGGCTGGCTTCCGAAGGAGCGAAATGGATGTGCGCGAGCCGGGTGATCGCGTAGCGCACTGCATTGTCGATGGTCGAAGTGACATCGCCTCCGCCGACGTGGATCGTCGGCAAGAAGCCATAGGCGCCAATGATGGCACCGGCCAACATTTCGGCCCGGTCACCGGGCAACAACAGGTAGTCGGGTTGGATGGACTCCACCAACGCCGTTCCTTTGGTTACCACCTCACCCAAAAAAGCCGCCATGGACGCTTTCTGGTCCTTTTCAAAAACCGCTTCCAGCACGTGACATGGATACTCCTCCGCCTGAACTTCTTTCAAGGTCAAGCCGAATTCTGGCATCAGGTGCATGCCCGTTGCCAACATTTCCACCTCAAAATCCGGGGCATGGTGGAGCTTTTTCAAGACACCATTCATCAGCCCAAAATCGGCCCGCGTTCCCGTGAAGCACAGTATCTTTTTCACTTCCCTCATTTCAAGTCACTCCATTCCACCAACGTATCTTCTTGAATGTCAACAGCCGCAATTTTTCCCACGACATTCTCCCACTCCCGGGGGGCGATTCCCGTTCCCGGCCGTTTGATGATCAGCATGTCTTCTGTAATCGTGGTCCCAGCTGGAATGGCTTGGTTGGCCACAACACTCTTCCGAACCGTTTGCATAATCTCTCTTTCCGATTCCGTCGGCTCTTTTTCTTTTTTTCCCAATGCCGTCTCCGCCTCCCGAATCGCCTTCACCATCGCCGCCAATTCGTGGGGTTCTAGCGAAGCCTTGTGGTCGGGGCCTTCCATCGTTTTGTCCAGGGAAAAATGCTTCTCAATGATGTGGGCGCCCATCGCAACGGCCATGACCGGCACGGTGATCCCCGAGGTATGGTCGGAATAGCCCACCATGCAATCGAGCTCCTCCTGCATCAGTTGCATCGCGCGGAGGTTGACGTCTTCAAAGGGGCAGGGATAACTGGTCGTGCAGTGAAGCATGGCAATATCTTCGGCCCCGGCTGCGCGCATTGTTTGGATCGCCGTTTTGATCTCCGGCATCGTTCCCATTCCCGTCCCGAGGATCATTGGGAGCCCATAACTGGCGGTTTGAGCCAGGAAAGGGAGGTTATTGAGGTCGCCCGAGCCGATTTTGAAGGCTGGAACAAGGTCGGCGAGAAATGGACTGGCCGTCGGAGTGTGGGGAGAGGAAAGGAAAACGATCCCCTTGTCGTCGCAGTATTTTTTCAGGTCACGGAAGACCTCGTAGTCCAATTCCAGCTTGCGGATCATCTCATACATGGAGCCATCGTCACCGGTATTGGCGGCTTGGTAGCCCACCTTTTGGACATTGCGGGTGGAGCCATCTTTTGCCCGAAAGGTTTGGAACTTCACGGCGGTGGCTCCAGCGGCGTGGGCAGCATCAATGAGTTGGTAGGCGAGTTCGACGTCTCCATTGTGGTTGACGCCAGCCTCCGCGATGATGAACGTGGGGTGGCCCGGACCGACAAGGTGGTCTCCGATGTTAAAGGTAGTCATGGGCGATGGCAGCTGCGATTTGAAAGTCAATTTCTTCGTCGATGTCCAGGTCATAAGGGGATTTCAGCACCAAGGGCAGGACCCTCTCTCCCCAGGGAAATTTGCCCGGTCGCATCAGGCAATCGTGGGCATATACGTACACGGAGCCATTGGGGCGAAACAGGGCGGGTTGGTCCTGGGCGCGGAGGGCACTGAAGTCATTGCCGTAAGCGAAATCCAGGCCCTGATCGGTCATTTTCATCATCCAATCCGGGCCGGCTTTGACGCGGGACACGCTGAGGAGCATGTCAGCGCCTTCTTGTTGCACCCGCCGGATGGCCGCATCGAGGGCCTTAGGCTGTCGAAAGGGACAGGTGGGTTGGAGTAAAACGACGAAATCGGGTCGGGTTCCCAGTTCGGTCTGTTCCCGCACAATGGCGCGGAGGACATCAATGGTATTGGCAGTGTCGCTGGCGAGTTCGGCCGACCGGTCATGGACCTCGGCGCCATAGTGCTGCGCCAATGCGGCAATCTCCGCATCATCGGTCGAGACGATGCAGCGGTCGATGCTGGCACAGGCCTGGGCGTGGCGGATACTCCACGCGGTGAGCGGATGCCCGGCCAATTCCCGCAGGTTCTTGCGGGGAATGCGCTTGGACCCGCCGCGGGCGGGGACAATGGCCAGGGTATGCGGACGCTTGGACACGTGGCAAGTTTCAAATGAAAGCGGAAAGGTGCAAATGGGAAATGAAGCAATTCAAATCCATCGGTTGGGAGAAAGTGTACTTATCGCTTGCCTTTGCCTTCAGGTCTTCATTTGTAAGAGCCAGCCCAAATCGCGGCAAGCATTTTTGTCTTTAAAACTGTTGATATACAGCGCTTTCACATAGTATTTTCCAAGCTGAGTGGGACAGGTATTTTTCCACTTCTCATCTCCCACCAAACCATTTCACCCGTCGAGCCAATGAGGCCATTTCTCTATTCCCCCTTTTCACTCACCCAAAACAAAGCTGGAACCTCCCCAAAAGGAAAGATTCCAGCTCCTGGCTCCGAAATCGGGGCCTTATGCCTGGGCAGGGGCTAAAAATGCACGCCGACCCAGACGCGGGCGCGAGACAGGAAATTCAGGCCCACATTGAAATCGGACGCCTCCGAAGTTGCCGGGAAGTCAGGGATCAGGATACAGTTCTGAATGTCCACTTCCGTAGCTGTAATGTTCGAGAAGCCAAGGCGGGTATCCAGGCTAACAGGTGCAAATTCACCGCTGATCGAGATCCGCTTGCCGAAGGTATAGCGGGCCCCCATCAGGCCAAAGGCCGCAATGTCCATCCCGTTACGGACCGTACGAAATTCCGTACCCATAGTAGCGTTATTGCCACTGGTGAAAAAGCCATCCCTGCTCTCAAGCACCGAATTCTGGTAGCCGATCAGTCCTCCGCCCCCGTAGTAGATCGAGAACTTGTTCCAATGGGTGTACTTCAGGAAATCCAGTTCGAAGTTGAGTCCGATCCGGAAATTAAGATTGGTCTGGATTTGATCGCAAAGCCCGACCGTCGTATTCACTGTGTTTCGGTTGATGTTCCCGGACATGATGTAGCGGGTGGCAGAGTTGGCGCGCTCCTTGGCGATCAGGATGGAGACTTGCTCTCCCCGCAACAGCCCAATGGGATCCATCGCGTACATTTTGGGATGGCCACTGGGAGGAAGGTCCCCCGCTGCCGTGTCCTGGGCCTTCAGCCCGGAAAAACCGACGAGAACCATGAGCATGAGAATGCCCGTCTGAAAAAGGTTAAATCTTTTCATAAGCGATATCATTTGTTTGGAAAGTAAATGAGCGTTTGGCGCTCTGATAATAGGACAATTGATGTCAGGTTGAGTACAATTTCAGGGCGAATATTCAGGCCAGTTTCGGCTCTCTATTCAGGGGCCATCGAAAAAGGCGCTGACTGGTTATTTACAGGGTGAAATGCGACAATTTCTGTGCCATTGTGTACCTTTAGGAAGATGACCTTGAAGAAATCAATTTGTTTGTTTCCCCTCACCACCGAACCCATTTCCCATGAGCCTTAACCGCTGTACCTGGTGCCTCGGCAACGACCTGTACATGGATTACCATGACAATGAATGGGGCGTTCCCCTCCACGACGACCAGAAACTGTTCGAGTTTTTGATCCTGGAAGGCGCCCAGGCTGGTTTGTCCTGGATCACCATCCTCCAGAAGCGGGAAAATTACCGGGCAGCATTCCACCAATTTGATCCGGAAGTTGTGGCCCGGTATTCGGATGAATACCTCGAAGAACTGCGCCAGAATCCCGGAATTGTCCGCAATCGCCTGAAAATTCAGTCGGCCCGCACCAATGCGCGGGCCTTCCTGCAAGTGCAGGAAGAATTTGGCAGCTTCGACGAGTACATCTGGCAATTCGTGGACGGCCGACCCAAAATCAACCATTTCGCCACCATGGCCGACGTCCCCGCCAATACGCCTACGAGCGACCGCATGAGTAAAGACCTCAAGAAACGCGGCTTCAAGTTTGTGGGCACCACCATTTGCTATGCCTTTATGCAGGCCACTGGCATGGTCAACGACCATACCGTCGACTGCTTCCGCCACGCCGAATTGTCCTAGGCGGACCAATCAAGGATTTGTAGACAGTCAATGCCCCTTCTGAGGATAACTCTCTCCCAGAAATTCCCGACAATCAATATCTTTAGCTGAATTGTTTGGACAAAGGAGATGAATCAGAAAGTCAAAGGAAGTCTGACCTTGGGTTTGCTGGGCGATGCCTACGGCAATCGGTTCGCACAATCGGATCTTCCCGCCGGGGAAGAACGCTGGGCGATTACCGACGCGGCCGAATACATGGTCGCGACCTGTGAGTCCATTCTCGAAGCGGGCAAGGTGGATGCCGGAGAAATCGGAGCCCGGATGCGCAAATGGTACATGGACCAGCAGCTTTCCGGCTTGGAAGGCGAAACGCTGGCCGCCCTCTCGAATTTGGTGGATGGTGACCATTGGTCCCACGCCGGGTCTCAGGGCGATGCCCACGGGAATACCGGTTTGCTGCGGATGGCCCCGCTGGCTTTTCTACTGGACCCGGGCCGGGAAGAAGACCGGAACCTGATCCGCGACGTCATTTCCCTGACCCACGACTCCGAAGACGCCTACCAGGCCGCCCTCACCTTTGTCCTGTCCATCCGACTCGTCCAAAACGATCGGCACAATTTTATCCAGCGCATCCTCCGTCATTTGCCCCCTTCCTATATCCACACCCGGCTCGAGAAAATCGTCAACTCCAAGGAGGACCGCATCCGGGACGTGGGACGGAACTATGGCTCGGGGCATATCCTGAGCGAATCGCTGCCGTTTTCGATCTTCGCCGCCCAGCAAGCGCCGTTGCTAGGGTTGCAAACCATGATGAATGAAATTGTGGGCGCGGGCGGAGATACGGGTGGCAACTGTTCCCTGGCCGGTTATATCGCGGGGGCGCACCTCGGCACCGAGGTGATTCCGGAGGAGTGGATGGAGAAATTACAGCAAATCGAAGGTTTTGGGGAGAAACAAGCCATCATCCGGGAGTTTTCCACCTTTGTCCAGGCCCAATCGGGCATCCAGACCCTCTTTTAAAATCCAACGACCATCGGATTGACCTTCTGTTCGCGCTCGACCGTGGTGGGATCCATGTGGCCGGCGTAGATCTTGGTCTGGCCGGGGAGTTTCAGGACCTTGTCGAGGATGGTGCTGCGCAGGACTTCCATGCTGCCGCCGGGCAGATCGGTCCGCCCAAAGCTGCTTCGGAAAATAACGTCTCCACTGAACAGTTGGTGGCTGTCGGCGTGGTAGAAGGAAATGTGGCCGGGGGAATGGCCGGGGGTAAAGAGAACGTCCATCTCGGTCTCGCCGACTTTGACCTTGTCGCCTTCGTCCACCCAGACGTCGGGCATCACCAGCGGTTCGATGGTGAATCCGAAGAGTTGGGCGTGGGTCGCGCCCCTTTCGATGTTGAACTTCTCTTCTTCGTGGGCAATGACCGGCACCTGGAACTTTTCCTTGAGAAAATTCAGGCCGAATACGTGGTCGAGGTGGGCGTGGGTCAACCAAATCTGTTCCACTTCCAGTCCCTTGACTTCGAGGAAGGTGAGCAACTGCCGCTGTTCGGCAGAGGTATAGCAGCCGGGATCGACGATGACACATTTGTTGGTGTCGTCCCACAGAACGTAGGTGTTCTCAGCAAAGGCTTGGGGCAGGAAGGTGAAGGTTTCGACGTGGAGCATATATTTGCAATTGTTCGCAGGGAACTTCAAAATTAGAGAATGGATCACGGGAAGCAAATAATGATTGTGGGCGGCGGACTGGCGGGCTGCTTTATGGCGGCGGAGTCGTTGCGGCGGGGGCATCGGGTGGTGATGTGGGATGCGGCGGAAAAATGGTCCCCGAGTCGGGTGGCGGCGGGGCTGTACAATATCATTACCGGCCGGGTCGCGTCGAAGACCTGGATGGCCGAGACCTTTCTCGCGTCCCTCGCGGATTTCTTTTCCCAGCCTCCCTTCGATCAATTGGCCGACCTACTGCATCCTCGGCCCATTTATCGCCCCTACAAGACCATCGCCGAACGCAACGAATGGTTCTTCAAAACCGCCCACTCTGAATTTAAAACGGTGGCCCGTCACCGCCCTGCTCCCTGGTTTCCTGAGCAGGTCCACAATCCCTGGGGCGGGCTCGAGATCCTCCCCTGCGGCTGGTTGGAAGCTGGGACCTTTATTGAGCGGGTCAAAGCATTGATGCAGGAACATTTTGAGTTTGAGTGGGTGGCGGAACAAATGGATTATCGGGTCATTGATGCGGCTTCGGGGCGGGTGGATGTCGGGGGAAAAGAAATGGCCTTTGATGAAATCATCTTTGCCGAGGGCCCCGCTGTGCGCAAAAACCCCTGGTTTGGCGATGTGGACATTCGGCCGCTGAAGGGGCAGGTCCTGGAAATCTCCCTCCCGGGCCTACCGCCGGATTTTGTCCTGCTCCGAAAAGCCTACCTTGTCCCCCGCGGAATAGACCGATATGTCGTTGGCTCGACCTACGAGAAAGATTTTTCGGACTTAAACCCAACCTCGGAGGGGATTAGTACGTTGACTGAATACGTACGTACGGCAACACCATTGCCCTTTGAAATCGTCGCGGCCCGGGCCGGAGCGCGCCCTACCACCCCCAATCGGCGTCCGATATGCGGTCAGCATTCGGATTACCCGTCTTTGTTCATTTTTAATGGACTGGGAACCAAGGGTGTATTGCAAGCTCCGTGGACGGCCGGCCACTTTCGGGATTGGCTGGACCATCGAATTCCAGCATTGCTTCCTGATGTCGCATTGGAACGATTGGGGAAATGAAATTGCCTGTTTAGGTCCGCCGGAATTTCGTATTTTGTTAGTTAACATGAAGCAATTCGTTCCATTCATATTCCTCTGCCTGCTATTTCCAACCGCATTGTTGGCGCAAAACAATATGTTGGGCTCTCAAAACGTGCCCACAGCCAGCGATTTTGATTGGAAAAACCTCAGCACCGACAACTTCGACATCCACTACCACGGTGGAGACCCGGTTCTGGCGGCTCAAGCCGGCAAGATGGCGGAGGAAGCGTTGTGGGACATTTGCAAGACCCTCGACTACAAAAATCGATCCCGGTACGCCCTCTACATTTTCCTGAGCCCCTCCGATTACGCCCGCTCCAACATGAGCACCATCGACCGGCGCTTCAAGGAAGGCGGCGTAACCCCCCTCCGCAACAATACCATCCCGATCATTTTCCCCGGCACCATCCACCAATTCCAACGGGAAATCAAGCGCGAAGTCGCCCGCCTCGCCATCGAGGACTATTACTATGGCGGCTCCGTCCAATTGTCCATCCAAAATACCCTGCTTCTTTACCTTCCCGATTGGTATATCGATGGGTTGACCGGCTTCCTGGGCGAAGGTTGGACGCTGGAAGATGAATTGTGGCTGGGTTCCCTCGACCACTCCGAATTGCTGGACCTCGCCCTTGAAGGCCATAGCCCGCTGCACGTCCGGGCCCGCAAGTCCATCTTTTACTTCATTGTCTCCCAGTACGGCGAGGACAAATTGAGTGAAATCTTCTACATGACCCGGCTGACCCGTTCGGCTGAAGATGGTGTGATCCACGTATTGGGTATCACCCTGAAGACTTTGACTGAGCGCTGGCGCGAATTTGTGGTGCAGCGCCTGACCGAGTTGAAGACTTTCCGCACGGAAACGACGGAAATCGGCAAAGAAATTGAGATTGATCCGAAAGATCGGATTTTGGGCTATGCCCAAAATCCGGTCGACAAGCAGGTGGCCCTGCTCCTCGAACAAGAAGGCCAGCAACGGCTGGTGATCCGCGACCTCGACACGGGCCTGGACACGCCGACTCCGATCACGGGCGGCTTCCCGACCCGTCAATTTGACCAGTTTTACCTCCGGCTCCCCGTCGAGTGGAGCCCCAATGGGAACCAGATCGCCGCGGTGGTCTACCAAGACGGTGCCGAAGTCCTCGCTTTCTACAATGTCGAATCCGAGGAAGCGGTATACACTTCGTTCGAAAACCGGCTGGACCGCATCATCGAGATGAATTGGTCCCACGATGGCCGGCAATTGGTCGCCAGTGCCCTCAAAAGCGGCAATGTCGATCTCTACCGCTTCTCTCCCGGTGCGGCTGGTTTCAAGCCCCTGACCCAGGATGGCTTCGAAAACCTGTCTCCGGTGTGGAGCCAGGACGACCAGCGGGTTTATTTCGCCTCCAATCGCCTGAACGATACCATTGCCAACAAGGACATCCGGTTTGATGTCTACCAAAAGCATTTTGATGTCTGGGAATTGAACCTCGAGGACCAGTCCCTGCGCCGGGTCACTGAGCTGCCGCTGTCGGACCAGTTCCCGGTAGCGGCGGTCAGCAGCTTTGAGCTGCTGGTCCGGACCAGCGAAAACGGCATCTACAACCTCGAAACTTTCAATGTCTTCATCGGCGAACGGGGCGATCACTCCAATGTGAGCTATGGCTTCCAATCCGTGGATTTCACCGAGCGGAACCTGTTGTATGCGGTTCCCTTCGAAGGCAAACTCAAGCTGTACCAGAGCGACCTGCCCACGGTGATGACCGAGGACGCGCGCGTACGGACCTCTTACCAGGCCCTCGTCCAACGGATTGAGGACCGGAAAATCCGCGCTGAGCAGCGCAAGCAACGGCTTGATTCCCTGAACCGGGTCCGTCAGGATTCCATCGACAACCTGCCTCCGATCATGCAGGACACGACTACGGCAAAGGAGGACAAGCCCTCGGGACCCCCGCAGGTCAAGTATTATGTTTTCGATGAGGAAGAGGAAAAGCCCCGGGCGACGCGCCGTAGCTACCTCCGCTCCCGGCAATTGCTGAAGAAAAAGGAGCCCACCAAGCCGGATTTCAATGAGATCAAGTACCAGTCTGCGTCCAAGAGCAAAACGACCTGGACGAGTGACCAGGTAAAGGTGCGGTTTGGGTACGATCCGGTGTTTAGGTTGAGTCTGGGTCTGGAAGCCCGCTTGAAGGACCAAACGGGTGACCGGACCATAGTTGCTGGCTGGCGGCCCTATTTGCTGGCCCGGAGCAGCGATACCTATTTCTATTTTCAGAACAACAAGCACAAGATCGACTACCAGATTGGCGCGGATCGAATTTCCCGTTACCTCTTCCGGGACGGCTTTTCTTCCCGCTTCAATACCAGCATGGTCACCGGTAATGCTGTCTTGCCGCTTTCCCGCTACCTCAGCGTCGGCGCGGGCGTCCACGCGGCCTATGTCAACCGTCAGAATGTCAACATCATCATTCCCAAGGAAATCGATGGCGACGATGTCTACGCCGGAGCTCGTCTGAACGTGACTTACGACAAGACCCGTCAGGTAGAGAACTTCATTCAGGAAGGCTTCTTCGCCAATTTCCAGGCGTACAATGCGTTCTCAGCCCGGAGCACCCAAAACGATTTTGTGACGGCACGGATGGATCTGCGGAAGTATATTCCGGTCAAGAAGGCGGTCTTTGCGACCCGTTTGTCCGCTGCGTGGAGCAGCGGCCCCAATCCGCAGCAGTTCTTCCTGGGCGGTACGGACGAATGGCTGTTCAGCAGCTTCAACAACATGAATGATTTCCCGCTGGAACAGCGTTCCCTGAGCAGCTTCCGCTACATGGAATATGTGACGCCGGTCCACGGCTTCCGCTTCAATTCCCGCAATGGCTCCAAGTATGTGGTTGCCAACGCGGAATTGCGTTTGCCCCTCGCCCGGATGTTCCGGAGCTCCCTCAATACCAATCCATTGTACAATGTCCAGCTGATTCCCTTCTTCGACTTCGGTACGGCCTGGGATACGGGCAACCCGCTGTCCCAGAAGAATCCGATCGACACCGAGGTGTACAATGTCTACCCGCTGAACATCACGGTCCAGACCTTGAAAAGCCCCTTCATCATGGGCTTCGGGGCGGGATTGCGGATGATGTTGCTGGGCTACCAGATCCGGGCGGACCTCGCCTGGGGCGTGGAAGATTATACTGTGTTGAGACCGCGGCCTCACCTATCTTTGGGGAAAAATTTCTAAACGCCTTTGAACCCAACTACGCGGAGTCTGATCGGCTCCCACTTAGCGCTGACTTCCGTAGCGATCTTCTACGGGGTGAATTACTTCACCATCAAGTGGACCTTTGCGGATGGCCTCAACAATTTTGAGGTCTTGGGAGTCAGAACGGCTGTTGCCACCTCGGTCTTTTTCCTGTTCCACTTTTTTACGATTCGGGAAAAAATCCAGCAAACCAAGGACTATTTGCTTCTGGCCATCTGTGGTTTGTTTGGAGTGGCGATGAACCAGACCTTTTTCCTCTGGGGCATTTCCCTCACCAGTCCCATCAATGCTTCGGTATTGATGATCACCGTCCCGATTTTCGTGTTTTTGCTGGCGTGGGGATTGAAGGAAGAGAAAATGACCCTGCAAAAGCTGCTGGGCTTGCTCCTGGCGGGTGGGGGAGCTCTGGGACTGGTGCTGCTGCGGGAACCGAGTGGCGGAAACAGCACCTCCAATTGGCTGGGCGACCTTTTCATCGTGATCAACGCCTGCTCTTACGCGGCGTATTTGGTCCTTGTTCGCCCCCTCATTCTCCGCTACAATGCCTTCACCATCGTCAAATGGATTTTCCTGTTTGGCGGCGTTCCCAATATGATCCTCGGATCGTTTTTCTTCCAGGCGGATCATTGGGCCCAGATCAGCAACGACGGCTTGTTTGGCTTGATTTTCCTGATCCTCGCCGCTACCCTGGGGGCCTATTTCCTGAATGCCTGGGCCATGAAAACGCTCCCTTCCTCCTCGGTGGGAATTTATATTTACGTCCAACCGGTCTTTGTGACCCTCCTGACCGCTTTTCAGCAAAGCGGCGGACTGAACCTGGTGAAAATTCAGTTTATTTTGTTGATCTTTGGAGGCGTATTCCTGGTGACCGCCAGAAGGCGATTTCTGCAGTTGAGAAGGGATAAGTTGTGAATAAGTTTTTCGCTCTTTCTCAGTGAAATGCAGGAAATTATCATCAGTACACGCTATTTGCATAGGAGTCTGAATGGAAAACTATGATAACCCCTACGAATGGGGTGACCAGAGTGAGCAGTGGATTAAAAAAGAGGCCCGCCGGTTCGAAGAGATGCTGGGTAATGGCTCATTTGTGTTCTTTGATTTGATGACGCTGGAAGAAATCTATTTCCATTATATGCGTCACCACAAGTTTCACAAAGCACTGCAACTCATCAACTTCGCTTTGCGTCAACATCCGTCTTCGGACGAGTTGTACTTCAGGCGTGGTGCCATCTTCCTTGAACTTGGTAAGCTGGAAGAGGCCCGTCGCGACGTTGAGCGCGTGATGGCTACGAATCCCTACGAAGTAGAATACGTGTTCCTGAAGGCTGAAATCCTCAGCCGGGAAGGCCAGCACGACCGGGCCATCAACCTCCTGCGCCATTTGCAGGAACGGTTGGAAGACCCCGCCGATGTGTACTTTCACATGGGTACCATCTCCACTGGCGCCGGCCAGTGGGAAGCGGCCGAGGAATATTTCCGTCAGGCCCTGACCTCCCGTCCCGACTTCGAAGAAGTCGTCTACGAACTCGCTTTCATCCTCGAATCCCAGGAAAAACTCGAAGAGGCCATCGACCTCTACCAGGACTACCTGGACCGCCATCCGTTTTCCGAGGCGGTTTGGTACTACCTGGGCATCATCTACTCCAAGGTGGGCCTCTACGAGAAGGCCATCGACGCCTACGACTACTCCCTGGCCATCGAGGAAGCCTTTGCGAGCGCCTGGTACAACAAGGGCAATGCCTATATGGAACTGGAGAAGTTCGACGAAGCGCTGAAATGCTTCCTCGAAGCCTCCGTCCACGAAAAACCCGACCTCGCCCTCCACTACAACATCGCCGAATGCTATGAGCAATTGGGCGATTACCGGATGGCGGGCAAGTACTACCACAAATGCACCGACAGCAGTCCTGAATATACCGAAGCCTGGTTGGGCCTGGCCTATTGCATGGAGGCCCAGCAGCGGTACATGGAAGCGATCCATTACTACCGCAAGGTCCTCGGCATCGATCCGAATCATTTTGATGGTTGGGTGGCTGTGGCTTCCTGCGAATACCGCTTGGGAAATGCCTACGCCGCCTACGAATCCATTGAGCAAATCCTCCGAATCAACCACAAGGACCTCAAGTTTTGGCAGGATTGGGGCGAAATGCTCTTCCACGACCAGAACCAGGAGGGCGCCATTGCGTTTCTGGAGCAAGGGATTCGTTTGAATCCTGGTTTTGCCGAGCTCTACTTCCAGATCGCGGGCTATTATTTCCGCCAGGAGGACTTCGAACAGGGCTTTGTTTTCCTGGAAAATGGACTGTTGCTGGACCCTTCCAAGCATTACCTATTATTTCATATCTTTGCCGACCTGAACGAGGTCCCGGCCGTGAGGGATCTCATCGCCCAATATATGTAATGCAATGAAGCCTGAACTGAAGCACCTCCCTCCCCGGAGTTCTCAACCTCGCACCACGGGTGTGACCATGTGCATGGACAAAGGTCTCTCCGCCCGCCAGGCCGAGGACCTCGTAGATGTGGCTGGCCACATCGTCGACGTCATCAAGTTGGGATTTGGGACGGGGTATGTCACCCCGAACCTGGACAAGAAATTGGCCGTGTACCGCGAAGCGGGAATTCCCTACTACTTCGGAGGCACCATGTTCGAAGCCTTCCTCATGCGGGACCAGTTCGACGATTACCGTCGCATGGCCTCGGCCTACCAAGCCGAGTTCGTAGAGGTCTCCGACGGAAGCATGGACATCGAGCGGGGCCGCAAATGTGAGTTCATCACCGAATTGGCGAAGGACTTCAAGGTCCTGTCCGAAGTCGGGAGCAAGGACAGCTCAGTCGTGATCCCGCCTTATAAGTGGGTGCAGTGGATGAATGAGGAACTGGAAGCAGGAGCCTGGAAGGTGATCGCAGAGGCCCGCGAAAGTGGCACTGTAGGGGTCTTCCAAAAATCCGGCGAGGCCCGCCGGGGATTGGTAGACGAGATTGTTCACCTCGTGCCCAACGACAAAATCTTGTGGGAAGCGCCCCAAAAGGCCCAGCAAGTCTGGTTCATCAAGAAATTTGGCTGCAACGTCAACCTCGGAAACATTGCCCCCCATGAATTGATCCCCATGGAAACCCTTCGCTTGGGACTCCGGGGCGATACGTTCTATACGTTCCTGGAAGACTGATCAGCGCTCCAAGGGCAGGCCGGCACCGCGCCACTGCCCTACACCACCAATAAAATTATACACTTCGACGAAGTCGAGCCCCTGCAATTCGCGGGCGGCCCGACTGGATCGTCCCCCCGACTGGCAGTAAATGGCGACCGGGCGCTGGGGATCGAGCTGCTCCTGGACGAGTTGGGCGAAGTTGGGATCGTGGACATTGATCGCGATGGCGCCTTTGATGCGCCCGGCGGCCACTTCTCCCGGTGTCCGGACATCCAGGACCTGGACCCGCTCGTCCTTCCGCAACTCCTGAAATTTATCCAATTGCACCTGCTCCAAGATCGGGCCCTGGACTGCTTCGACCGTTTCATCTTCCGGGGAATTCGATTCGGTGGATTGTCCATTGGTACAACCCGCCATGACCACCACCAACAACAAGGTCAGCCAGGTAGCCGGGCGAAAGAAATTACGCTTGGGGTTCTTCATCGGGATTTGCTTGGGGTTTCTTTTTCTTCGGTTCAAAAATCGCAGCCACACCCAATCCAATGAGCCCGCCCCGCACCAAACTCCATTTCCAACTGGAATCAATGGGACAGCTGTCGGTACAGCCCCAGAATTGCCAGTACACGAACCCTCCGACCAGCCCCAGTCCGAGAAGACCGGCGTAGACGTAGAGGTAACGGTTGAATGGTTTTTTCTTTTTCTCCATACTTCTTCAACGAAACTGAAGGCAAAGCTAGTGGATTGGGGAGCTTGCGCGGGCAACTCAGGTTACGATGCGCCGTACTTTTCCTGGATCAATTTCTGGGCGAGGTCCATGTCGACCTGATCCACCGAGGTGATCCCCTCCGCCAATTGGTGGAGGATGGAATCGTTGACGAAGCCGCGTTGAAGGGCTTCCGCGTAGGGCACCCGGGTAAACGACACGGCCTCGTACCGCGACAGGTAGGTGCCGGGGAACTCGCGCTCCAACCGGTGCTCAATTTGCTTGCGGAAGACCCAATCTTCATCGCCAACCCGGTCCCGCATCTCGATGTAGTTGTCGAGGGCCATGTCCGCGATGGCGTGGCCATTCTTGACCCGCAACGCACTGTAATCGGCGAAGACTTCCTCCCAGGTCTTGGACTCGTCGATACATGCATTCAGGACCGTACAGTCCTCAAAGGCCGCATTCATGCCCTGGCCGTAGAACGGCACGATGGCGTGGGCCGAATCTCCCACCAACACGCAATGGCCCTCGTGGTACCACGGATCGCACTTGACCGTCAGCAGGCTGGCGGTCGGGTTCTCGAAGTACTCCGTCCGGAGATCGGGCATATGGGGCACGGCATCGGGAAATTCCTTTTCGAAGAAGGCCATGACCTTCTCCGGGGTGTCGAGGCTGGCGAAGCTCTCCGGGCCGTCGTGGGGATAGAAGAGGGTCACGGTGAAGCTGCCGTCCATGTTCGGCAGGGCGATGAGCATGAAATGGCCGCGCGGCCAGATGTGCAGGGCGCCCTTGTCGACCCGCCAGCCGCCGTCGGCCGACGGCGGGAAGGTCAGTTCCTTGTAGCTGTGGCTCAGGTAGGACTGCGAATAGTTGAAGCGGGACGTCTTCTGGAGGCTCAGGCGGGCGCCTGAGAAGGCGCCATCGCAGGCGATGACCGTCTGGCCGGTCACGGAATGCGTGATGCCCGAGCGGGAATCTTCCAGGTGGACGAGTCCATTGTCGAGGTCGACCCCGACGCAGCGCTTGTGGAAAATGAATTCCAGGTGGTCGTAGGCATCGGCAGCGTTCATCAGGAGCATGTTCAGATCGCCCCGGGAAATCGAGTTGATGGCCTTTTGGCCGTCCTTCGAATAGGGTTGGAACTCCTGGTTGCCTTTGACGTCGTGGATCATCCGTCCCGGCATGGGAATGCAGATGTCCCGGACTTCTTTTTCCAGCCCCACTTCCCGACACGCATGCAAGCCGCGCTCAGAAATGGCCAGGTTGATGGAGCGACCGGCGGACATTTCCACCGTCCGCATGTCCGGCCGCCGCTCGTAGACCTGCACCCGATAGCCCCTCCGGGCGAGGTACAGCGCCATCATCGAGCCCGCCAGACCGGCTCCCAACAAAACAATGGGTTCTTCTTTGTTCACTTTTCTACTCATGCCACTACGTTGCTTATGCCTGCGGGAAACGTGCGTTTCCCGGTTCCAATTCATTTTCGTCCCCGCCACATCAGCCACAACACCCAGGCTCCCAGGCCTCCTGCCACCAAAAACAGGATGATACTCACCTTGGGGACCGCTTCGCCCCGTTCGTAGGCCCGGTCTGCCACCAGGACCACCGACGCCGAGATCAGGCAGGCCGAGATGATCAGGGAAAGCGACAAACGATTCCCCAGCCCCTCCAATTTCGCCATGAACTCCTCCATGCCCGGGTTCTCGATTTCCAGCCTCAGCTTGCCCTTGCGCAGCTTCCGGAGGACCGTCTTCATCTCATTCGGGAAGGTCGCCAGGAAGCTGTACAGGGATTGACCCTGGGTGAAAGTCTCTCGGAAAACGTTCTTGGGGGAGAATTGTTCCTGGATGAGGCGGCGCCCGAAGGGCTTGACCCGTTCCAGGGTATTGAAAGTGGGGTGGATGGTTTTGCCAATGCCTTCCAAAATGGCCAGGGCCCGGAAGATCAGAAAGACCCCTCCCGGCACGATCATTTTGTTCCGGTAGATGATGTCCTGGAGCCGCGTCGTGATGTCCGCAATGCTGGACTCCTCTACATCCAGGTAGGCAAAATCCTCAATGATTTCGTTCAAATCCGCCTCGAGTCGCCGCATGTCCTTGATCTCATGCTCAATGGCCAGCCGCCGCATATTGATCGCCATCTGGGACGGATCGTGGTTCGCCATCGCGATGAAAATCCCCGCGAAGGCGTATTTGTCCTGTTTCAGCATTTTCCCCACCATGCCAAAATCGATCAGCACGATGCGCCCATCTTCCTGCACCAGGACGTTGCCGGGATGGGGGTCGGCGTGGAAATAGCCGAATTCGAAGATCTGGGTCAGGTAAATGTCAAGCCCCACCTCCGCAATCTGCGTCGGATCCAGCCCCCACTCATTCAGCTGCTCGATATCCGTAATTTGACAACCCTTCACAAACTCGATCAGGAGGACCTTGCTGGTCGACATCTCCTTGAACGGCTTGGGGACGTAGAATTTCTTGTTGTTCGAGTAAAATTTCCGGAACTGGTCCATGGCCCGCGCTTCCGTCAGGTAGTCCAGTTCCTTCTGCATGGTCTTCTCGAAGCTCTCCACAATGTCCATCGCGTTCAGCACCCCTTGCTTCTGAAGATAGCTGTCGCCGATCCGAACCAAATCCTTCAGGATGTTGAGATCCGATTCGATCTGGTGACGCACCCCCGGCCGCTGCACCTTCACCACCACTTCTTCGCCGGTCTTCAGCTTGGCCCGGTGGACCTGCCCGATCGACGCCGATCCCAGGACATCATTGTTGAATTCCTCGAACATCTCCGAAATCGGCATCTCCAATTCCGATTCAATGATACCCCGCGCGACCTTGATGTCAAACGGCTCGACCTTGCTCTGCAATTTCTGGAGCTCATCGATCAGCTCCTCCGGCAGGATATCCGGCCGGTTCGCGAGGACCTGGCACAACTTCACAAAAGTCGGCCCCAATTCCTCCGCCGCCATCCGAATCCGTTCCCAGCGACTCAATTCAAATACCAATTCGCCCCGGCGTTGCCAGGTCAGTCGTCGCTTACGGGGCACAAAGCGCCGCAATTGAGTCTGCGTGATGAAATCCTCGAAGCCGTACTTGATCAGTACCGCGACGATCTCACGCAGCCGCTTGATATTTTGTATTGTCCGCCGAAATCCCATTGTGAAGCACCGAATTTAGAAAAAAACCGCATCAGTTGACAGCCTCGGACGACTCCTCAAAGCGATTCTTGAGGATCGGGAGCAGAAGAAGCAGGGCGGTCCCCTCGCTCACGCTCGGGGCGGTCCCTCCGGCCTCGCTGTTTCGCCCCTTTGAAAGGGCCGAAACGAGCTCAAACAAGCCTTCGACACCTACCGCAATGGGAGTTTTTGCCCCTTTATGCGGATGCCAGCAAGCACTCGATTTCCCATTTATCCGCTCCATTTTTTCCACCGAAATAAATCCCATTTTCCCTTCCAAAAAGTCTGATTTTTCCCAACCTAAGCAACTCAAATACGTATATATAAGAACAACGCAGTACAGCCAATTTTAGAACCTCAAAAAATTCGATCCCCAATCATGCGCTATTTCAAGAGCCATATCTTTGTTATTGTCCTTTCTGTACTGGCCGTGTCTTTTACCGGCTGCTCCAAAGAAGACATTTACGCTGCCAATGAATCTTTTTGGAAGATTCGTTATTCCTGGGAAGATGTCTACAGCATTTACGATACCACCACCGATTTTTACGAAGATGGTACCGTTCGAATGGTCGATCATTTGGGAACCCATACCGGAACCTGGGAACAAAATGGGGAGCGAGTCAGTTGGACATTACAGGTAGGCGAAATTGAGTGGTATTCACGGGCTTACATCGACCGAAATACCATTCAGGGAACCATGACTACCAGCGCTGGCCGACCCGCCACGCTATTTGGTACCCGAAACGACTAAGTTTAACTTCTGGAAATTCATTTTATATGCCCTCGCTGCTCCTATGGCGGGGGTAATTTTTTTGCCCAAAATTGTCAGGGAAGTGTGTCGTTCCCTCCGTTGGTCAACGGAGGATCAGCCAGAATACATTCAGCTGGACTTGGGGATATTCCATCGCGTACGAGCGGCTGATCAGGGGGAAGGCCCCGGATAGGCCGAGACGAACCTTGGAGCGGAAAATGAACTGGATGCCGGGCCGGGCTTCCAGATAGGCATTTTCATCCGTGGCCGGAAAAAACCACGAGGCGCGGGGAGCCCCCGCTTCGGTGATCGTGGCCGCCCCGTGCCAGTTGCCCATGAACTCGGCGTACAAATTGATGTTGAGCTGGTTGTAGCTCTTGTACTTGGCCGGATAGAGCAGATAGCCGAATGATAGGCTATAATCCAGTGCATTGCCGGCCCGGAAGTACCGCTCCGTGTCCGCTTCCCGGTACCCCAATGGCAGGATGCCCCCCAGCTTCAGCGAGAGGGCCATCCGGTTGTACAAACCCGTCGTGATGACCCCGGCCCCGAAGCCACCGGTACGGTGGAGTAGGTTGGGCTCGGAAAAATTGTGGGTGGTGAAATTTGAGGAGGCGATCCCATAACCCGCCATCCGAAAATGGCGCTTGGGTCCGTCCCGGTTGAAGAAGCGGTACTGCGCGTAGAGCTGAAAGCCGTTGAACGCATAGGGATGGGAGTATTCGTCTTTGTCCTCCGCCGCCTCTTCCTCCGAATCGGTAAAATGGCCGTGCCCGCTGTGTCCGTGGGCGCTGTGGTCATGATCCAGGTCATCGGGATCCGAGTTGATGAACAAATCGCTGACCAGGGCGGGGGGGGTGTGGTTGGAGAATCCGGCGGTCAGCCCTAATTCAAACTTGGAGGTCACGCCGTAGCCCAATTTCATCCCTTGCCATACCCTACTTTCCCCATCCTGCGAGTACCAATTGGTCATGCTCTTGAGGGCAAAGGCTCCGGAGGGCAGCACGCTGGCCGGCTGGTTGTGGAGAAACAGCTCCTGGGCCTTTGCGGTCGGCAAACAGAGGCATAGCAGCACACAAAAGCTCAACCAATGCTTCATAGCGTTACAAAGTAGAATTCCTTGGCTTCGGGAAATTGGGTGGATGCGGCTTGTTCCAATTCGGCGGTACACACTTTCGTCCATTTCTTCCAATCTTTGCGGGGCATGAAATGCTCCCCAATGATCCGGAATTCTTCTCCTCCTGTTTCCCCTGACTTCGCCCCGTGAACCATACAGAAGATGGACTGCTCTACCTGTTGGGATTGTCCTTCCACCTCGGTGATCTCCCCTGAATCCAGTTCAACGATCATTTCCCGCACACTGAATCCCGCCGACCGAATCTTCTTGGACAATTGGTGAAACGAGACTTCCTTTCCCTCGACAAAGGTGACCGTCGCTAGGTTCGCATTCAGGTCCATGTCGACATCGGCGACAAAGTCCAGCTTGCGCATGGCGATTTCCACTCCCTTGGAACACATGGAGCAGGTCAGGCCATCAATGGTGATGCGGGCGGAGGAAAAACCAGCCGCGTAGGCCGAGGCGATGTTTCCCCCTAAAAAAACCAGCAAGCAGAAGATTTTCAGTTGTATGGAATAGAACCTAGTCATTGAATGAACCGGATGGAGTATTTGTAATTCTCAATATAGAACTTTTAACCCACTCTAATTTCCCGTTGAGACCCCGTTTTCGACCGTTCAGACTCGCTGGGGCGTTTTCTTTTTTTGGCTGTCGTCTGCTGTCTGGTTCGGGGAGGTGGTGCTTGTCGGGGCTGCCCTTCTTGATTAATGTCCAATCCATCCATTCCCCAACCCAAAGCAAAAGGCCCCATCCTCCATTTCCACATTCTCCATGCCCATTGGACCGCGACCTAAAAAATTGTAATTTCTCTGTCGACTACAATCTAAGGACCTGAATCATGATCGAAAAACTCAAATTCGAAATCAAATGGGCATTCATTTTCATTGGGGTCATGCTGGCCTGGATGGTACTGGAGCGCGCGCTCGGTTTTCACGATGAACGCATCGAGCAGCACCCCATTTTCACCATGTTCTTCTTCATTCCGGCCATCGCGGTGTATGTATTCGCGACCCGGGACAAGAAGCGGAATTTTTACCAGGGCCAAATGAGCTACAAGCAGGGCTTCATGTTCGGCTTGGTCATGACCCTGATCATCACTGTATTCAGCCCCCTCACGCAGTGGGTCATTTCGGCGGTCATCACCCCCGATTACTTCGACAATGTCATCACCTGGGTGGTCGACCACGGCACCATGACCCGCGAGGCCGCGGAAGCCCAGTTCAATTATCCGGCCTACGCCATTCAGAGCACGATTTGGGCCTTGATCAGTGGCGTGGTCACGGCCGCGATCGTCAGCATTTTCTTCCGCAGCCGCAAAAGCGTCGCGGTGGCCTGAGCCCCGGCTCCTTCCCTTACGGTTTCCATTCCCTAAAAAATCACGTCCATTGACCTGATTGAGGTGTCTTTTACGCCCAAATATTTTCAAATTAGCTGCATGAAGCGGGTCGTCTTGCTCATTTGCTGCGGCTTCTTATTCGGATTTGCCCTCCACACCCCCTTGGCTGCCCAACCGGGGGCCAAGCGCTTTTTTTCCCTTTCTCAATTTCCCATGGAGACCTCTTCCTGCTTCGGAATCCTCGAAGACAGCCTGGGATTTATGTGGTTCGCCACCGACAACGGCCTGTACCGATTTGATGGCCAGGGCATGGTCAATTTTCGCAATATCCTCCAGGACAGCACTTCCCTCAGCAACGACTTCATTGAGGACCTGGTTTCCCCCGACGGATTGAATTTCTGGGTGGCGACCGAAGATGGGCTCAACTACTACGACCGCTCCGAGCAGGAATTTCAACGGTTTTTTCCCTCCGGAGACAGTGCCAATGGCTTGAAGGATGCCCAACTGAAAGAATTGTGTATAGGGCCAGAGGGGCGTTTGTGGTTGGGATTTAGGGGAGCGGGGGTGCAAAGTTTGGACCCGGAAACCGGAATGTTTGAAGACCTGCCTTTGTTGCCGCCGGATGCGGCAGAAAATGCAAGAATATCGGAGCTTTTTTGTGATCGGGAGGGGCGGATTTGGATTGGGACGGAGAAAAATGGGCTCTTTGTTCGGAACCGGGATGGCCGCCTGCGCCAATTTTCCACGGTGGATACCCTGGCCGACGGCAGCGCCATCAGTTCCAATACGATCCGGGGCATGTCGCAAGATGAACAAGGCCGAATTCTGATCGGCACTTCGGGAGGGGGGCTGAACATCTATGACCCGGCCCGGGATTCTTTTTTTGCCTACCGCCACGACCCCGATGATCCTTCTACGCCCACTTCGGACGAAGCATTTTCGGTTTTGTGTGACCGCCAGGGGGGGATTTGGATGGGCACCTGGAGCAAAGGCCTGAACTGGATGCGGGGGGATGGAAAATGGCAACGCATGACGACCCAGAAGGGAATGGCCTATACATTTCCTGGGGACATCGTCCTGGCCATCTACGAGGACAGCAAAGGGATCATCTGGATGGGAACGCAATACAACGGGCTGGTGTGGTACGATCCCCGGCAGGACAATTTCAATTGGTACCAAGCCAATCCCAATACGCCCAACAGCCTCTCCAAAAACAATATCCTGGACATTTTGGAACTGTCAGAGGACAGCCTGTTGATCGGGACCTATGCCGGGGGACTCAATTTGTACATCCGCTCAACGGGGCAATATACCCTGATGAAAAACGATCCCGATGACCCGACAACCCTCCCCAACGATGGCATTTGGGCCCTGCACCAGGACCAAAAGGGACGGGTCTGGGTGGGAACTTCCCGGGGCTTGAGCCTGTTCGACCGCCGCCAACTGAATTTCAAGAACTATAAGAAGGAGGCCGACAACCCCAAGGGCCTGAGCAATCAAAATGTACTGTGCATTTCTGAAGATGCCCGGGGACACCTTTGGTTGGGGACCTGGGGAGGGGGAATGAACGTGTTTGATCCGGCCACCGAGGAATTTCGGCGCTACCAGCACGATCCCGAGGATCCTGGCACCGTGCTGTCCGATGCCGTCAAGGTCATCCGCCACGACCACCTGGGCCGGGTATGGGCCGGAACCACCCAGGGCCTGTGCATGCTGGACCCTGCCACCGGAAAGTTCACGGGGTTCGATGACCTGATCGGCGAGGAGGACAATCCCTTTTCGGACAATATCAATGCCATGATGGAAGTCCGCCCGGGCGTGATGGTGGTGGGCACGAATACCGGTTTGTTTCGGATCAAAGGCAACAGGTTTGACCGGATCCAGAATGATTTTGAGAATTCCCGCTTCATCGTCTCGGTCCTGCTCCTGGACCTGGAGGGCAATCTGTGGATTGGAAACAGCGATGGCCTGTACAAGATGGACCCCGATACGGATGCCATGGAGGCTTTCCACGAAGGCGATGGCATTCCCCGCGCCGAATTCAAATTGTGGGCGGACCACGTAGGCAAAAGTGGCCGGGTGTATATGGGAACTCCCCAGGGGTTGCTGGAATTTCACCCCAAGGACATTGCGCGGCAAGCCGTCCAGCCCAGGGTGGTGCTCACCGGATTCTACCTCACCAACAAGGAGATTTTTCCCGGAAATTCCCCGGTGCTGACCGAGAACATTTCCCTGTCTTCTTCCGTCACCCTCTCCCACAACGATTACCTCTTTTCCCTCCAATTTTCCGCCCTTGACTTCCAATTCGGAGACCGGATCCAATACCGCTACCGACTCACCGATTTTGACCAGGACTGGCTCCAGACCGACCAGAACAATCGGCGGGTCACCTATACCAACGTCCCCCCGGGAGACTATACGTTTGAAGTCCAATGTTCGGTCGACCAAGGCCCGTGGTTGCCAGGAGGAGTCTCTTTGAAGGTGAAGGTCTTGCCGCCGTGGTGGGAAACCTGGTGGGCCCGGACCCTATTCATCATCAGCCTGGCGCTCCTTGTGGGGGCGGGATTCCGCTACCGGGTCCGTTCGTTGCGGCGGCAGAAGGCCCAGTTGGAGGAGGAAGTGCGGCTGCGGACCACGGAGATTCGGGAGCAAAATGAGCGGCTGCGGGAGCAAACCGAAATCATCACCCAGGAAAAGGCTGTGTCGGAAGAATTACTGCTGAACATCCTGCCCCGCAAGGTGGCCGAAGAACTGAAGGTCAACCACAAGGCGACCCCGCGATTGCACAAGTCTGTCAGCGTCCTGTTCCTGGATTTTGTGGGCTTCACGAACATCGCGACTCAATTGACGGCCCGGGAGTTGGTGGAGCAATTGGACATGTTTTTCGGGGAATTCGACCGGATTGTGACGCGGCACGGATTGGAGAAGATCAAAACCATCGGCGATGCGTACATGTGCGCGGGTGGGATTCCGGAGCCGCAGGAGGGCCATTGCTTTGCGTCGGTCCAGGCGGGCCTGGACATGTTGGCGTTCATCGCGGCGGCGAATGAACGGCAGGCGGGCACGGGCATGCCCGTGTGGCAGGCGCGGGTGGGCATCCACACCGGCGAAGTCGTGGCCGGCGTGGTGGGCGAGCGCAAATTTGCCTACGACATCTGGGGCGACACCGTCAATACGGCCAGCCGCATCCAATCGAATGGGCAGGAAGGCCAGGTCAATGTTTCGGCGCCGATCTACGAGGAGATCAAGGACCGGGTGGAATGCAGCTACCGGGGCCAGGTCTTCGCCAAAAACAAGGGAATGGTCGATCTCTATACCGTCGAAGCCCATTCCCAAGCCTAAGCGGGATCGTTCTGATTTTCCCTCATTTTTCCCTTCCCCACCCTTGATTTTCTTTTTCCCCCTTCCCATTTTCATCCTCCAATCAATCTACCCGCCATGAAGCCTACGTATTCTTTCTTGTTGTTCCTTTTGACTGCCACTCTTCTGAATTTAACCGCTTGTGAGTCAGGCGGAAATGCTTCGTCAGGGAATGCTGCAAACTCGACTTCGGAAGAAGAAGCCTCTGAGCAAGCGGCGGACATTGAGGGTGATCTGACGGAGGTGACTGCGATGGAGTTCCTGTTCGGGAATTACGACACGGGATCGGAGGAGAGTACCTGGGAGAAGGGGGAGGAGGAAGAGGAATGGACGGCGGTCTGGGAAAAGGACTTTCGTTTCATGGATTTCAAGCGCTTTGAATTCTATGTGACGCCGACGGCCTTGCTGTTTTACCAGGAAAATGGAGCCGATTGGGCGTGGTTGGTGACCCACGTGAAGGATGCCAATGCGCCGAGTGGTTCTCCGGTGACCTGTGGCTCGGTGGGACTGCACCACTTCAAGAAAGTTGGCGCTGGGTGGGCCCTGGACATGGACCTGCCGCTGTTTACCTGCCAGGGGAGTTACGGATTGCCCGACGATCCCAAGCTCGTCTCGCTGGGGCCCGACGCGACCGGGCTGGCGTTTGGCGGCGGCTTCCTGAACAATGGCATCACGGAGACCTATGAGACCTGGTACTACCGGGATGGCGAGGCGATCAACAAGGTCTTTTTTGAGAAGACGGAATACGATACGAAGGGCCTTTATGGCGATGAAGCCGGCACGACCCTCAAGAGCACGATTTCGCTCGATGCTTCGAGTGACGGACCAATACAGGATGTCTTGGTGGCCCGGAATGGCACGGTGCCGGGCTCCGATTGGGGGATGGGAGCCACGCCGACGACACCTCCGCAGGAGGTGGACAGCACGCTGCGGTATCAATTCCGCGATGGAGTGTATCGGAAGGTGGAGTAGGATCAGCTTTATCCAATAAATTTCAGGGGAAATCAGATTTATCCGGTGGAATTGTATCCATCCGGGAGGATAGGGCAATGAATGGGCTGTCGGTGGAAAGGGTAGGATGGGGCGTTGGAGAAAAAATGGGGTATATAAAAACTGAAACCGCCCTGGCAGAGGCGGTTTCAGATCATTCAAGTTTGGAAGTAGTAGCTATAAGAACGAGTGTGAATCTGCAAATCAAATGCCCTACTGGATGAGGGCGTGCAGGACGCGCTTCCCGATGGGATAGTTCGCATACTGCTGAAGGTAAGTGTCGGTGCTGTATTCAATGCGGTCCCGGCGATTGCCGGAGCGGTGGTACAACTCAATCACTTTGCCATTGTCGGAGTCGAGGTAAGTTTCAACCACGTGATCTTGGTGGTGGGTGACTTCGAGGGGCGTTGTGGAGAGCTGCTTCATTGCACTGTTTTTAACTAGACCTTATTGTCTATGCGACACTAACACTGCAAATGTAAAATATTCCTCCCAATACTGAAAATGTTTCACGAAAAAATTTTATTATTGATAGATTTTTCATTTATCGATCAGAATATTGAAAATATTTCATATCACCAGCCGAAATTATGCCCGAATCATATAAAATTGATCAATTGGACCAAGAGATCTTGATGCATTTGGTCGACAATGCGCGTATTCCTTTCAGTGAAATCGCGAAAAAATTGGAGGTTGCTCCCGGAACTGTGCACAGCCGGGTCCGCCGGATGGAAGAATCCGGCGTCATCTCGGGAACCACAGTTCGCCTCAACTACAACAAATTGGGACTGACCTTCATCGCCTACGTCGGCGTCTTCCTCTCCCAGACCTCCGACAGCCAGGAGGTCATGACCGAGCTGATCCAGATTCCCGAGGTCACCGTCGCCCACCTCGTCACCGGTCAGTACGGCATCTACGCCAAACTCCGCGCCCGCGACACCGCCCACGCCAAGCGCATCATCTATGACATCAACCGCATTCCCGGCATCACCCGGACCGAATCGACCATTTCCCTCGAAGAATGCATCAACGACAGCCAGCGCCTGATTCGGGCCTTGATGAGTGAGGATCAGCCATTGAAGCCCTAATTCATCCGGTTCAGCCCAAATCCTGTCTTGTGTAACCAGGAGTACTTGGCTTTCTGCCCTTGGATGGCGATTTTTATAAGTCGGGTGTTTTTTCATCATCCCCATTTGAAAAACTGAAGCGTTATGTTGCGTACGGTATCCCTATTGATCTTACTGCTGGCCACTCTCCCCGGAATAGTACATGCTCAATTCAACTTCAAGCGTGTTTACCAGCCCGACACCAATACCTTTGATGGCATCGGATTTCTAAATGCCCCCGGGATCATTGAAACCGGAATTCCAGGACGGGAAATTGTGGTGACCGGAGCCCTCAACGGGCAGGACACCAGCGGATTTGCCATGGCCACTTTCTTGTTCCAGGCCGATATCAACGGGGTTCCCCGCAGCTTTGACTATTACGCCGACACCAACCTTTTCGCCTTTAGCACTCCGCGCAGCTTCGCCCTCTGTTACGACGGCATGGCCAGCTATTACCTTGCCACCGGCTCGAACGACAACCAGATTGTCGCCCGCGTGGACACTGGCGGCAACCTGTTGTGGGCCACGGATGTGAACCACCACGATTTCTACGACATCATTTGTGAAGGCGCTTCGGTGGCGCTCCTGGGCCAGGACGAGAGCATGGTCGGTGGCCATGACTTCTCCATTGTCCGCGTCAATGACGGCGGAACCTCTACCGGTCTGAACATCCACGGATCGCTCGATTTTGACATTCCGAATGGCATGGGACGGCTGATCGATGGCTATGTGTTGGCCGGACAAACGGTGGGGACGGGAGAACGCAATGTGACCCTGATGAAAGTGGACAACCAGTTCGACCTGAGCTGGGGCCACGTATTGGGCACCCCGGGCCGCCAACTCTTTTGCAATGACCTGGCGGTCGCTCCCGACCAGGGGTCGATCTACCTCACCGGGTTCGTGCGGCGGGATGCAGCCCATCCCAGCGACTCCATCTTTGTCGCCAAAGTCGATACCTCGGGCGCTCCTCTCTGGATGCGCTTCTACGGCAACGATACGATTACCAATATCGGAGCCTATACCATGGCTGTGGACCCCGTCGAGTCCAGCCTCATCCTGGGCGGCGAATTTGACGCGACCGGCTGGCGGAGCCCGTTTGTGATGCACCTGGATTCAGCCGGGAATTTCGATTGGGCCCGCAATTACAGCGAGCCGGATACTTCCTTCGAGGAAGTCATCGAAGGCATCGCTATTTCGCCCGATGGGCGGTATTTCTCCGCCGTCGGCACCCACAATTTCATTCCTCCGAACTTTCTCATTGACCGGGGCTTTTTTGTGCTCCGTTCCGAAGTAGCCACCGGCAAGACCAATTGTGATACCACGCTTGATTTTGGTTTCCGCAACGTCCCCCTCATCCCCAACAATATCATCATCACGGGTACTCCCGGTCCGCCCCCATCCGTTCCGTACGGGTTGCGCCAGGGCGGTGGAGTCATTTTGGACAGCCTGAAATGCCAATCTTTGGTGGCAGTGGACGAGAAAATCGTGAGCGGCCCCGAATTGACGGTGGTCAATCCCGTACTGCACGAACTGGTCGCCGAATGTGAAGTGGATTGGATGGGCGGGGAAATTCAGCTCCATTCTACTCAGGGCCAATTGCTCTGGAACCAGGAACTGGACGCCGGCGGACACCGGCTGCGCTGGGATGCCAGCCAGCTACCCCAGGGCATTTACCTGGTGACTGTACTCGATCCTCTGCGCGGTCAACAGACCCGCAAGGTGGTGGTCATGCAGTAAAAACTTCCTTGAACGTATTATCCGCAGGAATCCCGCTCGATCAATTCGGTGGGAAGGTAAACCTGATCGTTTTCGTCGGCATTCTTCTTGCTCTCGATCTTGTTAAGGAGCAATTCCACGGCGTGGGTGCCCATGTCACTCACGGGTTGGGAAACTGCGGTGATGCCGGGAGAATGGATGGAAAACAGGTCAATGTCGTCGAAGCTGATCAGCGCCACATCATCGGGAATCTTCAGGCCCATGTTGTGGATTTCCTTGAGGGCCGCCGTCGCGAGGTTGTTGTTGAGGGCGTAGAGCGCGGTGACGCGGTTTTCGCCCGTCAGCAATTTGGGCAGCTCTTCCTTGATGCTCGCTTGGATATTGTCGTAGGGAATTTCGAGGAGGTGCTGGTCGGCGACGGGAATATTGGCTTCCTGAAGGGCATCCTGGTAGCCGCGGACCCGCTCGGTGATGGAGGTGAGGTAGGACGGAGAAATTTTCAGGACCCCGATCCGCTGGTGGCCCTTTTTGATGAGGTGGTGAACCGCTTCCTTGCTGCCGGCGTAGTTGTCGGCGGTAACGAAAGGAGTTGATTCATTCGGGATAAAACGGTCAATGAGGACGAGGGGAAATTCAGCCTTTTCCAGTTCTTCGATGCCTTCCTTGTTTTCGAGGGTGGTGGACAAAATGAGGCCATCGACGAGGCGGTCCCGGAGCATTTGGATGAGTTCCTGTTCTTTCTGGGCTTTTTCGTCGGAAGAACTGAAGAGAACGTAGTACCCGCGGCGGGCGGCAGCATCCTCTACGGCCCGGCACATCCGGGCATAAAACGCATTGGAAATATCGGCCACGATCAGTCCGATCGTGTGGGAACGACCCGTGCGCAGGCTACGGGCCATGATATTCGGTTTGTAGTTCAGCTCTTTGGCCTTGGCCCAAACCCGCTTCTGCGTGTCCTCGTTGATTCCATTTTCATTTCCCTTCCCATTCAATACCATGGATACCAAGGTCTTGGACACCCCAAGTGCCTTCGCAATATCAGCGAGTGATGTTTTCTTTTTCAAAGTATCTCCGTTTTGATCTACAGAACAATGATTTTCGAACAATTTACATGAAATTCCCTTCTCATGCCGGTTCTACGCCACAAAACCAGGCACTTAGTGACCGGAATCACCTTGGAGACCTTGAAAACGTGTTCCTTGTCAAATGTTTTTTGAAAGAACTTTAACGTTTTAGAAGGAATCAGGGGAGAATTTAGTATGTTGTATTTCGAATCTGTACCCAATGGAACAACCGGACCGATCCTCCAATACCCGAAAGCAACGCATGGCGGGCTACTTCGCCTTGCTGACCCTCCTCTTTTTCATTTGGGGATTTCTGACGGTCATGAACGATATCCTCGTTCCATTTTTCAAAAAATCCTTCGACCTCAACCAGTTCCAATCCAATTTGGTCCAGCTGGCCTTCTTTTTGGCCTATTCCATCGGAGGATTGGTCTATTTCCTGATTTCTTCGGTGAAAGGAGATCCCATCGCGCGGATGGGATATAAATATGGCATTGTCCTCGGGCTGCTCATTTCGGCGGCCGGGGCCTTCCTGTTCATTCCGGCGGCCGCGGCGGAATCTTATTTGTTGTTCCTCCTCGGGCTATTTGTTCTGGCGCTGGGATTTACCCTTCTCCAGATTTCCGCGAATCCCTACGTCTCCATTTTGGGCTCGGAAGAATCGGCCCCCAGCCGCCTCAACCTCAGCCAGGGCTTCAATTCCTTGGGGACCCTGCTCGCGCCCATCCTCGGCGGCTTCCTCATTTTCAATTACTTCGGAAGCGCCCCCGGCGTGAGTGCGACCTCCGTGCCGTACCTCATGTTTGCGGGGATCCTGGCCTTGCTGGCCCTCGTCTTCTGGTTGATCCCCCTGCCCAAGGTCGAGGGGGAAGGCCACATCGATATCGAGCGACGTCCCGTCGCCCTCCGCTTTCCCCAATTGCGCTTCGGCATGGGAGCCATTTTCTGCTATGTCGGGGCCGAAGTGGCCGTCGGCACCATGCTCATCAACTACCTGGGACTGCCGGAAATCATGGGCGTAGCCGAAGAAGAGGCGGGCCTGTACGTGGGAATTTACTGGGGCGGCCTGATGGTGGGGCGTTTTCTCGGCGCCATTTCCTTCAAACAACACCCTTCCTTTGGCATTCAACTGGGCTATATGGTCCTGACCGCAGCGGCCTGCTGCGCTACAATATTTGGAGTCATTTTCCTCAACGAATACGTCCTCGAACCCCTGGTCCTGGGCGAATTCAGCCAGCCCGGTTTCGACTGGGGAGCGCATTGGGCCTTTGCCTGGAAGGACTTCGATTTGGGCAGTTTTTGGCCCTTTTTCTTCCTGGTGGGCGTGAATTTGCTGGCATTTGTGGCGGGAAAAGGAAAATCGGCCCGGACCCTGATGCTGTTTGCCCTGATGTGTCTGGTCCTGTTGATGGTCAGCATTTCGAGCCAGGGCCGGACCGCTGTATGGGCCGTGCTGGGCGTAGGATTGTTCAACTCGATCATGTGGTCGAACATTTTTACCATGGCCATTGAGGGGTTGGGAAAATTCAAAAGTCAGGGCTCCAGTTTGCTGGTGACCATGATCATTGGCGGGGCATTGTTGCCGCCGACCCAGGGCTTCATCGCCGATCAAACCGGCAATATCCAGGTGTCATTTATCCTGCCCGCCCTCGCCTACATCTACCTGGCGTGGTACGGATGGAAATGGCCCCGGTTGATTCAGTTATCCAAAGAAAAATTTGAAGAGGTGTAGATATGAGCAACGACGCAGAAGCTGTCATCGGAATAGATTTGGGGGGGACGAATACCGAAGTGGGGTTGGTGGACAGAGAAGGAAAAATCATCGCAAAGAAAAATATTGCCACCCAGAACTACGACCTGTTCAGCGGGTGGGTGGAAGCAGTGGCCAAGGTCATCCGGGAATTGGGCAAAGCTCAACCCATCAAGGCCATCGGCATCGGCGCGCCCAATGGCAACTATTTCCACGGCACCATCGAGCGGGCCCCCAACCTGCCCTGGCTGGGCGTCCTCCCGCTGGCCGACATGCTGTCGGAGCGGCTGAAATTACCAGCCGTCCTCACCAACGACGCCAATGCGGCGGCCATCGGCGAGATGTACTTCGGCAAGGCCCGCGGTCTCCGCAACTTCATGGTGGTCACCATCGGAACCGGCCTCGGCAGCGGCATCGTCGTCAACGGCGAATTGCTGTACGGACATACCGGCTTCGCCGGTGAAATGGGACATACCACCCTCCGTCCCGGCGGGCGGCAGTGTACCTGTGGCCGTGTCGGCTGCCTGGAAGCCTATGTTTCCGCCCGCGGCCTCATCGCCAACGCCGCCGAGCTCATGGCGACCCAGGAATGGGACAGCCCCTTCAAGACCGAAGCCGATCTTTCCCCGCCGGTGAAGATTTGCGAAGCCGCCAAGCAGGGCGATGCCTTGTCCATCGAGGCCTTCCGGGTGACCGGCGAGTACCTGGGCGAGCACATCGCCGACGTCGCGGCCATTTTGAGCCCCGAAGCCGTTTTCCTCTTTGGTGGATTGACCAAAGCCGGTAAATTTATCCTGGAACCGACCCGGGCGGCCCTCCAGAAATACCTGCTCAACGTATTGGAGGAAAGCATCCGGGTGGAAATCTCCGCATTGCGGGAAACGAATGCGGGCATCGTCGGGGCGAGTGCCCTGGCCTGGAATGAATTCAAGTCATGACCTTTCGAAACTGGATGCTAGGGCTGGCGACGACCTGTTTGCTGGCGTGTAGCGGGTCTCCCGAAGACCGAAAACCGGTTGTCCTGAGCCAGGACAGTCCCAAATTGTTGGCGGCGGTCAATCCCTTCGTGGGGACTGGCGGCCACGGCCACACCTTTCCCGGCGCGACCTATCCCTTTGGAGGCGTCCAATTGAGCCCGGATACCCGGCTGGAAGGCTGGGATGGCTGCTCCGGCTACCACTATTCCGATTCCATTGTCTACGGATTTTCCCATACCCACCTCAGCGGGACCGGCGTCTCGGACTACGGGGACATCCTATTCATGCCCCTGACTGGCACTCCCCACACCGAAAATGGCTATCCGGACCAGGTGGATGCGGGGTACGCGTCGCGGTTTTCACACGACCGCGAGCAGGCGGAGCCCGGCTACTACCAGGTTTTCCTGGACGATTATGGCATTCAGGTGGAACTGACGGCCAGTGAGCGGGGCGGGATGCACCGCTACGATTTTGGGCAGCAGCGGTCGGGTTCAGTGGTGGTGGATTTGCGGCACCGAGATCTCTTGCAGGATTGGAAGCTGGAGCTGTTCCCGGACCGGGTCGAAGGTTACCGCATCTCGAAGGCCTGGGCGGAAGAACAACATGTTTATTTCTCTGCCTCCTTTTCTCAAATCTCTTCCTCCTCGATCGACATCAAGGATGAGAACGGCGCGGTGGTAGGCTATCTCTTGAATTTTGAAGACTTGGAGGGGCCCTTGGAAATACGGGTTGGGATTTCGGCGGTGGATGTGGAAGGGGCTCGGAAAAACAGGGAAGCAGAACTGCGAAGTAAAAGTTTTAAGACGGTGCGGAAAAATGCGGAAGCGGCGTGGCGGGAATATCTGGGGAAAATAGAAATTGCCGGGGGAACAGAAGCCCAACGACGGACTTTTTACTCGGCGCTGTACCATACGGCCATCGCGCCGAATGTCTTTTCCGATGTGGATGGCCGCTACCGCGGCCTCGACGGGGAAGTGCACCGCCTCCCGGAAGGTCAGCGGCACTATACCGTCTTTTCCCTCTGGGACACCTTCCGGGCCACGCACCCCCTCTACAATTTGATCGCCCCCGAACGCAACGAAGCCTTTATCCGGACCTTCCTTCGGCAGTACCAGGAAGGCGGACGGCTCCCCATCTGGGAACTGGCCGGCAATTATACCGGCTGCATGATCGGGTACCACGCGATTCCGGTCATCACGGATACCTATGTCAAGGGCTACCGCGATTTCGACGCCGAATTGGCGCTGGAAGCGATGGTGCATTCGGCGGATCTGCAATGGCTCGGGCTGGAAGCCTACCAGCAAAAAGGCTTCATTGGCGCGGGCGACGAGCCCGAATCCGTCTCCAAGACCTTGGAATACGCCTTTGACGACTGGTGCATTGCGGTGCTGGCCGATAGCCTGGGCAAAAAAGAAATCGCGGACCGCTTCTACAAGCGTTGCCTCTATTACCGGAACCTGTTCGACCAGGACACCGAGTTTTTCCGCGCCCGCATGAATGGCGGCTGGCAGGAGCCCTTCGATCCCCGCGAAGTCAATTTCAATTTCACCGAAGCCAACGCCTGGCAATACAGCACCTTCGTGCCCCACGACCTCGCCTATTTGGACAAGCTCCACGGCGGTGATCTGGACCAGCACCTGGACCAAATGTTCACGGCGGAGGTCTCCACGACGGGCCGGGAGCAAGCGGACATCACCGGCCTCATCGGCCAATATGCCCACGGCAACGAGCCGAGCCACCACGCGGCCTATCTGTACTCGGTCCTCGGACGCTCCCCGGAAGCCCAGCGGCGCGTCCGCCAGATCATGGACGAATTGTACTCCGACGCGCCCGACGGCCTGTCGGGCAACGAGGACTGCGGCCAGATGTCGGCCTGGTATGTGTTCTCTGCGATGGGCTTTTATCCCGTCACCCCTGGCTCCGACAACTATATTTTCGGCACGCCTTTGTTCCCCTCCATGAAATTACATTTGGGAGATACAGCCTTGGTGATCAATGCGCCCGGAGCCGACGAAGGCAATATCTTAATCCACGGAGTGACCCTAAATGGAGAGCCGATTTACCGGCCCTGGATTCACCACGACGAGTTGGCAGGAGGTGGAGTATTGGAGTTTGAAATGGGAGACAAGCCGAAAAATCCCTGGCCCAATGCCGTCTTCCCCCTGGCGGCGCGTCCGACGACCCGTCCGCCGGTCCCGGTGATCCAGGCTGCTTCCCAGACCTTTACCGATTCGCTGGCCATTCAAATCATTCCTCAGATGAAGGATGTCCCGATCTATTACCAGCTGAATGGATCGGAGAAATGGGTGAACGGAACGCATTTGGTGGTTCGGGAAGATGCCCACCTGAAAGTGGTGGCGAGTTTGGGCGATGATTTACAGAGCCCGGAACTGACCGCGCATTTTTACAAAAAAGACCAGCAACTCAGCATCGACCTCGGCAGTACCTATGACAACCAGTACGCCGCCGGTGGCGACGGCGCTTTGATCGACGGCCTGCGGGGCGGCCCCAATTTCCGAACCGGCCGCTGGCAAGGGTACCGGGATGATTTTGAGGCCATCATCGACATTGGAACCGAAACCGAGATCCGGGCGGTTCAGATTGGATTTTTACAGGACATCCGCTCGTGGATCTGGATGCCGAAGGAGGTGGAAATTGCCACTTCGGTGGACGGGAAGCAGTTCAACGTGCAAAAGAAAGGCGGGCTGGAAGTCCCGGACGACGATGAGACCGTGGTGACCCAAGACTTTGAGGTCGGCAATCTGGGCCGCGGCCGTTACGTCCGCGTGCGCGCCCGGCAGTACGGCGTTTGTCCGCCTTGGCACCTGGGCGCCGGTGGCAAAACCTGGATATTTACGGATGAGATTTTAATCGATTACGACCGGCCCTTGCCGTGACTCACTGGGGCGGCTGGTAGCGCGTCTCTTCGAGCAGCTGGGCCACCGGCACGCGGTAAAAGAATCCGTATTCACGGATATGATACCGGTTGAGGACAGCGATCAGATGGAGGTCATCCTCCACAAACGGCTCCAACGCAAATTTCGCATCAAAAGATTTCATGTAGCGGTCGGAGAAGACCGCAAAGGCCCGTTCATCGCTGGGGGCAGCGATCACTTCGTCGATGTCCATGCCCTGGTACCGCATCCCGATGAGGTACTTGAACTGTTCGATTTGTTGCTGCGTTTCACTGGGATTCATCCGGCCATTTTGATTGGGGTTCGAAACAACAACTGCTGGGCGCGGTAGAAGTTTGTTTCTCCATTTGATCAAACCTTTCTTTCCCCCCGCACACCCTTTCTCCTTCCCCAAAAGCCAAAAAGACCAACCCGCAGGCTGGCCTTTTAAGTGTGAGTGCGGAGTCGGCCTATTTGACCAGGTCCAGCAGGCTTCCATAATGAACATCAAAATCGGTTTTGATGTGGTCGATTCGGTGATTGTCGGACCGTTGCCAGATCAGGTAGCCCTTGTCCTTCCAGGTCGAGGGCACCTGGGGTTGGGCGGCGCTGGTATAGTCCGCGATCCAGAGGCCGTACCGGGAGAATTTGGCGTTGTTGAGGTACTGTTGGCCGAAAGAGGAGCCGGTATAAATATTGGGGACGCGACCAGTACATTTTTCGACCTCATTCAAAAACGTCAGGATTTCACCCTGCAATTTTTCGGGGGAGATGGGGCCGCCTTTGATGCTTCCCTGCTCGATGTCCAGGACCGGCGCGATATCGGTGTCTTCGAGGCCGCTCATCAGCTTACAGAAAAATTGAGCCTGGTCGAGGGGAGATTCATTGGTCAGGTAGAAAAAGTACGCTCCCCGGATGAAGCCTTTTTCCTTGATCTCCTTCCAGTTGTTCGCAAAATCAGGGTCTTCAAAGTTGGCCCCGTAGGCCGCCCGGCGGAGGATGAACCGGAGGCTGTCACCGGGTTGGATGTCGTCTATGATATTGCCCTGCCACTGGGAAATGTCGATCCCATAGTGGACCCGGGAGTCGCTTTTGAACAGAGGCGAATCGGCAAGGCGGGACTGGGAAACGGCCTTGGGAGACGACGAAGAGGAAATGGAGGCAGCGGAATGGTTTTGCGGGTCATTTTGAGAGGAACAACCGAACAACCATAGCGAAGCCCACAAGAGCAGAAAGGGGTGTTTTAAATAGTACATGAGAAAATTGGTTTTGGTTTCTCTTTCAACCTATTGAGAGGGGGAGGGAAAATCGTAGGGGGAGGCCTGATTTGGAAAAAGTAGGGAAAACCCTGAGACAAAAACTTGTCAAGGGCCTGATATTGGGCTCGTGGATTAGACGAATGTCCCGGGCAATCAGCGGCCCAGGGAAGTGTTCAAGGAAAAGCGTTTTACAAAATTGAAGTATGGCCTTTTGGCGCCAGTGGCGCTGAAAGGAATCTGTTCACCCAAATGCCCTCATCATGGCCCAAGTAAATTCTCAAATCACCGATGCAGTCACCCAAACCAATGTCAATGTGGTCGGCGAGGCTCCGGCCCAAGCGATGGGGACCCTGTACCAGGTGGCCGCCCATTCGAATGGCCTGGCCATGGAGAATGCTGTTTCGAACCAACAGAACCTCAACCAATTGAATCCATCTATTGTGGCCCAGGCGATCTCGATGATTGTTGGGGCAAAACAATCTTAATCCAAATGAATTATGGGTCTTCCAAACAATAACCCCGGAAATGGAACCTCAGATGGCTCCAATGCCAGTGCCGCTTCATCAGGTCTGCAAGCAGTTGAAGGGGCCGTTGGTTATGTGAACAAGACGGTCCTTTCCAGCCAGGTGACTGGGATGACGGGAACCTCGCAGACCTTGGCCGATCAGGCGGCGGCGATGATGATCCAGGATGTGCGGGCATTTATGCAGGGAAATGAGCAGTTGATTACAGCGGGGATGGGTAAGGCGATCTCTTATGTGGTGGATCCTGCCACTACGAAGAAAGGCGAAGATATGATCAAGGCGCTTTCCACGGCAATGAAGGACCTGACCACATTTGCAGGGGAGGTTGCGAAGGCAGCTTCTGGTGTCCTCCAAGATTTCCAAAATGACAAATAGGACCTCACCAATCGATTCAGCTACCATGGAAGATACAACTGCGAAAAATGCCCCTGGGCCTGAGACCTGTCCCCATTGTAACCAAGCCCTCCCAGCGAAGAAATCCCCTGCCCCTTCCCAGGCTCAGCCTGGGGAAGAAGGGCCAGACATAGAAGCCCTTGCCAAAAAGGTCCTGCCTGAGGTGATGAAAATCATCACCCCCCTCGTGGAGAAGCTCCAGGAAGGCGTGCAACAGCAGCAAAAGGAGCTTCAGGCCCAGAGTACCGCCACTTCTGATTCAGAGCTGGATTTCCAGGAGCGGGTCCAGTCGCTCCAACAGGCTGCCCTGGAACGGATGCGGGGAATGGAACAAAAGATCACCAATCGCCTGGGCCGCATCCAACAGCGGACTGGCCTCTAAACCACTCATATCATTCACTTTAAGGAACAAGATCATGGCCAAAACTACCAATGCCGGCTCTGCCCACAATTCAACTTCCAATGATTACGATCAAACGGGATTGACCGAGGGCTACGCCAACGCCACCGCTTCGGGAACCACCTTTTCGACCAGTGCCCATAGTACCGGGCTCATGTTTGAGAATTCGGTCAACCAACAGAACAACGACTTTCTCACGAGCAATACCCTGAATCTCGAGGGCTTTGAGCAGATGATTCAGCAATTGAGTACGCGCCGGGTGGCGCGACAGAAACAGTTCAATCGGTTCCTTTCGGATGAATCTTAAGTCGCCCTGTCATGACCAAAATCTCCGAGTCCGAAACGATTGAAATGGCTCCGCCAAGCCTCAACGACCAGGTGGTGCAAATGGCCCCTTCGGTGGCGATGGCTTCTCAGTACCTCTCTTTGGCCCAAGCCCAGGGAATGATGTTCATCAATGGCGTGCAGGCCCAGCAGGTCCGCTGGTCTGCCGACCAGGCCGCCGCTGTGCAGGGAATCGTCCAGATCTATCAGTCCCAAAACATCCCCATTCAGTTGGCCTTGTTGAAGGCTCTGGGCTGATACGGTCCTTTGTACTTGTCCATTTGGGAGGATTCTCCTCCTCTTTATAAACCGGAATTTGAACTGGCCTCCGGCTGATTCTAATCCACCAAATAATTCTTCAATTATGGCAACTGTCAATGCTCAAATTACCGATGCGGTCACCCAAGCCAATGTGAAAGTGGTGGCTGAAGCTCCCGCAATTGCGATGGGCACCGTTTACCAGACGATGGCCCATTCCACGGGGCTGATGTTTGAAAACTCTGTGAATTCACAAAACCAGCAAAACATCCTGGGCCAGGCGGCCACCACCCAAGGGGTCATGCAGATTTACAGTCTGGATACCATCTC
>CAWUKT010000009.1:0-128326 GCA_963923035.1 uncultured bacterium
CCGGCGGGACCGCCGGCCGGTGCGCCCGGCTGAACCCAGCCAAGGCCCCCGCGCATACCGGAGGTGCGTCTCAGACCGGCAAATCGGAGATGCCCCCAATCACCCACCTAACACCCCAAAATCTACATGATTTACGGAAGCAACTACCCTCAGAAAATCCCCTCCGAGAACATCCGAAGCATTATTGAAAGGTAAACAAGGACGATTAAAGCGTGAGAATCCGCTCCATCAAACTGGACTTATAGGTCCTGCCCAAAGGAATCAATTGGTCCCCAATGATGATTTGGTCGTCGTGGATGCCATCGATGTGATCGAGGTTCACCACGAAGCTCCGGTGGACCCGGACGAAAGGATACCCCTGCAAATGCGCCATCATTTGCTTCAGGGATTGGGAGGCGGTGAGTTTTTGGCCTTGGTGGTAGACATGGCAGTAGATGTCATAGGCCTGGAGATGGGAAATGGAGTCGGGAAATACCCGCGTCAATTTGCCGCCGGATTTGATAAAGAGAGGAGCTGGTCGGGTGGATTTGGGGCCTAGGCGGGAGGTGCTAAGGCGCAGATTGGCCAGGATATCTTGCTCCTCGAACGGCTTCACGATATAGGCCAGCGGTTGGGCGGAAGCGGCCCGCCGCAAGGTTGATTCATCGTAGTAGGACGTGATGAAGATACAGGGCAATTGGTGGTCACGACGCAGACGTTGGCCGAGCTCAATGCCATCCATATCGCCCGCCAGGGTGATGTCCAGCAGGGCCAGATCGGTCTGGGCCGGGAAGGAAGACAGGGCGTCTTCGGCCCGGTGAAAGACCCCGGTCAGGGAGTAGCCGCCCTGGAAGGCGATCTCTTCCAGGTCTTGCGCAATGAAGGGATCGTCTTCGACGATCATCAATTTAGTGGCTGCTTTCCCCATGAATCGGCAATTGTATTTCGGTCCGGTAGCCCGCATTCCGCAGCACCACCATTTCTCCCCTCAATTTACGCACCAGAGCCTCCAACATTGAAAACCCAAAAGAATCATTTTTCTCTTTTCCTTGCCCCGTCCCTTTGTCCCACACCCGCAACTCCATCTGCTGCTCCACTTGTTCCACCTCCAAACCCACCGTCAGAATCCCATTTTCTCCCCGCCCGTATTTGCCAGAATTGGTCAGCAATTCATTGACAATCAGGCCTACAGTCAACAAAGTATCGACCGGGACCTGAAGGGGAGCGACGGAAAAATGAAACTCGAGATGGTGATCTTTCAGGCCCAGAGTCTTGAAAACCTTCTCGCTCAAATCCTCCAGGTAATCGTTTAGGTGGAGGTCCTGGATGCTGGTCCGCCCGTACAAGCGGCTGTGGATCAGGGCCATGGCATTGATCCGGTTGAGGACCTGATCGAGGCTTTCTGCGAGCTCAGAGGAAGCGCTCTTCCGCCGTTGGATATTGAGCATGCTCCGAATCGACTGGATATTATTGTTGACGCGGTGATGGACTTCGCGCATAAGCAATTCCTTTTCGCGCAGGGAAGCCTCCAACAGAACCGAATTCCGACGGAGGCGAAGTTCGTTGCGGCGATTGACGATGAAGAGGACGAGGGCAATGACAAAGAGAATGGAAATGATAACCGCGCCGGTCCACAGATATTGATTTTGGCGGACCTGCTCGTCGCGGATCGCCTCCGCCGCCAACCGCCGCTCCGTTTCCAGCGCCGACTTCGCGGCTTCGGCCTGTTGGATCGAATCCAATTGGTACCTGACCACCCGGTCGGCGAGCGCGGCCTCCATCTCTTGCCGGGCCCGCTCATCCTCCGCCTCCGAATACGCATCCAGCATTTGATAGGCCTTTTTCCATTCCCCCAGCCCCGCCCAGGTCCGCGCCAATTGATAGTGCGACGCCTGAACCACCTCTGGCTTGGCCAGCGATTCACCCAGCGCCAGGGCAGCCTTCAGCGGCTCCAATGCTTCCCGATACCGTTGTTGATCGTTCAGGAGCTGCCCGAGGTTGTGGTAGGCCACCTCGAGGTCATTGTAATTCTGTTGGGGATGATTTTGGAGCCGGGCAATGCCATCCCGATAGATCGCTTCGGCTTCCTGTATCTTGCCCTGCATTTTCAGGGTCGTCGCTAGGTTCACCAATTCGGGGCCGATCATCTCGGTGTGGCCCTTGCTTTCCATCAGGGCCACCATTTGCCGGGACATGACCACCGACTCCTCCAATTGTCCGTTCCGTTGCAGGGCATTGGCCAGATTGCTGTATGTTTTCATCAGGCCCAGCGTATCCCCAACGGCCGTTTTCAATTGGGTGGCCCGCTGAAAATAATCGATGGCCATCGAAAGCTGCTGGTTGCGCTTGTAGATCAGGCCAAGGTTATTGTAGACCTTGGACATCCCCAGGGTATCCTTTAGCGACTCGCGGAGGTCCAGGGTTTGTTCGAAGGCTTGAATGGCCGGCTCGAATTCACTTTGGATCAGGTGGACGACGCCGAGGTTGTTGAGGTTGTCCGCGGCTTCCCCGAGGAGGCCGATGCGGGAAAATTGATCGGCCGCGAGGGTATAGTAAAACTCGGCGGAATCGGGTTGGCCGCCGAAATCCTGGGCCCAACCCATCCGCGCCAGCGACCAGATTATCCCTTCCTCGTAGCCCAATTGACGCGCCAGTTGGAGATTGTCCTTCGCCATGTTCATGGCTTGCTCAGGATAGCGGGGCGCCATTTGTTTGACCCACACATTGCCGGAGTCTACCCGTGTGGAATTGGGAGGGAGGGATTGGTAGTTTTGGAAAATGCTGTCCGTTTGGCCGCGACAAACACCGATGCCCGCCGCCAGGATGAGGCAGAGCAAACAACGAATCCAAAAGTGGGGCCAATCAGTACCTATATTGTCAGTCGGGTTGATGGAAGCAAAATAAGAGAACGGGGCAATATTCACAATGGAAGAGGGGAGGAGGTGGAAGGGAAAATTTGCGGGATTTGATTAGCTTTGTCCCAACCTAAAACAAAATACCCATGTCAAACGGCTCAAAAATTTTCGTTGGTATCATGACCTTCGCCCCCATCCTGATCATCATTGTGGGGTTGATCTTCTTTGTCGGTGCGATGGTAGAGCTGGACAACAATCCCGGCCGCTTTGACCGTGATTTTCCGGTGGCCATTATCGTCTGGATTGTAGCCATCTTTCTGTCCATTGGGATTTCCATCGGAATGACCATCTATTTTGCCATCCACGCCTCCAAAAACCAGCATGTCGCCCAGAGCATGCGCACGGCCTGGGTCCTGATCAACGTGTTTGGCGGGACCATTGCCCACGCGATCTACTTCTTCATGCACGTCGTCCCCTTGAAGCCGGGTGAGCAAACAACCCACTACCAGCATTATTCCTGATGAAGTTTCATCCCTCAGACAAACGCTGGGTCCACCTGTTTGTGTGGATGCCGTGGATTTGTTTGTTGTGCTATATAGCGTTGGTCTTTTATTGGTGGAAAGATTTTACCCCCTTCGAACGGATGTTCAGCAAGGATGAGACGACCATTTTTCTCCAATCCTTTTCCTTTTTTGCCCTGCTGATCCTGGCCCCCGTCTCCCACCTCTTCAACAAGTTCTATTTGCTGAATGACCTCCAAAAACAGCAAAATTTATCCCCCGGAGGCCGTGGCGCCCTGGTTTTCCTATTGCTTACCATGGGCCTCATTGGAGCCCCTATCTACTTTTATGCCTTCCTGATTTCCCGGCCCACCCAGTCTCCCGACGGCCCGGGTGTCCTCGATATTTGACGATTGCGCCCATTTTCCCCGCCATAAACCCATTCCGTCCCTTCCATTTTCCCCCCCAGCCTCCTATATTTGAGATTCATGCGAATGTTTTATCATTTCGGACGGTACCTGATCCTTTTGGGAGGCTTTTTCAAATCCCCCGAAAAGTTTTCTGTGTACTGGCGGCTCTTTCTCGCAGAGTGCAATTTCATCGGGGTGGGCTCCATCCTGATTGTGACCATCATTTCGGTGTTCATCGGCGCGGTAATGACCGTCCAGACGGCCTACCAGCTCGAGGCACCCTACCTGCCCAAATCCCTCATCGGGACCACCGTCGCCAACTCTGCCCTCCTCGAACTCGCCCCCACCGTTACATCGCTCGTCCTCGCGGGCAAGGTCGGCTCGGCCATCGCTTCCCAATTGGGAACGATGCGGGTCACCGAACAAATAGACGCCCTGGAAGTCATGGGCGTCAATTCCGGCACCTACCTCATCCTCCCCAAGATTTCGGCTGCGGTCTTCATGTTCCCGCTCCTGATCTTCCTGGCAGCCTTCCTCCAAGTATCGGGCGGCCTGATTGCCGGGATTGTCACCGGGGAATGTTCCTTCCGGGACTTCATGTCCGGGGCCCAGGAATTCTTCCTACCCTTTTACGTGACCTTCATGACGATCAAAGCCCTCGTATTCGGCTTTATCATAAGTTCGATAGCATCATACCAGGGATTCTATACCACGGGCGGTGCCCAGGAAGTCGGCCAGTCCAGTACGCGGGCGGTCGTCTTCAGCTGTATCATCGTCTTGCTGATGGACTACGTCCTCGCCCAACTCTTTATTTAATCCATGGCCATCCAGATCAAAAACCTGCGCAAGTCCTTTGGAGAGAAGGAAATCCTGAAGGGGATCGATTTTTCCTTTGAGCAGGGCAAGATCAACATGATCATTGGGGCGTCGGGAAGTGGAAAATCGGTGATGCTGAAGTGCATCGTGGGCCTGATGAACCCGTCTTCGGGGGAGGTGCTGTACGACGGAATGAATTTCCACGAAGCGAACCACAAGGACGTGCGGTCGTTTCGGAAAAATATGGGAATGCTGTTCCAGTATTCCGCCCTGTTTGACTCCATGACCGTGGAGCAAAACATCGCTTTCCCCCTCAAATTGTTCACCAAATACACCGCGAAGGCCATCAACAACCGGGTCCGGTTCTGCTTGGAACGGGTCAACATGGCTGGGACAGGTTCGCTTTTTCCGGCGGAGCTTTCTGGTGGGATGATGAAGCGGGTGGGAATTGCGCGGGCCATTGCCCTGAACCCTAAATACCTCTTCGTCGACGAACCCAACTCGGGTCTGGATCCGCTGACGGCCAGTGTGGTCGATGAGCTGATCAAGGAAATCACCTACGAATACAATATGTGTACGGTGGTGGTCTCGCACGACATGAACTCGGTGGTGAACATCTCCGACAAGATCATGTTCCTGCACCACGGGGTGAAGGCCTGGGAAGGTGACAAACGCTCAATCCTGCGCAGTGGCAACGAGGACTTGGACAAGTTTGTATTTGTCTCGGACCTCATCCGCCGCGACCTCTACGACGACGAGCTCCCCAATACCAATACTTCTGGAGTCCGGCAGCCCCGCCAGGTGGACCGGAAGGAAGTAGAGGCGAGGTTGCAGGCCGAAGAAGTGGAGCAGGATCAGGAGGCATTGGAAGCGTTTTCGGTGAAGCAGTCGGAAGGAGAGAAGGCAGAAGAAAAGCAGCCGGAAGCCCAGGAAGCAACCAATGAGGCGGTTTCCATTGAGGTGGCGGTGGAAGAATCGAAGGGAGAGGAGGCGCCTACGGTAGAGGAAGTGAAGGAGCAAGTGAAACAAGCGGCGATTGAAGAGGCGGTCGGGAAAATTGAGGGGGAGCCGAAAGAAGAGTCCGACGCATCGGAGGAAGAAAACAAGGAGTCCGTTGAAGTTCCTACAATTGTGGTGGCCAAGACGGAAGAAGCCAAGCCTTCTGAGGAGACCAAGGTTCAGGTGGAATTGGTAGGAGAGGGGGACGGGAAAAAAGAGCCGGTGGAGGTGGAGAAAGCGGTAGAAGAAGTTAAGGAAGTGGCCGAAGAGGTCGTCTCAGAGGTGATTTCTCCGTCGGTCAAAGAAGTGGCTGTACCAGGTCCTGAAAAGGCGAAGAAGGAGCTTGTGAAGGGGGAAAAGACCGGGAAGGTTGAAGTGGAAGGGAAAAAGAAGGCCAAGAAGAAGGCTTCCAAAGAGACTGCGGTCAAGAAGGCCGCCAAGAGTGGCAAGGCCCGCAAAAAGGGCGAACTCCATCCTGCCGACGCCCGTCGGCTCAAACGACAAAAGAAAAAGAAGAAGTAATTCTTCGATTCAATCCCGAAACAAGCTGTGATTTACCCTCCTCGCTGACGCTTCTTGCGTTGCTCAGCGCTGAGCGCCTTTTGGTAAGCCCGGGCATTGCGGTTGTGCTGGGCCAGGGTCTTCGCAAAATTGTGGTACCCACTGAAATCCTCCTTGGCGCACATGAAGATATAATCGTGCTGGGCCGGATTCAGCACCGCATCAATCGAGGAAGGCTCCGGATTGTTGATGGGGCCGGGCGGTAGGCCGCGGTTTTTGTAGGTATTGTAGGGAGAATCGATCTCGAGGTGCCGGTTCAGCACCCGCTTGATGGTGAAGTCTTGATGGGCAAAGATAACCGTAGGGTCGGCTTGCAGGGGAATGCCATCGCGGATGCGATTCAGGTAGAGGCCCGCCACCGTCGGGCGCTCATCCGACATATACGTCTCGGCCTGGACGATGGACGCCAGCGTCAAAACCTCGTGCTGGCTCATCCCCAATTGCTTGGCCTTGGCCTTCCGGTCCGCATTCCAGTACTGGTCGTAGGAAGACTTCAGTTTCCCAAAGAAATCCTCCGTGGACATGGTCCAGTACACGAAGTAAGTATTGGGAATGAAGAGGTTGCGGACATTCGTCGCATTGAATCCGTAGCCTTCCAGGAAGGCATCGTCCTGCATTTTGGCGTGGATGTCATCCCCGCCAATGGCCAACTGATCGCCGATTTCATCGGCAATCTCTTCCAGGGTCCAATGGGTCCGAAACCGAAGTTTCATTTGGTCCTGGTCACCCGCCCGCAACTTGCGCACGAGGTCCCAATTGCTGGTGCCAGCCGAAATGGTATAGAGACCTGGCTTGACCAGGTCCGGATATTGGCGAATCTCCGCAACCAACCGAAAGCTGGACATGTTTTTCAGGACCTGTCCAGCTTCCAGTTCATTGCAGACGTATTCGAAATCAGCGCCTAGGGGGATTTTCAACTGATAGCCATCTTTTTCCGCCACGACATTGTTGGTCATGGCCTGCCAATAGGCATAGCCAGCGGCAGCGGCGCCCACGAGGACGACCACGAAAAAGAGGCGTTTGATCAGGCGCTTCATAGAGGCTTATTGTACGTTGAAAGAAGGATCGACCTCTTCTTTCCACGCCAACATCCCGCCGAGGAGGTTCCGTACATTCTGGAAACCTTGCTGGCGGAGGTACATGGCGATCTGACCACTGCGGCCACCACTACGGCAGTGAACCACGAGTTCCGCATCCTGGGAGTTCTTCAACTCATCGATGCGAACCGGAACCGATGCCATCGGAAACAGTTCATCGGTGATATGGCCCATTTCCCACTCGTGGGGTTCGCGGACATCAATGATCCGGGGAGCCGTACCGGCGTCCATCCGTTCCTTGAGTTCTTTTACAGTAATGTCGTTCATGTTTTATGGATTATTGTATGCTTCAAGAACGCAAAAATAGAGGGCTGGGCTGCGCAACCCAGGTTACACATTGAAGCGGAAGTGCATCACATCGCCGTCCGCTACGACATATTCTTTTCCTTCCACCGACATTTTCCCCGCTTCCTTCACCGCCGATTCACTCTTGTAGCTCATGTAGTCGGTAAACTTGATGACTTCGGCCCGGATAAAGCCTTTTTCGAAGTCCGTATGAATTACGCCAGCTGCTTGCGGGGCGCGGGTTCCGGACGGGATGGTCCAGGCGCGGACTTCCTTGACCCCAGCGGTGAAATACGTTTCCAGCTTGAGGAGCTTATAGGCCTGACGGATCAGGACGTGAAGGCCGGGCTCGCTCAGGCCGACGGATTCGAGGAATTCCATTCGGTCGTCTTCTTCATCGAGGGTCGTCAGTTCTGCTTCAAACGCCGCGCAAATGACCATGTGCTCGGCATTTTCGTCTTTGATTGCCTCGATGACTTTCTCGACGTATTCGTTACCGTCGGGGAGGCCGTCTTCGTCTACATTGCAGCAGTAGAGGACCGGCTTGAGGGTCAGCAGTCCCAATTCTTCGACAATCTCCCACTTCTCTTCCGCCAGGTCGTAGGTCCGGGCGTTCTGGCCATTGGCGATGTGGTCGATGATGCCTTTGATCACCTCGACCTGGGCCATGGCTTCCTTGTTGCCGCCCTTGGTCATCTTCTTGGTCTTCTCCAGCTTCCGCTCGAGCAGTTCCAGGTCCTTCAGCTGGAGCTCCATGTCGATGATCTCCTTGTCGCGGATAGGGTCGACCCCGCCTTCGACGTGGATGATATTGTCATCTTCGAAGCAGCGCAGCAGGTGGATGATCGCATCACACTCGCGGATGTTTCCGAGAAACTGGTTGCCGAGGCCTTCGCCTTTGGACGCGCCTTTGACCAGGCCTGCAATGTCCATGATCTTCACGACGGCCGGAACCAGACTTTTGGGATTGACCAGGTCAGCCAGCTGATCCAAACGCGGGTCGGGCACGGGAATCATGCCGACATTGGGTTCGATGGTGCAGAACGGATAATTGGCTGCTTCCGCCTTTGCGGAGGAAAGGGAATTGAACAGGGTCGATTTTCCAACGTTGGGAAGGCCGACAATGCCACATTTAAAACCCATAGGGAGTTGATATTATTTGCTTTGAACAGGATGCCTCCTAGGAGGAATTGCGGAGCAAAATTAGGAAAAAATGGTGACTAGGAGGGGGAAAAGCTCGGATTGATTGGAAGGAAAATAGAACCTTTGCTCCCGAATCCAATTTGCTCCAAACAGAAAAAGCGGCTCCCAAAGGGTCCGCTTATATTTTTAAGGTGGAAAGACAATCAATCATCCCAGGTCGTCGCGTGCTCATCCACGCGCGAATCCCGGTTGTAATCTTTGCCTTCCGCCGCCATGCGTCCACTTTTGCCGGAATCGTAATCGTCTCCGGAAGACAAGTGAATGGGATCGCGGTCGAACTCTTCGTAGTCGTAATCAGGAAGCAATTCCGTCTTGACGTAATCAATCGTTTCGTTCAGGCAGTTGACGAACTTGTTGAAGTCCTCTTTGTAAAGGAAAATCTTGTGCTTGTCGTAGCCATCTCCACTGAACCGACGCTTACTCTCTGTGATGGTGATGTAATAATCACTCGACCGGGTTTCTTTTACATCAAAGAAATAAGTACGCTTGCCCGCCCGAATTTTGGTGGAGTATACTTCCGATCTGTTGTTTCCGTTATCCACTTCTTAACTCCTAAAATTGTTATTAATTTATTCTCCTCAACAAAAATTGAAAGAAAATTCCACCAAAGATAACAATAATATTGAAACTGCAACCTTTTCTTACTTTTTGTTTTAGAATCCAGAACAAAGCCCATTTTTCCCCTTCTGCTATTTCCGTATTGTTTTCCTTTTCTTAACTCCAAACCCTTCTCCTCAACATTGGTTACATTTGCAAGAAAATTGAAAATACCATGATGATTTATACAGAAATTACCCCCAATCCTGCTTCCCTCAAGTTTGTTGCGGATCGGGTGATCCTGGCGAATGGCAACGCTGATTTTCCCAATCCCGAATCGACGAGCGATGCGCCGCTTCCGGCCAAGTTGTTTGAGTTCGCTTATGTAAAAGGTGTCTTCCTCGGCCACAATTTCATTACGGTGACGAAGGAGGATGGAAAAAGCTGGGAGGACATCATTCCCCCGCTCAAGTCGACCCTCAAGGCCTTCCTGGAAAGCGGTGAGCCGATCGTGAACAACCTCCCCGAGGCCGAGCCCGTATCCTCCGCCGATGAGGACCCGACCATTCGTCGGATCAAGCAATTGCTGGACGAGAATATCCGTCCCGCCGTGGCCATGGACGGAGGTGACATCACCTTTGAAGACTTCGACGATGGTGTCGTCAAATTGCGGCTCCAGGGTTCCTGCTCCGGTTGCCCTTCCTCTACGATGACCCTCAAGATGGGCATCGAAGGACTGCTGACCCGGATGATCCCGGAAGTAAAGCAGGTCGAGGCCATTTGATCCATGGACCTCGGCAGCCAATACCAAATGATTGAACGGGTCATTCGGCGCTTGGGCGTGGATCCGGAAGAGGCGAGGGGGCAGAAGGAGGGACAGTGGAACCTGAACAAAGGGCAGGTGCCGGTCTGGGTTGATCTTTGGTACATCGACGCTGAGGGCCGCTTGTTTTTCCAGGTCATGTGTCCGGTCCTGGAGTTACCGCTGCCGGAGCTGCGCATGGCCTTTTCGGAGGAGCTGCTGCGGATCAACGATGTCTTGTTCGGGTCGACGTTCACGCTCCGCGATGGCTGGGCGTGGGTCAAAAGCATCCGCGAAGCGGATGGCCTGGACGAGTCCGAAGCCGAATTGATCATCCGAAGAATCGGCTACTACGGCGAGAAATACCGCAAGAAGCTGGAGGGACACTACCAACCAGCGGAAGGATAGATTCCCAATCCCCAGAAATAAGAAGGGCCGCCCAATCGAGCGGCCCTTTTGTATTCAAATGATGGACATCCACTAGCTGCGTGAGGGATAGGTTCCCTGCATGGCGATGATGTAGTAGATGGCGATGGACGGCTGAAGCTGATCATAGCTCTGGCTACCACCCGCATTGAGGATGGTAAAGGCATCGTTGGCAAAATGGCCGTCAGCGGAGTTGTTGTTACTGGCAACGTTGGCACCAGTCGCGCTGACACCCGAGAGGAATGCGTTGTTGGGATTGGCGGTCACAGGAGTAGGGTTGAATTCCAGGTTCGCGCTGTGGTTGTGCGAAGGGATTTGGGTGGAATTCAGCTGCTGAGTGGCCCTGCCGCCTTTGGCGCCGAGCCGATAGTCAGACAGACCGGGGCCATTTCCTTGTCCAACGGGGACCCGGCCCCGGAGATCAGGCAACCCAAAGGTTGTTCGGCCATCACCACCGTAGGTGGTGCCTAAAATCGAAAACAATGCACTCCACTGACTGATGGGGAGCAACTGGCCTTCGCAGAAGGCCCATGAACGAGGGGCAAAGTTGCCGGCAAAAATCCGGACTTCTCCTAAAAATCCTTCCATTATATATTGTGTTTTGGATGGTTCAAATGAAAATGAATTAGCTCCGGGACGGGAAAACTCCGAACAGGGCAATGATATAGTTCAGAGCAATCCACGGCTGGCGGATGTCAATGTGCTGATTGCCCCCGGTATTGGTGGTATCACCCACTTTTACATTGGCAACACTGTTCAGCGCATAGGCAATGACATCCAGGTTGGTACCATTGCTGTCCACCCCACTGGATACCGCGATGTAGCCATTATTGGGAAGGTTGGTCGTTCCAGTAGTGATATTGGCCTTCATGGAGTCGCCGTGGTTGTGGTCGGGGAGTTGGGTAACGTTCAGGGTTACCGTTTCTACTCCTCCCCTCGAACCGAGCCGACGGTCGGTAAGGCCAGGGCCGTTTCCGGCGTGGATGGCGGTGCGGCCCCGCATGTCGGGAAGTCCAAAAGTCGTACGGCCATCACCTCCGTAAGTGGTGCCCAGGATCGAAAACAGGGCTTGGTTTTGGCTGATGGGGAGCAGCTGCCCCTGGCAAAGGGCCCAGCTACGAGGGGCAAAATTGCCCGCAAATATTCTAATTTCGCCTATTGTAGGTTCCATAGGTTAAGATTCAATTTGGTAAATGGATGAAATGATTAGCTGCGGGATGGAAATACCCCCTGCATACAGATGACATAATTGACCGTCTGGTAGGGCATCATATTGTCGTAAGATTGCCCTCCGCCCGTATTCCCGATCTTGAAGGCCTGGGAGTTCATTGCACCATTGGAAGTACTGGCGTACCTGGTTCCGGAAGCAGTGACTCCCGGAGTGGTCGGGGTGATGAGCATCTCAGAAAAGACGCTGGCCTGGCCCGTAATGGGAGCCTGGTTGGACGACGGGTAGCTAAAGCTGTGGTTGTGCGAAGGCATTTGCGCTGACGTCAGCGTATGCGTCTCAGCACCCATCTTCTGGCCTTCCTTGTAATCGGGAAGGCCGGGGCCGTTGCCCGGTCCGAGCACAGCTCGTCCCCGAATATCAGGCAGGGCAAAGGTGGTACGTCCGTCGCCTCCATAAATGGTGCCGATGATTGAGAACAACGCACTGTTTTGATTGATGGGCAGGAGTTGGCCGTCACACAGGGCCCACGCTCGAGGGGCAAAATTGCCTCCGAACATCCTGATTTCTCCTATCATTCCTTCCATAGGATTGAAATTTGGGTTAATGGATTATTTAAGTGGGTGCCAAAAAGCACCCTTGGTTCCGATTGTTTGGCGCAAAAACCCATTGGGAAACCATCAAAATGGTTCCAATACTCTTTTTTTCTCTACAATTGAAATCGATTGTTGAATGTAAGAGTCAATATTCGTTCTCGTTGATGCGCACGAATGCGAAGTCCTTACCAGAAGGCACTCCTAAAAAAACACAAGTCATTTTTCACACATCTCTTGTCTTGGTGATCCAAAACAAGCCCTACCTCAGAAAATTAGGATAATTTGTTGAGAATTAAAAATGAAGTCGGCAGGAGATGGGGGGAGGTTTCGGGAGAAAAACCAATAAAAAGCCCGCTCCGTGATCCGAAGCGGGCTGAATTTTCAGGGGGAGGATGCCTACCGGAACGCGCTGATGCCCGTGATGTCCCAGCCGGTGATCAGCAGGTGGATATCGTGGGTGCCTTCGTAGGTCAATACCGTTTCCAGGTTCATCATGTGGCGCATGACGGGATATTCGCCAGTGATGCCCATGCCGCCCAATACTTGCCGGGCTTCCCGGGCAATCTTGAGAGCAATCTCGACATTGTTGCGCTTGGCCATGGAGACCTGGGCCGTGGTGGCCTTTCCTTCGACCTTGAGTTGGCCGAGGCGGTAGGTGAGGAGCTGAGCTTTGGTGATCTCGGTGATCATCTCAGCCAATTTCTTCTGTTGCAGTTGGTAGCCGCCGATGGGCTTGCCAAACTGGACACGCTCTTTGGCGTAGCGAAGTGCCGTATCGTAGCACTGCGATGCCGCACCGATGGCACCCCAGGCAATCCCGTAGCGGGCGCTGTCCAGGCAACCCAGGGGACCGCGGAGGCCCGAAATATTGGGAAGGAGGTTTTCCTTGGGAACTTTGACATTGTCAAAGACAAGCTCGCCCGTGGTGGAGGCGCGGAGGGACCACTTGTTGCCAATCTTGGGCGTGGAAAATCCTTCCATGCCCCGCTCGACGATGAGGCCGTGGATGCGGCCCTCTTCGTTCTTGGCCCAGACGACGGCGATGTCGGCGAAGGGAGAATTGGAGATCCACGTTTTGGCACCGTTGAGCACGTAGTGGTCACCGGCATCCTTGAAGTTGGTGGTCATCCCACCGGGGTTGGAGCCGTGGTCGGGCTCGGTCAGGCCAAAGCAGCCCATGTACTCGCCCGAAGCCAATTTGGGGAGGTACTTGTGGCGCTGCTCTTCGCTGCCATACTTGTAAATGGGGTACATGACCAGGGAACCCTGGACGGAGATCATCGACCGCAAGCCAGAATCGGCACGCTCGATTTCCTGCATGATGACGCCGTAGGCAATGTCGTCCATGCCGGCACAGCCGTATTCGGTGGGCAGGTTGGGCCCGAAGATGCCCAATTCCCCGATTTCGGGGATCAGGTGGATAGGACAGTGGTTGTCCTGCGCCCATTGCTCGATATGTGGCATGACCCTCCGATCCACCCAATCGCGCACCGATTGGCGGATCAGTTTGTGCTCGTCGGACAGAAGGTCGTCCAACATATAATAATCGGGGGCGGTGTAATTGGAAACTGCGGTGGCTGTATCCATATTGTATTCTTTGTTAACTACTGCTTCCTGGCCGCATCGTTTTTTCCAGTTGTGCGGCCCAAAGCTCAAAATTATCTTATTTGAAGGGCAAAACAAACTCCTCGAATGGCCTTTGACGGGGGAATTACTCAGGAAGGGTTGGGGGTAGGGGATTGGTACCAGCCCGGAGGACTGCTTTCCGCTGCCGGATCAGCCGGGGCGTCGTTTTTCTGTTTCTGCTCCAAATATTTTTCCACAACTCCCGCCGCCACGATTTCTTCCACCTCTGTTTCCAAATACCCGACTTGTTGGACCAGCCGGAGCCAAATGACCGTGAGCAGGAGGTCAAGGGCCAATTTTCCCAGCAAACCATATTCCATCAAATAATCTTCGGTGATGAAGTCGAGGTCGAGCAGGTCCAGGAGCAGGCTGGAGAGACCGAAGCTGAGGGGAAATGTAAAGACCCAGAGTCCCCACCAAAGTCCTCTCAGCCGCGACAAGCGGCCCGAATGGAAAATATGGTCCGGTCGGGTGGAGCGAAATTTGTCCACCATCGCCTCGTGCTTGGCAATGATTTCTCCCATCACTTTATAAGGCCGCACAAAATTCACAAACGGAACCAGCCAGCCCAGACCCGCACTGAGCGGGCCGTAACGGGTCCGCACCCCAATCCGGTTCAAATTGGAAACGGAACGGGCCATCCAGAGCATGGTGAAAATGGCAAGGGCAATTTCCACGAAGACATAAATGATCTCCAGTTGGTAGAGGAAGGAAAAAATGAGGAACTCGCTGAAAAATCCCTGGCCGAAGTTCACGCGGGCGTGGATCACAGAGACGGCGACCATGACGAAGAATATGCCCAGGTAAATCGCCAGGATGAGGGAAGCGAAATAGACTTGACGGTTTCGGGTAAAATTTGAAATGATCGTCATGGAAAGGGCTGGTAAGGCCCCTTGAAAATAACGGAAATGGAGTTGAGAACCAAGCGGGGACTATTCTACCGGCACCTCATACATCAGGTAGTGGCTTTCTTCCATGCCCAATTTTTCGTACACCCGCTGGGCACGGGTGTTCGTCTTTTCGACATAGAGCCGCAGCTCCTTGACCCCCGCAGCGCGGGCCTGGAACATGACCTCATGGTACATTTGGCCAAAGAGGCCTTTCCCCCGGTGCTCCGGCCGCACGTAGACACTCTGGAACCACCACATCGGCGCATTCCGCCAATCGCTCCACTCAATGGTCACCATCAAATTGGCCACGACTTCGCCTTCATGTTCCATCACCAGGTAAAAACCCTTTTCCGGATGGGTCAAAACCTCCTGTAAACCGGCCTCCAGGACCTCCCGGCTCAATTCCCGGTCCTCGGTTTCGCGGGCCATGGCCTGGTTGTGATCAGCCAATCGGGGCAGGTCTTTCAATTCTGCGTTGCGGATCGTGTACTTCATCCTTATATTGCTTCGTGTCAATGTGACAATAAGTGATCTTCCCGGAGGAAAAGTTCAATATCGGGGCTGCCCTGAAATTGTCCTAATCCTGCCACATGAAATAACGCCTGTTAAAAACTAGCCTGCTCCCTTGGGGGCAAAATGGTTACTTTTGTATCTGTAACTCAAAAATCGATTCACACGCTGATGAGTATCATCGTAAACGTCCATGCACGTGAAATCCTCGACTCCCGGGGTAATCCGACGGTAGAAGTAGAAGTCCTGACCGATGATGGGGGCCTTGGAAGGGCTGCTGTTCCTTCTGGTGCGTCTACTGGTGCCCACGAAGCCATTGAGCTACGGGATGGCGATGCCGACCGTTATGTGGGCAAGGGAGTTCTGAACGCAGTCAAAAATGTCAATGAGACCATTGCCGAAGCCGTAGTGGGCCTCGACGCACTGGAACAACCCCTCGTAGACCAGGTCCTGCTGGACCTCGACGGGACCGCGAACAAAGCAAATCTCGGCGCGAACGCCATCCTGGGCGTTTCCCTGGCCACCGCCCGGGCGGCGGCCGATGCCCAGATGATGCCCCTCTACAAGTACCTGGGTGGGGTCAACGCCAAGGTCCTTCCCGTTCCGTTGATGAACATCCTCAACGGGGGGTCCCACGGCGACAACAACATCGACATCCAGGAATTCATGGTGGTGCCGGTGAAAGCGCCTTCCTTCCGCGAGGCTTTGCGGATGGGCGCCGAGGTCTTCCACAACCTGAAAAAGGTCCTCAAGAAGCAAGGTCTCAGCACCAACGTTGGGGATGAAGGCGGTTTTGCGCCGAACCTGGGTTCCAACGAGGAGGCCATTCAAATGGTCATCCAGGCCATCGAGAAAGCGGGTTACCGCCCCGGCGAAGACATTTACATCGCTTTGGATGCTGCCAGTGCCGAATTCTACAATAAGGAAACGGGCAAATACGTATTTGAATCAACGGGAGAGCACCGTTCTTCTCTGGAGATGGTGGACTTCTGGAAAGGTTGGGCGGAAAAGTACCCGATCATTTCCATCGAAGACGGCTTGGACGAGGACGATTGGAGTGGATGGAAAGCCCTGACCGACGCCATCGGCAACAAGGTTCAATTGGTGGGCGACGATTTGTTCGTGACCAATGTAGAGCGCTTGGGACGTGGCATCAACGAAGGCGTGGGCAACTCTATCCTCGTGAAGGTCAACCAGATCGGTAGCCTGACCGAAACCATTGAAGCCGTTAGCCTCGCTACGCGCAACAGCTATACGAACGTAATTTCTCACCGTTCCGGTGAAACCGAAGATACCTTCATTGCCGACCTCGCAGTCGCATTGAACTCCGGCCAGATCAAGACCGGGTCCGCTTCCCGAAGCGACCGCATCGCCAAATACAATCAATTGCTCCGCATCGAGGAGGAATTGGGTGACGCGGCCATCTACGGAGGCACCCGCCTGAAATTTATCTAAGATGAAACTGAAACCGATGCCTCGCAAAGTTCGGCGCTTCGTCAACTTCTACACCATTGTAGGAAGTTTCGCGGTTCTGTGGATGTTGTTTTTCGATCAAAACAATATCACAGACCAATTGGAGCGTCGCCAACGACTCGCACAGATGGAGGCCGATTTGGAGTTTTACAACACGGAGAAAACCCAAATCCAGGAATCACGTTATATGTTAGAGAGCGAGGCGGAAGAACTTGAGCGCTTTGCGCGGGAACGTTACCGCATGAAGCGCGACGATGAAGACCTGTACATCATCGTCGAACCAACACCGTAAATAGGTTGTAATTAGATTAGATGAACGAGGGCCAGCGAAAGTTGGCCCTCTTCATTTTCGAAAGGGGAAAATTTTAACCCTGAATTTACCGTTGTGTTGGTATCAAATTTGCTGGAAAAGGCTTGTCAAGCTAATTTTGAAGGATGATCAAATTGATCTTGTTTTGGACGAGGTGGTTGAAAAAAATCCACAAGTTGGTGCTCCATTCATGGTTGGGGCCTTTCATGGTGGCATTTTTCGTCATTCTCTTTGTCCTGGTTCTCCAATTCATCGCTAAATACACCGACGAAATCTTCGGGAAAGGCATTGAGTCAGCGGTTATTGCGCGGGTATTTGGGTATGCCGCCATTACCCTGGTTCCCCTGGCGCTGCCCCTCGCAGTACTGCTTTCCTCGCTGCTCACGATGGGCAATATGGGAGAGCGCTACGAATTGGCGGCCTGTAAATCGAGTGGGATCAGTTTGTTCAAAATCATGCGCCCGCTGACCTACGGCGCCTTGGTATTGACCTTCGGAGGGATGCTTTTTTCCTTCTATGTCGTCCCCAATGCCAACCTCAAACTGTATACACTGATCCACGACCTTGATCGGGTAAAACCCTCTTTTGCCCTAAAAAAGAACCACTTCTACGGGGACATCGATGGGCTCGTCATCCACGTCCGGGACATCAACCGCGAGACGGACATCCTCCACAAGATCAAAATCTACGACCACACCGACAAAGTCGGCAACAATCGGGTGACACTCGCCGATTCCGGGATCATGGTCCCGTCCGACGCCTCCGGCTACCTGAAAATGAGCCTTTTCCACGGCGTCATCCACGAAGATTTGCCCAAGCGGCCCGGCGACAAGGCCGACAACCAGTACAACCGCTTCTACTTCGATACCCTCGAATACCAGGTCCAAATGGCCGGTTTCAACCTGGACGAGAGCGAAGGCTCCATTTTCGCGCCGCACCAGTACATGAAGAACATCCAGGAGCTGTACCACGACATCGACAGCATTTCCGACCGGATGGCCAGTACGACCCAGGACCTGAGCGAGTACATGGTGAAATACAACCACCTGGACACGGTCACGCAGGTGGGCGGGCAGGAGGTCCGCGAATACGACGAATCGGATTCGGTCACCTACGAGCCGGATGGCCCGATCGATGCGAATCCGGAGAAGGCGGTCGATACCTGGTTCCCGATGGCCGATCGGGGCGACATGTACAACAAGGCCGTCCAACAGGGACGGGCCGTGGGCAACTATTCCACGATCATTGCCGAACGCCTGGATCGAATCTCCCTCAAAGACCGAAAATTCAGGATCGAGCTCCACAACCGCTACGCCCTTCCGATTTCCTGTTTGGTATTCCTGTTCCTTGGCGCCCCCTTGGGAGCGATCATCCGAAAAGGGGGAATCGGACTACCAGTCATTTTCTCCATCCTCTTCTTCATCATTTTTTATATCCTGATGATCCAGGGGAAAAAGTTTGCCCGGGACGAAATCCTGCCGGTTTGGATAGGCGTTTGGCTACCAAACCTGGTGATGACGCCCATGGCGGGCTGGTTTACCTATTCCTCCGCCACGGATTCGCCGATTCTGTACCGGGCCGGGTGGTGGAAATTACAGAAGATATTGTGGGGCTGGATTCCGTTCCTCCAGAAGAAGAAAAAGAATGCCTCCGAGAGCGTGTCGTTGGAAGACCTCATTGCGTTGCGGGAGCGGAGAAAAGATTTGGCCCGGCGGAGAATGGAAGAGTTTCAACGGAGAAAGGCAGAGGGGAAAACGGGAAGGAGAAGGCGAAGACAAAACTCAAATGGGGCCTCTGATGGGGAAGAAGTCCTGTCCGATACATCCACGAAGCCATGAACAACTTAAAGGTATGTTTGGTGCAGGCCGATTTGGTCTGGGAATCACCCGCTGAGAACCGCTCCCGCATCGAGAATTTGCTGGCGAGAGAGGCAGGCCAACACGATCTGGTCGTCCTGCCCGAGATGTTCACTACGGGTTTCACCATGCAGCCGGAAGGCCTGGCTGAGCCCACCGATGGCCCTACATTGGCGTGGATGCAGGCCCTGTCCCAACGGCTCGACGCCGTCCTCATGGGCTCGATCATCGTCCGCGAAGGCGAAGCCTATTACAACCGGATGCTGGTCGTGGACCCGCAAGGCATGCAATTGACCTACGACAAGCGGCACCTGTTCCGCATGGCCGGCGAGCACGAATCCTACGCTGCCGGCCAGAACCGGCCCATTTTCACCCTGAAAGGTTGGAAAATCTGTCCCCAAATCTGCTACGACCTGCGTTTCCCCGTCTATGCCCGCAACCAATTTGACGCCCAGGGCCAGGCGACCTATGACCTGATCGTCTACGTCGCCAATTGGCCGGAACCGCGGATTTCGCACTGGAGTGCGCTGTTGAAGGCGCGGGCAATTGAGAACCAGGCTTTTGCGATTGGAGTCAACCGCGTGGGAGTCGACGGCAAAGACATCCGTTACACGGGCGACAGTGCCGCCATTGATCACCTGGGACGGGAACTCGTGTCGGGACGAGGAGAGGAACTACTGCTGCGGACCGAATTGGATGGCGCGGAATTGGCGCGCTACCGGTCCAAGTTTCCCGTTTGGATGGACGCGGATGGATTTCAGTTGGATGGGGATTGAGCGGGGAAAAGCAGGGGAAGCAAGCCGGACCAGCATTGGGTCGCGTGGTCGGGAATGGAAGAAAAATCAGTCAGCGGAAAATAAACGGACATTTTGAAGGGACGGGCAGGGGAGAGGAGCAGTTGGAGTTGGGCGGGAGAAAGGGCATTTGCGGGCCAACCTTGCGGTTGGGGCGGAAACCAGATCCACGGGTCTTCCCGGGGATCGACTTGCCAGGTGGCGGAAGCGCCGCCCAAGCGAGGAACCAACTGGGATTTCCAACGGCCATTGAGGATCAGATGAACCGAAAAATGGTGCCCCCAGAGGAGCAAGGTCCGAAAGATAAACAGGTCGCCCGATTGGCTGAATCGGGGTACGTCCAGGGCCCGCCACGGATAGCCGTGGTGGTTTTCACCCCGAAAGGTACGCCCGGCCGTCCGCAAAAGTTCCGGCGGCACATTGGCGTGCACCGCCATCGTTCTTTCCTCAATCCGCGGTTTTAAATCGCTGAAAAGCTGGTTAATTTTAGCGTCCAGTTGCGCTTTCAGGTCAAAAAACCGAGCATTTTCCAGTACCTGGAGTTCTTCTGGCCGTAATTCAGATTCGTTCATGCTAAATCATCTGGTCCGGCAAGTTACGTGAAAATCATCAACCGGTTCATCATTTCCTCCTTCCTGAGGCCCTTCCTGACGGCCTTCGGGGTTTTGATGTTCATCCTGATCCTGATGATGCTCGCGACCCACAAGGACATTTTGTTTGGCAAGGGACTCGGCGCGGACGTCTTGTTCAGCATCATTGGCTATGCCTCGGTGCGGCTGGTGGTCCTTGCCTTGCCGGTTTCGGTGCTGGTGGCCTCGCTGTTCACCATGGGGACTTTCGGAGAGCGCTATGAGTTGGCGGCAATGCGTTCCGGTGGAGTTTCGGTGGGGCGGATCCTGCGGCCCATGCTCCTCGTGACCATTTTCATTTCCCTCGGTTCCTTCTATCTCAATTCCTTTGTCGTCCCCCTCGCCAACCTGAAATTTTACAGCCTCATTTACGACGTCCAACAGCTCAAACCTGAATTTTCCCTCGATCCTGGCCACTTCAATACTTCAGTCGACAACTACGTGATCCGCATCGAAGACAAGAATATTGGCCGGGAAATGCTGTACGACATCATGATCTACGACCATTCCAATGGTCGAAAAGATGAGCGGTTGCTGGTGGCGGATTCGGGTTTCATCAAGGTCGATCCCTACGGTCGCTATATGAATATGTGGCTGTTCAGCGGGGCGAGTTTTGAGACGGTGTATGAAAATAAAGGCCGGGCCAATGAATCTCAATCCTTCGTCAGGACCTATTTCCGGGCCTTGTATTACAATTTTGACCTGAAAGGCTTCAACCTGGAGCGCACGGAGGAGGATGCCTTCGCGTCGCACCATTATATGTTGAATATCCTGGAGCTCGGCGAATCGATGGACAGTGTGGACTCCCGCCGGGATACGATCATCAACTTGCTGGCGACCAGGGTCCGCGAAGAATCGCGCATCGATTCGTCCTTGCTGGTGACGCCCGAGGACTTGCCGCCGAGCCCCGAAGCCAAGGATCCCAACGATATCCTTACCCGTTTTCCCGCCAGTCGGCGGGCCCCCATCATCCGTTCCGCGATGCAACACGTGCGGAACGCACAATCTGTGACCCGCAACGCCCAATTGCTCATCGACGAAGATTCCCGCGGCCGGCGGGAATTCGAAATCGAGTTCCACGGCAAATTTTCCCTGCCGATGGCCTGCCTCGTCTATTTGTTCATCGGGGCGCCCCTCGGCGCAGTGACCCGCAAAGGCGGGATCGGATTGCCGATTGTACTGGCGATTGTCTTTTACATCGCGTTCAGCGTCCTGATGATCCAGGGGAAAAAGATCGCTTTGGAGGGCGTGGTGGCCGTTTGGTTTGGGGTATGGTTGCCCGTGTTGGTATTGGTTCCTATGGCGATTCCCCTGACGCTCCAGGCCCTGTTTGCGCGTCGGATCAGCGTCGGCCAGATCATCTATGTCCTGCGCAATGCGATTCAGGACGGATTGGTCTTTGTGCTGCGTCCGGTGGTCCGTTTGTTCCGCCGAAAATAAATTCCCCTGCTGCCTTTCCCGGCTTTTCTGTACTTTTAGCCTATGCGAAGGTCTTTTCTCTTCCTGTTCCTGGCCTTTTGGTTCGCGCTTCCGGCTTCTGCCCAGCTGCGGAAGGATCGCTTGTTCAAAGTGGATCCCGCTTCTGGATTGTTCAAGGAGTTTCGCGTCGCGATGGAGCACCGATGGCGGGACAGCGAATGGTGGGGCTACGCCGCCCCGTTTGGGTACTACCAAAACTGGTTTCCCAAGCGCAATGTCCGCGCGGGCCGTCCGGGCGTCCCCCAGAAATACTTCGGGGCCGGAACCCGATTGGGAGTCCGGAAGTATTTTTCTGGTGATTCTCCCAAGGGACTCTACGTTTCTGGCATGGCGGGCTACCGCTACAATTGGGTGAATATCTATTCCACGGAATTGGCCTTTGTGCAGCGGGACCGCTTTCACAGTGTGGGAGTCGGCGGGACGGTCGGTTGGCAGGAGCTTTACGGAAGAAAGGACAACCTGGCGTATGGTGCCCACGTGGGACTCGAATACTACCGAAATTATGGATCGCGCTACCGGCAAGGCGAATACGTCCGGAATTGGTACGAGTTTGCGGGTGGATTCAGGTTGTTCATTGGTGTAGAATTGGGCTTTGCCTTCCTTCAAAAGCGCCTGCATTGGTAGGTTTCGGAGAAAATAGCGGGGATTTCTTCTGGGAAAATGTCCGCCCAACCCCTCCCGGCCATCCCCACGATTTTTCTTTTCCCCCAACTCCTGAATCCCAAGCCTGGGTCGAAGCTGCATTCAGCCAAGACGCAATTCATTCCCCCGAAATTCTCCCGCACCACCTCAATTTCAGCCTCACGGCTGCTTCCTTCGCATACCTCCTCGGCCATTTGCCGTCGGTCACAGACCTCGAGTTGAGAGCACCTTTGCGGAGTTCTCATGTGGCCACCTTCTTGCGGGAACCCCGCCGCCAACTCCGCCGTTGGTCCCGGTTGGTTGCTCCGCGTCTGGAGAACCAGCCTCCCCTGGAGCATTCTCTCGACCTGCAAGCGCCCTGGCGGGACCTGGCCGTGGCGCTCCTCGTCCTCGCCGCCCGCTTGCGGCAACACCGCGATCCTTGGGCTGCCACCGCTTTGGCCAAGGAGCTGAGTGATTACCTTCAGGCCTGGCGCACCGCCTGGCAGGAGTCCGTCCTGGACGGAGATGGCCCCGCCCAGACCCGGTCCCGCCTCTTTCTGTTGGCGCAGGCCGCTGATTTCCAGAAGGGTTTACTCGTTTTCATAACCCCTTGACTTTTCCACACTCTCCCCACCGATTCGAACGCGCAAATGTCGGGGAAATCATTAATTTTGCCCCGTATGTTGAAATACCTGAAAAGCCGTGAATTCTGGCTCACTTTGTTGGGCCTCGTCGTACTGGCCGGCCTGATTTTCGCGGTCGTATTTTATTGGTTCCTTCCTTCCTATACCCGCCACGGAGAATCTGTGATTGTGCCGGAGGTGACCGAGGTAAGCCTCGATGAAGCCATTGGCATCCTGGAAGAGAAGGATTTGCGGCATGAAGTCGCCGATTCCATTTTCATTTCCAACCTGCCGCCCGGATCTGTGATTTCCCAGGACCCCAGCGGGATGAGCAAAGTCAAGCCAGGACGTCGGATTTATTTGACGGTCAACAAGTTGGTGCCTCCCAAGGTCCGCATTCCCGAGATTTACAATGTGTCCACTTACCAGGCCAAGTTGCTGCTGGAAGGGGCGGGGCTGAAGATCAAACGCATCGAATACATTCCCGACGAATTCAAGAACCTGGTTCGCTACGGCGAATTCGAAGGCAAACGGGTGAAGCCGGGCGATACGTTGCCGAAATTCTCTGAATTGGTCCTGTACGCGGGTCGCGGCCTGGGCTCACAACGGGTCGGAATTCCCGATTTGGTCGGTTTGCCCTACCAGGAAGCCATTTCGAACCTGCACCGCGTAGGCCTGAATGTGGGCCCGATTCGATTCAATCCGGAAGCTCCGGAACCGGTTGGGACGGTCATTCGGCAGAATCCCAGTTATATTCCCGGGGACTCCACCAATCTCGGAACCAGTATGACCCTGTTCATTGCGGGGCCGGAGCCGGAAGATCCGATTGAGTACATGGATTTTGAAGGGGACGGAGAAGGTGAAGAGGAGGAAAATGAAAATGAAAACGAAGAGGACAATGACCGGAGTGTGCGCAGTGTTCCCGCTCCGAGGAGTGTTCCCAGCGATACGTCCTCTGATTCTGAGTGAGGAACGGCGGAATAACGGAAAATAAAAGACAGGGGAGGATTTTGGACTGGAAAAATAGCCCTGATTCCATTAGCCTTGTGACCAACCCCCGTGCAAAAGATACTTTTCATGCAGTTGAAGCGCTTTTTTCTTGTAAGCCTTGCCATTTTGGGGACCTGCCTGTCGCAGGTCGCACTTGCCCAGGAAGTCATCGTCAACGACGCTGACTATCCGGTCATCCGGGGCAAAGCACCGGAAAATCGATTCACCCGGACGAAGGGCGTGGCCGCTGCTCCCTTTCCCTTTTTCGAGGATTTCTCCACCGGCGAGTTGGACACCCTGAAATGGGATGCCCATCCTGAGCTTGATTCCCGCGTGCCCACCATCGGTCGCTCCCGCGCCCTCAACCCGCCCACCAAAGGTGTGCTGACCTTTGACGGCGCGACCTACGACCGCCGCAAGTACGACAACCTGTTGGCGACCAATTACCAGGACGTTCTGGTCAGCCAGACGATTGACCTCAGCGGTTTCAACGTCTCCGACGAATTGTACTTCACCTTTTTCTACCAGGCCGGGGGCTACAACGATCCGCCCGAATCCTTTGATTCGCTGGTTTTGTCTTTCGATACCACGGGAAATGGCGATTACCAGACCGTCTGGCAGGAGACCGGCACCGGCGTGGCCGAGACCCGCTTCAACCTGGTCCATTTCCCCCTGCTGGAAGTGCCCTTTTTCCACCCCAATTTCCGCTTCAAATTCGAATCCTACGGGTCCCAGAACGGAGAATTGGATGTCTGGCACCTCGATTATATCTATTTCGCCGCCAACCGCAACCCGGACGATACCCTCTTCCTGGACGTCTCTCCGGTCGATATCCAGGGCAGCCCCCTCGGAAATTATACCGCCGTGCCCCAGCATTTCTACCAGACGGGTGGCTTCAGCAACAACTTTGACGTTCTGGTTGGAAAGCCCAGCGGCAATGCCCAAACGGCGGACCTCGCCCTCCTCATCAACGATCCGGTGGGCGGCAATAACCTCACCGGTTCGGTCAGCCAGAACCTGACTTCGGCTCCCGTCACGGCCTATATCAACCAGGATATTCCGGCGACGGCATTTTCCGACCAAGCGGTCAATTGGAACAACTACGGCACATTCCGCGTCACCGTCCAGTCCCAATCGGCGGGCGACGCCCGGCCCGAAAATGATACCATGGCCGTGGAATACCGGCTCGATACCATCCTTTCCTACGACGATGGCCAGCCCGACGGCGGCTACGGCTTGACCTTCGCGCGGTCCTTCTGCCAGGAATACCGCATTCCTGAGCGCGACACCATTTCTGCGGTTTGGATTGCATTTCCCCCGACCCTCAACTACAATTTCGTGACCAGCCAAAGCATCTGCATGGACGGGGCGACTTTCAAATTGACCCTGTGGGATACCCTGGCGCCGGATTCTTTCACCGTGCAGCAGGGCTCGGGCATGATCATCGATTATGGCGCGACCGAGGGCTATTTCCAACGCTTTACGTTTATCAATCCTCAGGTGGTGGATACGGTTTTTTGGTTGGGGATTCGGCAAAATGACAATCGGCCCCTGGGAGTGGGTTACGACCGGCAGGCCCGGGCCGCTCAGATTTACGTTGAAGATCAAAACGCTCAATTCTCGCCGAGTAGCCTTTCCGGCGGCCTGATGATCCGGCCTGAATTCGCCAATTTCACGGGTCCGGTGGGAAGGGGAGAACGGGCGGATGTGGTTCCGGTAAAGGTGACATTGTATCCTCAGCCGTTCCGTAGCGGCGTCTTGAAGGTGGCGATGGAAGGACGGGGAATGGGTTCGGGAGAATGGCGGGTCGTCGATATGCAGGGGCGAACTGTTGCTTCGGGAAGGGTTCCGGCCGGACAGCCCAATTGGGAGGTCAACGGATTGGAGGCCTTGCCCGCCGGGATGTACCTGTTTGATCTCCAGGGGAAATCGGTGGAAGGGAAAACCATTGTCCACCGCGAACGTTTAGTGGTTGGTGCTTAAAAGAAAATTATGAAAATCGATGTACTTGCTTTCGCGGCTCACCCCGACGACGTAGAGTTGGCGTGTTCCGGGACCATGGCCTTGTGCAAGGCCCAAGGAAAAACCACCGGGATCATTGACCTGACCCGCGGGGAACTCGGGACGCGGGGAACCCCCGAAATCCGCACGCAAGAGGCCGCTGCCGCGGCCAAAATCATGGGCCTGGACGTGCGCGAAAACCTCGGTTTCCGCGACGGCTTTTTCCGCATCGACGATGCGCACCAACTTGAAATCATCAAGGTCCTGCGTCGCTACCAGCCCGACGTCATCCTGATCAATGCGCCGCTCGACCGCCATCCCGACCACGGTCGGGGCTCCGATTTGGTGCGGCATTCCGCCTTCCTGTCGGGCTTGCGCCGCGTGCCCACCTCCTGGGATGGCATCCCGCAGGACCCTTGGCGCCCCGCCAAGGTCTACAAGTATATCCAGGATTATTACCTGAAGCCTTCCTTTGTGGTGGACATTTCCGCCCACTTCAAGACCAAGATGGAGGCCATGATGGCCTTCAAATCGCAGTTCCACAATCCCGACAGCGATGAGCCGGCAACGTACATTTCCAGCCCCGAGTTCCTCAAGTCGATTGAGTCCCGGGCCAAGGAATTCGGCCACCTGATTGGCGTGGATTACGGCGAAGGATTCATCTCTGAGCGCCCCCTGAAGATTCGGGACCTCGGTTTCGAGTTGTAATCCAAGACTTCCCATTTATTGTACCAAGAGTAGAGCCAATCCTTGCGGTTGGCCCGGGCCTATTATGGCCTAGAGTTTGGGATTTTTATTGAAGTCATAAATGATAGCGTCTTTGTTGGGCAGTGAGGAGGTCTGGTTGTAAAATTCGCCTTGGTAATAGCTGCGTTTGGGAGAGGAAGATTGCAGCTTCATTCTCTTGGAGAACTTCTTTTGGGAATTGTAAATCGACATGGAATTGGGGGTAGCATTGGGGTCGTTGGTGGAAAAGACATTGTAATGGGGATCAAAATGGTGACCGATCGACGAATTGGAACGGCTGTGTCCTATATATAAGTTGGTGGCACTCCCATCCAGTTCCCGGATCAAATCGCTCAGGGCATCGGCGACCTGATCGGCCTCGTCCTGCCAGGAAGTATTTTGGGTCCAGACTGTTTGGATGGTCTTGAGCAGGGACAGGCACTTTTGTTGTCGATTGGGCTCTTTGGCGGTGAGGGCTTTGATGTAATCGATCGCATTGGCGTCCAATTGCTGGTTACTTTTACTGTTGAGGATGCGGTTGGCGTAGCCCACCAGTTTGGATTCAATTTGACTGATCGCCTCCTTGTGGCAGATGGCCGCACCATTTTTACTCAGAAATTTCCCGGAAACAATGGCCTGATACGCTTTGGATGGGCTTCCCAGATTCACCAAGCTCTGTTCCAATAGGTTCATGGCGCCCCGCTTGAATATCTGCTTGACAATCGCCTTAATGGTGCCCGGATTGCTTTTGGCATTGGGACGGCCTTTGATGGATTCGACGCGGTTGGTTGATTTTTTTGCAATGGGATAGCGTTGGACCGGACCTCCATTTTTCCCGGTCGCTTTCATTTGGACAGGAGGATCAGGAACATTGGAAGCATTGAGTTGAAAGGTGGGGGGAGCAAAAGACCGACCGGGACTGAGATCGGAGTCTGGGGTGGAGGCAAAGGATTTAGGCTGAATAAGTGTCGCTTTCATAATCATTGGGGTTGAGTCCCAAAGTCATGAAGTTCGACGTCTGGAAAAATGGAAGTTTAGATCAATATGATGGATCTAAAAAGCAATAGCTGATGCTTTGGGGGATTTAAGGATATTTTGGGTTGAAAAAAGTAATTGATTTAATATGATTTACTCCAATACCAAGCGCTTCGTTTGGCGTCGTCCATTTCCTTCCCAGACCAGCAGATACAGGCCCCGACCCAGGTCGGAGACATCCAGCAAGGCTTCGCCGGCACCATTTTCCCACTCCCGCAACGTCCTTCCTTGCACATCCACCAGCCGCAATTTCCCTGCTGCCCCCACCACGTGGACCAAGCCCCGGGCTGGATTCGGATAGACCTGCCACTCCGGCTGGGGCGCCGCCGTCCCAACCACCACATCTTCGTGGATCGAGAAGTAGCCGCCGCCCGCAAATTGGATTTCCAGGCGGCCGGAACCCGGGTAATACGTGAAGCCTGAGACCGGAATCCCATTCACCGACTGCGGCCAGAAAGGCAATCCGCTGATTTCCAGCGTGCCACCCGTGGAGATATAGCCACGGTAAGTCTCCGCATCAATGCGCTCCAATGCAGTCGTGCTCGTCTGCCCCAGGAAGGCCACCGGGTTGCCGCCGTAGTACAAATTGCTTCCCTCGTGGAGGAAAAAGCCGGACCATTGCTGGGCCGTATCAAACGACAACACCGCCATTTTTCCGTCTGACGTCACGTCTCCCGCAAATCCCAATTGGGTGGCGGGGGCCGATCCCGAGACTGTCACCAAGTCAGTGCCGGCGTCGGTTTCCACATACAGGGCTCCGGGATTGGAGAAGAGTTCCACCGTGGGCGTATCGGTCGAGTAGGGGAAAAGGACGGACAAAAAGCGGGCATCCGCAGTATTGGTCAGCTCGCCGTAGAGGGCGGTATGGTTCTGCGAGGTATCGTAGGCCCATTCATGTTTTTGGGTGGCCTTGGACAGGGTCGGGGCCATGTCTTTGGCGGTCAGTGTGACCTTGAGGTGGGCATCGTTCCGCGTCCAGGTCGCGCCTTTTCCCATTTCCTCCGTGAACCAACCCGTCAAGCTGTCCCCATTTTCCAACCCGTACCCATGCAATTGCCATTTGTAGGCGTGGTTGCTGCTGGACGTCACATCATCTCCCAAGATGAAATACTGTTTGCGCACCATCAGGGGCCACCGACGGACCTCGGCGCCTTCGTAATTGCTGCGGACCTGGGAGAAATCCCAGCCCGGCAGATCGATGGGCAGGTCGAGAAATGCGTCCGCCCCGCCCGCATTGGCGATCTGGCCATTGGCGGGTCCGTCGTTGTCGACGAGGATCAAATTGTGGTGACCGGGTTCGCCGACTTCCGTCCGGCGGTCCCATTTGAGGTAGCCGGGATCCAGCGCGAGCAGTTCCCGGTGGCTGAAGAGGATGAAACTGGTTGCATCGCCCTGGTTGTGGCCCTGGGCCGAAGTCCGGGCCTTCCCATTCTTCGCGGTAAAGTGGAGGTAGGTCGCCGCCGAATCCCAACCCGATCGGAAGACCAGATTGCCGCTTTCGTTGAGGGCCTGGAAGTGGGGAAAGGTATCGGGCGCGTCGTAGGTCCGGGAGGCGAGGTAGTCCGCGATCATGTCGTCGCTGCTGTGGCGCAGCATTTTCCACATGGTTCCCGGTTGCACCTTGGCCCAGCGCGAATAATCGACGTCGATGCACCATTCGGGGCGCTCCATGATCGCCAGGTCCTCATAGGCCGTCGCCACAAAGCAATCTTCCAGCGCGGGGCTGCGTCCGTCGGGCATTTGGATGCGCGGCACCCACTCGAAGAGTAGGTCGTAATTCGTATCGTGCCAGGGATGCTGCACACTGCGGGTATCGCCGGAGAATTCGACGGAAAAGGTCGTATCGGGCAGGTAATTGTGGAGGCTGTGGAAAAAGGGGAGAACATGCTTCATGCCGAACCGGAGGTAATGCGGGCCTTCGGAATAGCCCCCGATCACGCCGGCGGTGCTTTGGCGGTCGCCGTCGCGCCAGAGGACATTGTCGATCTGGTACAGGGCCGTCTGGAACCATTTGGACGGGTCTTCGTCGCCGGAAGGGGGCGTCTCGTCGCTGAGGACGATGCCCGCGAGCCCGAGGGCACCGCAGGTCCGCAGGGCGTGGTTGTCGGGATGGAGCCCGAAAAAGCCGAGGTTGAAGAGGTTGAATTTGACTTCGCCGTAGAGATTACCGGCCATTTCCATGAGGAGGCCGCGGCCGGTGGTAAGGAGGCTGTCCGGCACCTGGGCGCCTTTGAGCAGGTCGTAGGCGATGGCGTTGTTGATAATTTCGTTGGAGCGCCAGAGGTAGGGACCGGTATCGGGAAAGCTCTCGATGTTGGTGTTTTGGTTGTTGAGGAGGAAAATGGCGCGGTTCAGGAGGAAATCGCGGTCGGATGGGGTGAGCGTATCGAGGCCGGTCGTTCCGGGTTTGCGGTCGAGGAGGAGGAAAAAAGCGCAGTTTTTAGCGTTGAAGGCTGCCCGTCGGCGGTGGCCGTCGACGAGAAAGGGACCGGAACCCGGGGCATAGCTGAGGACAGAGGACCAGAGTTGGGTGACGAGGTCGTGGGCGGGCTGGGTGGTCAAATGGGCCCTTAGCGCGGGCAATTCCTGGACCTTGAACAGGGTCCGGGGAAAAGTCGCATCGGCATTGGGGGGCGTCCAGCTGGCCCTTCCTGTGCCTGCCATGAGTACCAGCAGGACAAATAACACCAAGGAATAGCGGCCGAAGAAGTTGGTTTTGGGCATTTTTTGAAACATTTTCACTCCAAACAAAATCTAATACTTCAGAGATCATTTTCCAATCGTAGAAGTATGCGCAGAAAAGAAAAAGTCCCGATTGTCCTGGAACGGCTGGCCCGCGAAATTCCCGAGCCGGAAACCGAATTGCGCTATGGCTCGCCCTGGGAGCTCCTGGTGGCCGTGATGCTGTCCGCCCAATGCACCGACAAGCGCGTCAACATGGTCACCCCGGAGCTATTTGCCCGTTATCCTTCTCCCAACCACCTCCTCGACCAGGAATTCGACGACGTTTTTCCCTATATCCGCAGCATTTCCTTCCCCGCCAACAAGACCCGCCACCTGATGAAGACGGCCCACCTCCTGGTGGAAAACCACGATGGCCAAGTCCCCCGTGAATTTGACGAGCTGATCAAATTACCCGGCGTTGGGCGCAAAACGGCGAACGTGGTGACCTCGATCCTTTACGACGAGCCCCGCATGGCGGTAGACACGCACGTCTTCCGCGTCGCCAACCGCATTGGATTGGCCCGCTCCCGCCATTTTCACAAAACCGAAGAACAATTGGTCCGGGCGATTCCCAAGGCCCAAATCCCCGACGCCCACCATTACCTCATCCTCCACGGCCGCTACGTCTGTACGGCCCGTTCCCCAAAGTGTTCCGAGTGTGTCTTGCCGGACGTGTGCAGCTATTATGCCCGGCAGGAGAAGAAAAGGGCGCGGGAAGCCTCCAAGGAAGCCTGAAAAGGTGCGGTCAGCGGGCCGGACAAATGGCCACTCCATTTTTTCTTTTGGATTTGTATCTCTCCACAGGAGCAGGGATTTCTACATTTGCTCCCAAGGGAAAAATCACCATCCCTGTTCCATCCCTGAGCCAAAATTCGAACCCCAGGGAATCTAAAATCGCATCGCTCCATCCAACAGTTTTTTCCTGAAGGAAAGGGAGAATCAACCTCCGTAAAAGATCGGATTCTGCTTTCGGATACCTGCGACATGCAGGTGTTCGACCGGGTCCCTGTTGGGGCTGGGTAAGGCAATTCATTTCCAACCTCTTAGGTCCATCGTTCAATCCAAAACAGTTCTACAATGTCAAACAACTCGGTTCGCATTGACGATGTCTCCCCCGAAGGAGACGAAATAGGTACTCCAAAAAAACGAACGGCAGATGAAATAGCAAAAGGCCTGCATGGTCTGGGCGTCAATTATGCTTTTGGGATCAACGGAGGGAATATTGCGCCGGTTTGGGAGGCCTTGGAGAAGAGCAATGAAATCGAAGTGCTGCAATTCCGGCACGAAGGGGGAGCGGTCTTTGCGGCTTGTGAGTACAGCATTGCCACGGGGGAACCCGTAGCGGTCGTGGTCACTTCCGGTCCCGGGATCGCCAATTGCACCAATGCTCTGCTGACCAGCCGGGCGGAGGGGGCCAGGATTGTATTCGTCTCTCCCTATTCAGGTCCGCGAGTTAGGGGGAGGTTTCCTTGCCAGGAAACGACCATTCACGCCCTGCCCAGCGATTTGACCCATTCCCACTTGATCTTTGATTATTCCACCATCATCGACTCCAGCTCCCAATTGCAGAATGCCTTTAACGCGATGGCTTCGAAACTGCTTGAACAAGGTCCGCAGATTCTGAGCCTGTGCCTTTCTACGGTCGTCCAAAGGGGGGAGATGGAACCCCTGGAGATCGGTGTAAAAAGGATTATTCGGGCCCAGACCTTCTCGGATCGGCAAGTCAGGGAGATCGCAGACTTGTTGGCGAAAAACAAGTTCGTGATCTGGTTGGGGTTTGGCGCCCGTCATGCCCAGAAGCAAATCGTCGCCCTCGCGGAGAAGGTCGGCGCGCCCGTAATGTGCTCTCCCCGGGCCAAAGGCACCTTCCCGGAGTCACATGGCCTGTACATCGGGGTGACCGGCTTGGCCGGACACAGTTCGGTCTACCAGGCCTTGGAGGCCTATCAGCCCGAATACGCCTTGGTTCTGGGGTCCAAGTTGGGAGAATTTACCACATTTTGGGATGATGCACTGGTCCCCGCCGGAGGGCTCATTCACGTAGATCACAATCCGGCGGTATTTGGGGCGGCTTTCCCCGGACACAAGACGGTCGGCATTGTCAGCGATGTGGGCGAATTCCTGAATGCCCTACATTCTCAACTTCCATCTCGTGCTTCCAACAATTCTTTTTCCATTTCCTATATCGAACAGGAAGCCAGTTGGAACGCGGTGCATCCTCAAAAACTGATTGAAGTTGTTCAAAGAATGGTGCTGGACGAGGGGCTGGCCCCGGTGATCCTGGATGCAGGCAATTCTTTTGGATGGGGCATTCATTATCTACGGTTGGAGACTCCGAATCTCCGTCTGAGTACGACCGTAGGGACTATGGGACACGGCGTTTGTGGGGTGATTGGATTGGGGGTGAAGGGGAAAGCGGTCGCCATTGTGGGGGATGGCGCGATGTTGATGAATGGAACCGAGCTCAGCACGGCGGTGAAATATAATATCCCCGCGATTTGGATTGTCCTGAACGACAGCCTCTACAACATGGTCCTTCAGGTCAATTCGCTTCAGGGAATGAACCATGCCGATCATGGTTTGCCCCAAACCGATTTTGCCGCATTTGCCGAGAGTTTGGGGATGCAAGGATTGAGGGTCACCCACGAACACGAATTGGAAAATGCGCTGGAAACCGCTTTGGAGGCCTCGGGCCCGGTGGTCATCGATGTCCTGATTGATGCTGCGGTGACGGCTCCGATTGGGAAAAGGGCAGATAGTTTAAAAAAGGCCTGAACACAAAAAGAACAAAGACATGAACATTGGCATTGAAGCGCTTTCGGTGATGTATCCGGAAAACGTAATTCGCAGCGATAAGGACTTGAAATTGCTCCAAGAGGCAGGCATTGATCCTCGCCAGATTCATACCGTTGATGCACTCGCAGGGAGGTCCTACGCCTCTTCCCCGAAATCGAAAGCGGGGCCAAAATCTCATTCCCGATGGGATGAACTATCCAAAAAGTACCGAAGTGATCCCTACCTGGGACTCAAGCAAAAGCATGTGTTGAGAGATGGCGAGTCCATTCTGACTTATGCTTGTTGTGCTGCCCAAAGAGCTCTGAGGGCAGCGAATCTCAAACCGGATGACATTGATATGATGATCGTGTCTTCCATGTTTCCTGAGCATGTGGACACTGGCGACTCCTCCTACCTTTCGGAAATGCTGGGGTTTGATGGCCTGGCCTGGAGCATCAGTTCGACCTGCACCTCGGCTTGGGTAGCCCTGCAGCTCGCTGCGGACTCGATTGCGAGAGGGACGCACAAAAAAGTCATGGTGATCGCCACCTGTACCTACTCACGCTTTTTGAGCAACTCGCTCCGCCTTTCCAAGATTGCTGCCGACGGGGCTGCCGCCTTCATCGTGGGGGGGCTGAAGGAAGGGCAGGGGATTGTCGCTTCAAAGTCTGTCAATTCGAAAGCTACCAATGGCATCTTCTTCAATACCATCGAAGTGAATGAGCAGGGTTCATGGAAACGGCGGCTGGGGCATATCAAAAACCCCGGTATACCGACGTCCTTCTTCTTCCAGAAATATTTCAAAGAGACTTGTCTGGACCTTTTGGAGCGGGAAAAAGTAAGCCCTGAGGACCTTGATTTCTTCGTCTCTTTCAATGCCACCGGCTGGTACAGCGAATTCTGCCTGGAGCAATTGAAACTTCCCAGGGAAAAAACCCATGACATCTTTCCCTATCGCGGTTTTCTCTCCAATGTTTCGGTGCTGGCTGGCCTTTACGAAGCGCAGAAAAGAGGCTTGATCAAAGAAAACGATTTGATCCTGATTTACAACCACGGCTTCACCTCCAATTGCGTGTCCATGCTGCTGAGGTGGGGAGATGTGGCCCTCGGCTAGGCCTTTGTTCCCCATTTTTTCTGAACCTTCTTCCCCCCGAATCACATCTCTAAACTTCAAAAACTCGAAAAAATAATCCAATGGGAAAATTAGACGGAAAAATTGCTGTCATCACCGGCGGCAACAGTGGCATCGGACTTGCTACCGCCCACCTGTTTCAACGCGAGGGCGCCACAGTCATTGTTACAGCGCGCAACCAACAGCGACTCGAAGAAAGCAAGGAGCTTGTCGGAGAGGGGATTGAAATCGTCCCGGTCGATGTCACCTAGGTGGGCCAAATCGAAGCGCTCTTCGAGCATGTTGGCAAGACACACGGGCGGGTCGACATTGTCTTCGCCAATGCGGGAATCCCCGATTATGTCCCCTTTGACCAGGTAGACGAGGCTTTTCTGGACAAAGTCCTGAATGTCAACTTTAAAGGAGCATTTTTCAGTGTGCAAAAGGCGCTTCCCTGGCTGAAAGAAGGCAGCTCTGTCATTTTCAATACTTCCATTGCCAATGTGAAGGGCCTTCCCAATTTCTCCGCTTATTCGGCCTCTAAGGCTGCCCTGCGTTCCCTTACCCGTGTCCTGGCGTCAGAACTCACGCCACGCGGAATCCGGGTAAACTCCCTGAGTCCGGGCCCTGTCACCACCACCATCCTGGGCAAAATGGGCGTTACGAAAGAAGAGGAGGAAGGATTCCGGGACATTATCCGCAGCACAATTCCGCTTCAGCGCTTCGGAACGCCCGAAGAGATTGCCGCTGCCGCACTGTTTCTCGCCTCTGATGACAGTTCCTTTATTGTAGGCACTGAGATTGTTGCGGATGGAGGCACAAGTCAGGTCTAAGTGCAGATCTGTATGGAGCTGGTTGAGATCAGGGACAAATTTCTAACAAATAATAAACTATTTATTCAACTAAAGTATATTGTATTGTAATCTGAGGATCTTGGAAACCGCATGGCTGACCGATTTTAGGCTGGGAATAAATCCCAAGCTATGTACACAATTTCCTCCTAAAGGATTGCAGGATCATTAACCACTCTAATCATTATTTCAATGGGAAAACTAGACGGAAAAGTTGCTGTCGTCACCGGCGGCAACAGTGGCATCGGACTTGCCACCGCCCACCTGTTTCAACGTGAGGGCGCCACAGTCATTGTCACCGCCCGCAATCAACAGCGACTCGAAGAAAGCAAAGCGGCGGTCGGAGAAGGCATCGAAATCTTTACGGCCGATGTCGGCCATGTTGACCAAATCGAGGCGCTCTTCGAGCATGTCGGAAATAAACACGGCCGGGTCGACATTGTCTTCGCGAATGCGGGACTTGGAACCCTCAGTCCATTTGACATGGTTGAGGAAGACTATTTCGACCGTATGATTACGGTGAACCTCAAAGGAGCCTTTTTCTGTGTTCGAAAGGCACTCCCTTGGATGAAGGAGGGAGGTAGCGTCATCTTCAATACCTCCATTGCGAATACGAAGGGATATCCGAACAGCTCGGTGTATTCAGCTACGAAGTCTGGCCTCCGATCCCTGGCGCGAACCCTGACATCAGAGCTCCTTCCCCGCGGAATCCGCGTAAATGCAGTGAGTCCGGGAATCGTAATAACCCCCATGTTCGGCAAATTGGGCATGTCCATGGAAGAGGGGGAAGCTCTTGCCCAAAGTATGTCCGAAGCGGCTCCCATTCAACGCTATGGAGACCCACAAGAAATTGCCTCGACCGTTCTCTTCCTCGCTTCCGACGAAAGTTCCTTCATCTCAGGGATTGAAGTCGTAGCCGATGGCGGCCTGAGCCAGGTCTAATTTGATTTTACAGTCTGCTTTCCAGGGCCTGAGCATTATTGTTCAGGTCTATTTTTTTGTGCGTTTGGTAGGGCGAGATGTCCCAGGGCTCAAATCCCGAACGCGCCCGTTGGAGGGAAAAAGAATAAGAGAAAGGCTGATTGAGGGAAAATGACGAGTTATTCTCCGATCTCAGTTACTTGGATGACCCTAAGGCATTCGAACCAGCTTGCGGCTCAGCGTGCCTGATTCGCCCTGCAAGGTCAGGAAATAAATTCCTGCGGAGAATGGGCTGAGATCAATGACGGTCCGGTTCAAGCCCGCTCGGGTGATGATCGGAGGGAGCGAAGCCGCATGGCCAGTGAGATCGGTGAGTGAACAGGAGATGGATTCTGAAACCGGCCAGAAGAATTCGGCTTTGGTTTCAGAGCGGGTAGGAGAAGGATAAAACGAGTACCATCCTACCTGATGGGCGTTGACCGTGGCCACCATGGGAGAGAACTCGACGTTGATATCGCTGTCATATCCTGGTACCAGATCACGGTGACACCCCAGGCTTGGATTGCCTGCACCTTCTATGCCAATGGCCGTAATGGAGTCGGGCAGTCCAACCAGGTCAAGGGTAAGGGACTCGCATTGGGTGCTGGGGTATCCGCACTGGATGGTAGAAGAGATACAGGCAAACCACGGACAACTGATGTCGATCCCAGAATACAAAACATAGGAGTAAGCGGAATCGGTGGTGCCACTCAAAAAGGGGGGAGCTGTCGGCACATTGAAGATCTGTCCCTCGAATTCACATCCCAGGGTATCAGAAATGAGGGTGTCCGGAGAAAAAGAAACGAAGGTTGCTTGGTTCCCATAAGCCGCAAGGCCGATCAAGCCGGTCGCTCCCATAGCCCCTGAGTTGCTTCCGAGAATGCCTCCGCCCACGCACAGGGTCAGATGGACGGTATAGCTGTTGTTGCCATTGAAAATGAGGGAGTCCAGGGTCAGACTCGAGCGGTCGCAGGCATGGCTTTCATGGGGAACAAGCCATATTACTGCCAGGAGAATCGCGGAGAGGATGCGGGTAAATGTTGGCATGGGAAGGATGAATGGTAAATGATGTAGAAAGATGGGGATAAATTCAGCAAGAAAAAAAGAATCTCCTTCGTTGGTCTTCCCGTTCCAAAACTGATTCTTCCCCTTTGCCCCACCCAAACTTGAATTTCCTTCCCTGAACTACGATATTCTATTGGATTACCCCAACCAAACACCTTCTACCATGTTGAACCGAATCTTTTTTGCCTTCCAAACCCTCCGAGTCCGCCACGCAGGCACAAATAGCAATCCAGTCCTCATCCTCGGCGATTACAACCGGGACCGCTTGCAGCACACCTTTTCCAACGATGTCCGCATCGATGAAGGCAGCAGCCGGCTCTTTGAAGTCGATGTCGCCGATCGCAATCTCCAGGCGTATTTTCCCATCATCCGGGTGGGCTTGCGGGGGGCGGATGCCTGGTGGCCCGGCACTGTTTTCGTGTTTGGCGAGAGCAATGGCCCCAACGAACTGAATTTTGTGCCCATCGGGATCCGGACCTGGGTGGGCGACCAGTTGAGTACGGATGAGAGCGAGGGGCTGTTTTCGATGCCCCTGTACCGGGCCAATATCACCGGCAACTACGCCCCGATGAAGCGGCTGCTCTTGTTGATTCAAACGGCCGATGAACACCATGCTGGCACCCGGGACACGGTTCAGATCAAGGTTGAATTTGCGAACCAACATCCGGCCGTATTTCGGCTGGAGAAGGAACAATTGGCGGGGAGGGGAGCTGTTCACCTGGAGATGAAATGGCTCCAGGACCGCTTCAAGAGCAGTGATGTGCGCCGGGTGACGGTACGCGTAGAGGGAAATGACCAATGGACGCCCCAGCGATTTTTCCTCTATGGCGTCGACGACCGCGCCAATGACTACGAAAACATGGTTCCGTTGGTCAATATTGGTGATTGGGGAGCGACGGGATTGGGGAAAATGAGTGCCGACCCGAACGAAGGAGCATCAGAATTGGACCTGTACCGCGCCTATTTCTGATCGTCCGGACTTGGCTCGGATTCAGTGGTCGGCGGCGTTTCAGTTTGCTGGACAGGCGGCGGAGGCGGGGTGTTTTTCGCGGGTGTTTCGGAGACTTCAGCCGTTGGTTTAGCGGGCTTGGCCTTTTGTTTTTCCTCGTCCCACAAGAAGCTCAGAAATTCGCGGACTTCCGGAATGGCGAGGAGGACGTAGGTGAGAAATGAAAGGATGGCGAGGACCAAATACAGCCCTTGTTGGCCTCGGAGAGCGGTTTGGAAAAAGCCGGAGAAGGAGGGGCCGCGGGAGGAAAAGCCAATGTTCAATTGGTTGGCGGAGAGGAGAATGGCGTAGGCAATCAGGAACAGGATGCCTAGGCGGAGAAAGAGAAACTGCATCGGTTTGTCTTTCTTCTTCAGGTGGCGGTGGTTGGCAAAGCCGGCGGTGACCACAAATCCGAGGAAAAGGAGGTTGAGAATAAAGGGAGAATTGAAGCCGGTTTTGGTGAGGTCCTGGGTGCCTTCCCAGAACGTGACCATGGCCAAAAAGATGGCGAGACAGATGCCAGAGATGATTTTCATGGATAGTTTGCGCTTGGTTCAGAACAATGATTCAAAAGTGGAGTTAATTCCACAATTTTGGAACCATGAATGATCCACATTCCCTGTCGATGGACGAAAACTACTGGACCCACCGGTGGAACACCGGTCAAACGGGGTGGGACATGGGCCACGCCAGTCCCGCCATCTGCGCCTTCGCCGAGGAGCGCATCCCCGAGGACGCCTGCATCCTCATTCCCGGCGCCGGCAACGCCTACGAAGGCGAATGGCTCTACCAGCACGGCTGGAAAAAGGTCCACATCCTCGACATCGCGGCCCCGGCCCTCGACCGGATCCGCCGCAACCGCCCCGATTTTCCGTCCGACCAATTGATCCACGGCGATTTCTTCCAGCACGAAGGCGAATACGATTTTGTCCTGGAGCAAACCTTCTTTTGCGCGTTGAATCCGCAATTGAGAGACGATTACGTGGCGCACATGGCCCGTTTGATTCCCAAAGGGGGCATGTTGGCGGGATTGCTGTTTGACTTTCCCCTGACCGAGCAGGGACCGCCCTTCGGAGGGAGCCGCGACGAGTACGAGAGCCGCTTTTCCACCCATTTTACCGTGGAAGAATTGGCCATCACCTATCTATCCATCAAGCCGCGGGCCGGCAAAGAGTTCTGGTTTGAAGCCCGGCGCAAATAATTCCCGACAATTTCTATTCCATTTCGGTATTCACCCGCAGGCGGATGCGGGCGACTTCTTCCCGGTAATAATCCAGGTCTTCTGAATCTTGCTCCATCGTGGCGAGCAATTTTTCAGCTTGGACCAGGTGGTCTTCGGCGGCATTGGCATTTCCCTTCAATTCCACTTCAATCTCAGCCAGGTACAAATAGAACTCAAAGTACTTGGGATACAAGCGATTGCCCCAGGCGTAAATGGCCTGGGCCACTTCCAATGCATCGCCCGCCAGGTAGCGCGAAGTCATGCCATTGACCTCGGGAATTTCGAGGGAGATGTCGTCCTCCATGACGCGGGCGGCCGTGCGGATGAGTTCCATTTCCTCGTCCACGGAGCCGGGCGCCTCCACCAATTGGTAGTTGAGGTCGACTTGGGCGATGTCGGCGAAGCGGAGGCTGAATCCGTGGAAGAGCTGGGTGAGAAAATGGGGCGTGGCGACGATGGGAAGGGCGTTGTGGGTGGCAAATTCAGACCGGAAAACGGTCAATTGCTCGGCGACGGCAGGATTGGCGGTGAGGGCCGCGTCAAAACGGGTGCGGTGATAGCCGTCTTTGCTGGGTTCGGGGCCTCCAATGGACAGGAAAAGGCAGTTGGGATCAAGGTCCTCCTCCGGAATTTCCATCAGGACCGCTTCCAGCTTGTTCAGGGGGGTATGGGCAATGGCGGCCGTCCAGAAATAAGGGGCCTGAGCGTAGGAGTAGAGGGCAAAGGAAGCGGAAAAGGAATGGCCGATCAGGACGTTGAGGTCGCTGGGTTGGTAGGGAGTGAGGTGAGGACTGATTTCATCGACCAGGAATTGGTGCAAGGGTAGGGGCAGGCCATCCGGGTCGCGGATGGCGCATTCCTGATTGCGGTCCAGCAGGGGGACAGTCACGACGATGCACTGGGGAATCTCGTGGGTGTACTGGAGGTAGCGGATTTGGGAAAGGACCGGATTGATGAACCATTCGTGCTGGCCGTCGAGGATGAAGATGACGGGGAAATGGACGTCTTCCCCCGCATAGCGGTGGAATTCAGATGGGTAGACCACGACCTGCCGTTCTCCGCCGAACGCGGCGGAGTTGATGCGCAGGGTATCGCCGGCGGGCGATTGGGCGGGCAGGGAACCGACCAGAAAGAGCAACAGCAAGAGGAGAAGTCCAATAGGTTTTTTCATCGAGTTGATCCTTTTCATTTCACAACTTACGAGTTTGGAGAAGAGTTTTTTTGCCAACTGTCTCCATTATGATTTCTTTCCACCACCATTGCGTTGATAATTTCCCTTCCTCGTTTGTCCGTCCCCCTCTTTTTTGTCTAAATTTGCCCACTGAAATTTAATTTCTCATGAGCCAGATAAATATCACCTTGCCGGATGGCAGCCAGCGTCAATTCGAGGCGGGAGTAACCCCGCACGAAGTGGCCATGAGCATCAGCTCGGGGCTTGCCCGCAACACCATTTCCGCCGTCGTCAATGGGGACATCGTGGAGACATCCCGTCCCATTCTGGACGACGCCACACTCAAGCTGTGCACCTGGAATGATCCGGAGGGGAAATACACATTCTGGCACTCCTCGGCCCACATCATGGCCGAAGCCATCGAACATTTCTACCCCAACGCCAAACTCGCCTACGGACCGCCCGTCGAAAACGGATTCTACTACGACATGGACCTCGGCGATGAGAGCTTCTCGGAGAAGGATTTTGCGAAGATCGAAAAGAAGTTTCAGGAACTGGCCCGGGGCGGAGAAACCTTCGAGCGGCGGGAGATGAGCCGTCAGGAAGCTATTGATTTCTACAAGGAAAGGGGCAATGAGTTCAAGGTTCAGTTGATCGAACGCTTGCCCGAAGACGAGACGATTACCTTCTATTACAGCGGTAATTTCGTCGACCTTTGCAAAGGACCGCACGTCCCGAATTCCAAGATCATCAAGGCCGTCAAGCTGATGAAAGTTGCCGGTGCCTATTTCATGGGCGACGACACGAAACCGCAGTTGACCCGGATTTACGGCATCACCTTCCCGAAGAAAAAAGAACTGGATGAATACCTGTTCAAACTGGAAGAAGCCAAAAAACGGGACCACCGGAAACTGGGCAAGCAGATGGAAATCTTCGCTTTCTCGGAAAAAGTCGGTCTGGGATTGCCGCTTTGGTTGCCGAAAGGTGCCATGCTCCGGGATCGCCTGGAGACCTTTTTGAAGAAAAAGCAGCTCGAAGCCGGTTATCTCCCGGTCATTTCTCCCCATATCGGGCGGAAAGACCTGTACGAGACCTCCGGTCACTGGGCCAAATACGGCAAGGACTCGTTCCAGCCGATCAATACGCCGCACGAAGGGGAGGAGTACCTGCTCAAGCCGATGAACTGTCCGCACCACTGCGAGATTTACAAGACCAAGCCGCGGTCCTACAAGGACCTGCCCATCCGCTACGCGGAATTCGGGACGGTGTACCGGTACGAGCAGCACGGTGAGCTGCACGGATTGACCCGGGTGCGTGGCTTTACCCAGGACGACGCCCACCTGTTCGTTCGCCCCGACCAGCTCAAAGATGAATTCATCGAGGTGATCGACATCGTGCTGTATATCCTGGGCATCCTGAAATTCGAGAACTTCAAGGTGCAGATCAGTGTGCGCGACCCCGAGAAGCCGGAAAAGTACATCGGTGAACCCGAATTGTGGGACAAGGCCGAAGATGCCATCCGCGAGGCTGCGGCTGCGAAGGGATTGGAAACGGTAGAAGTGGCCGGAGAAGCCGCTTTCTACGGTCCGAAACTCGATTTCATGGTCCGGGATGCTCTGGACCGTGAATGGCAGTTGGGGACGATCCAAGTGGATTATAACCTACCCGAGCGCTTCGAATTGGAGTATGTTGGTCCCGACAACAAGATGTACCGGCCGGTGATGATCCACCGGGCGCCCTTTGGTTCCATGGAGCGCTTTGTGGCGGTCATGCTGGAGCATACGGGCGGGGAATTGCCCCTCTGGTTGGCTCTGGATCAGTTTGCGATCCTCCCCATTTCCGACAAGTACAACAATTACGCCCAGGAGGTTTTATCTCAATTGAAAAATTCCGATATTCGGGGCTTTGTCGACGAGCGCGGGGAGAAAGTAGGGCGGAAAATTCGGGACGCAGAAGTCGCAAAAACCCCATTTATGTTGATTGTAGGCGAAGAGGAGGAGAAAAATGGCACTGTATCGGTGCGGAAACATAAATCGGGTGATATCGGTACAATAAGCATAGAGGAGTTCATATCCTTGATGCAAGAAGAAGTAAATTCATCTTTAAGTTTAAACTAAATAAGAACAGTTATCGGAAAAAAGAGACGAGGAAGAAGGCCCATCGGGCGGGTGCGGAACAAGCGTCTGCATCGAATCAATCATGAGATCAACTCTCAGATGGTACGGGTCGTCCGCGCAGAGGACGAGTCCATGAACGGGGTAATGGAAACCCGTCGTGCCCTCTATTTGGCTGAACAAGCCGGAGTTGACTTGGTCGAGATCAACGGACGGGCGGAACCCCCGATTGTCCAAATGATCGAGTACACCAAATTCCGCTACGAACAAAAGAAGCGGGAGAAGGAGCGCAAGGCCAATCAAGTCGTGGTCCAGATGAAAGAAATTCGCTTCGGCCCCAACACGGACGAGCACGATTTCAAATTCAAGCTGAACCACGCCAAGGAGTTTTTGGAAAAAGGGAACAAGGTAAAAGCCTACGTTCACTTTCGGGGACGATCCATCATTTACACCGACCGCGGTAAGAAGCTGTTGCTGGAATTTGCCCAGGAACTGGAAGAATTCGGCAAGGTAGAAATGATGCCCAAACTGGAAGGGAAACGGATGTTCCTGATTCTGACTCCGAAACACCTGAAGAAGAAATAACCGATAGCTGGATTCTTGATTTAGAATCCATCCCTACGTACACATTAATTTTTGATACAATGCCTAAAGTAAAAACATCCCGTGCTGCGGCCAAACGGTTCAAAGTAACGGCAAGTGGAAAGCTGAAGCGTAAGAAGGCGTTTAAAAACCACATTCTCACCAAAAAAGAGAAGAAGCGTAAACGTCACCTCGGCCAGAAGCCTACCGTTCACCCGGCGGACGAGCCCCGGATGAAAGATTTGCTCCACATTTAAAGCATGTAACACCGGGAAGACCAGTGTCAAAACCAAGTGTCAGATTTGACCACGCTGTGACCCACAATCCAAAAAATTATGCCAAGATCAGTCAATAGTGTTGCTTCGCGCCGTCGTCGGAAGAAGGTTCTGAAGATGGCCAAGGGCTACTTCGGTCGGAAGAAAAACGTCTGGACCGTTGCCAAGAACCAGGTCGAAAAGGGCCTGACTTACGCCTACCGCGACCGCCGCGCCAAGAAGCGGGAATTCCGTCGGCTTTGGATCCAGCGGATCAATGCCGCCGCCCGCATCGAAGGGGAGACCTACAGCAAGCTCATCGGCAAGCTGAAGGCCGCTAACATCGATCTCAACCGGAAAGTCCTGGCGGACCTCGCCATGCACCACCCGGAAGCGTTCAAGGCCGTCATCGCCAAGGCCAACGGCCAGTAAGAACTCCGGCCCATTGCTGGGCACAAAACATCAAACGCTGCTCCCATCCGGGGCGGCGTTTTTGTATCTCAGGCTTCGCCTCTTTCTTCACGTGGCATCCGCCACCACCGCAATGCGGATGGGCCCGCGGACATCCCGGCCCACTACGCGTCCGCGCTGGGTCACCTTGACCCGTCCGGCCTCGGCCAGGTCAAAGGACACCGCCCGCACCGCGGGCATCAAGGGACGCCAGTCCGCCGCCAATGCCCGCGCCACTTCGGACGGGCAGATGCTCTTGTGGGGGCCGCGTTGAGCGGCCATCGAAAGGAGGGAAGTGCGGACCACTTCCGCCTCAATCATGTTCATATAGGTCGCCAAATAATATTTGGTGTGTAATGCTTAGGTATTGATTTTAAATTATTTAAGGCAGGGGCGTTAAATCGAATTCGAGGCGCTTGTCCTTCACAATCCCTTCCACCCAAAATCTCCTCCCTCCACGACTAAATCGACCCTTACCCCATTTCCGAACCAGCATTTCCCCACCCATAAAATTTGCACACTTGCACATTTTCTCAATTGGCACATTTCCCCCATTCTCCCCCACCTACATTCCTCACTCCTCCATCAACTTCCGCAACAACTCCCGCTCCTCCTCCGAGAACATATCCTCATCAATCAACGATTTCAAATCTTCCTTTTCCTCGGCCACCTTCTGAATGCTCTGCTCCGGAATGTCTCCGGCCATCTCCCGCATCAGCGCCGTATTGCGTTCCTGCATCCGGTCGAAAGCCTCGATGATGTCCCGCAACGTGATATTGATCTGGCGGTACCGGCGGTCCGGACGCGGATACAGAAAGCGCATATAATTCCGCTGGAGGTCCTGCTTGAGCAGCTTCGAATAGCCATGCAATTGCTGGATGACCTCGTGGACGAGCCCAAAGAACTGGGGCATCGTCGTCACCTCCTCCGCCACGGCCTCTTCGATCACTTCCATCATGGTCTTGTGGGCCTGCGAATACAGCTTTTGATCCAGCGTCGGCACCTTTCGGGACACGTAATGCTGGTTCTCAATCATCTGCAAAAGCAGCGTAGAGATGCCTTCGACCATTTCCCAGGCCAGGTCTTCGTACGATTTCTTGATTTCATCAAAACTGGCCGCATCCTCCACCACATAGCCATTCCAGCCCTCGTCCCGCAGCGCGCGAAACTTGTTCCGGACCTTCTCTATGGATTCTGCCCACATCGGGATTGGGCCTTAGCCGTGAAGGATGAGCAAATTGGTTTTGGTGACGAGGGAGGCAAATTGCTGACGCCGCTCCGAGGGCAACGAGGCCAGCAGAGCCGCCAACAATTGCGGGTGGGCGTTCCAGATGTCCGAATGGAGGACGCCGCTCAGGCGGTTGGTGTCTTCCAGCACATCCGTAATCGTCTTGCCGACCTCCGTTTCCAGGCGGAAATCTTCGGGCCGGGGCCACATGCGCTGTTGGTCCAATACGCGGAAGGCGGTTTCAAATTGGCCGACAGCAGCGGCGACGTGCCACAGGTTCGATCCCGTACTGGGGTGGGAGAGGCGGAAATCCTCCGGTTGAAGGCCTTGTCCCTTGCGGACGAGGATTTCATTGAGCGTCTCGAGTTTTTCGATGACGGGGGCGCGGTGCAGCCGCCAGCGGGCATTGTCGTCCGAAGGGGAGAGGAGGTAGTCCCGGGAAATGAGTTCGGGCAATTCATCCTCGGAATTTACGCCCATGATGTCCAGGAAGGTCTTGGATTCGTCGAGGACGAGGGGTTCGCGCTCCTTCGCAAAGGTCCGCGGCTTTTCTTGCGGCGGATTCGGATGGGCGTTGCGGGGCTCGGCCTTGATGGGCTTCGGAGTAGGCGTAGTCGGAGTGGGGGTATGCGTGGTGGGCAATTTGGCCTGTTGAACGGCCAGGGGATCTACCGCGCGGACATCGTCGTAGGTGACGGGTTTTTCTTTGATGGGAGAGCTCTGGGACAAGGGAGCGGGATCGGTCCGGTCCACCAGCGTATCAGGCGCTTTGATGTCCCAGGTCTTGTGCGCATTCATTTGGTTGAACCGCGCCTGTTCGATTTCCTCCTCCGTTTTCCCCAAATAAGGATCGTCCGGTTCTTCTTCCTCCTCCTCATCCACATACGGAGGCGCATTCATCAGGCGGTCCAACAACTCGGAGGGAATGTCGAGGAACTTCTCCATCGCGATGGAGAGCGGAGTTTGCTCATTGCCGTCCTCAATGGACGGGCTGGCTTTGTGGTCAAGCAAAATATCCGCGACCTTGAACCAGTTCCGCTCAATGGCATAGTGCAGCGGCGTTTTGCGCTCCGCATCGCGGGAATTGGTCTTGATGCCCGGGAAGGTCACCAGCACTTCGACCAGCGCCAATCCCTTGGTCTCGTTCCATTTCCCCAACAAGGCGTGGTGCAGGGCCGTTTTTCCCATCTTGTCCCGCAACGACGGCTTTACATTCCGCTGCCCCTCCAATTCCCGCAGATACTCCACCTGGCCCAACTGGGTCGCATGGCGGATGGCGCAGTAATCGGGGCCGCTGATGCGGATCCGGGGCACGTCCAGCAAGGCCCGAAACAACGGCAGGTTCCCGCCGGCAATGGCCCGCTCAAAGAGTTCGTGGACGTGGTGGTTGAAGATCTTCAAATCCGAATCCGAAAGGTGGATCCGTTCGACGGCATCAAAATCTCCCTGGTTCAGGGCGCTGATGAGGGCTCTTCCATTCTGAGACATGGCTTATCTCCGGGTTTCGGTTTCAAGGATGGTGCGGTCGAGGTAGGCCTTGATGCGGCGCTGCTCGGTCAATTGGGTAGCGTAGGTCGGGAAAACAGGCTGAACATCGGCCGTCGAGAGGAGCTCCGGCAACTTGCTCTTTTCCAGCAGTTGGGGATTTTCGACGATGTTCTGGCCTCCGAGGCGGTTGCGGTGGAAAAAGGAACCCGCCAGGAACAGCTCGTATTCCCGCGATTCCTTGATCAGGGCGCGGTTCAGGAAGGTCCGGATCCGGGTTTTCGCATTCTTCAAATTCCGGTCCACATAATCGATTCCAGCTTCTTTCATCAGGGCTTCGATGGCCTTGGTGGTGGTGCCCGCAATGACCAGCATATTGCCCTTGAGGCGCTGGTGGAGCAGGTGAACGAGTCCGCCGGAAGTGACCACGGTATTCAACGAAAGGCCCGAACCGGCATCTCCGGCCGTGATGGCAATCGCTTCGTCTTTGTCGCTGAGGGGAGAATAAATGGCGTCGCGGATGGTCGTGCTCCACAGGCGCTGTTGGTTTTTGCGGCCGACCTTAGGCAATGCAAGCGCGGTCAGGAAGCGGTCCAAATCCAGCAAGTCGTCGTCCTGCACGAGGATGGGACTGTGGCCGGGAACGGGCAACCCGTCAATCACAGCATAGGGCGCGAACATATTGTCCACGGTCATCAGCGGCTGGTAATTCAGGCCGTAGATATAGCTGAGGCGCACGTCTTCGCTTTTGCCGGAGCCATTGCTGGCCACCTTGTCGAGCGCCGTCCGAATCTGGTCCTGCGTGAGCAGGTCATCATCGTTGTCCGACATCGGAATGTTCTGGAAATGCCCCCGCAATTCGTTGCAGAACAGCGCCTGCAAGTCCTTGGCCTGGTCGCTGTCGCGCGGATCCGAGTTCAGGAGGTCTTCCAGGTAGACCGCATCGTGGATGATGCCTTCCTGCAAGGTCGGCTTGAGCATCCGCAGGGATTCAAAGGCGACCTTGAGGCGGGTAAACAGGTTCACCTTGCCGAGTCCGACCGTCAGGCGGACCATGTCGCGGTAGAAAATGTCCACCACATTGGTGCCCAGGGTCGTCTCCGGCCGGCGCTGGTCCCGGTTCGGGCTGATGCTCGGTGGATTGTCCCAGGACTCGCTCATGTCGTAGGGCTGGGCGAGGTGCGGCAATTTCGTCTGCGGACGTCCCAGCAGGGCCATCTTGAAATAGTAGATGTTCCGCCGCATCGATCCCCCCGCCATGTTGTAGAATTCTTCGTCGACCTCCGCGAACAACTCCGGATACTTGCCCTGGCGGTTGGCCGGGGAGTCTGGATTCGTCATCTCATCGTAGAGGCGGTTGTAATTGGAAATGATGTCGGTGGCGTCCAGGACATCTTCCCAGCGGTCGATATAGTGCTTGTGGGCGGCCGGGATTTCCTTGCCTCCCAATCCACGGATCATCTGGAGGAAGCGGGTAAATCCATCGGGATCGGCGTCCCACTGTTCTTTCTTGCTTTCGTACAGGATTTTGATCGGCATCCCCGTCAGCAACTGGCACCAACGGTGCTGCCAGTCGTCCTTGATCATGTCCTGGATGATATTCGGCAGGACCCGGTCATTCGCAGAGGCGGACAGGGAGTGCGTGGCGACCCCGTCCTGCATCATATTGCCGTCGAGGTAGCAGAAAAAGCCCGGTCTCCGTTCCTTGTTGTTGAATTCGAAGCTCAAACCGCCCGATCCGTAGACCCGGCAGCTCATGTTCTCCCCGTTCAGGACCTGAAGGACAGGGTGGAGGCAGGTATCGGTGCCTTCCTTGCACTTGTTGTACTCTTCCAAATGGCCCACCCGGCCCTGCTGCCAAACCCGCGGGAGCAATCCCAGCTGCGATTTGATCGGCATGAAGCTGGCGGACTCGCTCAGGCCTTCGACCTGCGCGATGCGCAGGAGGGTCTCGACGACTTGCTGCGTATCCGCATCGCTGAAGACCGCTTCCGTTTCGGTCAGGCCATCTTCCGTTTCCTGGACCACCAGGCGGCTCGATCCGACCATCTCGAAATCGATATAGGGCTGGCCATCCTTTTGCGTAAAGGCATTGCCAACGGCCGATTTGAGGGCGGCGACGGAGGTGCTGTTGAGCGCGCCCGAAGCCAATTTATCGTTGATCTTGGAGTAGAGGTCGGGATTGGCGCCGACGTCGAGGACCGTCTCGAACAGGAGTTCGTTGAGGTCGCGGTCCGCACAGTTGATGGTGATGGCACCGTCGGGATGCAGGATGTCCCCGATGAGGCGGCCGAGGAAGGATTTTCCCGAACCGTGCTTTCCGATATAGAACTGGATGCGCCGATCATTTTCGATCTGGAGCAACTGAAGGGTCTCGTAGTAGAGGGGGAGCATCGAAGGAGTCGGCAGCAACCGGTAAATCATCCCGACCACTTCGCCGTAGGTACGTTGGGACCAGATGATGATGGGATTGTGCTCGTCTTCGATACATTCCAGCCGGTAGGCCGTGTCCTGAGAGTGGGCATTGGGGTTGGGGGCCATGATGGGCAATGGGCGACCCGGTACACCAATCACGATCTTATTGAAGCCCAGGGCTTCCAGTTCGGCTTCAGTCCACTGTTTAGTGACAGTATGCATACGTTTCTTTCCTCTTACGGGGCTGCGCGGCCGCTCCCCGCGTTGGTTTTTCACGTGGCTTCCTCCGATGGGAAACCCATTTAGCAGAATGTTTCCGCGCTTCTTGTCGAACTTTAAAGTTATCGAAACTATTGGTGGGACGCCAGCACTCGGCTCCTTTCCGCTCCAAAAAATCCCTGCTGCCAACCAACCTGCTTTCCGATTGATCCTTTTGGAGGACGATTCAATAAAGATCGCTTATGGGTATGTGAAAAAATATAAACTGTTCTGGGAAAATCAATCTTCTCACCTTTGCCCGAATTTCAAAAAATCGTTTGAGAGACATGAATTTTGACCTTCTCATTGACAATCTGACGAATCCGGCGCTGTTGTTCTTCTTTCTGGGGATCCTGGCCGTTCAGGTGAAGAGCGATTTGTCCATTCCCGAAAGTTCCTCCCGCTTCATTTCCCTGTACCTGCTCTTTTCGATTGGGTTCAAGGGCGGTCAGGAACTCGCGCATACGCCCTTCGGGCTCGAGATGCTGGCCGTGGTGCTGTCGGGCGTGGGATTGGCCCTGGTGGTGCCGATTTATACCTTTTTCATCCTCCGCCGCAAATTCTTCCCCTCCAATGCCGGGGCCATTGCCGCTTCCTACGGTTCGGTGAGCGCAGTGACTTTTGTGACGGCGGTGTCGTTTTTGGAGATGGAACAAACGGATTTCGGGGGCTATATGGTGGCGGTGATGGCCCTGATGGAGGCGCCGTCGATCATCATTGGGGTGATCCTGATGTCGCTTTACCGCCGCAACCAGCAGCAGGCGCGGATGCCCTTTGGGATGCTCCTCAAGCATTCCCTCACCAACGGCAGCGTTTTCCTGATCCTCGGCAGCCTGGTGATCGGTTATTTTGCGTCGGACAAGCAGGCCCAGGGCATCGAACCGTTCACCACGGACCTGTTCAAAGGCTTTTTGGCCGTCTTCCTGCTGGACATGGGCATGGTGAGTGGACGGAAGCTGGGGATTTTTCGGGAAAAAGGAATCTTTCCGGTGGCCTTTGCGATCCTCGTACCGGCCTTCAATGGTCTGGTGGTGGCTTTCCTAAGCCAATACATCACCAGCGTCACCGGCGACCGGCTGTTGTTATCCATCCTCGCCGCCAGCGCCTCCTATATCGCGGTCCCCGCCGCCATGAAACTCGCCGCCCCCCGCGCCAATCCCGGCCTGTACATCCCGATGGCCCTGGCGATCACCTTCCCCTTCAACATCACCCTGGGCATGCCGCTTTATTTCTATGTGATCCAGATGTCTTAGGGCGAGGAGAGGATTGTTGGCAATTATTTGTTTACAAAGTGTGTCACAATTTGTTTAAAAAAATAGGCCTGATTTGTAAATAAAAGAATGTAACGGAGCGAAATGGTAGAATGTTGGATATAATTGGTGGACGGTTGGTTAGGATCGATAGAATGTTGGTTATAATTCATGGAAACTTGGTTAGTTTTCGTAGAAGGTTGGTTAGGATTTGTAGAAACTTCTATGTTGGGAGTGGAAAGTTCCGTGTCGGAGATGGAAGTTTGGATAGTTTTTGTAGAAACTTGGTTAGGATTTGTAGAAACTTCTATGGCGGGAGTGGAAAGTCCTATGTCGGAGGTGGAAACGTCTGGCTTCCGTGTCGGGATGAGGAGCAGTGGAATCGGTGGCGGAGAACGTGTTGCGATGGGGGGGATGTAGGGGGAATGCCAAAGGACCATCACGGGAGATGCAAGGAGATCTTCGATCCTTTAATGCCGGCCACCTCCGGGCGGAGGGAGCCTGTGGCATCAATCGAGGGGAAGCCCCTCACTTCAGAGAAACGCTGCCCCAAGGGCATGGGGCAAGTGGATAATTAAAACAGTTAATCTTCCCCGGCGGCGATCTCGCCCAGTACCTTCAGTCCATATCAAAGTGTGTTTTGACCCGTCCTCCATCGTGCAGGGAGACTGATTTGATGAAGCATGGGCTCCTCGTTGAATATTTTTTTGATTTTTTTTCGTGGGTGAGAAGACGGAAAATGCGGGGCAATAGTCTCCCATGAGCTTTCAACGCCCTTTTTGCCTTTCCCGCCCCCTGCCGAAACGGTTTTCATTTTCCTTGACAACCCGTGGCCTTCAAGAACGCCCGGACTGCCAAGGGGGGATATAAAGAACGGTTCGAATTGGTTTTCAAATGAGCGCCCCGGCCACAATGATTGCAGTCCAACCAGGGCGTGGACCTTCGGAAATGAGGCAGGCCAAACATGAATTGAAGGAGTTTTGGGAAACCCGGCCGCCTCGCTTGGGTATGGATTCAAAGTAGCGGGAAGGCGTTGTTTGGCAATGGAGGATTTGCTTGGAAATCATTTTTGGAATCATAAAATTAGAGGGGTCAACAATTTCACTGACGTTGATTCCCAGATATTTAGGTCGCTGTATTTTATCCGTAAAGAATGAGTCCCAAATCTTTGTTCAATCTGATCCAAAGGTTGTCGGAGGATGAAGTCCTCCTGCTGCGAGAGTGGATCAAGCAGCATACCAGGGTGGGGAAGAAAAAGCCCAAGTACCTTTTCTTGTTGGACAGAATGCTGAAGTTGGACGGATACGACCAAGATAAATTGCGAGTGAAACCGTTCAATGATCCCGCAACCTTTTACCGAAGCCGGGAACTGCTACTGGAAAAAGTCGTATTGTGCTTTTCAGACCAAGAAACGCCAGTTCTAAACAATTGGACCTATATCAAGACCGCAGTTCGCTTTGGTGCGTTTGATATTGCGCAGAAATTTTTTGAGAAAGAGTACCACCAAGTTGGAGACAATGGAAAATTGGATCACATCTTGGTCTTGGCTCGGTACAGAGATCACATCGAGAGACTGCTGGAAGTCGATTTAGGGGAGAAGCTAGATTTGCAGCCCGCTGGGAAGTATCTGGAAATTCTACTGGAAGAAGAAAGAGCAATCGGATTGATCGAGGCAACCCGAAAAGCCCTTCGGCAGGATGAAAGCACTCGAATTGAACTTGTCGAAGAGATTAACGAGTTTCTAAAGGATCGGTTCAATAGTGAAGGGTATTGGAAATGGAAATTGAGGATTGCCCGTGAACTGTTGACGTACAGCATCCCTTTAGCAGCAAAATTCCAATCTGAAATGGTAGAGCGAATTGTTTCAGGGGAAATTCAATTGGATATAGCCTTGAAAATCCGTGAAATATCGAATGCCGTTAACCTTTCCCTTCAGGTCCGAAATCGGGAGCTCGCCACTTCATCCCTGCTTCATTTGTCCAGAATTGAACCCCAGAATGAGATTGAAGAACGGCTAAAGACCGAAAGGTGGATTCGCAGGTGTATTGAATCGGCTTTCATTTTTGGTGATCCCAAACTTGCTCTGCAAGGAATTAATCGGATGCAAGCTCAGATGGACCTGTTTCCACAATGGTCCCTGGCGATTTACCACTATGTGACTGCAATGGCGTTCTTTTTGGAAGAAGACTTTGACTTTGGCCATCAGGTTTTGAAGGCTGCTTTTAGACTCCCCAAGCCTGTTCGGGCCCATTTACCTTGGCAAATAGATATTCTGGATTTGTTCTTTCATCTGGAAAAAGGAAATGCTGATTATGTCGATTCGGTTTTGGATTCAAAGCGGAAAAGATTTCGAAAAATGGCCTACCCAGCATTTATTTTGAAAGGGATCGATACCATGCTTCGCAACAATTGCAAGGTAGATACTGAGATGATGGATGAAGTAGAAAGGCAGGCGGGACTTCTTCCAAATGATCAAAGCGTTGTCGAAGGAAAATTTTTCTTTGATTTTGAGCGGTACATTAAAGCGAAAGCCTATGGGAGGTCCATCAAAGACCATTTCGGGAATGGCTTTGGGTTGCAAGTTCTTTCTTTGGCAATTTAGAAGTCCTCCAAAATGACGATGACCAAAACATCCCCTCCACCGTCGAGGACGGTGACTCTATACGCATCCGCCTCCTTTTCCACTTCCATCCGCCCTTCCGCATACGCATCCCGCACCGCCCCCACACACATCCCCGTTGCGCAGGAAACGGCCCCGTAGATCCGCTCCAGGGTCACGGGATCCAGGTCGCTAGCTTCGGCGACCACCACAGTCTCTGCCTGTACAGCACCAATCGGCGCGGACGACGCACCCAGCGCCACCAACGCAATCCAGAAAAGTTTTCGCATGTTCAATTCATGTTTGGACCAGCCTCAATATACGATTTTTGGATGCCGTGACTTTCCCCTTTTGCCTCCGAAAACCCTATCTTTGCCCCATGCGAAAAATCTGGCTCCTTTGGGTACTGGCTGGCTTCCTGGTCGGCTGCGGCGGCAACAACCAGCAAATGATTGAAGACGCGCCGTTGATTTCGCGGTCCTATACCGACGACGTCGGCCGGACCATCACCTTGAAGCGGACTCCCCAAAAGGTGGTGTCCCTGGCGCCCAGCACCACCGAGATGATCTTCGCCCTCGGCGCCGAAAAGTCCCTCGTCGCCCGCAGCGAAGCCTGCGACTGGCCGCCGGAAGTGGAAGATTTCCCCGCCGTCGTCACCTATCCCGAATTGGATTTGCCCGGAATCGTCGAGTTCGAACCCGACCTCGTCATCGCCACCGATGAGATTTTCGACGTCCAGGTCGGTGACTTTTTTGACCGCTACAAAATCCCCCTCTACTTCCAGAGCTACGAATCCATCGACGATGTTTTCCGCAACATGACCGCCCTCGGCGACATGCTGGACCGCAAGAAGGCGGCCGAAACCCTGGTCGATTCCCTCCGGCGCATCGAAGAACGCATCGCTGACACGATGGCGATCCAGGCCAAATACAGCTCCATGATCATCGTGGGCGTGAAACCCATCATCGTGGCCGGGGGCAAGGGCTACCTCAACGATATGCTCACCAAGGCTGGTTCCAAAAATGCCTTCGCCCAAATCGACGCCAAATACCCCGTCGTGACGCCCGAAGCGGTCCTCCAGGCCGCACCGGAGGTCATCATCATCCCCTCGAACCAACAGAATATCTACCAGGATTTTGCCTCGGAATATCCCATTCTCCACCTGAACATGCCCGCCTCCCAAACCAACCGCATTTACCAGATCGAGCCCGATCTGCTGCTGCGGCCCGGTCCACGGACGGTGGAAGGCCTCGCGTACCTGGCCCGCACGATCCACGCCCGTTTCAATCCCGACGAATTCCTCTACGGCACCGAATGAACCCCTCTCTGCTCTGGAAGGTCCTCCTCCTGTTGCTGGCTGTGCCAGCGGTGGTCTTTTGGGGCATGAATGTGGGCAGTTTTGAATACTCGGTGGGAGAGGTCTGGCAAATGGTCATCGCGCCGGAAGGGCTTCCGGCAGTGGTGGTGCGGGACCTGCGCTTGCCGCGGGTCCTCCTCGCAATGGGCAGCGGGGCGCTGCTCACCCTGGGCGGCTTTCTCATGCAGGCCCTCGTCCGCAATCCCCTGGCCGATCCTTATATCATGGGCCTGTCCGCCGGGGCGGGCTTTGGCGCCAACCTGCGCTTGGTGGGCCTGATCGTGATCGGTCCGCTGGCGGCTTTGCCCGCTTATGCCTTTGGCGGGGCGCTCCTGAGCCTGTTGCTCTTGTTTGGGCTGGCCTACCGGGCCCTGTCCCGCGACCCGGGCCGGGTCATCATCGCCGGGGTCGCCGTGTCCTCTTTTTTCGTGGCCCTGACCAGCTTCCTCATTTACACCACCGAAGACGCCGAAGACCTCCGGGCCATCATCCACTGGAGCTTTGGCAGCTTCAACTACGCCAATTGGGATTCGGTGGCGGTGACGCTGGTATTGTTGGGGCTGTTTTGGGTCTTGAGCATCCTGCTGGCGCCGCGTCTGGATGTCCTGTCACTCGGAGATCGCCAGGCGGGCAGCTTGGGGATGGAGTCGGGGAAAATGAAACTCATCTTGTTGATTGTGACGTCCCTGGCGGTGGGAGGGAGCATCGCTTATACGGGACCGGTGGGATTTGTGGGGCTGATGATTCCCCATTTCAGCCGCAGCCTCAACGGTGGATTGCACCGCACCAACCTCATTTTTGGTCCCTTGCTGGGCGCGGTCTTTCTGGCCGTTTGTGACATCACCAGCCAATTGGTCTATCCGCCGGTGGGATTACCGGTCGGCATTCTGACGGCGATGATGGGGGTTCCGTTTTTCCTCTACCTCCTCTTCCGCTCACGGCATCGGATCTAGCTGCAAGGTCCATTCCTCCAACTCTTTCGAATTCAGGAACGCGGGATAGGCATCGACTTCGAGCATCCCCAGTTTCACCCCGAACCGCTTGTCCAGGTCGTCCAGTTGGGCAATGGCGCCGGAATAGTCCTGGCGTTCGAGGGCGTTGTAGAAGAGGGAGAGGAAGGGCAATAGGAATTGGGGTTCCTTGTCGGCGGCTTCCTGGAAGAAATTGCGGGCGGTATCGGCCTTTCCGGCCAATTGGTAAGCATCTCCGTGCGCCCACAGGGTATAGGAATCCGCGCCGCCGAGCCGCTCTTCCAGGGTGTCGACGTAGACGTGGAAGGCATCAAAGTTCTTGGAAAAATAGGTCCATTGGATGCGCCGGCGCAGGAGGTCGGGGTCCTGGGGAAACCGTTCCTCAAACATGTCGAGGGCGGCTTCGTAGTGCTGCTCGCTCACATTCCCGGCAATGTCCAGGTAGATTTTGTTGGGAATGAGGAGTTCCCGGCCCTCGGGGGGGATGACGTGGAACATGCTGTCGGCGCTCACAAAGTCGTTCTGCTGGACGTAGAGGTAGAGGCTGTCGAGCAATGTCAGGCTGTCCATCGGAGCCGTGATGGCCTCGAAATACTGGCTGGCCTGGTACTGGTGGTAGACCAGTTCGGAAACCCACATGCCCAGGTTATAGCTGTACATGTCGGTGAGGATATAGCGGTCGCGGGGATCGGCATTGCGGCGCTCCACCAGAAATTTGTAGTAGTTCACCTCGAATTCGGGGTCGTGGACCCGGACCTGGATGACGTAGTTGCTGTCGGGGGTGAGTTCGAGGCCATTGGGGCGGGCGTAGACCCAGCCGGTCTTGAGTTCGGGATCTCCCTCGAGGGCAAAGGTGGCGAAGGCGAGTTGGGCGAGGTAGGAGCGGGCTTCTTCCTCCTCCCGGATGACGGTGGAGTCGGTCATCCACACATCCAGGCGCTCGATGGTGCGGGCCTTGTCTTCGTGCTCGAAGAAAAACCTGGCATCGTAGGCTTCGATGGCCGAGGCGATGGAGTCGGAGAAGATCCGCGCCTCGTCCAGCGTGAGCGGGACATACTCCGGCGTATACCGCGCACAATTCCAAAAACCAGTGAGCATCAGGGCCATCACGGCTCCCATTTTCGCCCAGCGGATACCTGTCTGCATGTGATGTGACATTGTTTAAATCCCCCTTCAGACTTTCTGCGCCTGAACTCCGAGCAAGGTACTTTTTTTCAGGGAAATGGCAAGGACGACCGGACTCCCGGCGGCCCGCCGGAGAAAAAAGTGAGATTTTTAATCCCGTCGCCCCCAAAGAAATGTTATCTTGTCCCTGTAATTTATCACCCTCACGCTACAATAAAGATTTACGACATTTGATCAGTTGGTTTCGGGCTTTCCCGGGACATCTCCTATTTTAGTCATTGAAAATGTTGACTTCCGTTCGACATAGATGCGCCGTGATAGGGCTGCTGACGCTGCTCACCCTCCCGATTTTGGGGAGTGGGGTGTGGTTGCAATGGAAAAAGGCCCAGGTACGGCACGAGGTGAAGGAGCAGATGGTCGAAGGAATGGTCCGGGCGGAATTGGTAGAAATACGTTTGGGTTGGGCGGAAATGGGAGAATTGGAATGGGAGCACGAAAAGGAATTTGAGTACCGGGGAGAGATGTACGATGTGGTGGAAAAACGGGTGGAAGGCGGAGAAATGGTCTTTTTGTGCTGGCCCGACCAGCACGAAAGCGCCTTGAACCGCCAATTGGAACAATTGGCGGCCCGGGCATTGGGCCACGACCCCGACCACCAGCACCACCAGCAATTGACCCAGCGCTTTTTCAACAGCCTTTTCCCCCCGCAAATGGCTCCCGCGTCGCATTTCCCTGCATTTCCCGCCACTGAATACCTGATTTCCAACGATATTTTTTCCCCTCAACTCCACCTCACCCCACCGGTTCCCCCGCCCAGTTTGGTTTGATCTTTCCATCCTCCTTTTTTCAAACTGAACTATATCCACCATGAAATACATTTTCGTTGTGTGGGGATTCCTGCTGCTGGCAGCCGGACTACCTGCGCAGACGGTCAAGGTGACGGATGCCGATACCGGAGAGCCCATGATTGGGGTCCAGATCATCAACTATGCCACCTCCTCCGGCACCTTTACCGATGAACTGGGGCGGGGCGACCTGGGAGATCTGGCCCAACTCGACACCATTCACTTCCAGTATTTGGGTTACCAAACCCAGGTACTGTCTTTTTCGGCGCTCAAGAAGCAGAAATTCAAGGTGAAGATGGCGGAAGACCAGATCTTCATCGGACCTCCCATCATCATTGAATCTCCGCGTTGGGACCTCAAAGCGCAGAATTCCTCGGCCAAAGTGTCTCAGATTTCCCGCCGTGAAGTACGCTTGCAAAACCCGCAAACGGCAGCGGACATGTTGGGGCGCTCGGGGGAAATCTTTGTCCAGAAAAGTCAGCAGGGGGGAGGCAGCCCGATGATCCGGGGCTTCGCCGCCAACCGCCTCCTCTATACCGTCGACGGCGTCCGCATGAACACGGCCATTTTCCGCAGCGGCAACCTCCAGAATGTGATCTCCCTCGATCCTTTTGCCATGGAAGAAGCCGAAGTCCTCTTCGGGCCGGGATCGATCATCTACGGCAGCGATGCCATCGGCGGCGTCATGGGATTCCAGACCCTGCGCCCGAATTTTCAAGTCGGTTCGAGTACCGATGTCAGTGGCAATGCGGTCGTGCGCTATTCTTCCGCCAACCAGGAACGGACGGGGCACCTTGACCTCCACGTAGGCCGGAAAAAATGGGCCAGCATCACCAGTGTCTCCGGAAATCGCTACGGAGACCTCCGAATGGGGACAAATGGGCCGGCGGAATACCTGCGCCCGACCTACGTGGCCCGCATCGATGGCCGAGACACGGTCCTGACCAACAGCGACCCCCGGCGGCAGGTGCCGACCGGATACGACCAGTTCAATGTGATGCAGAAATTTCGCTTTCTGCTCGCTCCCCGCGTCATGCTGGACTACGGCTTCCATTGGTCGGAGACCTCAGAATTCGGCCGCTATGACCGCCACCTGCAATTGCAGAATGGCACGCCGCGCTACGGAGAATGGCGTTACGGCCCCCAACAGTGGATGATGCACACGCTCCAACTCCAAAGCACGAAGCGGACGAAACTGTGGAACAGCTTGTCGGCCCGCCTGGCCTACCAGCGCTTTGGCGAGAGCCGCATCAACCGCCGTTTCAACGACCCACTTCGTCAGATCCGCACCGAGCAGGTCGACGCGTACAGCGCCAATCTGGACCTGAAGAAGAGCCTGGGACCCCGCCACAATTTGCTGTATGGCTTTGAGGCGGTGTTCAACGATGTGGCTTCGGTGGGGCTTCAAGAGCATATTGTTTCGGGCGAAACCCAACCCGCGCAGGCCCGTTATCCGGAGTCGACCTGGGGCACCTACGCCGCGTACCTGAGTGATATGTTCGACCTGACCAACGATTGGAAACTGCAAGGAGGGATTCGGTACAGCAATTACCGGATGTTCGCCGACTTCAGCTCCGCCCAATTGTCCTTGCCCTTCACGGATGCCTTGTTGTCGGACGGTTCTCTGAATGGAAATGTGGGAGTCATTTATGCGCCCAACTTCCGGTGGCGCATCAGCGGGAACCTCTCCACCGGTTTTCGCGCCCCGAATGTCGATGACCTCGGAAAGATCTTCGATTCGGAGCCCGGTGCCGTCGTGGTTCCCAATCCTGATTTACGCGCTGAATACGCCTACAATGGCGATTTTAACGTGGCCAAGGTCTTCGGGGAGTATTTGAAGTTGGACCTCTCCGGGTTCTACACCTACCTCGACAACGCCCTTGTCCGGCGCGACTTCACCCTGAACGGGCAGGACAGCATCCTCTACGAAGGAGAATTGAGCCGGGTCCAGGCCATCCAGAACGCGGCACAAGCCGATGTTTATGGGTTCCAGGCCGGGATCGAAATTTCCCTCCGAGAGGGCTGGCTATTGTCTACCCGCTACAATTTTCAACGGGGGATGGAGGAAACGGATGATGGCATCGAAAACCCTTCCCGCCATGCCGCCCCGGCCTTCGGGGTGACGCGCGTGACTTATAGCAGGGACCGCTGGAAAGTGGTGGGCATGGTGGAGTATGCGGGAAAAAAGGAGTTTGAAGAATTGCCGATTGGAGAGCAAAACAAGCCCCATTTGTATGCCATTGATGACAATGGAGACCCTTGGTCACCAGCTTGGTATGTTTTGAGCTTGAAAGGAGAGCTTGAATTGTCAGAGGGATGGTTGCTGAACCTGGGATTGGAGAATATTACCAATCAGCGCTACCGTCCGTTCAGTTCGGGATTGGTGGCTCCCGGCCGCAATTTGGTCGTGTCGACCCGCTATTCTTTCTAGGGCTTAGAGCGGCAAAACCATTCCGGTTTCAGCGACCCGGAATCCATTTTCCTGAACCAATGCTACCGCTGCACTGTCCCCGCGGGCGAGGGGATTGGTATGGTTGAAGTGAATGAAAATGACCTTGGATTTTTCCGAGGCCGGCAGCTCGGCGAGGAGATTCATGGTCTCTTCGACGAAAGGATGGGGAATCTCCGTCATGTCCCGCCCCGGCAATTCGCCATTCGCAAAGAAAGTCGCGTCGACTAGGGCATAGTCCACGGCTTTAATTTCCGCCGCCAAATCCCGGTTCCACCGGTTCCATTTGTCGATGTCGGGAATGAACAGGGCGGATTTCTCCGGTCCCTGAATCTCGTAACCCACGGTTTCGGAAAACTCATCGCGGTGCGGCACCGCGAACGGCGTCACGGCCAGCGACTCCCAGAGCCGCTGCGTGGAATCCCCTTGCAATCCCCGCAAGGCAATGTTCTCCAACGCCACCAACTGGCTCCAGGGACCGTTTTGAGTTAAAAACTCAGTCATCTTGGGCATCGCGTAGACCGGAATTTGCTGGGCGCCCTGGACTTCGCGGCCGAAGTACATCAGGCCCGTATAGTGCCCGATATGGGCGTGGGTCAGGAAGACGCCGTCGGGGGTATGGCCATCGCCGGAATCGAGATAGCCATTCAACCGCTCGAGCTGCTGGGGCAGGTCGGGTGTCGCTTCAAACAAGTATTTGGATTCGCTGGCGGGATCGACCAGGCCCAGGGAGACCGGGCCTTCGTGGCGGCCATTGGGCCAGGCTTCGGCGCAGCAGGCCTTGGCGCATCCCGCTTGGGGATAGCCCGCATCCTGGGCCACGCCCAGCACCACCAGATAGGGCGTGGTGGGCAGTTCAACCTCTTTTGTGGGAGCCGGTTCGGGTTCGATGGGAGTGGGGGTACAGGAAAACAACAGCCATCCCAGTCCCACCCAAGCAATCAGCGACCTCACGTCGCTTTCCAGGCTTGGAGGCTCACCACCACCGATTTGGAAGCGGGGGTATTGCTCTTGTCGGCGGTATGGCGGAGGGGAACGAGGACATTGGCTTCGGGGAAATAGGCCCCCAGGCAGCGCCGGGGAATGTCGTAGGGCACCACGTACCAATCTTCGGAGACGCGGCTTTCGCCCTCGAAATGACTCGTCACATTGACCTTCTGCTTGCTTTTCAGGCCGGCGGCCCGCATATCGGCCTTGTTCATCAGGATGACGCGGCGCTCGTTGAGGATCCCGCGGTAACGGTCGTCCAGGCCGTAAATCGTGGTATTGAATTGGTCGTGGCTCCGCAAGGTCATGAGGAGGTACTGGTCCTCCGCCAACTCGATCTTGGGGATGGGGTTGACCGTGAAGCGGGCCTTGCCAATATCGGTCCGGAAATCGCCCTTGCGGGCGCCATTGGGCAGGTAAAAGCCGGAAGGTTGCCGGACCCGCTTGTTATAATCTTCGCAGCCGGGCACGACGGCGGCAATGTGGTCGCGGACCTGGTCGTAGTTGTCGGCCATGCCCTGCCAATTGGTCTGGGAGCGGCCTTTGAGGATGGCCTGCGCCATGCCCGCGATGATCGCGGGCTCGCTCCGCAGCTTGCCCGACACGGGGCGGTTCACCCCCTGTGAGGAATGGACGATACCCATGCTGTTTTCCATCGTCACAAACTGCGTTCCTCCGCGCTGGTGATCCTTTTCCGACCGCGCGATGCAGGGCAGAATCAGGGCTTGCTCCCCGGTAATCACGTGGGAGCGGTTCAGCTTGGTGGAAACGTGGACGGTCAGGCGGCAGTTTTGCATGGCCCGGGCTGTGAATTCGCTGTCGGGCGTCGCCGAAACGAAATTGCCGCCCATGCCAATGAAAATCTTGCCCTGGCCATCGGCCATGGCCTGGATGGCACCGACGGTATCCACCCCGTGGTCACGGGGCGATTCAATGCCAAATTCGGCGTCCAGGGCCGCGAGGAAGCTCTCCGGCATCTTTTCCCAGATGCCCATGGTCCGGTCGCCCTGGACATTGCTGTGTCCGCGGACGGGACAGGTCCCGGCCCCCGGTTTGCCCACGGCACCCCGCAGCAGCAGCAGGTTGACCACTTCCTGGATATTCTGAACCGAGTTTTTGTGTTGGGTCAATCCCATGGCCCAGCACACGATGATCTTTTCCTTTTTGGCCACCAAATCGGCCATTTTTTCCATTTCTCCCCGCCCAATACCACTTTCTTCGACGCATTCTTCTACCGAGACCTTCCGCAAATCTTCCAGAAAGGCATCGATTCCATCTGTTTTCGAGCGGATAAATTCCCAATCAAAAACTGTCCCGGGAGCCTGGTCTTCCTTTTCCAGCAGTATTCGCATGATGCCCTTGAACAAGGCCACGTCGCCATTGACCCGGACGGGCAGGTGAAAATTGGCGATTTCGTACCCGCCGGTCAGGACGCCTACCGGATCCTGGGGATTGGTGAATTTCTTCAATCCCGCCTCAAAGAGGGGATTGATGCTGACCACGGTCCCGCCGTGACGGCGGCATTTTTCCAGGGCCGACAACATCCGGGGATGGTTCGTGCCGGGGTTTTGACCGACAATCAGGATCAACTCGGCTTCATGCAGGTCGTCGAGTGTGACGCTTCCTTTGCCAATCCCGAGGGTATGGGAAAGGGCGGCTCCACTGCTCTCGTGGCACATATTGGAGCAGTCGGGCAGGTTATTCGTTCCGAACTCGCGGGCCAGCAATTGCCACATGAAGGCGGCTTCGTTGGAGGTCCGGCCGGAGGTATAGAAAATGGCTTCGTTGGGGGAGGAGAGGGCGTTCATTTCCCGGGCAATCAGCCGAAAGGCGTCGTCCCAGGAGATGGCTTCGTAGTGGTTGCTGCCCTGGCGGAGGACAAACGGCTCGGTGATGCGGCCAGCTTTTCCCAATTCAAAATCGGGCCATGTGCTCAGATCAACGACACTGTGCCGCTTGAAAAAACGGGCATTGACGCGCTTGGAAGTGGCTTCTTCAGCAAGGGCCTTGGCACCATTTTCGCAGTACTCCGCGACCGCGCTCCGTGGCCCATCGGGATCCGGCCACGCACATCCGGCACAGTCAAAACCGCCCTTTTGGTTCATCTGGCCAATGGTCCGCATGCCCGCAAAAAAGCCCATTTCGCGCCGCAGGTGCTGCAAAGCGACCTTGACCGCCATGACCCCAGCGGCTTTGTCTTCGGGCGCCGTGAGGCGGAGGCGACGGTGTCGGGGCGGCGGAACGAGATGGACCGGACGGGGGGACGAAGCTACTGTTTCCATGACACTCAATTAATGTTCAATTGGGGAAATGTCCAAATTGAGAAAGGAGTTATTCGAAGGCAAAAGAGCCTTTGTACGACGCTTGGATAAGATTAGGGGCCTACCGGGAAAGTATCCAATGCAAGGCCGTCTCATTTTCAACCGTTCCCATATTCTGGAATCCAAGGGCGGTCAGGATTCGGGTGGAGGGGTTCTCTTCATTGAGGGTATGGGCCTGGACAAAGTGGACTTCGGGATGGGAAAAAGCGTGTTTGACCAAACCCACGGCCATTTCTTTCCCAATTCCCTGTTGCTGGTAATTCGGCGCTACGGCATATCCAATTTCAACCATCCCCGCCAGGTCCGGCACTCCTTTGTACCCACCACTGCCCACCAGGATATTGTCCTTGGGAATGAACGTCAGCCACGTCCACCAATGTTTCGCCTCCGGCTCATCGATCAATTTCCGGAGGGCATATTCCAATGCGGTAATGCCAAAGGGATTCCAATTTTCCGCCACATGCACCCGCAAAAGCTCGGACAAGGGCCCATCTCCCTGAATGGCCGTCTGCAGGATTTGGACATCGCTGGTGGCCAATAGGAGATTTTCCGTCTCAATGGTATTGCCAAAGGGAAATGGAGGGTGGTGCATGAGGGTCTGGGGATGAACGAAGTAAGGCTATAAAATAAACCAGACCATCGATTCTCCAAATGAAGATCGGGGAGAGGGGGGCAAACCCGCAGTAAATTTCGGAAAGTCTATTGGGGCGTTGCCATTTGGATTCCTGAGGGGGCCTTGGCGGCTTTGGGAGCCTTTTTCTCTTTTCTCCGGGCGATGCTTTCTGTTTCGAGGGTGTAGAGGAATGAACCCAGCAGGAAGCCACCGACTCCAGTGAAGGCGTGCCACAAGAAGTGAGTGCCCATGGGCAGAACCTCCGTGACGACAGGCCACGGATCGGCTTCCCGACACAACAGGGCGGTCCCAAAGGCGAGGAAAGTGGCGATGATGGTAAAGGTCCCTTTTCCTTTCATTTGAACCAGCAAAATGATCAACGGAATCAAAAAGCCGAGTCCTCCTACGGCATAACTGAGGTTGATGGAGAGGGGAGGTTCAAAACTGGACGCCACCCCAAATCTAGCCGCCCCCAAGGCAATGATGACCAGCGTGGTGATATGCCATTTTCGGAGGACCTTGGCCCAGAGGTAAATGGTGACGGCGAGGGTCACTACGGCCGCTGGCGCAAAGTCCATGACCAGCAGGGCATTGGAGGAGCGGGTGGCGTGGAAAAGGGTGCTGCCCAATCCATTGAGGAAGAGGAAAGGCATACAGAGAGTGAGGAACCAGTACTGACGGTACCGTCCCCAGAGCCGCCACGCCCAATAGACGGCGGGCAAGGCAATCAACAACGACGACCACGCGTTGAAGGGTTCTACGATGACTTCTCCCGGAACATTCGCGGTTTCGGCATAAATAGGTCCGAAATCGAGTATCCCAAGATGGTCACGGATCAAGCTGTCGGAGTTGATAGGATTTGCCATTTCTCAGTTTAAAGCTAAGGTAATTTTCCGCAAAGCAGCTTCCCCATTACCGAATGCTGCTCCCCATTTCAGTAGGTCTAACTGATAAACTGAGAGATTGTGAGATTTTGCTAAGGATTTATTCAATTTTATCTGTCAACCAGACGGCTCCAGCAATGGATTCTCCGCGGGCCGCGGCCCGGCAGGCCTGATCGGCCCGTCGCATGGGTTCGATGACCCGATAGGGACCACCCATGGCGAGAACGGCTTGGACCGCCCGGTCCAGATTGATCAGGTGTCCCACGCTCACAAAGACCGGCTTCACGCCGGTCACCGTCCGCAAGGCCATGCCCACGACCTGGCCCTGGCACTTGATTTCCAGGCAACTGCCCTGTTCCGATCCCAGATCGTCCTGAAATGGGAGCAGGCTCTCCTTGGCCAGCCCGATGCAGGGCTTGTTCATCTCCAATCCCAGCCAGCTGGCCACTCCGAACAGTCGGGGATGGGCGCGCCCGTGGCCATCGACCACGAGGCAATCGATCTGGTCGAGGGCCATGCGCTGCAAGGCCGATCGCAGCACCGGACCTTCGCGAAAGGCGAAAAATCCCGGTTGGTACTCGGCTCGGACCGCTTCCTGGGTCAGGTAGGTTTTGATGTGGCGGTCGGGAAATTCGTGCAGGTCAATGGCGACGAAGGCCGTGGTGTCCAGGTATTGGACGTCGAGGGTGGCAATGATTTGGCCGGGATGGGGAATCCCGGGGTCGGAGGGATGCTCGGTGAGCACCTGGGCCGCCAGCGCTTGTTGCTGGCGTTTCATTTCATCTGGCGTCCATTCCATGCCACGCCATTTCAAATTCAATTTCCGGGAATGCACTCCTGAATTGTCTTCTCCAGCTGAGCTGGAGGGGCTGCCATTCTGCTTCGCGAGATGGGTTGAGCTTTCCGTAGAGCCGGGTTTGAAGTGTACCGGTATCGGCTGTCCATTCGCCCATTGGCTGCAAAGGGCCGTCGATCAGGGGGCTTAGCTCCTCTATCCAGGCCTGTTCTTCGATCCATCCGCGGGCGGCAGCCTGTGCATCGGTATCGGTAACCCCGATGGTCAGGGAAAGGTAAGTTTCCGAGGATGGGGCGGGCGAGGAGAAAAAGTCCAGCCAGGAGGCCTCGCCGCGTTGGATGCGCCAAATGGTATCCAAACCCTGCCGAAATTCCTCCTGGAGGTGGAGCAGAATGGCGGAGGGCACCTTGGAAGTGGTATTCGTGGGGGGAAATCCAACGGACAGTACCTGCATTGGAGCGTCAAACTGGGCGGTATAGTAGCCCTCGCGGACGGTGAGCGGATTCCGCCAATCGTGCTGGATCAGCCGCTGGAACATGTTTTCCAACCATTTCTCCGGCATTTCTTCCGCCTCCGTTCCCGCCAACATCAACAGCCAGGCCATAATCGATGGGTATCCCCACTGGGGCTGGTTGATGTTCCGGGCGCTGGTCCACAATTGGAGGGCGTGGAAGGCGTTCCCGAAGATCGCCAATCCGGCATCGAGGTGCCGACGCAAGGCTGCGACTTCCAGCGATATGGTCAGGACGGCCTGGTCTGCGTCGGAAAAGCGTTTGAATGCTTCGGTCGGCAATTGGCTCGGACGGACCAGGGGAATGTCCTCCGGGTAGCTGACATAGGCCAGGTTGATGTCGAGTCCTCCGGTTTGCAATCGGCTTCCCTCTAGGGTATCCACACCATCGTTTTCGCGCCAGAATTGTTGGAAGGCGGCCAGTTTTTGCCGGCCCACGACCAGCAAATCGAGCCCAACAGCGGGAACTTTTATGTCGAGACCGCTCAGTCCCACCGTCCAATGACGGCTGTGGGTATCCCACCGCTGCAATGTCATTTTGACCAGGGCATCCGCTTTTCGCCGATTCACAAGTTCCAACGCATTGAGTTGTAAGCCGCCCATGGCCAGGGCCGTCGTCAGATTTTGATCACGAAGCCGGAACCGGTGCTTCTTACCCGCACCTGTATCCCAGGGGATCACTTTCCGGACCACCATAGGGCCGTCGCCCCGTCGACTCAGGAGGCAGAGCGCGCCGACCTCATCTTTCCAATCGATCAGCACCTTTTCAAGGTCTTGCTTGGTATCCATCGCATTCCATTGGCCGGGAATCTTGGCGATGGTGAGGTGCGGCTGAAAATCACCGTGGCGGTCCTGCTCGGTGCATTGCGGGAAGACTTCCTGGCAGATTTCCTGGAGTTGTCGGAACCGGTCGGTGGCATGGGCATCGGGTTTCCACCACAAGACGGTCTTCCGCCTCTGCTCAAAGTGGCCAATACCGCTGATTTCCAGTGAGAAGGAGGCTTCTTCTGAGAAGGCGAGTGAAAGGGCCGCGGCCGCAGCAGGAAACAAGGCATCGGGAATGAACCCGTAGAGCAGGTTGATATGGGGCATCCAACGGGAGAAGTCAGGATCGATATCCCGCCGAATGGACTGGATCGGCCCCCACAGGTGGGGCGGCGGAACGTAGGCCAGGGCCGAGCGGTGGGTGATCGGAGCTTCGGCCAGGTGCCGGTAGGAGGGATTCAGGAGAAAAGTCGCGACCAGAATTCCCTGTGAGGGAGATTCGGCTTGCCAGGGAACCAATTGGGCGTGGGGGCTGGCAAATGCGATGTGGGGCGTATCGGGATGCGGAGTGTCGGGCTGCAAGCGTTCCCAAAGGTCCGTTTCGAGGGGCTGGGAATGGATGGCGACCGAGGGCATATCGGAAGCGAGGCTGGGACCGAGGTGAAATTGAAAGGGTTGGGCGTTGAAGGAAAAGCGGAGGCCCAGGTGGTCTTCCCGTTGGATTTGGGAGGGGGCAAAGGGGGAATAAACGGTGCCAGCGCCCTCAGGGGCGTCCCAGCGGTACCAGCCCGCAAGGGCGGGCAACCAGGAGGGCGGGGAACCCGCTGCCACCACAAAATCCATTTTGAGGACCAGGGAGGCCGCGTCAGCGGGCGCAGGGGCATTTTCCTCGACCACCATCCACCGCAGCCATTCGACTTTGTAATTGTCACCGCCTGCTTCCGGATCGGTTGGAGACTCATTTTCCCGCCAAATCTCCTCCGGTTTCGATTCTCCCGATCCAAACACCCGGTCTTTGCGCGTTGCCCGGTCCCAAATCCGTTCCCCATCCAACACAAAGTACCAGACCCGTGACCAAGGAATCCGGCCGCCAGGATAAAATTCCGTCAGCTCCATTTCCATGGTGCCGGAATGGCGGTCTTCGTAGCCAATCCGAATCCGGTCGAGCGGGAATTCACCACTCCATTTCAGGCGGTGGTAAACATCTTCAGAACTGCGCAGGGGACGTTTGGGGGCCATGGAGCGAATTTCAACGAAAAATCAACGGGAAGCAATTTCCCCTGCGCCTTTGACAGAGGTTGTCCAGGTTCGATCCTACTTTGAGGGTGTATCCAGAACAACCCAGAACCTAGAACCATGATGAATCCAGTAAATTGTTTGAAGCGTCTTTTTCGTTGGTGGAACTACGTCTTGAATTGGGCGGGAAAATCGCATTCGTGGGCCGAATGCGGGCCCACGGAGCCGTGTTGTGATGCCGTGGCCTTGCTCCAGTGCTGATCAGCGGAAGTGTTGTTCCATTTCGGTGAAATGGGGATGGGACACAATTTGGGGGTAGCGCCGCAAAATATCCTGCCAGAGGGACTGCCGGAAGTCGCCGAAGCCTTCTTTGAACTCGCGGAAATCCAGCCGAATCGTCGGCTGGCTGCGGTCCTTCAGGTTTTTGATCAAAAACAGATTGTCTTCCTTGACCAGGAGCAGGTCAAACCGCTGCTCCGGATCCGAAAAATTGATTTCGTCGAGGCGCATCCGCCCCATGATGCTCAATTGGCGCCGCAATTGCACTCCAAACCACAACAAATCAATGTCTTCCAGCACAATTCGCCGCTCGGGGTTCCATTTCTCCGAAATCTCCATGTTCCCGTACAGCACTTCCCGCGCACCCACCCGCTGCTGCTCTGTCGTAGGGAGCCGACCCCCCTCCAATTCAGGCGATTGGTTGGTCCATTGGTAAGCGATCCCGTTCAAATCCTTCATGACTGTGCTTTCGTAGAGGACGAAGATATTTGCTTCCGCATTTGATTGGCTGTCAGGGTGCTGCCATCGTGGGACCATCCGGGCGGCGCGAAAACATACCGCCATTTGTCTCCCCATTTGGGAGATTTTTGAAGGTCCCGGAGCAGCTGCGCGTACTCATGGGTCGCGATCCGAAACGGATTGTTCGTCGCAATATTGGTCGTCAAGCCATATTCGACCGGTTCCTCATCTCGCTCCGGCTCAAATGTCCCGAACAACCGGTCCCAAATGATGAGGATTCCGGCGTGGTTGCGGTCGAGGTAGCGGACATTGGACCCGTGGTGGACGCGGTGGTGAGACGGCGTATTGAAAATGAATTCGACGATGCGGGGAAATTTGCGGACGGTTTCGGTGTGGAGGAAAAATTGGTAGACCAGGCTGATGGACATCATGGTCAGGACCATCAGCGGATGGAAACCGATGAGGGGTAGCCACAGGTACCAGATATATTTGTGGAAGAGTTCACCCCAGCTTTGACGCAGCGCTACGGCGAGGTTGTACTGTTGGGAGGAATGGTGGTTGACATGGGCCGCCCAGAACAAGCGGATTTCGTGGCAGGAGCGGTGGTGGAGGTAAAAGGAAAAGTCATCCGCGAGGAAGAGGAGGAGCCATGCCCACCACTGAGATCCGATGTCGAAGATGGCATATTGGTGGATGAAGGAAAAGACGAGGAAAACGACCACCTTCACGCCCAGGTTGATGATGGCGCTTCCGAAGCCCATCGCCAGGGAAGCCCACGCATCTTTGTTGTCGTAGGCTTTCCGTTGCTGGCGTTGACGAACGTAAATCTCCAGCCCGATGAACACGAAGAACAACGGGACCGCCACACCGAGGACGGGATCCATGAAGAGACGTTCTGGTAAATCCATGCAACTTTTTATCTCTGTAAAAATACGGATTCAGTTGCAGATGGACAATGGGGAAAAGAACGGGTGCCTAAAAGCGCACCCGTAAACCGGCCTGGTAGCCCAGAAATCCGCGGTGGCGGATCCGTTCGGCGTAGGATTCCAGGAAGTAATTCTGGCCAATATTGGAGGGCAATTCACCCGCAAAATCACCGTCGGTGACCATTTGGTGATGCAGGGCAGGGCCTCCGTAGACTTCAAGCCAGGGCAATGGCCGCACCAACGCGGAGGGGCGAATGGCCTGGACGAGGTGAAGGCGATGGCCCAATTCTTCTTCCACGACCTGTTGCAGGTTGTACTCGAGCTCGAGGTCCAGCCAGGAAGTGATGCCAATATGGGTACCGAATCCCCCGCCGTAGGTCCAGCCGGGATTATTGGTGTCGCGGATGCGGGCGCCGACTGCAAGGAGAAAATAGATTCGGTCCGTTCCAGTCCGCAAGCCAAATTCTACATCGTTGATGGTATTGTTGGTCAGTCCGACGGAGCGGTAGCCATTTTTGGACCAGTTTACCAGGCCGATGGCGGTGCCGTCGAGGGTATCGGCCACATTGATGAGGCCGATTTGGATGCCCTTGATGTACTTGGCGCGGTTGTACAAGCCGGAGATTTGAAAACCGGTAATGGAATCGCTGGCGCTGTTGTACAGCCCGGAAATTTGACCACCTCCGACTTTTCCATTCGCCGTATTTCCTAATCCCGCAATCTGCATTCCTCCAATTTCTTTGCCTTTGTTCACCAGCCCTGCGATCTGGCCGGTCTTCACGTGCCCCTTCGAGACATTGACCAGGCCCGCAATTTGGCCGCCATCGACGGCTTCGGGGGCCATATTGGTGACGCCCGCGATTTGGAGGCCGGAGACATGCTGCTGGCAGAGGTTGGCGATTCCAGAAATCTGGATGCCCTGGATCGAGTCGCCGACGAGGTTGTAAATGCCGCCGATCTGGACCCCTTGGACCGATCCTTTGACATGGTTGTTGATCCCACCGACCTGTACGCCGGTCATGCTTCCGCCTACGATATTGGCGATTCCGCCGACTTGGACGCCCATCACATCCTCGCGGATCAGGTTGGCAATGCCACCAATTTCAACGCCCTGGAGGCCTTGGGAATAGCCCGCCAGCAAATTGATGGAGAGGTGGTTGGTCATGCCGCCGCTCATGGAGCCATTCGTGCCGATGGACGGGACGAGGGAAATCTGGACGGGGAACCGCGCCAAAGCGTGGTTGATGTTGAAGGCCCGGCGGCGCTGGGGTTCGGGCACGAAGAAGTTGGCGAGGGGAAGTTCTTCGGTGAATTGGTCGCCGACGAGGCTGACCATTTGGGGATCGAGGATCTCCCGCGGCAGCGGCATCAGGCCCACCGTGAGGTTGTTGGTGGCATTGGGGCGGACCACAATCACCGTGTCGCGGTAGCCGTACCGCGAAAAGGAAACCGGAACCTGGTTGAGCCGACCGGGAATCTGGATGCTGTATTTTCCTTCCTTGTCCGTCAGGGTCGATTCATGCTTCTCCGATTCGTAAACCGTCGCGTATTCGATTTTTTCTCCCGTCTTCCCATCGATCAGGTAACCACTCAGCGTGATGAATTCAGGCTCCTCGGGAGTTTTCTGGATGTTCAGACGCAATACCACATGGTTGCCCACGGACGTAAAGGTCATTTGCTCCCCAAACAATTCCTCCAAGCCAAACCGGACCGTTTCCCGGCGCAGTTGGAGAGAGACGACGGAATCGGGATTGATGATGTCGCTGTTGTAGGCAAAGGAAAACTTCCCGGCTTCGGCCATTTGGTCAAGGGCCTTGTTGAGGGCATCCTGCTGGACACGCACCGAGATTTTGCGGGCGAGGGGATTGGTTTGGGAAAATAGGGCCAGAGGGAGGCAGAAGAGGAGGAAAAAGGCAAATTTAGCAGCCATCCCCCGAGAAGGTAATTGTAGTTCCATCTTGTTGTGCTTCAAGTTGCATAGAGGTCGAAATGACCTCCACGATGGATTCGATGGATTCATCAACGAAGACCGCATTCAAGCGGCAGTTTTCTACTGCTTTGGGCTCAAATTGGATGCTGACCTGGTAGAATTGTTGCAGGTCGCGCGCCACTTCTTCCAGAGGAGTCTGGTTGTACTTGAGGCGGCGGTTTCGCCAGAACAAAGCGTTGTCGTCCAACGTTTCGACGGCTCCCACTTTGCCCTTGTCGTAGCGCACCTGTTGACCAGCTTCTACCTTGACGGCCGATTCAGCCGAGGCCCCTTTGAATTCCACTACGCCTTCGGTCACCTGTACCACCACCTCTTCTTCCGCGCGAACATTGAATTCGGTCCCCAAGACCCGGATTTCAGCGCCACCCGCCTCTACAATAAAGGGGCGTGCACTTTTCTCCTTCACGTCGAAGTAGCCTTCTCCCGTAAACTTCACCCTGCGCTCGGTACCCGGCAGGCCCTCGGCATAGGTGATGCTTGCGCCGGGCCGCAGGGTAACGGTACTCCCGTCGGGAAGCTCGGTTGAGGCGGGTTGGTCGGTGGCATTGGCAAATGTCACCTGAGACGTGGGCTCGAGGCCGTCCCGGTTGAAAAAGAGGACGAGGCCGGCAGCAACCACGAGCATTGCGACGGCGGCGTACCATCCGTACCTTTTCCACAGACTGGGGGCCGGAGCCGGAGCTGAGCCCATCCGGTGCTGGACCTTTTTCCAGGCAGCATCCACATCGACCAGGGCCGGTTCCGCTTGGGAGGTATCCCAAACTTGAGCCAGGGCGTCATACTCGCTTTGGTTGGCCGGGTCAGCCGCCAACCAGGCGCTGACTTCGGCGGCCTCCGAAGGAGTACATTCTCCCGCCAGGTGCTTGCCCAGCAGCTCATAGTCGATGCGATATGGATCTCCGTTGTTCATCGATTCCACCAGTAAGACAACTCAGTTGCCCAATACCCGTATATAAAATTTATTTTTTTCATAATTCTCCCCCTCCCAAGGTTAACCACCAGATAATCAGGGGTAAAATATCTTTCAACGCACTCCGCAATTGCTTGAGGGCCTTCCCAATTTGGACTTCAACCGTTCGGGGAGAGATGCCCAGGCTCTCCGCAATCTCCTTGTATTTCTTGCCTTCGTACCGCGAAGCGACGAAGACCTCCCGGCAGCGGGGCGGGAGTGCCTCGACCGCCGCATCAATGCGTTGGGCCAGTTCCCCGTGCTCCAATTGTTCCTGGGGGCCCGAGCTTTGGCCGAGGCTGGTCAGGCGATCGGCAATGCCTTCCTGGTGTTGGCGACGGACCTTGTGGTGTTGGAGGTAGTTGAAACACCGGTTGCGGACGGCGGTGAACAGGTAGGAGCGGAGGGAGGTGGACAAGGAAAACTGCTGCCGCTTTTCCCACAATTGAAAGAAGAAGTCCTGAACCAATTCCTCGCTTTCATCCGGGTCCTGGACAAAGCGACGGGCAAATCCCACCAAATTGGGGTACCAACTCCGAAACAGGCGCTCGAAAGCGGCTTCGTCACCCGATTGAATGGCCTGGACGATATGTGCGTCTTGCGGATCCAAGGTCGTTCCTTGCCGACAAAATAATACGGAGTCTATCGGACACGCAAAGAAAAGTGAATGTTTTCGGGGCAGACGACTAACTGCAACCAGTACCCAGCTAGGAATGCTTACGCGTTCAGTGAAGAGGAGGGAGGTAGGAGAGTCAGTTCGGCAACCAGCCGAAGGCGCCTCTGAATGGCAGGCGTGTTTTTTCCCAATTTACTTGGCATAAGGGGTTGGAGTTATCCACAATTTCGAGAATGGGCCCTGTCATGGGGCGGAAATGTCGGTTTTGTAGAAGAGTTGCCCTTCAGAGTTGCTACAGGCGGGGTTGGGGGCTGCTTTCGCACCCAAAAGGTGCAGGAAACAAATCCCGCCCATTTGGGCGGAATTTTGTTATTTCTTGATAATCGGTTCTTGGTCGTTTGATTTCACCTAGATCAGGTGAGGCTCATGGAGATCTTCTTCTTGATGTCGTCGATGTTTTTCCGGAACTCTTTGTCGATAGAGATCAGGTCGTTGACCGTTTGGACGGCGTGGATGACGGTACTGTGGTCGCGGCCTCCAAAGTGCATCCCGATGGTCTTCAGGGAAGACTTCGTGAGCTCCTTGGCGAAGAACATGGAAATCTGGCGGGCCTGGACAATCTCCCGTTTCCGGGTCTTGGCCTTCAGCAATTCCTGGTCGACACTGAGGTGTTCGCAGACCAGCTTCTGGATGGCATCGATGGAAATCTCGCGGCTGACATTCTTGATGAAGTTCTTCAGCATCTGCTTGGCGAGGTCCAAGTCCACTTCGCGTTTGTTCAGGGAACTTTGCGCGAGCAAGCTGATCAGGGCACCTTCCAATTCCCGTACGTTGGTCGAGATGTTGTGGGCGATGTATTCTATGACATCGGCCGGCAACTCGATTCCATCCTTGTACATTTTGTTCTTCAGGATGGACACCCGGGTCTGGTAGGAGGGCGTCTGAAGGTCGGCGCTGAGGCCCCACTTGAAGCGGGACAACAAGCGTTCTTCCATGCCTTTGAGGTCCTTGGGAGCGCAATCGCTGGTCAGGACAATCTGCTTGCCAGATTGGTGTAAGTGGTTGAAAACGTGGAAGAAATGATCCTGCGTTTTCTCTTTGCCGGACAAGAATTGAATGTCGTCCACGATCAGGACGTCGATCAGCTGGTAGAAGCTGATGAAGTCGTTGACAGTGTTATTCTTGATCGCCTCGATGAATTGGTTGATGAATTTCTCCGAGGAGACGTAGAGGACAATCTTGTTCGGGTACTGGGCTTTAACCTCGTTGCCGATGGCCTGAGCGAGGTGGGTCTTACCGAGGCCAACGCCTCCGTAGAGCAAGAGGGGGTTGAAGGCAGTCTGTCCGGGTTTGGTCGCTACGGCATAGCCAGCGGCCCGGGCCAGGCGGTTGCAATCGCCTTCGATGAAGTTTTCAAACGTGTAATTCGGATTGAGTTGGGAGTCAATGTTAATCTTTTTGATCCCGGGAATCACAAAGGGGTTGGGGACGGATTTACCGATGTTAATCGGCATATTCACCGCAGGATTGCGGGTATTCACCTCCTTCGAGGAAGTGGGGATATTGATTGAATACTTACGCCCTTCGTCGAGGTTGTTCTCCACGATGATCGAGTATTCAAGTCGTCCGTCGGGACCCAAAAAGTGTTTGATGGTTTTGCGCAGCAAGGAAACATAGTGCTCTTCAAGCCATTCGTAGAAGAACTGACTAGGGACTTGGATCGTCAGCACTTTGTTTTCTAGTTTCAGCGGTCGAATAGGTTCAAACCATGTTTTGTAACTTTGTGGGTTAATGTTATCCCGGATAACCTCCAGACACTTACTCCATACGTCTTTGTAATCTGATTTCATTGTAAGTTATCCTATACTGCTTGTTTATGAACAATCAAAAGGTTGGTCTCAAGTATATCGCAATGATAATTCCGTATCAGCAATTCAAAAGTGTTGAAAAAAAACCAGAAATAAAACTTGACTTTAATCTTTTTTTTACACCGATGCGAGGGTGTATTTGCTTGATTTTCAGTCAGTTGTATTGAATTGTCCCAAATAATAACCAGACTCTCAGTAACTTAGAATTCACATTCAAAATCGACGCAAATTGTATGCTTAAGTAGACAATCTGGTATGCTTTAGGTGGACGTGCTTGATTGTGAAAGACTTGTAAAATTGGGCTTCGAAATGAGGTTATCCACAATTTTTGCCAGTCTATTTGGAGTTGGGCTGGGGAAAATGCTAACAATCCCAGCTTTTTATTTGGCTGGAATCTTGATTTTTCCCGTACTCCTCAGAAACTGAACATCCTATGGATATCCCGCTTGAGCAAACGAATTGCATCGCCCGCGGGAGCCGATTCCATCTCCACCATCTTGTTCAGAACCTTTTTTCCAAGCTCCGTACCTGCGACCTCCGGCGACAATTCCCGGGCCGCCTGGTTGATCATGGTAACCGTCCGGTCCTTGGCCCGTACGAGGCTATCCCAGCCGCTCTCCGAGATGTACAGCTGCTGGGCAACGTTGTGGTCGTACTCGGCCCGAATCTCCGTCAGCAGTTCCGACTGGAACTGGCGGACCGTCTTCTGACGGCCATCCACCCGGAGGACAAGATTGTCCAGGCTGATGCGCTCCAGGAACAGGATCGCCCTTTCGTAGGCCTGTAAACGCAGGGGCATCACCTCCTTATAGGTCTGTTGCACTACCTGGTAGCGCTCTTGCGTCTCCGCTTTCTTCTGCTGCTCTTTCATCACCATCATCACAGCGGTCAGCACGAGCCCGGCGGGCACGGTATATTTTAAAATCTCAAGGATGATTTCAGAAGTGGACATGGGGTTCTTATTGGGAAAAAATCAATCTTCGGCCGATTTCTCGTCGGCGCCCTGCAAATATAAGCGAATTAGTCTTTGGGCGGCAATGGTCGGCGGGAGCCGACCCGCCTCGACTTCGGTAGCGAGTCCCGGCCGGGCGGCCCGGACCCCTTCGTCGCGCTGGAAACGGTCTTCCAGCTCAAATCGGATGGCGTCCTGCATCCATTGCAGGGCTTGTGCCTGGCGGTTGCGGGCCCACCAGCCGTCCGGCTGGTGATGCGCTTGAAATGCGGTAAGCATTTCGGCTACCTCGGCCATGCCCCGTTGCTCCAGGGCGCTACAGGTCAGGACAGGAACCTGCCAGCCACTTTCGGCGGCAGCCAACAGGTGCAAGGCCCGTTTGTATTCGCCCCGGGCCCTGCTGGCGGCGGCTTCATTTTCTCCATCGGCCTTGTTGATCACCAATCCGTGGGCCATTTCCACAATCCCCTTTTTGATCCCCTGCAATTCATCTCCCGCCCCCGCCAACATCAACAGCAAAAAGAAATCGACCATGGAATGCACGGCGATTTCACTTTGTCCCACGCCCACCGTTTCTACTATGATGAAATCGTAGCCAGCGGCTTCACACAGAAGGATAGTTTCCCGGGTGGTACGGGTCACCCCGCCCAGGGTCCGGCCAGCGGGTGAGGGGCGAATGAACGCCTCTTCCGCCCGGCTCAATTGCGCCATGCGGGTCTTGTCCCCCAAAATGCTTCCCCGGGTGCGTTGGCTGCTGGGGTCCACGGCCAGGACCGCGACCTTTTTTCCCTGCCCGATCAAGTACATACCAAAGGCGTCGATGAAGGTGCTTTTTCCCACCCCCGGGACGCCCGTGATGCCCAGCCGGTAAGACTTGCCGGAATGTGCGGCGCAGGCTTCCAACACTTGAGCGGCAAGCTCACGGTCCGATGCCAGCCGACTTTCCACGAGGGTAATGGCCCGGCTAAGGACCATCCGGTTGCCCGCGAGGACTCCATCTACATACGCTTGAACCGAGAGGCGCTTGGGCATGGACAATTATTCGGAGAGGAGTTGTTGGAGAATATTGGCGGCGGCGGTGGGTATGACCGTTCCCGGGCCAAATACGGCGGCGACGCCTTCCTTGAAGAGGAAATCGTAGTCTTGCTGGGGAATCACGCCGCCAGCAACAACCATGATGTCGTCGCGGTCCATATCGCCAAGGAGCCGAATCAATTCCGGCACCAGGGTTTTGTGGCCACCAGCGAGGCTGGAAACGCCTACGACGTGGACGTCGTTCTCCACGGCTTGGCGGGCAGCTTCTTCCGGAGTCTGGAACAAAGGTCCGATGTCTACATCGAAGCCCAAATCCGCGAAGCTCGTGGCAATCACTTTGGCGCCGCGGTCGTGGCCATCCTGGCCCATTTTCGCGATCATGATCCGGGGCCGGCGGCCTTCCGCCGCCTCGAATTCATCCGCCAGGGTGCGGGTCGCCTCAAAATCTTCGAGGTGGCTGGCTTCCTGGGCGTAGACGCCCGAAACGGCCTGGGTCGTGGCCTGGTAGCGGCCGTAGACCTGTTCCAGGGCATCGGAAATCTCGCCGAGGGTGGCCCGGGCCCGGGCCGCATCCACTGCCAACGCGAGCAGGTTGCCCGCCCCGGATTGAGCGGCTTCGGTCAACGCTTTGAGGCATTGTTCAAGCTGGGCGGCATCGCGGGAATCCTTGACCTCGTTGATGCGGGCGATTTGCTGTTCGCGGACCGCGGTATTGTCGACTTCGAGGATGTCAATCTCAGTGGTGTCCTCGGCGGGGTACTTGTTGACCCCGACAATGACGTCCTTGCCCGCATCGATGCGGGCTTGTTTGCGCGTGGCGGCCTCTTCGATCCGCATCTTGGGCAGGCCAGCCTCGATGGCCTTGGCCATTCCGCCCATTTCCTCCACCTCCTGAATCAAAGTCCAGGCGCGTTGGGCGATTTCGTGGGTCAGGCGCTCCACATAATAGGAACCAGCCCAGGGATCGACGACCTTGGTGATGCCGGTTTCTTCTTGCAGGTAAATCTGCGTATTCCGGGCAATGCGGGCGGAGAAGTCGGTCGGCAAGGCAATCGCTTCGTCCAAGGCATTGGTATGGAGGCTCTGGGTATGCCCGAAGGCAGCTGCGGAGGCTTCGATGCAGGTCCGGGCGACATTGTTAAAGGGATCCTGCTCGGTCAGGGACCAACCACTCGTTTGGCAGTGGGTCCGCAGGCTCATCGACTTGGGATTCTTCGGATCGAATTGCTTGACGAGTTTGGCCCAGAGGAGACGGGCGGCGCGCATCTTGGCGATCTCCATGAAGAAGTTCATCCCGATGGCCCAGAAAAAGGAGAGTCGGGGAGCAAATTGATCGATGTCCAGCCCAGCGTTGATGCCCGTCCGGATGTATTGGAGCCCGTCGGCCAGCGTATAGGCCAGTTCCAAATCGCAGGTGGCCCCAGCTTCCTGCATGTGGTAGCCGGAGATGGAAATGGAATTGAAACGGGGCATGAATTCGGAGGTGTAGGCAAAAATATCCCCGATGATCTTCATGGAAGGGGACGGCGGGTAGATATAGGTATTCCGCACCATGAACTCCTTGAGGATGTCATTTTGAATGGTCCCTTTGAGCTCTTCCGGCGCGACGCCTTGTTCTTCGGCCGCGACAATGTAAAAGGCCATGATGGGCAGTACGGCGCCATTCATGGTCATGGAGACGGACATCTCGCCGAGGGGAATCCCGGCAAAGAGGCGCTTCATGTCTTCCACGGTATCGATGGCCACCCCGGCCATCCCGACATCGCCTTTCACCCGGGGGTGGTCGGAGTCGTAGCCCCGGTGGGTGGCCAGGTCAAAAGCGACCGACAGCCCTTTTTGGCCCGCCGCGAGGTTGCGGCGGTAGAAGGCATTGGAGGCCTCGGCCGTCGAGAATCCGGCGTACTGGCGGATGGTCCAGGGCCGGAACGCATACATGGTAGAGTAGGGGCCGCGGAGAAATGGCGGCAGGCCGGCCACATATTTGAGGTGCTTGACCGGCTCGAGGTCGTGGTGGGTATAGAGGGGCCAAATGTCAATGGCCTCGGCACTCGTCCAACCCTTGTCTTGCGGATCGGCGGTGGCTTTGGCGTGTTCCCACCAGGTTTCGAGATTCGTGTCCCCGGTGGTTTTCCAATCGATATTGCTAAAATCAGGCCTCATGTTTCACCTCCTTGATTCCTAGGGTCAGATGGATTTGGGAAAGAAAACCAACCAGGTCCATGCCCGCGTAGATGACATGGTGGATGTTTCCTTCACTTTGCATGGTCTCCCAGCCTTCGGGACGACCCGCCAGGATGAGTTGGGCATTGGGGAAATGGGCCGCGCATTGGGCCAGGATGTCGGTTCCGTTTACATTTCCGTACTCCTCATCGGTACTGCACAGGACAATGGCCATGGGAGGCGCTGCCTGCAAATGGGCCAAGGTCGCAGCGATGTCATCCGGGGTTTCATTTTCCACCACCTCAAATCCCCCGCAGCCCATCACATTCCGCGCAAAATTGGCGCGGGCCTTCCGCATCTTCAGCGGCCCAAAGGTCCACAGAAAGGCGCGGGGACGGTCGTAGCCGTCCTGCTCGTATTCATACGCATCGCTCCGTAACGCCTCGAAAGGTTCCGCCAGCCGCTCCAGCTGTCCGGATTGCCCGAGTTGGCCATTCAGGCGGTGGTACCGCGCTTCAAGCACGGAACCCAACTCGCCGGGTCCGTCGGGATCGTCGATCATGGCCTGGGCCCGTTCGGCCAGGGGAACCTCGAAGTAACCGCGGACGGGCAGAGGATAGTCACGGGCATAGCCGGTGGTCATCAGGATCGGCGGTTCGTCCTTGGGATTCGGGAACCGGTTGACGCCCAGCAGAGGACGTTTCGCTTTTGCGACCTCACGGTCGATCTGTTGGCGCTGTTGGTACAGTTGCTGGATGAACCCGCCGGAGCGCCAGGTATTCAGGTAGCCACCGCCAGCTTCCATTTCCTGGAACTGTTTCCAGGCCGCTTCAGCAAAGTGATAGCTGAGGTGCTCGACGTAATAGCTTCCCCCCGCGGGGTCAATGACCCGGTCCAGGAAGCTCTCTTCCTTGAGGATCAGTTGGACGTTGCGGGCAATGCGGATGGCGTGGGCATCGGCATTTTCGGAGAGGGCATTGTAAGGCGCGAGGGAAACGGCATCGCAACCGCCCATGATGGCCGACATGGCCTGGGTGGTGGTCCGCAACATATTGACATGCGGGTCGAGGGACGACAGGGACCGGGCGGCACTTTGGCCGTGTATATAAGGTGCGGGGATTTCGGTATCGAGTCCGTAGGCTGCTACCAGTTGGTAGTAGAGAACGCGGAAGGCGCGGATTTTGGCGATTTCGGTGAAGAAATCGGTGTCGATCGGGAATTGGAAGTGCAAATGGCGCAGAATGGTGGCCGGATCAAATCCGTAGTCCGAGCTGAAGCGGTCCACATATTCGGCCGCCATGCCCAGCGCACAGGCGATCTGTTGGACGGCGTTGGCGCCCAGGAAATGGTGGGGTTCCAGGGAAATGCGTAGGGCGCGGAGACCGGTGATCTGTTGCGCTTCGAGGTGGTGGATAACTGCCGCCGTGTCCTCGCAGAGGAGGTCGTAGAGGGCAATATTGGAAGGATCGCTGCCCAGGCGGTTGAGTGGATCGGCATCCAGGGTGCCGCTGAGTTCGCTGAGGGGGCGACCGGTGGAGGTGGTCCAGGCCTGGGCCAGGTAGGTGTAGACGGGCAGGACCGCGTGGCCCGCGCGGAGGTGCAGTTGCTGTCCACTCTGCCAATTGATCTCCCGCAGCAAGCGGGCCATGTCGGCGGCCTGATGAAGGTAAATTCCATCGCGCGGTTTCGACAGGGGCAATTTCTTTTCCTCCCAATCAAACAAAAACTCCCGGAATGGCAGGCCGATCACCAGTCCAATGCCGTTGAGGGCACCTCCCGTTTCATTGACCAGCCGGATCACATCGTCCACCGATTCGGCCCGGAAATCGTGCCGGATCTCCCACTGGCCGTCGGACGTGCCGTAGGAATGGTGGCCGCGAAGGAAGGGAGCGTGGCCGGGAAAATTGGACTCGAGCCATTCCCGGGGCGGCAGGTCTTCAGCGGTAAAGGCGGGGAACAAATCCAGCCCTTCCTCGGAGGTCCAGCGCAACCGATCCAGCGGCTTGCCTTTCAGGTCGGCTTCGATTCGCGCCAACCACTCTGCACGGCTGACCGGGGGGAATTCATCGAAGAGAGGGTTCTGCATACCAGCAATTTTTAAATTTCAATGCAAATTTGCCAAAATTTCACGGGGTCGGGGGAAAAATCATATCAAGAAAAAGCGGACTGGACAATAGGACAATTATTGAGTCGTATGTTTAGGTGTGAAAAATCCAAGGATCCTGAACCTCAACGACCATTTTCTTCCCGGTGTTGCTTCCTTCATCTCATTGGCAGTCTTGTTGGTGCTGATGGTGGGATGCAAAACGACCTCGGAGGTCAATATCGTCCATTCTGCCGCCGCGCAGCCCTCAAGTACTGCCTCCTGTTACGATCAGGAAACGGCCTTTGATGCCTGGCGAAACTTCGATTTGGATGCGGCCCGTTCCAAGCCTTCGGTCAACGATGGGGCCAATTGGGAGAGGATGCTGGATTATTTGGTGGCGGGAAAAGGAAAACGACCGGGAGAAAAAGATACCCTGGGAACCCAGGAAGACGCACAAAAGCGGGATTGGAACGCATTGCAGCAGGCCGTGGCCTGGATGGAAAGCGATTACGCAACCTTGGATTGGTGGGAGAACCGACCCGATGTTCCCGATCCCTCGGAAGCACAGGGCGCGAATTCCTTCCGCGGACTGAAAGCGCCCTTCCAATTGACATTTCCCGATACCGCATTTTCCCTGCCCCTCTACTTCAACAACGGCAACAACCCGCTCGTTGACGTTACCCTCAACGGCAAGTCCTTTCGGTTCTGGATCGACACCGGTGCCGGTGTAAACGTGATTTCTTCGAAGGTGGCCAGTCTGGCCGGAATCAACCCGCCAGAATCGAGCGGCATCCAAATGGGGACGGCCACCAAGCATTCGGTGAATGGCCAAATGGCCACGGCCGATGAGTTGGCCCTGGGACCACTCAAGGCCCAAAATGTCCCCTTCATGATCCTGGACAAGCGGGACCTGACGGTCCGGCTGTTGGGGATTCCTGTAGTGAGAATCGATGGAATCATCGGCTGGCCCTTCCTCAAGGAGCTGGACGTGGAGCTGGATACCCCCGGCCAAACCCTGACGGTGCGCAAGCCCCAGGTCGATCCAGTCGACCAGCCCAATCTATTTTGGTACTGGCAACCCATATTCCGAATTCCCACATCCAAAGGCTGCTTCCTCCACCTCAAGGTGGATACGGGCTCCTCAGCAACGTTTTTCTATCCCTCGGCCTATCCCAAGATGGGCCGGGAAGTGGAAAAAACCAGCCGACTTTTGCTGGGAGGCGCGGGAGGAAAGGAAATGATCAAGGTAGACCAACTGAGCGATTGCCAATTCTGGCTGGGCGGGGAGGAAGTCACTTTGAAGTACGCGGAAGGCCGCCAGGAAGCAGTCGAGCCGGGGGATTTCTTCGAGCTGGACGGGATTATTGGGCAGGATATTCTGAGTCTGGGCAGCCTGCGGCTGGATTTTGTGAACCGGAGGTTTGTCTTCGAGTTCGCGGACGAAGCCAACGAAAATCAATGATCCACTATTGATCTTTATATAAGGTCAGGATAACCCCTACCGAATCTCCACTCCCCAAGTCTCCGAATACACTTCATTCGGCCGCAGCACCTGCAATCCAATCCCATTGTTATAGGTATTGGAGACGCCGGAGGTGGGCTCGATGGCGATGAGGTTGGGGTAGGGCGGGGTGAAAAACTGCATAAAGGGGTTCTCACAGGAGGTTTCCACGACGAGATGATAGTCCGGGGTATGCAGGTGGGCCTGGGAGGTATTCAGGGCGTAGCAATCGTCCAGCTTGGCGGCGTCGAGGTCAAGGGAGATGGCCTCAAATCCTTCGATCAGTTGTTTGCCGATCCCGTCGGGGTCGATGTCCATGGTGCCCCGGGCCTGGAATTCCAGGCGGCTCTGGCTGAGGTCAGGACTGATGAAATAGGGGTGCCAGCCCACACAAAATGGAAAATTTGACGGGCCATTGTTGGTGGCGGTGACGGTCACGCCGAGCCGTTCCTGACTGAGGCGGTAGGTCACCTGAAAGTCGAAGGGAAACGGAAAACCGGCTTGTTGCCCTTCATATTGGTAGGCGAGGGTGACCTCGGCGTATGTATCGGTGGTGGCAGAGCTGACCACCCGAAAGGTCTCGTTCAGGACCAATCCGTGGAGAGCGGACTTGCCTTCCTCGGGGTCGATCGGCAGCCGGTATTCCTGGCCTTCAAAGGTATAACGGCCGTCTTGCAGGCGGTTGACGAAGGGAAAGAGCAGCGCAGAGGCTTTGGAAATGGAGTAGGGAAATTCAGGGTGGTCCTGGATCAGGTCCTGGCCCAGGAGCCTGAGTTCGGAGATGCGGGCTCCCATGGTGGTGGCGATCCGGGCGGTGGATTCTCCGGCCGGTCCTTGAAGGGATATGGTCGTAGGTTCGGCTTCGGAGGGGCTTAGATCGATGGTGAACGTCATTCTGCAAGATCGTAAAAGTTTAGGCGATTGGGCGGGTTAAAATCAGATGTTGCTCTTTGGGGAAAATAGGGGATGGGAACAAGGTGGAATGTCCCTTTTTGATCATCTGAATCGTGTTAGGTAAAATTCGGGGATACTTGCGGTAGGTGTCGGAGGCGTCTGTGGAGCTCCCGCGTGAGCGGAGCGACTGCCGGAGGGACCGCCCGGCCCGGAGAGGGCCGGGACCGCCCATTCACTGCTTCCATTCGTGGGAATTCCTCCATCTCATGTACCTTTGGAAAAAAGGAAATTATGGCAGAACCTTTGACGATAACAGATGCAGCGGCAAACGCGATTCGAGAGGTGATGGCGACGCAGTCGGTTCCGGCGGATTATGCGCTGCGGGTCGGGATGCGGGGCGGTGGTTGTGGTGGCATGGGTTATATCCTGGGTTTTGATCAGAAAAAAGAGGCGGACCTGGAATATGAGGTGGCGGGGATGCGGGTGGTCATCGATCGGGCGCACAGCATGTATGTGTTGGGCATGGAGATCGACTGGCACGAGGACGCCGAGCAACGCGGTTTTGTCTTCAACAATCCGAGGGAGCGGGAAGCGGCCGAGGCGAAGTTGGATAAATGAATCCTACCCCAGAAATGAGTTTTGTTGGGGTGTGGGAAAGAGGATTGGATTAAGTAAAGGGAAGTATTAAATTCGGCATTGATTCAACACCCCTGCAGCTTTGGTAGAGGCTGCCTGGAACCTATCTGCTGAGTTTTGGTTTCCAGCCGGGGGCTATCCAACGGAAAAATAAACGCGCCCATAATTTGAACCTTGTTCTGACATTCTTTCTCGGAGTTGTTACGAGCTACGTGGTGTCAATCCCGATTGGACCGGTGAACATGGCTGTTTTTCAGGCAGTTCTGAACCGGAACCGGTGGGCGGGGTACAGTATTGGTTTGGGGGCGATCCTGGCGGAGGCGATTTACTGCGGGATTCCGCTGTTTGGGATTGGGGGCTTGGACAAGGACCATGTGGTATTTGACGTGATGTACATCGTGTTCATTCCGATTTTGTTTTTCCTGGGCGTGTTGACAATTCGCAATCGGAAGAAGGGAATTGAGGAAAAGCCGACGGACATCGATTCGATGAATACGGAGAAGGTGAAGGTGGCGGTGCCGCGGCGGCGGGGATATCTCGGGATGATTGGGTACGGTTTCCTGTTGTGTGGGTCGAATCCGATGACCTTTATCTTCTGGGTGCAAGCGACGATCTTCCTGCAAAAAGGGCAGTGGGTGAGCGATGACTTGCCGTCGATCATCTCCTTTTATATCGGTGTGCCCATCGGAACCTTTATCCTGTACGCCTCCTTCGCCCAGCTGGCCCATTTCACCCGCCGACGCATCAACGATCTGCTGCGGATCCGCCTGAATCTCTTCGTGGGCTGGGTGTTTCTCTTCCTCTCGGTCTACCTCCTCCTGGTCTACCTCGAATCCAAAGCGATTTACGATTTTCCCATCATTTCTGAGGCTTAGGACTTTATAAGTTCCTGGTTAGAGTTCCGATACTGGTCCGGACCGGCTTGGTAATGGTGTGGAAAAGGCGTAAACTATTCCTTCAAACATTAATTACCTTTCTAAATCACTGTCGTATGAAGCTGCGAAATCCTTTTGGAGGAGGCATCCTGTTGATGGCCGTCCTCTGCCTTGCATTCCTGTCGTCCCTCCAGGCGGCACAGCCCGATGTTCCCACGGAAGAAGGGATCAGTATGGTGATCTCGGTGGACCCCGTAGAAGGCCTGGTGCTGGTGGAAGTGTCCATCGGCGATGGACTGGACCTGGACTGGGAATATCCGAGTTACCAGGTGAATGGCCCGGTTTCGGGCGGAGGGGGAGGCGTTTGGGACCTGCCGGGAGTCGTGGAAATCGATGTCACCGGATGGCCCAAGGGAACGTATGAATTGCTGCTCGACACGCCCCTGGGCGTGTTGACGGGGACTTTTGAGTTGTAGAAAAAGAGTAAGCGCTGAAAAAAATGGCCCGACTTGCGGAAAAGCTGCAAGTCGGGCACTTCATTAGAGGTGGATTATTGGACGGCGAGGCGGACGTTTTCGGAGCCGGCATGGTTGCCGAGCTTCACGAGGTACAGGCCGCGCTCAAGTTGGGACACGTCAAATTCGGTGACGAGGTCGGTGGTGGCGCCTTCCAGGACCAGGCGGCCCTGGAGATCGTAGACTTGTACCTGAACCGGATCATCGATGTCGTTCAGGTAGACCTTGAAGATGTTCTGGGCGGGGTTGGGGGAGATTTTGAAATTGCTGATGTGCTCGGTGACATAATTGCCATTGGACTGCTTGTTGGCGCCGCTGGTCAATCGGATGTCGTCGATGCGGGAAGTGATGGTATTGTTCTTTGACCGGTAGAGGCGGAACCAATTCAACGCGGAGAGATTGGGTGAGCCGCCGGTGGTTCCAGCGGAGGAGTAGGGGAGTTCCAGTTTGTTCCAACCGGTTTGGAGGCTACCGCGAGAGATGCCCCAGTGGTATTCCTGGCTATCGGCCTGGCCAGCACTGCCCAGCTCGACCTGGTCGCTGGAATTCATGCGGGAAATGCTGGAAACATAGTACCAGAGTTCCAATTGGTTGGTTCCCGAGCCATCGATGGTGGAGCTGAAGGACTTGCGGAAGTCGTCGGTCCCCTGGCCGATTGACTTGATGCTGTGGCTGCCCTGCTGACGGGTTCCGCTGAGGACCAAGCTGTTGGCGCTGCTGTTGGTCCAGCCGCTGGTACTTTCGCAAAGGTCGACGATGACGTCACTGCCGCCGCCTCCGCCCCCGCCGCTGCCGGAGGGATTGATGGTGAAGTCGATGACGACATCGTTGTTGCCGCCGCCTGTACAGTTGATGCCCCGGATCCAGCGGTCATCGGTGCGGCTGCCATCGGTGCTTTCATAAGCCACCAGAATGCCGTCGTCGCCGTTTCGTTCGGCTTTTTCGATGATCATGGCGGTACGGGAATAGTCCGAGCGGGAGTAAACGCGTCCGATGTGGGGATCGTCAAACACGCAGGACAGGAAGCGGACGCCATTGTTCGCCGTCGCGATTGAATTGAGGGAGCGGGCGGGGCCTCGGGTCTTGTTGCCACTGCACCCGCTGCCGCCTCCGCCCTGGGTATCCTTGGCGGAGAGGCTTTCCCGAATCGGATTGCTGTTGCTGACGCCCCGGAGGGTGATGACATAGACAAAGGCATTCTTGGAGCTGTTGAAATTGAGGACCTTGGTTTGGCCAGATTGGTAGACCCGGTAGCGGGCTTCCTGGTTGATGTCGGCGGGTCCACGTTTCTCGATGAGGCTCCAACCCGAGGGCGGGGCGAGGTTGGTCGCGTCACTTTGGCCCAGGAAAAGGAAGGAGACGTCTCCCGGTTGGATATTGCTGGGTAAATCCACTCTCAGGGAACCACTGCTGGACCGGTCGTCGTAGCCGTCGCCCACAATGGAAATCGATGAGCCTGAAATGGAAGTGGTCTGGGCGTGGATCGAAGGGGTTCCACAGAGAAAAAGCATCCCCCACAGGGTCAGGAATGTCAACTTGAGTTTCTGTTTCATGGTGAATAAGATTTAAGAGGCTTGATATTTGAATGCATCGTCCTTGTTTTCGGGAAACCAAAAATCTGGCGGTTCGGCGGCCAGTCACGTAGCTGGGAACTGGCCGGACAATACATCCGTTCCCGACTACCTATTTCCTGCTGTTGAAGCATAGCATAGGTGTCAGACAATGAGGCACGGTCCAAGGGCCCCCTTACGGGGCTAACAATCTTCGAATACCAAGAAAATGTGGGTCTCCCGAGCTTCGGGAACTGTTTTTACTATCGCCCAATAATGCCACAATAATTCCAAAGGGGCAAGATTTTGTTCCGAAGACAGGCTTTTTGTTCCGAAGTTCGGTGGGGATCGGTGGCTTGAAATGAAAGGGTGCCTGGGAGTAATGGGTTTGTTGCCGCTGGGCTATTCAAATGACAGCTTGAGGTCGTGGAGCTCTCCGTCCCGGGCTTCGAGGGTCCGGGCGGGATAGCGGCGAATGAGGTCGTGCTCATGGGTCGCCATGATGATGGAGGTGCCGGCAAGGTGGATGCGGAACAGGACCTCCATGATGCGGTCGGTGGCCTCGGGGTCCAGGTTGCCGGTGGGCTCGTCGGCGAGGAGGAGAATGGGTTCGTTGATGAGGGCACGGGCAATGGTGACGCGTTGTTGCTCGCCTCCGGAGAGCTGGTGCGGCATGGAATTGCCTTTGTCGGCCAGGCCGACTTGTTCCAGGAGCTCGATCGCCCGGGTCTTCATGGCTTTGCGGTCGCGCCAGCCGGTGGCCCGCATGGCGAGGCGGATATTGTCGAAGACATTCCGGTCGGGCAGCAGCTGAAAGTCCTGGAACACGATTCCGAGCTTGCGCCGGAGCTGGGGAACCTGCCGCTTTTTGATCTGGCCGATGTTGTAGTCGCCGACGACGACTTCGCCCGCGATGGGAGCGAGGTCAGCATAAATGAGCTTCAGGATCGAACTTTTTCCCGCCCCGGTCTTCCCAATCAGGTAGACGAATTCGCCCTGGAGCATATTGAAGTGGACCTTGTGGAGGACCACTTTGTCTCCATAACCGGTGGAGACGTTGCGAAATTCGAGTACGTTTTGGGTATAGTCCTGGTTCATAGTGGGGTTCGGATGATTTGGTGGGCCGGAGCCTCCAGAAGGATAGTACGGATGTCGGCCGGTGCGAGTTTACTGCCCGTGTCACGGGCCAGTTGGTCCACCTGCTCAGGCAGGTAAATGCCAATGAGGTCAAAGGCTTCGTTCCGGACCTGCCAACGGGTTGGCCGACCAGCGTTTGAGACCATTTTCAGGATGTAAAAGCGCTTGTTCAACTGCCTGTAAATTCAATCCTTAAACACGGTGGTTTGGTACTGTTGGCCGTAAATATAGGGCATTTTCGAAATCCATTCTCCCTCCCAAAATAAAATGAGATTATTTTCCGAATAAGAAAATTAGTTATAACTTTGCTTGCTGTTTAAATACCGTATTACATTAAGAAAACCGCACATTTCGTAAAGAACTTTATCATGAGGAAGGTTTTTCAATTCGTTTTATTTGCAGGCTTGGTATCCATTGCCTTCTCTGCCTGTAAAGTATTCCAGGGCGCGAGTGTCAACTGTAGCCCGGATCCGATTGAGGTGCATGCCGACTCCATCCGCTACCAGCTGAAAGCCAGCGTGCCTCCCAAGTCTGGTTTGAAGAAAGGTGGAACTTACATCGGTGAAGCCAAGATCGGTGGTGTCTCCCAAGGCAAGATCGTATTCTCAGCCGACAAGTACCCGGAAGTCAAGAAGACGGGTATCGACACGACCCTCAAGTTTGCCCGTCCCTTCGAAGACAAGATGGATGGCAATTCCCTGCTGATCCAGCAGAACTACGAGCGCAAAGGCAAAGAATTCGAATTGCCGGACGTCGAAAACCTGTGTAACTGCTGTATCACCACCTCCCGCATGGTGTATGAAGGTTCTTACCTGATCTTCTCCAAGCACAACTACCAGAAGGAAGTCGAAGTCAACCGCTCCGCGGAATTCAACTTCCCCAAAAACGTTTCTGATATCCAGCCCGGTGAATACAACCAATCCGACGTTCTCGCCATCGGCGACTTCCTGAAGAACAAGTATGTCGCCAAAAAGGTGATCATCGAAGGTTTCGCTTCTCCGGAAGGTCCTTATAAGCGCAACGTTGAACTCTCCGTTGAACGTTCCAAGCAAGTTCAGGACTGGTTGATTGCCCAACTCAAAGAAGGTGGTTACGAAAACTACCTCGATACGACCTTCTTCGAAATCAGCGTCACCAACGAAGACTGGGACGGTTTCAAAGCCAGCATTCAGTCTCAGCCCTACTCTCAGGACGTCAAGAACCAAATCGTCCAGCTCGTTTCCGCTGGTCTCGATCCCAACGATCTTGAAAAGCAGGTCATGGCCCTCGTCGGTGGTAAAGACCGCGTTGAGAACATCCTCGCTCCCCTCCGTCGTGCGACCATCAAAATGGAAGGTTACGAAGCCCGCCGCACCGACGAAGAAATCGACGAAATCGCCCGCCAGTTTGTTCGCGGTGGTTTTGAAGGCAGCCTGAAAGATACCTACGAAAAAGAAGAGTGGCTGTACGCCATCTCCCGCATCGACAAGACCCGTGGCAAGAAGGCTCTCCTTGAGGCTTTCCGCGACGCTTACCCGTCTGACCCGCGTGCCTTCAACGACCTTGGTGTCATTGCCCTCATCGAAGGCGACCTCGACGCAGGTATGAACTACCTCGACAAGGCGTACAAGCTCAACAAATCTGAGCACTCCATCCTGAACAACATCGGTGTTGCTTACCTCAAGAATGGCAAATACAAGAACGCTCAAACCGTTCTCGAAAGCTCCATCGCCGCCAACAGCACTCCCGAAGCCAACTTCAACCTGGGTGTTGTCATGGAAAAGATGGCCCGCTACAACATGGCCATCGAGAAGTTCAACAACGCTTCCGAACTGGAAGGTGCACTCTACAACGCTGGTCTTTGCAAGCTCCTCATGGGTAACCTCTCCGGAGCCAAGAACACCCTGACCGAAGCGACCAAGCAGTCTGGCGACAACATGGCTGAGCCTTACTATGCCCTCGCCGTCGTCGGTGCCCGCACCAAAGACGCCAGCGTCATGGGTAAAAACCTCCGCAAGGCTTGCCAGATCAACAGTGCCATGAAGGCCAAGGCCCGCAAAGACCTTGAGTTCCGCAACTACTACACCTCTACTGAATTCAAAGTGGCAACCGAATAGGATTCGGTTCCTCACCAAGAGATACTGGGCTGTCCTTCGGGATGGCCCTTTTTTATTTGGTCCCCTGTGGTCCGTCCCCACGGGGATTTTTTGTACTTTTGCCGGACAATAAATTGTGAATGAAGACGAAAGCCTACGAAAAGCACAAGGTCAATATCATCACCCTCGGATGTTCGAAGAATGTGGTGGATTCTGAGGTGATGCTCACCCAACTCAATGGGAACGGCATTGCGGCCACCCACGAGTCCGAGGATGACAACGCCAATGTGATCATTGTGAATACCTGTGGATTCATTGATCGGGCCAAGGAAGAGTCCATCAACACCATTCTGGACTATGCCGAGCTGCGTGAATCGGGGCAGATCGACCGTTTGTATGTGACGGGCTGTTTGTCGGAGCGGTACCGCGATGAGTTGCGGACCGAAATTCCGGTGGTGGACGATTGGTTCGGGACGATGGAATTGCCGAGTCTGCTCAGGAAGTTCAATGCCGATTACAAGAAGGAATTGGTAGGAGAACGTCTCATCACGACCGATGCCCACTACGCTTACCTGAAGATTGCGGAAGGTTGCGACCGGCCGTGTTCCTTCTGCGCGATCCCGCTCATGCGGGGCAAGCACCGTTCCCGGTCCATCGAAGAGCTGACCCAGGAAGCGGCTTGGCTGGTCAAGCGCGGGGTCAAGGAAATCATGCTGATCGCGCAGGACCTGACCTATTACGGCCTCGACCTCTACCGCCAGCGCCGCCTCAACGATCTCCTCAAAAGCCTCTCCGACGTCGAGGGCCTGGAGTGGATCCGGCTGCATTATGCCTATCCCAGCGGCTTCCCCGTGGACATTCTGCCCACGATGGCCGAGCGCGACAATATTTGCAATTACCTCGACATGCCCTTGCAGCACATCTCCGATCCGATGCTGAAGGCCATGCGTCGGGGGACCACCTCCAAGCGGACCTACGATTTGCTGGAGCAAATCCGTGCAGAGGTGCCCGGCATTGCGATGCGGACCACCCTGATTTCGGGGTATCCCGGTGAGACGCAGCAAGACCACGAGGAGCTGTTGGCCTTTGTGGAAAAAGCGCGCTTTGAGCGACTGGGTGTGTTTACCTATTCGCACGAAGAGAATACCCACGCCTTCAATGCGGAGGATGATGTGCCGGAGGAGGAGAAAGAGCGGCGCAAGGGGGAAGTAATGGAATTGCAGCAGGGCATTTCCTTTGAATTGAACCAGGAGAAAGTCGGAAAAACGCTGAAAGTCCTGATCGACCGGGCGGAAGGCGAGTTTTTTGTCGGACGGACCGAATACGATTCCCCCGAAGTGGACAATGAGGTGCTGGTAAATGGGGAAGGCTTGAAAGTGGGCGAATTTTATCCCGTCGAAATCCAGGATGCCACCGAATTTGATCTGTTTGGAACGGTTGCTGAATGAGTCGGTGGGGGAGGAATAGCGCCCTGGGCTGGCTGGGTTTGTGCCTGGTGTTTCCCATGGTCCTTTTTTCCCAAACCAATTCCCCTGCATTTTCCGTTTCCTGCCTCAACCTCGAACGTCCCGCTGCCAATACGGTCCTTTTCCTCGAATTGGGCCCCACGTTTGGTTTGGTCGGGGCAAGTGGCTTTTTGGAAACCGATCTGGAAGTTCACCTCTCCTTCAAGACTCCGGGAACGGGCGAAATCGTATTCGAGAAGCGGTTTCGCGAGACCCAACAGTTCGATTTTTTCTCCGGAGCCGATCCTTTCTTTCGCGAATATACCTTTGACCTGCCCACGGGCGCTTACGAGTTAGAAGTGGATCTTCGCAACCACAAGACGCGCCACAACCACCTCACGGTGCTGGAATACGAGTGCCGCGATTTTCAGACTACCGGTCTGAGCGATATCCTGCTCCTGCGGGAGACCGAAGGCGCGTTGGATCCCAAGCCTTTGGTAGGAGAATCCGTGACGGGGGTGACCGACCGCATCCGATTCCAGGTGGAGGTGTACAGCCCTCAGGATGAAGTCCTGACGGCCCGGATGATTCTGTACCGGGGCGTGGCTCCGAGCCCCCACAGCGACGATGGCGACCGTTTTCAGGTCAACCGTTATACCTCTATCGTTCAGTTGAATGAAGTCATGGCCGTGGAAAATGGCCGGGCGGTATTCACGGATGGGATCGATTTATTTGACCTTGATGCGGGGCGCTACCTTTTCGAGATTTTCCTGTACCGTGACGATTCCCTCATTGTGGAACAGAATGCGTCCTTCGAATTGCCTTGGAAGCGATTGCGGGAGGTGTTTTTTGATCTGGACCAATCGATTGAGTGGATGGGATATGTGGCGGGAGAGGAAAAAGTGGCGGAATTGAAAGCGATTGAAGGAACGGACGAAAAATTGCAGGCGTTCCGGAGCTTTTGGGAGCAACGGGCGGAACCGGGTCGGGAAACGGGCACGGATGTCTTGGAACGCTATTACGGTCGGATTTTCTATGCCAATGAATTCCTGGCGGAAGATTCCCTGGCGGGTTGGCAGACCGAGCGGGGGCGCATTTATGCCCTCTATGGCGCGCCGGACCGGCGGGAGATGGTTCAGGGCTATGACGTTTGGCAATTCCAGGCCTTGCGCTTAAATTTCATCTTTGCGGAAGAAAATCAAGGATGGCGGCAGGTTTATCCGGTTTCGGCAGGCAATTAATGGCCCCGAAATGCAACAAATCGCGGGCTCATCCGGTATGAATAGGGGTACCCTATGCGCTTATGCTGAAAAAATACTTTGAGCGTCACTTTCATTTCAACCAAATCTTTGACGAAGCCCAGGAGCCGTCAAAGAATGGTATGTCTACCCCTCCCAAGCGATCCAACAAGGGCTTGGGGACGTTTATTTCCATTCTCCGTATTCTGCCCTACCTCTGCCTCGCGGCCTTTGTGACGAGCTTTTTCTGGGACGTTGGTCCCGAAGCGACGTTTTTCATTGGCCCGCTGGAGGTGACTTTCCAGGCGATCATCCGGACCGTCGCCGTCGGCGGATTGATTGGATACGGCACGAACTGGTTGGCAATCCAAATGCTCTTTCGACCGGTCGAACGCCGGCCGATTTGGGGGCAGGGACTCATTCCCGGCCAACGTGACAAGATCATCTTCCAATTGTCCCGGGGCATCCACAAGTTCATCCTGAGCGAGGAGTTGATCCAAAAGCGAATCCACGAATCGGGCATTATCCAGCGGGCGAATGAAATCCTGCTGGATGGCACTGAGAACCTCCTCCATGATGAGGAATTCCGCCAGGAAATCAAATCGTTGGTACGTACCCATCTCGAGGCGAACATGGACCGCCCGGAAGTCCGGGAACGCATCATTGCCGAGATCGATGCCCGCTTGGAAGAGCGGATCAACCGCGGCTTGGGCGGATTTGTATTCAAGACCTATAAGAAATTGCGGCCGCAGGAGTACGAATCCCTGATGCACAACCTCTTGGACAGTGTACCCGATGCCGTCATCGACATCATCCAGGAACTGGAAAAGGAGACGCCCAAGCTGACCCGCTTCCTGAAAGAGAAGCAGGAAGACATGGAACGTTTTTACCTGCGTCTTGTGGTGGATATTCTGGAGCGGATTGACATTCAGCGTCTCCTGAAAGGACAAATGGAGCACCTGGATGAGCGTGGCCTCGAAGCCATGATCCGCGGCGCCACCAACAAGCAGCTGCTCTACATTCAATATTTGGGAACCCTGCTCGGGATTTTGGGCGGTTTTCTCATTTCCAATCCGACTCCCGTTCTCATTCTCTATACCTCCTTGCTTGGTCTGTTGTACGTCGCTGACCAGGTCATTTACCGAACGCAGCACCGAGAAGTCCAATGAGTCACCGCAATTTTCGCCAGGATCTCCTCGCCGGGGCCGCTGATTTGGCGCCTTTTTTTCGCTACTCCATCCTCGAACCGGATTTTGAAACCCTGATTCAGGACCGAAGTCAGGTCGACATTGATCGGGATGCTTTGGTGGAAGACCTCCTGGCCCAGAATGCGCCGTTTCGGGAAGCCTCCCGGGCTACGGAGAACATTGAGTTGCTGCGTTCTCCCAAGACCTTCACGGTGACGACCGGTCACCAGCTCTCTCTGATGGGCGGGCCGATGTACATGATCTACAAGATTTCCACGATCATCAAACTCGCTCAGAATCTCTCTGAGCGCTTTCCAGACTACAATTTTGTGCCGGTGTTTTGGATGGCGAGCGAGGACCACGATTGGGAGGAGATCAATCATTTTCACCCCAATTACCACGCAACGGTCACCTATTCCGGCCAATTTGAAGGACCGGTTGGGCGGCATTTGCTGGAAGTTGGCATTCAGGATACCCTCGCGGACATTCCCATTGATCTGCGAAGTTGTTACGCGCCGCTGCGGAACCTCAGCGACGCCTTTCGGCAGTTGATTTTAAAGCTGTTCGGTGAACATGGATTGGTGGTTCTGGATGCGGATCGTCCCGCGTTGAAGCGTTTGTTGCTGCCCTGGATTGAGCGGGAGTTGAAGGGAGAAGGCATGGGGGCTGCGGTTCAAAAAACGACGGAGCAGTTGGAGGAATTGGGCTATAAGGCGCAGATTTTCCCCCGGGAGCTGAATCTGTTCTACATGGGCGAGGGAAAACGGGAGCTGTTGTTCCGGGAAGGAGATCGCATCCGGGTCCAAGACGGTCATGAGTCGTGGGGAGTGGGGGAGATGCTGGAAAAAGCCCGGCTGCGGCCGGAGGATTTCAGTCCGAATGTGGCCATGCGGCCGCTCTACCAGGAGATAATCCTGCCGAATTTGGTATACACGGGCGGTTGGGCCGAAGTAACGTACTGGCACCAGCTTTACGCAGGCTTTCGGGAAATGGGCGTCCATTTCCCGATGGTGCTGCCACGCATGAGCGCGACCCTTTACCAGCCGGAGGCCGTGGCCCCTTTGTTGGCCGAAGGCCTGGGCCCCGCCGCCATCGACCGACCCCTCCACGAACTTTTCCGGGCCTACCACGACAACCACGACGATACTTCGGTTTTTGAAACCTTGTTTTCCCAGCTCGATGCTTCCTACCGGGCCTTGGCCGGGTTTATGGAAGAAACGGAGCCGACTTTGGTGCGGACGGTCCTTGGCCAGCAGCAGCGGAATGAGAAGTTTCGGGAAAATCTGCTGAAGAAATGGCGCAAAAACATCCGAAATGCCCATCCGGAACCATTTCGGAAGCTAGAGGAGGCCCAGAACGTCGTGCAACCGGAAGGTTTCAAGCAGGAGCGCTACCTGAACTTCACCCATTTCTTAAACGGCGATTACAAGACCCTCGTCGATCTCATCCTGGACCATTGTGAACCCGAAACATTTGAGCCCCAATGGATTCCATTGCCCTGAAAAAAAACATTCGGAAGGAGAAAAAAGCGTGGCGCAAAACGCTTTCGCCGGAGGAAAAAGCGGCCCGCGGCCAAAAGATATTTGAAAAGTGGCGGGGACGATTTTCCTTGAAGCCCATTTGCTACCTCCATCTCTACCAACCTATTACCGCCCTGCACGAGGTGGATACCCTCCCGATCCAGCGCTACGTCGATCATCGCCATACCCATGTTCGGATGGTGGTGCCGGTCGTCAATCCGCTGAAAAATCAGTTGGACCACGTGGAATTGACGCATGAGATCGAGTTGGTGGAAAATGATTGGGGGATTCCGGAGCCGAGGATGCCCTTCAACAAGGTGTTTCCGATGGTGCTGGACATGGTATTGGTGCCCATGCTGGCATTTGACATGGCCGGGAATCGCTTGGGCTACGGGAAAGGCTTCTACGATCGCTTTCTCAGCTTGGTGCGTCCGAAATGCCTGATCGTTGGGTTGTGTTACGAAGAAGGGAAGGTGGAAACGGGCTTGCCGATCGAAAAAACGGACATCCCTATGGACTTTGTGGTGACCGAACAGCGGGTATATCAATTTTGCGACAACTCAAAGGCGCCTTGACCCGTATACAATAAGGTATTATCAAAAACCCATGTACGAAGAATCTATTAACGAATACAGTTTTGACCAATTTTCTGAGTCGTATTCCATGCCTGGAATGATGGACGATTTGGAGATCGCGCAGGAACAAGCACCGGCTGAGCTGAAAAAGGAAAGCAATCAATTTGCGATTGCCGGCCTGATTACGCTGTTGTCGGGCGCTGGATTGTACCTCGCGATGAACCTGGATAAGCTCGGTCTGGGCAGCTTGACTGCCTTGAAAGAGAATCTAATGCCATTCGTGGTCCTGGCTGGAATCGGTGGATTGGGATATGGGTTGCTGAAGGTTTGGCGGCGGGTATTCCGCAAAGGCCGGCTCAACTTCCCCAAACTTCAGATTCGGCGGAAGTTTTTCCCGAATGAGCGTCGTCAGACCCGCCAACGAAACGATGCGCCGCGCTGGAACCAGCGCCTTCAAAACGTGGTGGGCCAAGCCCCCAACAGCAATGCTGAGCGGCTTTCTCTGTCCGAGAAAAAAGTGTTTTTGGGGGTTGCCGCTGGTCTGGCTGAAAACAGCCGCCTTCCCGTGAGCCTGATCCGGTTGCTGTTCATCGGCGCCTTCGGATTGACCGGGGGATTCGCATTGGTTCTGTATGTCCTTCTCGGAATTTTCTTGCCTTCCGGCAAAAAACTCAACTCCTGATACCACAACGTTCCTAAATATATGCCCCGCTTCTCCCTCGGAAGAAGCGGGGCAATTTCTTTGTAAGCAATTTTATTTACAGAGCGCGGGATAAATCACCTCATATAGCCGGGCATCGGCATCTTCCAATTCATTTTCCAACGCTTCCAGGTTCAGGGTGACTTCGTCGGGACTGCGCAACATCTCGATTACCCGGTCGTAAAACTCGATATTGCTCTCGAGCGCCTCTTCGACATCGGCACTGATATGCTCTTCGAATCCGAAGAGGAGATTGTCTTCCACCAACATGAATTCGACCCATTCTTCGTCGTGTTGAATTTCTTCCACGAAGTGGCTCCGGTACTCTTTTTGGAAGGCGTCCAGGGAAATTTCATTCAGCGGATGGACCTCCCAATTGTCGATCAGGATGGTAATTTGGGTATGGAGGTAACCCAATCCCTGAATGGCCTGGTACTTCTTTTTCTGGGCCTGGAGGGTGAAAGCCAGGGAGAAAAACAGAATAAACAGCAGCGGGGTAAGTCGGACGGTAGGTTTCATGTTGTATCGTTTCTTGGTTCTAAGTTCCTTAAATATAGGAGGTTTCCTGAGATTCCAACAAAGAAAAGGGGAGGGAGGGGGATAAAAAATGAAACCGCCCTTTGGGAGGCGGTTTGTTTGTTGGGTAGTGAGGGGCCGTCAGGACGTCACCTGAAGTGCGTCCAGTTTGGCCTGAAGATCAGCGGTTTGCAGAATCAAAAACTCTTGCATTCGTATGAGCTTGATCATGAACTGCTTAACCCGATATCCGGGCCGCAACATTTCGGCCGACGGAAATCCAGGAAGATGCTGATTTTCAAGGAGAAAGCTGGCCATATCCTGCAAGTCTTCCAATTGATCCGGATGAATAATTTCCTTTTCAATATCTGCAATGAAAATATCCGAATTGTCGCCTTCGAGTTGAATCGCGACGGATCCGTTTTCCCGCAGAACGGCCAAATTTCCATCGTAACCATTTCCGCCAATATTCATTTCAGCCGGTTCGCCGGTGATTTGAACGGTTACATTTTCTTGAGCGTTTACGATTTGAATTACGTTTTCTTGCATCATTTTAATTCAGATTACTTTTAAATGGTTAAAAAATAGCAATTGTATCTAGGTCTCAGAAAGCCGACGGCTCGCTGTGTTTGTTTAGGTTAGGTTTGCATTTTGGATGGAGAAAACAATGAATTGGGTGGGATTGAAATTGGTTTCATTGTTTTTCCCTCATCCTTCTATTATAAATATACGAAGGGGTTTTGACACCATCTGTCAAGGATGGAGGCCTTTTTAATACTTAATGAAAATAGTTTTCGATACAAAAAAACCGCCCATTCACATGGGCGGCCAACGCTTGAATAAAGGTATTCGTTCAATCGGTCCAGGCGGCCTTGTTCTCGGCCCGCTGCCGACGAAGTGAGGCCACTGTTTCTTCCTGGGGGATGCCCAGTTGCCCCAACCGGGCAACGAAGTTCCTGCGGTGGGCGTCGCCCATCCCGGCAATCAGGTAACCGCCGTTGTTCGCCTCGACGACCCGGTTCCACATAACTTCTTCCCGGGCCGGGTTCATGTCTTGAAGGTCCGCGCCGAGATTCCCCGCGAGGGTCTCTCCGGCAGCTTCGAGCCGGGCATTCCCGGATTCGTTCCCCAATTGCTGGATATAATCGGCTCCGTAGTAGTGGAACCGGACCGAGAACTCTTCCAAAATGGGCAGGTTGGCGAATTGGTTGGGCTCGCACAGCTCATAAATGCCCACCAGGTCGCTGGCATCCTTGGCCTGCATGAATGCATCGAGGATGGCCTGGTGGGCCAGATAATACTCGACCACCTTGCGGGCCGATTTCATGTAGGGACTCTCCACGAAGGTTTCCTCCTGAAATGGAAACTGGGAAAGGTCCTGGGCGATGTGGATGGCCATGGAGTAATACAAGGCGATCCGATCGCCGATGGAGTAGGAGTCGGCATCCGACCGTCCACTGTACCGCCGGCGGTCCGCCTCGGACATATTGGGGGGATCGGCCGCCATGAAACGGTTCCGGAACAAGGCGGTCCCGGTCATGGCCTTGATCACGATATTTTCCAGGTGGGGATCAAACGCGGCCCGGTTGACAAAGGGGCCGGTGTCCAGGTTGGCCTCGATCTGTTGGGTGCGGGTCCGCGTCCCATTGCCCATCTGGGCGTTGGGGATGGCGGTGGTGTCTGTGAATTCGTGGTGGGGCTCGTACACAAAGCGGGACGTCCCAAAGGCGGCGATGACGTCCGGCACATTGCCGTCGGGGTTGTGGTGGCGCTCCCCGAGGACGGTCAGCCGATCGTTGGGGAGGCGGTACCAGTAGGTCTCGCCGGATTGGGTGCGCACATCACCGATGTTGTCGGTATTCCCGTTGGCGTAGTTCTCCAACTCCGCCACGTCATTGAAGATCCGCTTGACCTCGTCACCGATCAAATCCCGGACCGGGAACCGGTTTCCGATATTTTCCTTGGACCCGCCCACCTGGTACTCGTCCTCGGCGACCCGCGTGGAGCCACCATTGACGCGAACCTGGCGTTGAACGGGCTTGGAGTTGGGAGGGGGGAGTGAATTGCCGCCTCCCTGGGCGTCAAATGCGCTTCGTTGGAGTGGATGAGACGACGATGCTTCTTGCTTCTGGTTCTCAGAGCTCAGCTGAAGAGGGTTTGATTCAGACATGATTTTGTTTGTAGTTCTTAACAATCAATATACTAATTAATTGGAACAAAGGAGATTAGGAATGAATTCTTTGAAAAGGAGAATTGTTTTGCCCTTTGAATTTCCACCGAAAATGTCTACCTCATACCTATGAACCGATGTCTCGGAATCTTGCTGGCAATTTGTTTGCTGGGAACCTTGAATGCACAAACACCGACCATGAAGCCCATTCCTGACGGCTGGAGCCATTTTGCATGGAATACCCCGAAGTCCCAAATTGAAGTCGAATTGCAAGAAAAAGGTTGGGTTGTTGAACCTGACTACGGAGACCCTTTTTACAGCACCATTACCCGGACCCAAAATGAGGGTTGGGACATCCGTTTGGAGTATGACGATGCCGCGGAATTGTGCCTGGTGACCATGACCCAAAGTTTCGACATTGTGAGTGGAGAGGAGGCCTATCAAGCGGCTAAATCTGCCCAGGTTGATTTGCAGGAAGAGCTGGGGGAAGCCCATCAAATTGTGCCGGGCTCTCATCCGGATGTATCACGTTGGATATGGGAAAGTGAGACAACCAGGGTACTGGCGACCTTTGACCTGGAGAGCAAGATCATCGACGAAATGGGGGCAGGGGCTTTCGAAATAGAAGTGGTCTATACCCGAATAGATTGAGGTGCAATTGTTTTTGCCCTATTTCCTTTCAGGGGGCCAGACCCGATTGGAGCATTCCGACCTCGCTCCAGACACTCAAAACGACGGACGCGATGTTTATCTCCTTGCTTATCAACGTTTAACATGACTCGTGTGGATTTTTTTCGTTTTGAGTTGTCATTTTTTGCAACTATATTATTTCAAAGGTCGTAATAAGTGATGAACTACAAGCGGTTTACCCTAGCTACCGCGTACTGCTCTGAGACCATTTGAATAGACCTATGTAGGACGTTTTATGGCGAAGTTTCGTCATGGGTATTAAGATAACTGGAGGATCGAATATTATGGCACACGTATTAGTCGTAGGAGGAACTGGAATGCTCAGAAATGTGTCCCTTTTCCTCGCCGAACATGACAACATTGTTAGTGTAGTAGCCCGGAATGAAGATCGTCTCCGAACACTGATCGAAGACGCGAATGAACTGCCGGGTAAAATTAATCCCATTCAAGTCGATTATCGTCACACAGAGGACCTCTTGAAGGGCCTCCGCCAAGCAACAGTTGAGCACGGCCCCATCATTATGGTGGTCAATTGGATGAGTGCGGATGCCATGGAGGCTTCGGACATTGTCGCTGGAATGGTGAACAAGTATTCTCCCATCTGTCGGTTTTTTCAGGTCATTGACAACCACGCCGGGATGGAAGAGGAATACGAACGCTTTTTCAGCCAGCCTTTCCCTGAGATGCCCCGGGTCCTGTACCGGACCATTACGTTGGGACTCAAGGTGGAGGAGGGAGGCATGCAACGCCTTCTCAATCCGAAGGAAGTATGTGATGGAATCATCGATGCGGTCCGCAACGACCGCCGGAATCACACTGTGGGAACTCCCGAGACTTCGGGCGTTCGAACACAATCGGCTTGATTGCCCTCTAATCAGGAAAAAAATATCAAGGCTTCCCCGCGGAAGCCTTTTTTTGTAACCATTTGCTTCCTGTCCGTTCTCCAGTAAAAGCCATGTTGTACACTGGACTTTGCTGTCTCTTCTTTTTGCTTGTCCATCCCCAGACCCCAATTGACGATCCCCGCCAAAATCCTTATCTGGGCGCGGCTACTCCCGGTGACTATACCGAGATGAAGGCCAATATCCTCCACGAGCAAGCCCGTCTCCAATGCGAGTTCGCCGCCGCCGGAACGGATGGCAAGGCAGAAATTCGTAACCAGGCCAGAACCTATGTTTTCAAGGAGTTGGAGGACAACCTGATTCCTTCCTGGTACGGCACAGAATGGGATTTCAATGGCATCAGCGAAACTCCCCGGGAAGGGCAGATTGCCTGTGGCTATTTTGTGTCGACGCTCCTGAGGGATGCGGGATTCAAACTGGAGCGGTACCGACTGGCCCAGCAGGCGGCGCTGTACATCGTGCGCTCCCTGGCACCCGCGGAGGACCGTTTGGATTGGTCGGGCCTCAGTACGGTGGAGCTGGCGGAGAAGATGAAGGCCCAACGGTCCGGCTTCTATGTGGTGGGATTGGACAACCACGTCGGATTCCTGCTCTTGGATGCGCAAAAGGAATTGTGGTTCCTGCATTCGAGCTATGGCGATCCTGCGGTGGTGGTGCGGGAAAAAGCGGTTGAATCACCGGTATTGAGCTGGTCAAACCGGTTTGTGATGGGCTTTTTGGAGACAGATTGGTTGGTGGAAAAATGGCTGCGGGGAGAAAAAATCACTACCCAGAAACCCGGTTAGGCCTCCTGGCTCATCGCCAGGAGCTTACGGACCGTTTTCCAATTGCGATTTGTGGCGCGGGTCGCCCATTTCTTCTCGAACAGGCCGTGCTGGAGCTTCGTACGGGCCATGCCGTTCGGCAAGTACAGGTACACCGCCCGACCAATCAACTGAAATTGGTCGGGGAGGTACTTTTCCGGCGGGACCGCCGGAAGCAATTCGGCCGCGGGTGCCTCGCCCAGAACCGTCACCGACAAGCGGGCAATATTGGCCTCTTGCTCCGGAAGAAAGGGATTGCTCCGCTCAATTTCCGCCCATTCTTCCCCCGACAACACCATGACTTCCACTTCAAATCCCCATTTTTCCAGGATCAGTTCTTTTATCCTCACCTCCAAAGCAGGAGTCGAATCTCCGGACTGAAAGACAATATTCCCACTCTGGATATAGGTTTGAACCTGCTGGAAGCCAGCGGCTCCAAGATGTTCCCGCAGGTCGGCCATTTTGATTTTGCGGTGTCCTCCGACATTGATGCCGCGGAGGAGAGCGATCATGGTTTGCATGGCGTAAAATAGAGAATATTGAATAAAGGGGATGAAAATGACGGGCCTTTTCTAAATTCAAGGTATGAACATCCTCTTTCCCGGCCGTCACCACCTGTTGACCGATTTCCAATTCAAGTACCTGTATCGGATCGTCCAAAATGGGCTCCTGGAAGAACCGGATGTCAATGGCAAGCCCCTGGGCATCAGTCAGCCGGTCACCCGGATTGTATTTGCCACTACCTCCGCCAACCACGCCAATACCCGCCGCAATCCGGTGCCCTTTTACCTGCGGGCCATGGCCCTGCTTGATTTCCAACAGGAGCTGGAAGTCCCCGGATTCGTCTTTCCCATCGACGACGTTGGCTACCTCAAAGATTTTGCTTCCTATACCCTGAAGAAAATCCGCCACGAGAGCGAAGGCATGGTCGACCTGACCCCCCAGAATACCGTGGTGGCCTGTTCCTCGCCGGTCCTCAAGATGTACGAGGACCTCGGATTCCGCATTCTACCCGTCGAGCTTGCGGATCGAAAGACCGAAGAATTGAGCACCCACAGTCCGTGGGACCTGGTGGAGATGATCGCCCAAACCGAGGGCGATTGGCTCCGCAACCGGGAAGTTTTCGACCATGTGCACCAGGCCAGCTACCTCATTTGGTCCCGTTACCGCCTGGGTCCGAAGGTGCAGCGCTTGTTTTCAGACAATATGCTCGGGGCCGATGGCGACCTCACCGAATCCCGCGATTACAACAGCTATGTCCGCCAAATGGACGAAATCGCCGAGCTCAAATTCAAGGAAACCCGCCCATTTATCCGGCCGGGCCGGATTGGCGACATCGGCTGCGCCGTCGGGACCTGGCTGGCCTACGTCAGCCACGACGAACGCTTTCGCGAATCCGATCTGATCGGCATTGAGATTGCCTTTCGCCTATACCGCATTTGCCTCCAACGCAAAGAAAACGGCGCTTTCGGCAACCCCAACATCTTCTTCGCCCAGAAAAATGCAGTGGCCGGACTCTGTTTCGAGCCCATGTCCATGCACACGATCCATACGTCCTCACTGACCCACGAAATCGAATCCTACGGCGGCCACGCCGACTTATTGGCCTTCATCCAGAACCGTTACGCCGAACTTGCGCCGGGCGGAGTGTGGATCAACCGGGACGTGCTGGGCCCCGACCGGCCCGATGAAGAAATTTGGTTGCGGCTCGAAGAGGGAGACGGGCGGAACTACGACTGGGAAACGCCAGTGCAGGAAGGAGAGGCTCTGGAAAGCTATCTAAATGGTCTCAGCACCCACGCCCGATTTTTGCGGTTTGCGCGTGATTTTCGGCGGGAAGAAGGCTACGATTTCCAGTTTGAATGGAAGGAGTACGAGAGCCAGCAATACGCGGTATTGTCGCTGCGGGATGCGATGGAGTTCATTTCGAAAAAGGACTATACCGGCAATTGGCAGAGCGAAATGCACGAGATGTTCTGCTTTTGGAACTACGAGGATTGGATGGTCGCGCTCAAGGAGGCGGGCTTCCACATTGCGGCGGGCTCGTCCAAGTACACCAATCAATGGCTGGTGGACAACCGTTACCGGGGCAAAGCGGACCTATTTTTGATGGAAGAGGGGAAATTGAAGCCGCGCGAATATCCGGTGACCCACATGCTGATGGTCGCGGAGAAGCGCTTGTAAGCAGCGCTAGAAGCGCATGATCACCCGCACGTTCAGAAGGCGGGCCGAAAGGAAATTGGGAACAGCAAATTGGGAATTGAAGATGTCCTTGATCCAGGTATAGGAAATCGTGTTCGCCCGTTGGAAGAGGTTGAAGATTTCCGCGGAAACCCACATGCTTTGCAATCCAAATTTCTTGTCGTCCAACTCTTCCGGTGTCTTGAAGAGAATGAGCTTCGAGAAGCCCAAATCGACGCGTTGGTAGGAGGGAAGGGGCAAAACCGTTCGTGATTCCACCTGGCCGGGGAACCCATAACGGAGGCCGCTGCCGTAGACGAAGTTGATATGGGCCTTGTAGGTCGGATTGAATGGCAATTCATCCTGAAAATACATGGAAAAATTCAGGCGCTGGTCGGTGGGGCGGGAAACAAAGCCCGAGTCCGGCAATTGTTCCAAACGCTCCTCGGTCCGCAACAGGCCGACATTCAGCCAAGAATCCAATCCCCGTATAAATTCTCCCGTCACCCGAAAATCAGCCCCGTACGCGTAGCCATCGGCTGTGAACTCGGGATAATAACGCAAGCGCACATTGTCGATTTCGTAGGGGACGAGGTTCTCCAGGTACTTGTAATAGCCTTCCACCATCAATTTGAAGGGGCGGTCCCAAATTTTAAAGAGGTAATCCCCCCCGGCGATGAGGTGGTAGGACGTTTGGGCGGGCCGTTGCGTGAACAATGTCCCATCAAAGGAGCGCATCTCGCGGTAAAACAGGGGCTGATGGTACATCCCAGCCGCAAAACGGATCTGGTAGCGGCGTTCATCGCTCCGCGTGTACATGGATTGGTCCATGTCATTCCGGGTGGAAGAGGCCGGATCGATCACAAACTGGACCCGGGGAGCCACGAGGAACTGCTCGTTCAGGCTGTTGTAGATGGCGCGGGCGCCAAAGATCAAGCGCTTGGACTTGTCAGGAGACAATTTCCAGTGGTCCTGGACATAGACTTTGACCAAGGAACTGTTCAGAGTGGCTGTGGTGCGGAAGCTCTCGTCCAAGGAAAAATATCCGGCGGAATCCGTACCGCTCCATTCTTTCAATTGGTCGTCGATCAACTGCTGTTGGGCGCGGACACCCCAGCTGATCTTGTGCCGGAAATCCCGGCCCGGGAACCAGTCGCCCCGTTGCTCGGCGGCAAACACATTTGCCAGCAAGTAGTTCCGGCCGTGGCGGTAAAAAGTACCGATTCCCCGGTCAAAAGTCGTTTCCGTATAGCCTTCCGAACCGAAATTGGTATTGACGTCGCTGAGGAAATAGCCGCCTTCGACATCAAACAATTCCACTTCCGAGGTCTGGAAAGCGGTGAAGATATACTTCATCTTCAGGCGCGCGTTGGGGCGGTGCTCCACGGTGAAAGCGCCCAACCCGGTGCTGTACGCGGACAAGTCCTGGCCGACAAATGCCACCTGCAAGCGGAAGGCATTCTGGATGCTTCCGAAGGAAGTTTCACGGCTTTGGGGGGTGAAGAGATAGTTGTTGGAAGCGTAATTGAAGAAAAACGAGAACTTCAACCGGTCCCGGTTGTAATAGATCGTGTCCATAGAACCGTCCCGGCGTTCCCGCACCTTCATGGTTTTGATCTTCTGGCGGGGACGGTAGGTCAGCATGCCCTGGAAGTCCAGAAACCGGGGCCGGTATTCCCCCTGGGTATCCAGGGAATTCAGGACATAACTCGGAGTAAAGCGACGAAACCCGGCCAGGTAGCCAAATTTGCGGGGGCGATACTCTTGGGTCGAGCCGAATTCTTCTTTGTTTTCCTTGTCCTTCTGCACAAAACTTCCCTGGATGTCGATGTTCTGGTTCAAAATCCCCAGTTCCACCGATCCGTGCAATTCATCGGGATCGGCGTAGGTCACATCGAGGACCGAAGACATCTTGTCGCCGTATTTGGCCTGGAAGCCGCCGGAGCTGAAGCCGACCTCGGAAGCGAGGTTGGGATTGACAAAGCCGAGGCCTTCCTGTTGCCCGGTCCGGATCAGGAAGGGGCGGTAAATCTCGATGTCGTTGACGTAGATGAGGTTTTCATCGAAGTTTCCCCCGCGTACGCGGTACTGGGAGGACAATTCGCTGTTTTGGACAACCCCGGCCCCCATGGTGGCGAGCTTGCTGCTCAGGTCGCTTTTGACCGAGGTGATTTCTGTGACGCGTTTGGGATCAATGGGAATGAGCTGGCGGAACGCGCGCTCGGGATCGGTGATGTCAGTGGGATCTTTTTGGTCGGTGATGCGGACCTGGTCCAGCGTATAGGACGCCTCCATCTTGGCGGGAACGCGCTTGACTTCATTGGGGACGAGGGAAAATTCCTTGCGGACGTCTTCGAAGGAAGGAGCAGAAAAGTCCAGGTAGTGCTTCCCCACCGGCAACTGCATTTCGTAGCGCCCCAACGAATCGGTAAACGTGACCTTTCCGTAAGCCTTCTCCTGCACCTTTACGGAATCAATGGGCCGGTTGTATTCGTCGAATACCCGTCCCTTGACCGTTGCCTTCTGGGCCATCAAGAGTCCCGGAAGCGCCAGCAAAAGCACACACAAAAAGGCCTTTTCCCACATATTCATTGACCAAAGATAGCAATTCCAATGAGGGAGAAATAGGAAAAATCAAATGCCCTGATGGGGACGACAGCCAAATGGCTTCCGCATCCGACAAATGCGCTTATTGTACGACCAATTGGCGTCGGAGGACGCCCTGTTGATCCTGCAATTGCAGGACATAGAGGCCACGGGGCAGTTCCATCCGGAACTCCCCGGTCGCTCCATCCACCGCCCCGTGGTGAATTTCCCGGCCATCCACCCCAAACACCCGCACTGCAACCACCCCGCTCAACCCCGAAAACTGCACCCTGACATCGCCCTGCGCCGGATGCGGTACCACTTCCACCCAACGCTCCGCCCCACAATCCATCCGCAAGACGGCGGACACATGCTGTTGGCCATCAACGTCAATCTGGCGGAGCCGAAAATTCGAGTGAACATGCGCCTCAGCAGGCAAAGAAAGGCGATATTCCCGCAAAAGCGCGCTGTTACCAGTGGCCTTGACCCGTCCCCATTCCGTCCATTCCGCCCCATTCTCCGTTCCTTCCACCACAAACCAATCCGCATTTTCCTCCTGCCACGTCCCCCATTTGACCTCCCTCACCGGGCTGCATTCCCCTTCCCAGTACGCCAGTGCCACCGGAAGAATGCAGTTGATGGTAAATGTCCCGCTGGTATCCTCGCAGACGCCCTTGGAGACAATCACATTGAACGCGCCGGTCGCCCCATTCAACGCAAAAAACGTATCCGTGGCCGCCGGGTCGACGACGCCATTGACCATCCACTGGTAGGAATCGAAGGTATTGTCCACAAACAAGGTATCGGGACAATTTCCGCCGGTGATGGGCGCGACGATCTCGGGAATGGAGTCAAATCCGCTGAAATAGCCGCCGTAGGAGGAAGGGCCGCGATAGCCGTACATGCCCACCACAGCAATCGAGGAGGACTGTACCCGGATATTGCCTGTCAGGCCGTGGACGCGGTAGGCTTGGAAGGAAGACCCTGGGACATTGACCGGGGCAACCGGAACCGGGCCGCCATTGAAGGTGACCGTGGAGCCGCCGTAGGTAATCAGGTTGATGTTGCCGGTATAGGAGATGGTGTCGACGAGGTTGAGGTTGGGGATGAAGTCGACGAACCGCTCGGTGAGGCATGAGACGGGCGGGAGAAAATTGAGGCCCCAATTGGCCCATGAGTTGCGGCCAAACATGACCTGCCAGACGTAGGCGGGTTGGGACGTCTGGATGAACATGACGCTGTCCGCGTTGTAGAAGCTGCCGGGAATTTCTGCAAATTCCCCCGCGTCGAGGGTGGCGAAGGGAATCGCCGAGCCATTCAGAAAGATTTCGGTATTGTTCTGGTTCCCAATCACAATCGCCTTTTCCTTGTCATTCGATCCCGCTCCCTGGAGCAATACATACTGCGTTCCCAACAGGTTTTCCGCCACCGGCTGGTCAAAGCCGACGTCCCAGTTGCCGCTGGCCCACGAGGCGAGCCAGTTGCCCATGACCGTGACCACGGGACGATTGGAAGTAATGAGGCGGCCCAGGATGCTGTCCATCGGCGGGGTTCCGTTGGCCAGGGCGTTGGCGGCGAAGGTATAGGTTTCGCCGCGGTTGAGGTTGAAAGCGAGGACATTGGCATTGGCGTCGGGCGCGTTGGGACCGAAGAGAGTGATCCCGGTTCCCGTCAGGTCGACGACGACATTGGTATTGTTCTCGGTTCCCATGACCGTCATGGTGGCATAGGAAATATTATCCGGTAGGCTGCGCACGTGGGCGACCCGAAAGCTGGTCCCGAAAGCCTTGGTTCCTTTCGCGGTAATGGAAAGGCTCTGGTTATTGCCCACGACCTGGTACCTGAGATTGGCATAAATGGGCTCGTCGGCCTGAATGATGAAGCCTTTGTCAGAAAGTACCGAATCCAGCAGGCCGGTGGGCACGAAGAAGTCCGGGTTATTCCCATTGAGTCGGTAAATAGCGGCCGCAGCATTCGGAACCGTCCCCGCCTGGAGCAAGTTGCCGGCCCCATCCCGGATGGAATAGTTGACGGGATTGATGGAGGGCGTAGAAATGTACAGGGCGCCTTGGTTGGGCGAACTGTGGCAGTGCCCGACGGGAGGAATGAAGTGGACGGTGTCGAGCTGGGCGTGGCTGGACAATGGCAAGAAAAGGGCGTACACCAGAAGTGCACTCAGCAATTGGAGCGTTCTGTTGATCATCACGAAAAAATAAAGCGCTGTACCTCCGGTAAATGGAAGAGAAAGCGGGTGAATCGAATCAAATAACTGTTTTGTAAGAGCGTTTAGCGTTCAGTTTGAAGGTAGGGATAAATGAAAGGCGAAAAACCCGGAGCGGGGCATTTATTGAAATGTTAACATCAAAATACCAGAAAATACGCATTGAGGTGAGGGGAGCCATAAGGGAAATGCAGGAGTAGGCAGGGAAAGGGCGGTGGGAGCAGGAATTAGTTGGCGGAGGAAAAATGTAAATTGCCCCAAACCCACGACCTCAATTCTCAATCCCAATGCCATCGGTTGATTCCAATTCGTCTATTCCCATTCGGCTCCAACGTGTAGTTCAGGAGATGCGGCCTCTTCTGAGCCATTATTTGGGTATTTACCTGGCGGATTTGAATGGGGGGCAACCCCATTCGGGGCCCGAAGGAGAAGATTTTGACTATCCCTACTTGGATTTGTACTGGACCGAGCCGGAGCGGCACCCATTTTTCATTGAGGTTGGGGGAGAAGTCGCGGGTTTCGTCCTGGTGAATACCCATACCCGACTGACTGCGCGCAGCCCGGTGCACGCCATCGCCGAATTCTTTATCCGCAAGCGTTTCCGCAGGCAAGGAATCGGTCGGCAAGCGGTCCAACTCGTCCTCACCCAATTTCCCGGTGCCTGGGAGGTGGTATGGCAAAAACAAAACTTGGCCGCCCGGAACTTTTGGCCGTTGGTGCTTTCGCCTTTCATCGCGGACGCTACCTTAAAGGTGCAGGAAACACCAGATCGCGATGGGGAAGGGCTTGTTTTTGACGTTGGAGGAGAATAAAGGGATAAGTTCTGAGTTGGAAAATAAAATGTGAAAATTGGTTCAATTAAACGTTTGATTATTAGGGTATAATAATAAAAAATGAGCAATTAAATGCTAAATTAATTGCTCATTTTTATTGAATGCTTCTTTTTTCCCTTCTTTACCGACCACCCGACTGGCCGAACTCATTCTCTTTCAGGCTCCGGTCGAGCCAATCAAAGAAAACGCGGTGCCAGAGGACGCCATTCTGCGGGCTTTGCACCCAGTGGCCCTCGCCCGGGAAGTAAAGGAAACGGGCGGGAACACCGCGCAGCTTGGCGGCGTTGAAGGCTTCCATGCCTTGGTTGATCGGGACCCGGAAGTCCTTTTCCCCGTGGATGACCAGGATCGGGGTGTCCCAGTTCTGAACGAACTTATGCGGGCTGAAGGCCTCGTAGCTTTTCGGTTTCGGACTGTCCCAATAGGCGCCCTTGATGTCGAAATTGGCGAAGAACATCTCCTCCGTCGCTGCGTACCAGCTTTCCAGGTTGTAAAGGCCGCAGTGGGAAATGAAGGACTTGAAGCGGCCTTCGTGGATCCCCGCCAGTTGGTACACCGAATACCCGCCGTAGCTGGCTCCAACTGCGCCCAATTTGTCTTCGTCCGCATACTTTTCTTTGGCCACATCGTCGATGGCGGCCAGGTAATCCTGCATCGATTGTCCACCCCAATCGCCCGAAATGGCCTCGTTCCATTCCTCGCCAAAGCTCGGAAGACCCCGCCGGTTCGGCGCCACGATGATATAGTCGCTCGCGGCCATCAACTGGAAGTTCCAGCGAAAGCTGAAAAACTGGCTGACGGCGCTCTGGGGACCGCCCTGGCAGTACAGCAGCGTCGGATACTTCTTGTTCGGATCGAAATTCGGAGGGTAGATGACCCAGGTCAGCATGTCCTTGTTGTCCGTGGTACGCACGGTGCGGGGGACAACCTTGCCCCATTCCACATCCGCCAGCAATTGCTGGTTGATATTGCTGATTTCGCGGGCCTCACCGGTTTCCGGATTGATGAGGAACAGCTCCTTGGGGTAGCTCATGGTGGTCCGGGAACCGATCAGCCAACCTTTGGCCGCTTCGTGGACCGAATAAAAATTGTGCTGACCCGTGGTGATCTGCTTGACCGGGCTCGGATCGTCTTTGCTGACTTCGGTTTTAAAAATCTGATAGGTGGCCTGGACCGGCGCCGTGAAGTAGATCGTTTTGCTGTCGGAAGACCAGGCCAGGTGCCCGGCGGGGTGGGGGAAGCCCTTGGTCAATTCCATTTTATTGCCGGTGGCCATTTCCATGACGAAAATCCGGTTGCGATCGCTTTCGTAACCGTCCCGTTCCATGCTCAACCACGCCATCCACTGGCCATCCGGCGAGAAAGTGGCCTCCATGTCGTACCCCATCATGCCTTGGGTCAGGTTTTCGGTTTTGCCGTCGACATGGTGATAGAGATCGGTATTGGTGCTTTTGGCCCATTCAACCTTGTCTGCAGTCTTTTTGCAGGCGTAGACGACATTGCCGTCGGGGGTAACCGTATATTGTTCGCTGCCGCCAAACGGCGGAACGGGGGAGTCAAAGCGCTCGCCTTCCAATACATCCATGCCGCCCTTGCTCATCTTTCCAGCGGCCGGATAGGGCATGGTAAAGACGTGGGAATAGGCATAATCGTGCCATTGGTTCCAGTGGCGGTACATCAGGTCGTCGATGATGCGGGCATCGGCCTGGGGTAGGTCTTCGTAGAGTTCATTGACCGTCTGGTCCAGTTTGACCGACTTGCTGTACACGATTTGGTCCTTCGGGCCCAATTCGAAGTCGCTAATCCCACCGTCGATGTCGGTGATGCGGTTCCGGTCCGACCCATCTGCATTCATTTCCCAGATCTGCATGGCACCATCTTCCACGGCCATGAAGGCAATTTTGCCGTTCGAAGTCCAACGGGCATTGTATTCGCTGACGTCCGGCGTTTCGGTGATCTGCTTCACCTTGGATTTGGGGAAGCCTTTTTTGGAAGAAAAGTCGAGGTCGATCAGGTACAAGTCCCGGGAACCCTTGTTTTCTGACAATTCGTAATACGTGACCCCAAACATGATTTTCTGGCCGTCCGGGGAGACTTGCTCGTCGCTGACCCGTCCGATTTTCCACAGCAATTCAGGGGTGAGGCGCTGTTGGGCCGAGAGTGAGGAGACCAACAGACCGAGGAACAACAGTCCCAATAGCTTTTTCATACTTCCAGTCAATTTTTTTTATGGTCTGCAAAATAGTAAAAACAGCCCGTAAAGACGAGAGGGGGCGTCAGAAAGGCCAATTGAAGACAGGAGCTGGAGAAATGATCCAAAAGGGTTGAGTGAATTGTGAACTTTTTTGCTATTTGGAGTTTACTGTATAAAGGTTCGTCAGCAAAATAATAGTCAAGTCAATGAAAAAGCGTCTGTCCACTCCGGCTCCGGTCCAGCGGAGTACCATGTCTTCTGGTAACAAGGCTTATTCCGGGAAGCAGCCACCTCCCGTTCAACTCCAGGCCTCAAGGGGCCAACTCCCCCAACAAGAAGATTTGCAGATCGCCATGGCCAATCGTGGCCACGATTGGACTCCGGACCAACGGGCGGGCCTCAATCTGGGTGACCAGTTGGGTCCTGATCTCAACCGTCGTGTTCCCGCCGGACGCCAGGCCGAACTGCGGCAGTACGCCCGCGACCTGATGGACCGCTATTCTGACAAGCCCAACCCCACGCACCCCAACCGTCCCGGACCCACTTACTTGGACTTTGTGGATTTCTCCGCCATGCTCGACGAGATCGTCGACCACGATTCCAATACCGTGGAAAAGGTGGTCATTTGGAACCACATTGGCATTTACGCCCGTGATTATGGCATCCGTAACCGGGGCCTGCACGAGGACTTCCACGAGCCCATTGCCAAGTGGGACAGCCATAAGCACATCATTTTGCCCTTTACCGACGATTACCACGGCCACTACGGCGGAGCTGAAGGCGATGAGAATGTGGATTTGAGTAGTGTCGATCCGCCTCACTGGATCGACTTGGACAACTCCGATGATCGTACTTGGTGGAATAACTTGCCTAACCGGGACAGCATGTCCCATGGTCCGGGGAAGATTTCCGAAGCCTATGCTGAGGTATTGTTCCGGGAAAACCGGGATTCCGAGATTTTCCGGGGCCGCCGAATCATCAATGGCTATTTGGGTGCCCACCGGGCCGATGCTGAAGCCAGCTTTGCCACCATCGAAAATATCCGGGCCTTCCGCTGGGGGGGATTCTCAGGTTTTGCGAACTCCTTTGATCGCCAGGTCCGTACCTACGATTATTGATCAGGACGAGGACGAGGACGAGGACGAGGACGATTCGGCTTCGTCTCCCTTTTTCTTTTTCCGAAATCCATATACGACCTGGCCAAAAAAGGTCTGGGGGAATCGCTTCAATCCGGGGAAACCCAGCTGGATATCGCGGCCCTCGTGCGGGATCCAATTGGTTCGGAAAATATAGTCCCATACACTTAGGGTGATCCCAAAATTGACGCCGTAGGGTTTGTCTTCGGGCAATTCGTGGGAATGGTGCCAGATGTGCATCTGCGGATTGTTGAAGATGTACTTGAGCGGGCCGATGTTGACGTTGATATTGGCGTGGTTCCAGTGTCCGATGGCCGTATTGAACATGTAGACGATGAAAAAGTCGCTGATGCCGAAGCCCAACATGGCGAGGGGAATATAGGACAGGCTTTTGTAGACGATGTTTTCCATCCAGTGGTAACGGAGATGGGCCGCGAAGCCCATTTGCTCGACGGAATGGTGGACTTTGTGGAATTCCCAGAGGAACGGGACGCGGTGGAGCAGGCGGTGGATGTTCCAGTTGATGAAGTCGGCCACGACCAGCAGGGTGAGCAATTGTGCCCAGGTCGGCCATGTTTCGAGGTGAAACATGACGAGGTTTTCAAGCCCGAAGAGGGCGAGGAATTGGTTGAAAAGATCGACGAAGACATTGGAGGCGGCCGCGAAGATGACGAGGGAAAAGAGGAAATAGTTGAAGTACATGTAGAACAAATCCAACCAGAAATCCTTTCGGAACCGGGCCTGCTGCGTCCGCCAGGGCTTGACCCATTCCAGAAGTAGGAATACGACGGACAAGCCGGTGAGCCAGTAGAAGTAATTTTGCCAGTGGGGGTGGGTGATCTCGTTCCACAGGTAGCCCCCGTAACCTGAGTAACTATTGGCAGCAATGTCGATATAACGATCGAAGATCATGCGGCCAATTTAGGGAAAAGGGGGGAGGGGAAATGGTAATGGAGTTACATTTCGCCGGATGGGGCGTTTCGGGGGGAGCTTGGGGGAAAAACGATGTTGGAATAGATTTCGTGGGCGGGAAGCTGGCCCCCAACGCTTTTCAGTTCAATGGTCGCATTCAATCCGTCGTAGTGCTCCAGAACCCAAAGACCTTCCGCATTGCGGCGAAAAACGTCGATTTGGGCCAGGTTTTGTTCTACAATCATGTATTCTTCGAGCGAATCCAATTGTTCGTAGAGCCGGAATTTTCCACTTCGGTCCCAATTGGCGGTGCTTTCCGAAAGGACTTCGACAATTAAAATGGGATTGATGACGGCGATTGGTCTGTCTTCGTAGTAGGCTTCTTCTCCACAAACCACAAAGACATCCGGATAGACAAAGGAATTTGCTGCGGCAATGTGGATTTTCAGGTCGCTGCTGAAGGTCTTGCAACGGCTGCCTTTGAGTTGGACTCCGATTTCCCGAATAAGGTTGGTGCTGATCAGGTTGTGGTTTCGGGTTCCCCCGGACATGGCATAAATCTCGCCATTGTAGAATTCGCTTTTGTATGAATTCTGCTCTTCCAGGTTCAGGTATTCCTGTCTGGTATATGGATGCGATGATTTTTGTGCCGTGTTCACATCTACAATATAACCAATCCGGACAGAATATCGTCTCTCATACTTTCCCGCCCCCAAACCAACACATCAATCCCTGGCATTTTCTCCGAAACAATCACCCAAACCTTCTCCATTTCCCCTTTCTGCCTGATCTTTACACCATGGAGAATCAATTGCAGATGCGAACGAAGAAGCTGCCTTTCCGGTGGATCTACACGGTGGTCCTGATCGCAGCCGCGATCCTGGGAGGCGATGCCGCTGCCCTGGCCCAGGGCAGCGACGCGACTACTTCGGACCAAAAGATCCTGTTCGTCCTGACGAGCCACGGCGTCAAAGGCAATACCGGCAAACCGACCGGCTTTTACCTCTCGGAGGCCAGCCACCCATGGGAAGTCCTCCACGCCGCCGGCTACACGATTGATTTCGTGAGTCCCCAGGGCGGAAAACCGCCCGTCGACGGCTTTGACCTCGACGATGCCGGCAACCTGGCCTTCTGGGAAAATCCGGAGGTCCAGACCAAACTGTCCCAAACGATGCGGCCGGAAGACGTGAATCCGGCCGATTACGCCGCCATCCACTATGTCGGTGGCCACGGAACCATGTGGGATTTTCCCGACAATACGGCCCTGGCCAAGATTGCCGCAGAGATTTACGAGGCGAATGGCCTCGTCAGCGCCGTCTGCCACGGACCTGCGGGTTTGGTCAATATCCGGTTGAGCGATGGAAGCTACCTCGTGGCCGGGAAGCAAGTCGCTGGCTTCACCAATGAAGAAGAGCATGCGGTGGGCTTGGAGAATGTCGTTCCGTTCCTGCTGGAAGATAAATTGCGGGAGCGGGGCGGAATCTACGGCAAGGCCGCTCCCTGGCAGCCCTACGTCGTCAGCGACCAGCGCCTGATCACCGGCCAAAATCCGGCGTCGGCCCGCGGAGTCGGTGAAGCCTTACTCAAGGCATTGAAAGCGGTGGAGTAGGTCGCCTCAATTGTTGCTGGTCCCAGCAAAAAGGAAGCCCCCTGAACCGGATCACCAGGTTCAGGGGGCTTTTCGATGGTCAAAAATGAGCGATCTCTTGAATTCGCCCTTTTATTGCCCTAGTCCCATTCCTTCTCCGAAATTTCCCGGGTCCAGCGTTTTTTTCCTTTCACGTCGATGATCGTAATCGTCAATTTCCGGTTTTGATTGCCTCCAGTCACCTCCAATACCCCAAAATTACGGTCGCCGACATTTGTCTTTTTGACCAGAAACTCATTGTCCTCGTCCACATCGTAACTCGTCGAGCTCAGCGGTGAGCAGGTGAGGTCATAGACCGGAACCCCGCCCCCTGGATTCCAGTAACTCAATTCTGTGTGGTGGCGGTCGCCGGTAAGGAAAATCACCCCCTTGATGCGCTCTTCCTGAATCGCATCCATCAGTTGCTTCCGCTCGTCCGGATGCACCCTGCTCATGTTTTCGTAGCGCGAGTAGGTGCTGAGAACCATGCCTCCCGTACAGACGAACTTGAAGGGGGCTTTGCTGCCCTTGAGCGCATCGATCAACCAATTCAGCTGTTCCTCGCCGAAATGGGTGCGGTCGCCGGTGGTCCGGTCGTTGGGAGCGCGGAAATAGCGGTTGTCGAGCAGGAAGAAATCGCAATCGCCCCAGGTAAATTTGGACGTGATGCCGCCTTCCATGTGGGGCAAGCCGTAGCGTTGGTTGGCCCAGAACAGCTTGAAGGCTTCGAGGGTCAGGTCCTTGTTGACGAAGGAGCGGTCGGCGTCGTTCGGCCCAAAATCGTGGTCGTCCCAGATCGCATAATGGTGCATCCCGGCCAGCAGGGGCTGGTAATAGGCCTGGGAACGGGAGTAGGTATGGCGGTAGAAAATGCCCCGCTGCGTGCCCCAATCCGACTCGCGGAAGTAGAGGTTGTCGCCCAGCCATACCATGAAATCAGCGTCGGCGTCATTGACATGCTCCCAAATCTCGTATTGGCCGCCGTAGGGCTTCCCCGGACGATCAAAGGTCGGATCGTTCACGTACGCACAGGAACCAGCGATGAACTTGAAGTCAGGAGGATCGGTACGGTGCTTCCAAAGCGCCTGAGATTGGAAATGGAAGGGATAATCGAGCGAAACTTTTTGGCCGTTGATGTAAAGGTCAGCATTGTAAAATAGGCCAGGCTCGACCTGATCCGCCAACAAATGGGCTGTGAAGGCTTCTTCAGCTTTGGTTTGATAGCTCGCGGTCCGAAATTCCTCTCCGCCTTTTTGGGGCCGGTACGCGATCTGGACCGTGGCAGCCTCAGTTGTTTGCACCCACAGCATCACTTCCCGCATTTCCGAGTAGCCTGCCATGGGACCGGATTGGAGGAGGGCTTTGGCGTCCTGGGCCACGGCATTTCCACCCAGGGCCAGCGTCAACATCAACAGGAGTAAGTTTCTCATGCTGCAAAATTACAAGGCTAGGTGAATAGAACATGAACAATAGGTGGTGATTTTTGCCTTCTACGGAGTGGGGGGGGATGGAAAAAGGGCGAGAGAATGGAAGGGAGGGGAAAAAGAGGCGGAAAAAAGCAGCCCGACCCAAATGGGGCCGGGCTCAAAACGTTCGTCAATTACAACTGAGGATATTAATTCATCTTGATCACTTTGTGCTCTTCCACGTAGGAATCAGCGCGGAGTTGGAGCAGGTAGACACCGGCGGGAACATCCGGCTGGATGCTGAGGTCCCGCGTCCGGATGCCGCTTTGGCGGTAGACTTCCTTGCCCATCAGGTCATACATCACGACTTCCGCACTTTGCTGCGGCAATTCCAGTTCCGGAAGGACGATGTCCAAACGGCTTTGGAATGGATTGGGAGAGACCTGGAAGGAATTCCGTCGGGCCGGAATCTCGTCCGAGATGGCCATGCTCTCGCCTGCGCCTTCACAACTGGTTTCGTAAACCTTGACATTACGGAAATAGGAATTGCTGGTGGTAGGCGCGGCATCCTTGTCGCAGAGGAAGAACAGCCGGTCGTAGGAGCCCGTGTAAATGGACCCGATCGGAATGGTGTAGCTGGTCCAAGCGGAGGGGACATAATTGTCGTAGGTGGTATTGCCCCAGCTCTGGGTGCCGTGGACCTTCATGCTCTGGGAAGGAGAAACGCCCGCATCGTTGTCAAAGCCAATGGCGTGGATTTCACCCTCTGCCGTCGACCGGAAATCAAATTCAATGACCGTATTCGCGGTGACATTGTAATTGAAGCTGATCGATTTCCAGGAATTGTTCTGGACCAGCAGGGTCGCGCCACCATCCTGAACGGCCGCTGAACCCTGGTCATTGCTGCCCCCGTAGGTATCGATGCTGACCGCGCTAAAGTCAACCGTCGGGCAGCTGGAGCCACTCGTTGTCGTAACCTGCACATCGTCAAGGGCGATGTCACTGCGGTAGCCCGCTCCGGTAGTTCCCTGGAACCGCAATTGGACGGTATTGCCGACCCAGGAGGAAAGGTTCACAGTGGCCTGCTGCCAGCTATTGCCCTGGTCTCCGCTCAACGAGAACTGGTTCCCCGACCAGGTTGAGCCGTTGTTGGTACTGACCTGTACCGTCAGACTGCCCATATCTGCGCCATACATGTGGTACCAGAAACTGAGTTCCGCATTGGATTGGCCGCTGAGGTCAAAGCAAGGGCTGGTGATGCTGAAGGTATTGTTGAAGCAGCTGGACGCCTCGGTATAGAGGAATTTGCCGCCGCCGGAGTGGTCTGCACTCGGACCAGTGCTACCGGAAGGCGTATTGGCGTCGTCCACCGCCCAATCGGCAGCGTCACCGCTGACATTGCTCCAGCCGGCTCCTAGGCTGCATGCACCGTCAGGTACGCAGGCAAACAGGGTGTTTTGACACAGCGAGAGGCCATCGAAAGTTTGGGTATAGGGGAAGCTGCTGATCGTCGTGGTACAGCCTCCGCCGGAGGAGCCGCCCGCAGCAATGCGGAGATCGTCGACGCAGATATCGCCGGTATAACTGGTTCCGCTTGTGCCCCGGAACCGCAAACGGAGCTCGGTGGCGCTGGTATAGGCATTCAGGCTCACGGAAGCACTTTGCCAGGCGCTGCCCTGGTCGCCGGTAATAGACCAGATTTCGGACCAGGCGGTGCCATCGGTGCTGGCTTCCAACCGCAAGGTACCGACCGTAGCGCCAAGGGCGTGGTACTGGAAGGTCAGGGTGGGGTTGGAAACGGAAGAAAGGTTGAAGCAGGGAGAATTGAGAATGGCGGTTCGGGTGGGATAATTGGGACTGGAAACCTCCATGTAAGCGTAGTAGGATCCGGCTGCGGCTCCCGTGGGGCCGGTGCCACTGGATCCGGTTCCCCCGGTTTGGCGGGTCCAATCGAAGTCATCGCCGCTGCCCTGGGTCCATCCCAGGGAGGACTCGAAGCCTTCGGTATAGGGGAAGACGCTGATGGTACTCGTGCAGCCGCCACCGCCGCCGCTGCCACTCTGGTAGGCGCCATTCAGGGTATTGGGAGCACTGCCGAGCGGGTCGAGGTGGTCACGCAAACGGCGTTGGGGAGAGCCATAGCCATTCCAGGACAGGTCCAAACGACCGTAGATGCCGGGGTCGGCTGAGGGGTTGGAGCAGTTGATGGAGCTGCCGCCGTGCAACTGGCCGATGATGTGGGAGCTGGCGTTGAAGAGGGGAGAGCCGGAAGACCCACCTTCGGTGACACTGTGGCCGTTGGGAGTGCCGTCCCAATTGACCCGCCAATGGGAATTGGTAGGAGTGCCCGACCAGGTATAGGTCGTCGGAGTTTGGCTGTGGGTGGCAATTTTCTTGATATCACCCGCTGGGTGGTGGATGCCAACGCCGCCAGATCCGGGACTACTGGTTCGGTTCCAACCGTTGAAGTAAACGTCGTGACCGGCGGCCCGAGGGTCTTCCGTCAGGCGGAACAGGGCCATGTCGGTTTGCGTCGCATTGGCGATCAGGGTTGCGCCAGCCGTCGTTTGGAGAGCGCCGGGGTTGGAATTGGAGCAACCGGGGCTCTCGTATTCCCAGGCAAAGGACCAGTTGGTGGCATTTGGATTGCTGACAGCATCCAGGCCACCGGTGAGGCAGTGGGCGGCGGTCAAAAATAGCAGGTCACCGTCCTGGGCAGTATTGTTGATGAGGGAGCCGGAGCACCAACGGGTTCCACCCACCAGGATCATGGCAACGCCTTTTTTCTCGTCCTGCCACGCATTTCCTTCGGAGCAGTTCACATTGACCTGGCAAGCGCCGGAGCTTCCATAGACCCGGGAACCGTCAATATTTGGCGGGGGAATCATCCGGTAGCCATGGACAGCGTACTGGATGGAGATGATGGCATCTTCCTGGGTTTCAATGGGCTGCTCGTATTCCACGACGATCCCATCAGCGTAGATCAGGCTGGTCGCAAAGGCTTCCAACTCCTGGCGGGTGCCTTTGTTGTTGCGGTTGGTGAAGGCGCCGAGGACCTGGCTGCGGTCTTCGCTGTAAATGTACAGCCGGCCGCCTTCGGGCAACCAAAACTTGTCGTAGAGGAGGTTGATGGAAATGGCACCGGGACACAGGATGCGGGTCCGCCAAATCTCCATGCCATCTCCAATGTCTTCGTTGTCACCGTCACGGAGCAGGTCGAGGTTGATTTCCTGGGGAAAACCGAACCGCGGCGGCAGGCCATTGGCCTCGTCGCTTTCGTCTTGCGCCTCGATGAGGCGCAGGTCCAATGAAGGAGTCTGTACAGTTTGGAGGTTGCGCAAAGGCATTACCGGGGAGGAAAAGGAAGTGGGTTGCCCCCCTTCACTCAGCTGAGCCTGAAGGGTGGGAGCACCCATCAAGGCGATGAAAAAAAGCAAAACATAGCTTCGTGTTCGGCCATACCAAGGGCCTGTCAACATGGAATCCATAATTGAGGGTTAAGATGATTTACGTGAATAGATATACAGTCCCCTAAAGGGGGAGAAATTACTTTATTGCAGGGATGTAAATACTGTTTTTACTTGACTCCAATATATCGTTTTTCGTCAAAATCGCAAGGTTCAGGTGGGAGTCAAGCTGACCGTTTGGGGATGATAAAGGCCGGTTTTGTGGAGAACTGAGGGGTAAAAGAGCAAACAAAGGGAAAGGGATTCGGGGTCTGGGCAAATCTGAATCGGTTTTCTCTTTTTGCCATTTCCCCAACTTTCTCCCACAAAAAAATGTGCAAACGGAAAGCCATTTGCACATTCTTCGGGAGGGTTATTTCAGATTAGGGCTGGGCCGGCAGGACTTTTCCCCGTACCTCCCCAAACCCAATTCGCAGGCCATCCTTCTCGCAGAAGCCCTTCATGATCACAGTGTCGCCATCCTGGATGAATTTCCGCTGGGATCCATCGGGCATATCCAAGGGCTTGGACCCACGCCAGCTCAGTTCGAGCATGGAGCCGTAGGAATCGGGCGTATGGCCACTGATCGTGCCACTCGCGCACATGTCGCCGGCGTTGAAATTACAGCCGTTGACCGTATGGTGGGCCAATTGCTGGCGCATGGACCAGTACATGTACCTGAAATTGGAGGCGCAGACCTGGTGCGGCTCACCGCCTTCCGGCTGGATATAGACTTCCAATTGGATGTCGAAGTTGGCGGGATCGGACGATTGCAGGTAGGGGAGGACCTGGGGCTCCTGGGTCGGACCGGCGAGGCGGAAGGGCTCCAGGGCATCCAGGGTCACCACCCAGGGAGAAATGCTGGACGCGAAGCTCTTGCCCAAAAACGGGCCGAGGGGCACATATTCCCACTTTTGGATGTCGCGGGCAGACCAATCGTTGAAGAGGACCATGCCGGCGATGTGGTTTTCGGCGTCGTCCACCGCAATGCGGTTGCCGAGCTCAGTACCCTGGCCGCAGATGAAGGCCATCTCCAATTCGAAGTCGAGGAGACGGGAAGGGCCGTAAACAGGTGGCTCGTCGGCATTGGGCTTGGTTTGGCCGGAGGGACGTTGGATATCGGTGCCGGACACCACGATGGAGGAGGCGCGGCCGTGGTAACCGACGGGCAAATGCCGCCAATTGGGCAGGAGCGCGTTTGCGGGGTCGCGGAACATCTTGCCGACATTGGTGGCGTGCTCGATGCTCGAATAGAAGTCCGTGTAATCACGGACAAAAACGGGCATGTGCATGGTGGCCTCGCTTTGCGGCAGCAGGACGCGCTTGCGCAGGTCAGCATCGTCGCGGAGTTGGGGGTTGTCTGCCGCCAACAATTCGGAAATGGCCTCTCGCAATTGCGTGACCGCGGCGCGTCCCAGGGCGAAGAGCGCATTGAGGGTGCCCTTGCCGAGGACGGCGGAGTCGATGCCGGTGCCCTTGAGCAGGTCGGAGCCGCGGCTCAGAATGGTGATGTCGAGGACATGGTCGCCGATCGCAATGCCCACGTGCGGCAGCTCGCTGCCGTGGGAGAAGATGCCAAAGGGAAGGTTTTGGATCGGGAAATCGCTGTTGGCCGGAACCTCGACCCAGGATTTCAGTGCGGGATCATTCGCTTTGCTCATGTATTTCGGTGGTGTTGGGAGACGTATGTTGTTTATTTCCCGGACAATTCATCCAGGCGCAATTTTTCTTTTTTACTCAGCCCTTTATAACCTTTTTTCTGGACCTTGTCCAATAATGCGTCCAATTCTTCCCGGTCATTGGCGTATTTTCTATCGTTGCGGTCCCGAACCACGCGGGGGCCGGGGGCTCTCATAAGGTCACGAAGTTGGAACCGGCGTCCATAGGGTTTGGGGGCGAAGAGATCGGGGCGTTCCAGGATGAGGTAGATCAAAATGGCGGTCGGCGCCAGCAGCACCAAAACGATCCACCAATTGGTCGTAATGGCTTCGGGCCTCAACAGAATGGCCAGGAGCATCCCCGCGATTCCACCTCCCAAGTGGGCTTCATGGCCGATATTTCCGGCTTGGGATCGGATGCCAAAGATGGAAACGCCGACAAACAGGATCGCAAACAGCCACGCGGGACAGGGGATGAAGAAAAAGAGGTAAAACAAAGAGCCGGGAGCGAGATAGACGAAGGCAAAAATGATCCCCGCAATGGCACCGGAAGCTCCAATCATGGCATAATTGGGATTGTTGCGGTGAACCAAATAAGCGAGCGCATTTCCCCCCATCATCGCCCCAAAATAAATCAACAAATAGCCCAATTCACCGAAGAAAGTCGGCATGGCCATCCCGATGAAATACAGGGACAACATGTTGAAGAGGAGGTGGTTGAAGCTGCCGTGGAGAAATGCCCCGGTCACCAGCCGGTAGTATTCTTTGCGTTGAACGATCGCCCCCATGTGGAACTTGTAGCGCTCCAGGATACTGACGTCCCGAAAAGCCATGATCGAAGGGATGACGTTGGCCGCCAACAAAACAAATGTGATCAAATCGATTCCTCTACCCATACTGGTAAAACTAACCAAATCCGATTTCTTCCCTGAAAAGCCTTCGGAAGTTTTTTGTGCAAAAATCATTCTTCCTCTTCTTCCCGCATTCCACTACATTTGCACTCTTTCATTAGACCGAAATAAAACACACGATCTTATGCCCGAGTGGTTCCAAACCAAGGTGAAATTTCTCAAGCAGATGGACAATGGCCTGATCAAGCGGGTCTCGGAAACCTATCTGGTGGACGCAATGAGCTTTACTGAGGCGGAGGCCCGGATTTTGATGGAGGTGCAGGACGATCAGCGGGAGGTGACCATGATGAGCATGTCCAAGAGCAATATCAAGGAGGTGGTCTTCTACGGAGATACGGAGCTGTGGCACAAGGCAAAAGTGACTTATCTGGTGGCGGATGAGGAGACGGAGAAGGAAAAAAAGGTCACGACCTATCTGTTGGTGAATTCGGAGAATGTAATGGAGGCCTACGAACGGACCCAGGAGCACCTGAAAGAGATGCTGGTGCCGTTTCGGGTACCCAAGATCGAGGAAACTGCTTTCGTAGAAGTGTTTCCGTTTCAGGCCGGATTCCGGCCTGGCCTCCGCAAGGCAACGGCGGAGGACTATCCCGACGAGCCCGTCGAGGATGCAGGTTTAGGGGGCGATGACGCCCCGTCGTACCTGCCGCCCATCCAACCCAAGGAAGATTTCACCGTCGGAGAAGAGGAATAGGGCCACCTGCCCATGAGTGAATGTGCAAATTTCAGGAGCCTGCCCGCCATAGGAGAAGCAGTCCCTTTTGATTTGCACATTTTCAAATTCCCCCATTTGCTAATTTAGAATTCGCATGAATTCTCCTTCCATATTCCAAAAAGTCAGCTATGCCGGCCTGTTGATGGCCATGGCGGGGATTGCGACGTCGCCGGCCGTCCTGAGCATTGGGACGGTAGTGATGATCTTGCCCGCGGTGGTGTCGATGTCGCCAAAGGCGCAGTGGGGGAGGATTCGGAAGGACCCCGGCGCCGGAATTTTGGCGTTGTTGGCAGTGGTCATGGCCCTGTCGTGGTTCTGGACGGAAGACCAGGAGCGCTGGATGAACATGGTCCGCGTCAAATTGCCGCTGTTTTTCGGGCTGTACAGCCTAATGGTGCTGGGCCCGTTTCCGAAGCGGTGGATCAAAATCGCTATGATGGTCCTGACCCTGGCCGCCTTTGTAACCGGCTTCGCCACGGTCATCGATTATTTGCTGCACCGGGAACAAATCGAGATGCAAATCCAGGTGTCCAAGCCGATGCACCTGGTCTTTGACATCAACCACATCTATTTCAGCATCACGATGGCCTTCACCGTCTTCGCCGGCATTTGGGTGGGGCGTTCGAAGAACTGTGCCCTTCATCCGGTCGAGCGACCGGTGATGCTGGGCCTGGCCCTGGCGAACATGGCCATCATGCATGTCCTGACCGCCCGGACAGGACTGCTGGCATTCTACATCGCCGCGCTCCTCCTGGGGCTGTGGTACCTCCTCAACCAACGGAAATACCTGCTGGCCGTTCTGATGGTCGTGGGGATTACGGCCTTGCCAGTCGCCGGTTATTTCTCTGTGAGCTCATTCCGTCACCGCGTGGACAATACGTTCATGGACCTCAACAAGTACTTTAATGACGACGATCCCAATTACCTTTCGATTGGGATGCGGTTTGAGAGCTGGAAAGCGGCTTTGCACCTGTTCGAAGAGCACCCCGCCGTCGGGGTAGGAATGGGCGATCTCCAGTACGAAATGGACCGCCAGTACCTCAAGGAAGACACCAACCTGACCGATGAGAATTTCCTGCTTCCCCACAATCAGGTCATCCAGACAATGGCGGGCTTGGGGATTCTGGGCCTGTTACCGTTGGTAATCGGATGGTTCTACCCGTTGGTGGTCCGGCCCAAGGAAAAGCACTGGCTGTTTTACGCGTTTTGGGTGATTTTGGGCTTCGGGATGATGGGAGAATCCGTACTGGAGCGCCAGATAGGGGTGATGCTGGTGGTGACGCTGTACATGATGACGCGCTGGATTCCTGTACAGAAAAAGGAACAAATGAACGACTGATTGGGGAGAACAGGCCTTGAAAACCCGGTAGCGAATGCAATAATTTGCATTGTAATTCGCTAGAGTTTATGATGAAAATGCGGTTTTGGAAAATTAGTTTGATGGTGGCCTTGGGAATCTCCGGGCCGACCACATACGCCCTTGCGAATCAGGGAGGTAGCCAATGGGAAATTCGTCAGAACGATCCCCGGAAGCATACCGTCCAGAAGGGAGAAACGCTGTACGCCATTTCCCGGATGTACAATGTGACGGTAGATGAGATTACCAATTGGAATGCACTTGATGGGACCGGTTTGTCCATTGGGCAAGTGTTGATTGTTTCTCCTCCCGAACAGGCTCCAACGCCGCCTCCACCCCCCAAAGTTGAAAAAGTAGAAACTGAAACTAAGGAAGTAGTTTCCACGCCCCCGGTTTCTGACGGTGCCAAAGAGCACACGGTTGGGGCAGGGGAGACGCTTTACAGCATCGCCCGGCAGTACGACATGAGCGTAGGTGAAATCAAGCGCCTCAATCAGCTCACGGACGCCAGCATTTCGATTGGCCAGAAACTGAAATTGTCAGAAGGGTACCGCAAGCCCATCTCAGTCAAAGAAGAAGCGACTCCGGCCAATCCTAACCAGGGCGTCAGCCTGATGACCATGATCAAGGATACCGTCGAAGAGGATCCCGAAGAGAACGTGGAAGTGGAAATGGACGTCCTGAAAGTGGACAGCAAAGTCGAAATCGCGCCGGACGCATTGGTGGAAAACTATACCGATGACAACGGAAAGCGCTTCAAGCGGGTCACCGAGCGGGGAACAGCCGGCCAAATCGCCGATTTCTCCACCGACCAAACCAAATTCTACGCCTTCCACAAATACCTGCCGGTCGGCTCTTACATCCGGGTAGATTACCCCGACCGGAGCCAATCCATCTTGTGCGAAGTGCGCAGCAGCATCTCCAAAGACGACGACAACGTCGTCCTCCTCACTGCCAAATGCCTTGAGTATTTGCGCATGAATGAGCCGGGAGAAAAGGTGATCCTGCGGTACGTCGTACCCATCAAATAAGTAGCAGATTAGATTCAAAATAGTTAACGTTCTTCATTGCCCCGCTGTGCTGCGGGGCAATTTTTTTGAGCCCTGCCGAGTCATGATCGCCAAATAATCTTTGGAGAAAGCCCGAAAACGGCGTGGGGAACCAATTCATTGTGGGTTTTGATTTGGGGAGTGGATTCGCAGGGATTTATTGCTAAATTGGCATCCTCAATCTTTACTGCAGCTATCTCTATGTGGCTCAATAATATTCTTGAAACCATGGGCGGGACCCCGCTCATCAAACTCAACAACGTCGCTTCGCACATCCGGGGAACAGTCCTCGTCAAAGTTGAGTATTTCAATCCTGGCAATTCGATCAAGGACCGCATCGCCCTCAACATGGTCGAGGATGCCGAGCGGAAAGGCTTGCTCAAGCCCGGCGGGACCATCATCGAAGGCACCTCCGGCAATACCGGCATGGGCCTGGCCCTCGTCGCGGCCGTCAAGGGCTACCGGTGTATCTTCACCATGCCCGATAAGCAGAGCAAGGAAAAGATTGACATCCTGCGGGCCATGGGCGCCGAAGTGGTGGTCACGCCGACCGCCGTGGAGCCCGATGATCCCCGTTCCTACTATTCCGTGGCCAAGCGCCTCGCCTCCGAAATCCCCAATTCCTACTACCCGAACCAGTACGACAACCTCTCCAACCGCGAGACCCACGTCAAAACCACCGGTCCGGAGATTTGGGAGCAGACCGAAGGAAAAATCACCCATTTTGCGGCTGGAATGGGCACCTGTGGCACCATCACCGGTTGCTCCAGCTACCTCAAATCGCAGAATCCCGACCTGATCACGGTCGGCATCGATACCTACGGTTCCACCCTGAAAGCCTACCAGGAAACGGGTGAAATCGACGACGACGAAATTTACAGCTACCTCACCGAAGGCATTGGCGAGGACATCATTCCGGATAACCTGGACATCGGCGTGGTCGACCACGTCGTGAAGGTGACCGACAAGGATGGCGCCCTCATGTCCCGCAAATTGGCGCGTCTGGAAGGCCTCTTCATCGGCTGGAGCTGCGGCTCGGCGGTGCAAGGCGCGCTGGATTACGCCCGTGAGCACCTGGGCCCCGATGACATCATGGTCATCATCCTGCCCGACCACGGCACCCGCTACCTCGGCAAGGTCTACAACGACAACTGGATGAAGGACCACCACTTCCTTGAAAAGGGCAATATGCTCACCGCCAAGGAAATTGTGGAGCAGAAAGGCGCTCCCCAGCCACTCATTGTCCTGCATCCTGATCAGACCCTGGCCGACGCCATCTCGTTGATGAAGGACCACAGCTTTACCCAGATTCCCGTTGTGGCCGATGGCGAAGTGGTGGGCACCATCACCGAATCCCGCGTCCTCGACACCATCCTCGACGATCCGAGCCTCAAGGACTCGCCCATTTCACACTCCATGAGCGATCCCTTCCCCTTCGTCCTCCCGTCCACCCGCATCGACGTCATCTCCAAGATGATCAACCGCGATGTCCCGGCCGTCATGGTCAAAGGCGAAGACGCAGACCTCTCGATCATCACCCAATACGATTTGATCAGCGTACTGGCTTCCTGAGCCACCGAAAATACATCTAATCTAATTCAGTCATGGCCGGGGAAACCCGGTCATTTCTTTTGTGCGCCCGGCATGGCGCGCTACTCTAGGGTTAAAGTCCCGAGCACG
>CAWUKT010000010.1:0-118524 GCA_963923035.1 uncultured bacterium
GTTCAACGTGATGTTGGAACTGCCGAAACTGGCCGTGGCAGGCCTGTTGCTGCTCTTTCTCGGCATGGCCGTGGTGCCGTGGGTGGTCTACTTCCCCCAAGGCATTTCCACCCTGGGCTTGTTGGGCTTCGAGTTCCTCTTGTTTGTCCTGTACTCCGCGCCGCCCTTCCGCTTCAAGGAACGGGGGTGGCTGGGCGTATTTTGCGATGCGGGCTATGCCCATGCGGTGCCGGCCGTCCTGGCCGGGATCACGTTCTACTACCTTGGAGATCGGAGCTATGCGCAGATATGGTGGTTCCTCGGGACCTTGGGGACCTGGCAGGGCATGGTGGGCATCCGGAACATCCTGCTGCACATGCGGCAGGACTTTGAAAAGGACGTGGCCACCGGAACCGCCACCCTGGGCGTCAAATTGGGGCGGGAGCGCCTGGAACGTATCCTCGTCAACCTGATCATCCCCCTGGAACTGCTGAGTGCCGCCGCCTTCATCGCCTTCTGGCTCTGGGAATTGTGGCCGCTATCCGTTTGGGCCCTGCTCTTTCCCGTCCATTTCCTCTATGCCCACCGCTTCATCGACAAATTGCCCTTCCCAACCCGACTCGAAGACCGCCTCACGGCGTTCCAGGACGACTTCTACGTCCTTTGGTTGCCCTTGCTGCCGCTGTTGACCCTCTCCGCCTCGAATCCGTGGTTCCTCTTGCTGCTCGCGGCCCACCTGCTCATTTTCCGAAATCTCCTCAGCGAACTCCGGCCCCGTTTTCGCCATTGGAACCGCACCCAACGCATCAAATATGCCTTCCTCGGCGCCTTTGTCTTCCTGCTCGGCCAGTTTCAAGCCGTAGAACTGCGGGGCGAATTTTTCCCGGCCTTCATTTTCCCAATGTTCAAGACCGTTCCCCCCGCCGGTCAACCCCTGACCATTGCCCAACCTAAAATCCTGCGCCACTCAAAGACTACTTCGGAAATCCCCGCGTCCCATTTGCTCCACCGCGTCGCTGAAAGCCATCGCACGACGGTCCTGCGGCAGCACTTTGGGCCCACACCTGATCAGCAAGACCATTCGCCCGAGACCGAAGCCTGGGCCCGGGAGCAGACCGGCGGCGAAATCCACGCCCTCGAGATCTACTGGGGCCAGGGAGCATGGTCGCCCGGCCAGGCCTTGGACCAGGTCATTTTCCGCTATCCCGAATCGCCGCAGTACCGGGCCTTGTACCCGCCGCCCTACCAACAACCTCTTTTGCCCCCGGACCATGCTGACTAATTGGCTGGAACACTGGATGCTGCGCGCGTACCGCGTGGATGTCAGGGCCCTTGCCCTGGTCCGCATCCTGTTTGTGGCCTATTTGCTCGCCTTCCTCGTTCGCCCCCTCACCTCCGTCGCCGATTATCCCGATGCCTTCTTCAATCCGCCGCCCGGTTTGCCTGCCTTGTTCTCGGGCTGGCCTGCCTACGGGGTCATGGTGGGCTTGGAAATCGTCCTGCTGGCCTTGTTGGGCAGCCTGTTGATTGGATTTCAGACGAAATGGGCCGGGCGTCTCTTGTCCCTGGCCTTGCTGGTCTTCTTCAGCATCTGGCACAGCCTCGGGAAGATTGACCATGTGGTGCTGGTCATTGTATTTCCGACAATCATGAGTTGGTCGGGCTGGGGGAATAGATGGTCGGTGGATGAACGAAAAAATAAGGCCGAGACAGCCGAAGAGGCGTGGCCATTGGCGCTGTTGGCGCTGGTGATCGGCTTTCTGTGGGCCACGGCGGGCTATTATAAGCTGCGGGCGGGCTGGCTGGCGACGGAGACCCAGGCGGCCCAAGCGAATATGGTGGTGAATGCCCTCCTGAACGACCGGCCTTTGCGGGTCGGGGAAAGCTGGATCGTCGCGGACAATGCGTTCGTTTGGGAAGTGGTCGACTGGGCCACGGTCTTTTTCGAATTGTTATTTCTCCCCGCCGTCCTCATGGTGCGGGCCTTCCGCATCTGGATCATCGGCGCCCTGGCCTTTCACCTCACCGCCCAATTGTTTATGTCGGTCGATTTCAGCCTCTACGCCCTGATGTACTTGCCGTTCCTGGCCTGGCCGGCCATCTTCCGCCGAACATCCTCAAAAAGCTCCTGGCTGGCCCGAATTCCCCTGTGGAGTGCCCCGTTGCTACTGTTGGCGGGCGTGGCGCTGTTGCTGGGCATCAATATCTTCCTGGTTCCTCCCACCGCCGAAGTGAATTACTGGCGGGCTTCCCTGTTCATGGGGTTGCTATTGGTCTTCGCCCTGGCCTGTTGGCTCATCAACTGGATTCAAATTCGCCGCCGATGACCCGTCTCGCCATCATATCGCCCAACCGCTACAAGTACTCGGAGACGTTTATCCACGCCCATTGCCGGGAATTGCCCTTTGACAAGTGGATTTTGTACGGCGGTTATTTCCCCAAGCGGGCGACGCAGCGGATTGAAGAGGAGGGAAGGGGCTTGGAAGAATGGCGGAAGAAGAAATGGTGGCAGGGGAAAAAAGAGGGGGAAGAGGAAAGGGAAAAAGCGCTGGAAGCCTTCCTGAAAAAAGAAAACATCGACGTCATCCTCGCGGAATACGGTCCCAGTGGGGTGGCCGTGGCTTCCATTTGCCAACGACTGCAAATTCCCCTGGTCGTCCATTTCCACGGGTACGATGCCTATCGGTCCGATATCCTGGGCCATTACGGCCCCCAATATCCCGCGCTATTCGAAGCCGCCGCGGTCTTGGTTGCCGTCTCCAACGACATGCACCGGCAACTCATTTCCCTCGGAGCGCCCTCCGAGAAGGTCCACCACTTGCCCTACGGCATCGATACCGAAGCCTTTACGCCCGTTGACCCGGCCGAAAACCCACCCCATATCGTTGCCGTGGGCCGCTTCACACCCAAAAAGGCCCCCCTCCAACTCTTGGAGGCGTTCCGCCTCACCCATGAGCATGTCCCCGAGGCCCAGCTGACGGTCCTCGGCGATGGCGAACTCCTCCCGGCCGCCCAGGACTGGCTCGAACTCTTCCCCGAACTCCATTCTGCCGTCCACCTCCCCGGTGCAGCCACGCCCGACCAAGTCCGAGCTACCCTGGCACAAGCCCGCCTCTTCGCCCTGGCCTCCCGCGTCCCTGAGTCCGGCGACAGCGAAGGCTTGCCCTTGGCTGTATTGGAGGCCATGGCCACTGGATTGCCCGTTTTGGCCACCCGCCACGCGGGCATCCCCGATGCCGTCACCGACGGCACAGAAGGACTCCTCGTCGAGCCCGGTCAGGTCAAGGCCCTGTCCGAAGGAATGGTGCGCTTGCTCCAAGATACTGCTTTGGCCACGCAGATGGGCGCTCAAGCCCGCCAGCGGGTCACCCGCGACTACGACCGCCGGGACTACCACGCAAAGTTGTCAGACTTGTTGGAGGGAGCTGTTCGGCGCTAGTCCCCATTCATTTTCCGTGACATTTCTTGTACTTCTTGCCACTCCCGCAGGGGCAGGGATCGTTGCGACCGACTTTGGGAACATTGCGTTGGAAAGTGCCGGAGCGGTTGGAGGAGATGCGGCGGCCACTGGTGCGGGCCTGTCGACTGGCTTTGTTGCTCAGGCGGACGGCCGTTGACCGATCTTCCGGCGTAGACGGGTACAGGGTTGCCACCAGGAATTCATAACGTTCCCGCCACGTATAGATTTTGCGCTTGGCGAGGCTGTTCACCGGGCCGTGGATGTCTATCTGGACCCGCGACCATTCACCCGCGATGCGGGCATCGACCGGTTGCTGGGCATAAAGTTGTTCGATGAGCGGCAGGAATTCTGTCGCCCGCAAATCCACAATCCGCCGTACCAATTGGGCATTGAAGCTCGCATTGGAAGGGAGCGCGCCTGAGATGATTTCTTCCAGGAGTTCGCGGAACCAGGCCATGACTTCCGACCGGTGGATCGGGCGGTGCCAAGCCCATTGGGCCATGGTTGCAAGCGCGGCCAGCCGGGCTTGGGGGGCATTGTCGGCCTCGCGCAGGTAGCTGCGGATGGCTGTGAAATTGGCGGGGGTGAGGTGAAACAGGATTTCCCAGAGGGAACCGGTGGTGAAATCGCCGAACCAGAAGTGGAGTTGGTCGGCCGGGAGTCGCAGGGTTTGGAGGATCTGGGGCAGGGCTGGAGTTGCCCGGAGGGCTTCGAGGAGGGAAAGGGTGTGGATGGGGAAGGTCCGGTTGCCGGGGAGGGCAGCAGTGGCGCCCGCTTGGGCGCGGTCAAAGTGCCCGATCCATTCGGGCAGCGAGGCCAGGATCAATTGCAGGTCGTCCAGCAAGGGCTGGCGGGGCTCCTGGAGCAATTGCTCCAGGTAAGACAGCGGAATCCGCAGGTCCTCGGAGAAGATGCGCTCCAGACCTTGGGTCTGGAAATGGGGCAGGGGAAAGGCACTGGGGGGAGACACTCATTGAATTTCAAATTCTCCCGGACCAATTGCAAGTAATGAGAGATTTGTGACAATTGGCCCCGACTTCATTTTCCATCCCCACTAAAAGTTTGTCGTTTGCCCGAGGAAAACTAAATTCGACCAAACGGACACGACTCACATGAAGCAATTGATCGAATGCGTACCCAACTTTTCTGAGGGGCGCGACCTCGGCATCATCAAACAAATTACCGACGAAATTGAAGGCGTAGAAGGCATTACGCTGCTGGACGTAGATCCGGGCGCTTCCACCAACCGCACCGTAGTGACCTTTGTGGGGGAACCCGAGCCGGTGGTCGAAGCGGCTTTTCGGGCCATTCGCAAGGCTTCCGAACTGATCGACATGCGCAAGCACAGCGGTGCCCATCCCCGCATGGGCGCGACGGATGTCTGCCCCTTCGTCCCCATTTCCAATGTGAGCTTCGACGATTGTATCCAGTACGCCCGCCAACTCGGCCAGCGCGTCGGCGATGAATTGGGCATTCCGATTTACCTCTACGAGAAGGCCGCCACGGCTCCCAACCGGGAAAACCTGGCCGTCCTGCGCGCCGGTGAATACGAGGGGTTCGCGGCCAAAATCAGCCAACCCGAATGGAAGCCCGATTTCGGGCCCCAGGTATTCCATCCCCAGGCCGGCCAGACGGCCATCGGCGTCCGTGATTTCCTCATTGCCTACAACGTGAACCTCAATACCAAATCCGTCCGCCGGGCAAACTCGGTCGCATTTGATGTGCGGGAGAAAGGTCGGATCAAAACGGAAGATGGAACGCCTACGGGCAAGAAAGTCGTCGGTCCGGATGGGGAAACCCTTCGGGAGCCGGGCAAATGCAAGGCCGTCAAGGGAATTGGGTGGTACGTCGAGGAATACGGAATTGCGCAGGTGTCCATGAACCTGACGGACATCTCCGTCACTTCTCTCCACGAGGCCTTTGACGCCTGCTATGACTCCGCTTACCAGCGGGGCCTCCGGGTGACCGGCTCCGAAATTGTCGGGCTGCTCCCGCTCAAGGCCATGCTGGATGCCGGACGCTATTTCCTGCGCAAGCAAAATTGGAGCGAAGGGGTCAGCGATGAGGAACTGATCCACATCGCAGTCAAGTCCATGGGACTCGATGAATTGTACGCCTTCGACCCGAACGAAAAAATCATTGAATACAAGATCCAGTCGGAGAATGCCCGCCGCCTGGTCAAGCTCAACCTGCGCGAATTCTGCAATGAGACGCTGTCGGACAGCCCGGCTCCGGGCGGTGGTTCCGTGAGTGCCCTCGTCGGGGCCCTCGGGGTCTCCTTGGGCGGCATGGTCGCCAACCTGAGTGCTGGCAAGCGCGGCTGGGATGCCCGCATCCCTGAATTCAGCGAGGCTGCGTCCCACGCCCAGAAGATCAAGGACGAGTTGTTGCGCCTCGTCGATGAGGATACCCAGGCCTTTACGAAGGTGATGGAAGCCATCCGCCTGCCGAAGGGCTCGGAGGCCGAGAAGGCGGCCCGGGCGGAAGCCATCGAAAAAGCCAATCAGTATGCGGCCCAGGTGCCGTTCCAGATCATGGAAAAGGCCTATGAGGCCTACGCCCTGCTCCAGCAGATGGCGGAGACCGGCAACCCCGCCTCGGTGACGGATGCGGGGGTCGGGGTGCTGTGCATCCATGCCTGTATCCAGGGCGCGGCCCTCAATGTCAAGATCAACCTCGGGGGGATCAAGGACGACGCATTCCGCAATAACCTGTTGCGGCACGTCGAGAGCTGCCTGGCCGATTCGGTGGACTACCACCAGGAATTGCTGGAGATCGTCCTCGAAAAATTATGATGTCAGGAACTGGCCGTTGGGTCGATTTGCTGGGTTGCCAGCAAACCACCGGGGTGAATTGAGCGTTGGCGAAATATGCTGCAAACTTTTTACGACGAATCCTTCGATGCCTTCTTCTCGGTTGAAGTCCGGGAGCCGGGCGCGGACTATCCGGACCGCACCATTGACCACCATACCATGGTGTGGGTGCAGGAAGGTCGGTGGGTAGGGGACCTGGACTTTTCTCCGTTGGACATTGCCGCTCCCCGCATGTTTTTCATTTCCCCCGGCCAACCCATTCGCATTCAAACCTCTTATCCCCAGCGGTCTGTCATTGTCTCATTCAACAAGAACTTCTACTGTGTGGAGCGCCACGACGCGGAAGTTTCCTGCAATGGCCTCTTGTTCAATGGCGCCCTGCCGGTTCCGGTCATTGAATTGGATGCTGCGGAGACCGTTTCCTTCCAAAACCTGCTCACGGTGATGTTGGAAGAAGTCGGGGTGGGGGATCGAATTCAACGGGAAATGTTGTTGCTGTTGTTGAAGCGGTGGATCATCAAATGTACCCGGCTGGCCCGGGAGCAAATGGATGCGGTGGAAGAAGAAAAAACGCCGGAGGTGGACCTGATTCGGTCTTACAGTGCCCTGGTCGACAAGCATTTCAAGCAATGGCACAAGGTCGCCGATTATGCCGATCAATTGTTCCGTTCCCCCAAGACCCTCTCCAATCTGTTCCGCAAGTACGGACTCCAAAGCCCTTCTGAAGTGATTCAGGAGCGCATTCTCCTTGAAGCCAAGCGCATGCTCATCTATACCGATCAATCGGTGAAGGAAATCGCCTTTGAACTGGGATTTGATGAGCCTTCTGCCTTCAGTCGCTATTTCACCAAGCGGGCCGGTAAATCTCCCCGGCAGTTCCGTGAAAATTGGTGACAAAAATCAGGAGGATCGGTGTAACAAAAAGCACCTTTTTGTGGTCAGAATCGTTTGAAATCCTACCCCGAAATATTTATCTTAATTCTCGAAATATTCAAGATCGGTACAATGTTACAACGCCACATAGGTCTTCCCCTGTGCTTTCCGCTGAAAGCTATTTTTCAAGCCGCCTGATTCAGGCCGCGGGAGAAGCCATGTCGTCACCGATCCACTGAGTGATGCTGTGGCTTTTCGTGACCCAGCGCACCAGGAATGAGCACCGTTTATTATCACCAATAAAATTACTCTAAGCGCATGAGTCAAGCCTCTACGGAAACCCAAAGCCAGCATGAAGCCTGGCTGAATCAAATCCGGCACTGGGAAAGTGAAGTCAATGACTTGGAAAGCCTCAATGGCGAAGTGGCCGGCCGGTCCGAAACCAGAGAATTCCAGAAGAAAGTCGAGCATTTTCAAAACCAATTCATCGTACAGAAGAATCGTCTCGACCAGATGAAACACAACATTAAGATTTACGGTGGGGATTTGGCGAAAGGCCAAACAGAAATGGATGAGTACGCGGGCTATTTCAATGGCCTCAAAGCGGAATTCGAATCATTCACCAGCGGCAATTAAGCTGCCGTAGCTACAAGGACAGAGGGCGGGCATCCACGGATTGGCCGCCCTTGTTATTTCCAACCCTCCCACCAATACAGCCAGTGTCGCTCCACTTCCTCAAACAAGGCCTGATCGTCCACGACCACGATGCTGTTGCTGTGCCGCCCCAAGTCCTCCGGATTCCAGCCGTGGGAGCCCATTCCCACCAACCAGCGCCGCTCCGGCGCGGCTCCGGCATCCGGCAACAAGGGCCCCTGGATCAGCCACAAGCTCGACGGCAATTCCGGCCGGACCTGGAGGATATGGTCCTCCCATACCGGCACCGAATCTCCCGAAATCAACCTGACATCGGCCTGGAGTTTGTTTGACAGCCGCCGCAAGCGTCCCAACAAGGCTTCCTGCCCGGCAAAACTCCGTTGGGCAAGGTAGATTTTGGCCGGTTGCCCATTCCGCACAATCCCACTGTCCAACTGGTCCAGCAATCCGAGCGTCGGGTCTTCGCCTTCGAACAGCGGGTAAAACCAGGCGGCGTGGTCGTGGACGTTGGAGAATGTGCGGACGGAATGGAAAGCAAAATCGATCCGGCTCTCGGCCATCTGGTTCCAGTATTCGAGGAAGCCATTGTACAGGCCGGGGTCGCCATAAATTGCCAGCGCGTGGTTCCCCGGCGATGCCCAGCCCATTTCCCAGCCCTGGGAAAAGAGCAGCACGGCTGGCCCCAAATCATCTCCCGGGGCCGGTCGCACCGAGTCGATCAGCAAAAAGTTGTTTTGCTGGCGGAGGCTGGGATCGGCGATCCAAGGACCCAGGCGGCCGGCCCGGGGATTGCGGTCGTTTTCGACCCAGATCTGGCCGGTTCGGTGGCTCACCTCCCGGATTTTGTCCCGCACCCATTGCTGCTTCGGGGCCGTCGAATGGTCCCAATGCGGTCCATCCAGCAGGAGGACCAGGCGACTGCCGGGCGTGGCAGCTAAACTGTCCAGAACGGGCTGGACGGCGGCCGGATGGCTGCAATTCTGGAACGCGCCGTGGAGACGGGCGTGGGGCCCCAGACGTCCCAACAGGTCGTGCAGACCTGCGTCCACAGCCTTGTGGTCGTCGTCGTTGGCAAAGAATTCGTAGTGGAGCTTCCCGGGAATGGGAGTCGCTTCTTCAGGCTGACAGGCCCACAGGAAGGGCAGGCCAAGCCAAATCCAAAAGAAACGGGGGATTTTCATGCGGTTTTACTCGGAAGCAGTATCGGGATCGGCAGCGGAGGTGTCGACAGAGGTTGGGATCGGCGCAGGAAGGTCTTTCAAATGGGCTTCCTCTTCCTCTGTCACGGGCAATTGATCCGTGGGGACTGCCACAATGTGCAGGTTGCCTCCTCCGGGCATTGGCGCATCCATCACCAACTCGGTCTCCGTCAGCTGGTAGGTATAGGTATTCGTGCTCCCGCCGGATTCCAGGGAGATGGTCTTTTTTTCTTTGTCTTCTTTATAAGTCCCGTCCCGGAAAAAACCCGGAGCCGAACGCGTGTAGACCGTGCCGTCTTCTTTGAAATGAAAGAAACTTTTTCCATCCGACAAGTTCCTGCCGCTGATGGAGGATTCATTGACCTGCCAAATCCCCACCAAGGAGGGCTCCCCGGCACTGCATCCGCTCAAAAACAGCGTGAGCGATGCAACGATGAGGACGAAAAAGCTGGATTTATTCATGGTGCGCATAAGAATTGATTGATTTTCGGAGGTCAAATTTCAGCTTTCAAGCTCCAAAATCCAAATATTTGGCCTCCTTCCGGGTGGGTTGTTGACGCTGGGGGTTGTCCATTTCCCTGCCCTGTCCTAACTTTCCTCCATGTCCAATATCCTTCTCCAGGGGCCGCTTTCCGCTCTCAAATTGGCCAATTGCCTGGCCGAGTTCGAATCCGATCCCCAGGTGGGCGCCAACAGCAGCTTCGTGGGGCGGGTACGCGCTGATGTGGTGGAGGGAAAGGTGGTCAAAGGGATCGAATATTCCGCCTACGAGAGCATGGCGGCCAAGGTCGCAGCCGAGATTGAGGGAGAGTGCCGGGAAAAGTTTGGGGCGGATCGGATGCGGATCTGGCATGCGGTGGGATTTGTGGGGGTAGGAGAGGCGTCCTTGCTCCTGGTCGTGGCTTCGGCCCATCGGAAGGCCTCATTTCGGGCGTTGGAGTATGCGGTGGATGAATTGAAAAAACGATTCCCGGCCTGGAAAAAAGAGTGCTTTGAAGATGGCACCCACCGTTGGATTGGCGAACCGGGCTCCGGATAAGCCCTTGATACATGACTCATGATTGACATTTCCCATAAACCGACCACCCTCCGGATTGCTGTGGCGGAAGCTGTGATGCACATCCAGTCTTCTACGCTTGATGTGATCCGCAACAACTCGGGTCCCAAACCGGATATCCTTCCCACGGCCCGGGCCGCGGCTTTTCTCGCCATCAAAAATACAGCTTCGGTACTGCCCCATTGCCACCCGCTTCCGGTGGAAGGCGTGCGGGTGGACTATGAATTCGGCGAGGATTCCCTGCGGATCGAGGTCGAAGCCAAGACCATTTACAAGACCGGGGTCGAGATCGAAGCCATGCACGGCGCCTCCATTGCGGCCCTGACCATCTACGACATGCTCAAGCCTGTCGACAAGAACATTGAGATTGGCACCATCCGCTTGGTCAGCAAGCGGGGCGGCAAGAGCGACCGCACCGCCCAATTGGACCGCACCCTGACCGCTGAGGTCATGGTCGTTTCCGATGCCGTCGTAACCGGCGAAAAGGAAGACGTCGCCGGGCAATTGGTTCGGGCGGGCCTGCAACGGCATGGCCTGGACATGGGGCCGTACCAAATTCTCCCGGATGACCAGGAGGAAATTCAGTCGGTGGTCCGGGAAGCCCTGACCCGGACCCCGGACCTAATCGTGACCGTCGGCGGGACGGGCCTGTTGCCGACCGATATCACACCAGAGGCGGTTCGTCCGTTGCTGGACCGGGAGATTCCCGGGATCATGGACTCCGCCCGGCAATACGGCTACCAGCGGACCCCCAAAGCGATGGTTTCCCGGGGCATGGCCGGACTCGTGGGCAAGACCTTGATCTTATGTTTGCCTGGTTCCCGCCGGGGTGCCCAGGAAAGTTTGGATGCGCTCTTTCCCGCTCTCCTTTGGATTTTTCGGGAATAGCGCCGAGTGGACACTGAGATTTAACAGGTTCAAAACAATTATTGTCCCTTCCGTGTCCTTCTTTTAGTTTTGCTCCCAAATCAAGCATATGGATACCGGAATACTTCATTCGCATACAACCTTTACCACCCTCTTACTGCTCGCCATGGTGGGCAGCGTGGTGTTCTCCTTCAACAAAAGCAAACCCTCTCCCAAGTGGCTCCGCATTTCCCACATGGTTTTGGGTCCTTTGATGTTGTTGACGGGGATTTTTCTCATGGTCCGGACTTCAGCCGCCGGCATCCAGCCCTATACCTGGACCAAATTGGTGCTGATTCTGATCGCGACGCCCCTCGCCATTGTGGGATCACGCAAGAATAGCCCGGCCATGACAGTTCCGGCCCTGCTGCTGACGGTATTGGTCATGGTCATTGCCCTCACCAAACCGGCCTTCCTGACCAATACGCCCCCCGATATGGGCGATACTGAAACGATGATTGCGCAAGCGGAAGAGCGGGAGAATGGTGGCGAGCAAATCGATGCGGCGGCGAAGGCCAAAGAGGATTTGGCCATTGGAAAGTCGGCGTACTACAAGTATACCTGCAATACTTGCCACGGTGACGACGGCAAAATGGGTTTTCAGGGCGCAAAGAACCTGGAAGAATCGCAGTTGACGGATGACGAAATCAAGCACATTGTCCGGAATGGAAAGGGCATGATGAAGCCTGTTGAGGAAATCTCCGATACTGAACTGAAGTATCTGGTGATGTACGTCAAGTCCTTCCGAAAATAAGGGGAGTTTTCCCTGCGAAAACGCCAGCTTCCGACCATTTGGAAGCTGGCGTTTTGATTTCGGGGTGGTGGGGTTGCGATAAGTCGATTGGAAGTGGTATTTTTGAACTGCATAAAAAGGAAAAACTGCATGAAATTCCGATCCTTCTGGTTGCTCTGTCTCGCCCTCGGCACCTGGTTCCTGTACACGGCCATGGTCCCTGCGCCGAAAAAGCGGACTTCCACCATTGGTTTTTACAACGTCGAGAACCTGTTCGACACTTGGGACGACCCCAAAACCAACGACGAACAATTCCTGCCGACGGGGGATTACAAGTGGACCAAGGAGAACTTGGGAATCAAATTGGACAACCTGGCCAAGGTCATTTCCCAGATGGGGGATGAAGATGGCCCTGAGATTTTGGGCTTGGCGGAAGTGGAAAATCGGGATGTGGTGGAAATGTTGGTGAAGAACAAGCAGTTGAAAAAACATGGCTATGAAGTCATCCACAGCGATTCCCCCGACCAGCGCGGCATTGACTGTGCGATGATTTACAAGAAGAAGAAATTTGTACCGCTTTATCAGCAAAGCTATTCCGTCAGCTTCGCTGACACCAATCCGGACATCACCACCCGCGACATCCTGCTCGTCAAAGGCATCCTCGAGAAGGATTTTGAATTGACCATCCTCGTCAACCACTGGTCCAGCCGGCGGGGCGGGGCGCAAAAATCCGCCTGGAAACGTGCCCGGGCCGCCAGTCGGGCCCGCGCCATTGTCGACTCCATCCTCAAGGTCGACCCGCTCACCAATATCGTTCTCATGGGCGATTTCAACGACGAGCCGTCCAGCCCCAGCCTGGACAAAATTCTGCGGGCGGGAAAAAACACCCAGGAAGCCAGCTATTCCAAACTCTACAACTGCATGGCCAAATTGGAAGAGGATGGCATGGGCTCCCTGCGCTACAAGCAGTACTGGGACATGTTTGACCAAATCATCCTGACCTATCCCATGATGCTGGCCGATGCCCCGCTGAAATACGTCGATTGCTCGGCGGGCATTTACAATCCCAAATGGATGCGGGTCGAGCGGGAAGGCGATTGGAAAGACGCTCCGAAACGCTCCCATATCCGGCGCAAATTCTATCCGGATGGATACAGCGATCATTTTCCCGTTTACGTCCAACTGGAATACTAAGGGCTGATCAGCCATGGTAACCACCCCTTCCGTATCGATCCGCGATATGCTCGTCCTGGCCGGACTCGGGCTGGTGGCCTTTTTGCCCTTCCTCGATGCCGCGCCGCTCTTCGATTGGGACGAAATCAACTTCGCGGAGTCGGCCCGGGAAATGCTCGTGACCGGGAATTATTTCCAGGTCCAAATCAATTATGAGCCCTTCTGGGAAAAGCCGCCGCTGTTTTTCTGGTTGCAGGTGCTGTCGATGAAATTGTTTGGGGTGGGGGACTTTGCCGCCCGCTTCCCCAATGCGATCATTGGGGTTTTTACCTTGCTGTCCCTGTACATTTACGGGACACGCCTCCAAGGCCAGCAATTTGGCCGCATCCTGGCCGGCTTCTATTTCGTCAGCATTCTCCCCTTCATCTACTTCAAATCGGGTATCATCGACCCGACCTTCAACTATTTCATTTTCCTTTCCCTCATCCACATCATCAAATACGAGGTCTATCAGGCTTCCGGTGGCAATGAACGGGCGCGAAAAATGGCTCCGTGGATTGCAGGCTATTGGGCGGGGATGGCCACCCTCACCAAAGGGCCGGTCGCGGTGCTGGTCATTTTCCTGGTCTATCTGGTCTACAAAATCGCCTTTTCCCGTCGCCACCTGCCTTGGTTGGCCATGGGGAAATTTGTGCTGCTGTACCTGCTGGTGATCCTGAGTTGGTTCGGGAGCATCGTTTGGTTGACGGAGGACGGTTGGGAATTGGTGGAAAAATTCATTGTGTACCAGGCTGAATTGTTCTCTCAACCTGTTGCGGGCCACGAGCAACCGTTCTGGTACCATTTTGTGGTCTTTGTGGTGGGCTGTTTCCCACTGAGTGCCTTTGCGTTTCGGGGAATGTTTACCAAGCCCAATAACCACGCAGGCATCAGCCTCAAGCGTTTTATGTTGGTCTGGTTCTGGGTGGTGTTGCTCCTGTTTACCATCGTCAAAACAAAAATCGTTCACTATTCGAGCCTGACTTATTTCCCTGGGGCTTTCCTGGCGGCTTTTTGTTTGGAGGAGATGATTCGGGAGAAAAAGAAATTGAAATGGGACCAATACGCGCTGCTGGGATTGGGAACGCTGGTCTTTGGCGTCGTGATGTCCGGCATCAATATTTTGACCGGTCGCCTGGAGGAAATCCGGGCCGGAATTGACGATCCCTTTACCAAGGCCAATCTGGAGGCGGACGCCGGCTGGACGGGATACGAATTCATCCCGGCGGCCCTGTTCACCATTGCGGCCATTGCCGCGATCGTGTTCCTGGCCCGCAAACGCTACCGCCGGGCCATGCTCATTTTCGTGGTGGCCACGCCCATTTACCTCAACGGCCTCAATGCGCTCGTCATTCCCAAAATCGCCCAGTATACGCAAATGGCGGCGGTCGATTTCTTCCAGGAGCATTCGGATGACAGCTGCTACCTCATGGTCGAAGGCTACAAAAGCTACGCCCATTACTACTACGGACGGGTCGAGCCGTTTCCGTATCCGGAGATTCCCCGCGACAAGCGGGGCGAGTGGATGGCCTGGGGTAAGATTGACCGGCCGGTCTACCTGGTGACGCGCCTCGACCGGGTCACCGAAGAATTCACCGACATCTGGTTCCCCAATTTCCGGGAAATCTACCGCAAAAACGGTTTTGTATTTTACCTTCGTCCCTCCGGGCTTTCCCCCACGAGCCGGGGGCCCGTTTGACCCCGCCCAATGTCGACTCCATGCTGGAAACCAACTTTTTTTCGACCTACTTCCTGCCCGGCACCCTGGCCCTCATCATGCTGGGCATGGGCTTGTCCCTGACGGGGAAGGATTTCGGAAACATCTTCCTTCAACCCAAGGCCGTCATCACCGGCCTGGTTTCCCAGATGATTTTGCTGCCATTGTTTGCCTTTGGCATCGCCCAAATCAGCGGCTTGCGACCTGAATTGCAGGTCGGATTGGTCTTGATCTCGGCGTGTCCCGGAGGCGCGACCTCGAACCTCATTTCCTATCTCCTCAAAGGCAATGTGGCGCTATCAGTCTCCATGACCTCGATCAACAGCTTTCTGGTCATTTTCACCATTCCCACCATCGTCGGACTGGCCATCACCGAATTCCTCGGGACCTCTTCCACCTTGGAGATGCCCTTTTGGAGTACGGTCTTCAATATCCTGATCATCACGGTCATCCCGTGCGTGCTCGGCATCATCATTCGCGCGAAGCGGGAATCGTGGGCCCTGCGGCTGGAACCGCGGTTGAAGGTCATCATGCCGGTGATGCTGGCCCTGGCCATGCTGGCGGCCATCTTTCTGGACAAACCCACCGGGAATCCGATCTCCGGCAAAGAATACCTGAATGTGCTGCCCTGGGCCTTGCTGTTGAATGCAGGAAGCATGGTTGGCGGTTGGTTGATCGCCAAGGCCCTGCACATGGACCAACCCAAGCAGCTGACCATTGGGCTGGAGGTCGGCCTGCAAAACTCGGGCCTGGCCATTGCCGTCGCCACGAGCGCAACACTTCTGAACAACTCTGAATTTGCCATCCCCGCTTCGACCTACGCCTTGTTCAGCTTCTTCACCGCCATTATTTTTGGCTTGATTGTGAACCGGAAAGAAGTGAAGTTGGGAGAAGTCATTGGAGGAATATTGCCGGGGAAAAAGAACACTTGATGAACTGGGGAGGGTATATCGCCGGAAAAAGCCGCTGGATTGTCTTTGGACTGATCCCGGTGATGGCCTTGTTGATGCACCTCCATCTCCTCCCATTGGAACTCCGGGGCGTCCACGCCTGGCGCCAAACCGAGACCGCCTCCAATATTGTCAACTTCTACGAAGAGGATTTCAACCTGTTCAATCCCCGGGTCAACAGCCTGGAATGGGAAGACGGATTGAAACGCATGGAATTCCCGTTGATGCAGTGGGTGATGGCGGGTTTTTACAAAGTATTCGGGCCGCATATCCTCATTGTGCGGGTACTGAGTCTGCTGATCTTTCTGATCGGCGTCTTCGGGATGTTCCGACTCGGGCAGGCCTTGTTTGGGGACGAGCTGAGGGCCACGCTGCTCGCGTGGACCTATGCGTGGTCACCGGTCCTGTTTTACTACTGCATCAACCCCTTGCCCGACAACTTCGCCCTGATGGCGGGCATCTGGGGCCTGGCCTACTTCGCCAAGTGGCACCGCCAACAACGGATGGTCCACCTCTGGTGGTCGGCCCTGTTCCTGATGCTGGCCACCCTCACCAAATTGCCCTTCATCCTCTTCTACGGCGTCCCATTCGGCTTTGCCTTTTGGGCGGTGCTCCGCTCCGGATTCCGGCGTTGGGGACCAAATATCCTGGTGGCCCTGCCCGGACTGCTCAGTCTGGCAGCCCCGTCGGCGTGGTACCTCACCGTGATCCCAACTTGGCACGGCAACGGCGTGGTGGCCGGTATTCTTGATGCGACCCCGGATCAACAGGGAGAAATCCTCAATATTTTTGTCCAAAATCTCATTTCCACCCTCCCCGAACTCCTCCTGAACTACGGATCGGTACTGGCATTCATGGTGGGTGGGGCTGTGATCATTTCCCAACAACTCTGGAAAAAGCCCCTCTTTCCAGCCTTTCTGATCATGGGACTTGGGGTATTTGCATTTTACCTCTTCGAAATCAACCTCATTGGCACCGCCCACGACTATTATTTGTTTCCCTTCCTCCCCGGCCTCTTTCTCTTCATCGCCATCGGAGCTGCTCACCTGCTCCAAAATCGCCAAAAGTGGCTGGGCTTGGTGATGGGGGTGACCTTGGTGCTGTTGCCGCTGTTCGCTGGCCTCAGGGCCTATTCCCGCTGGGAGATCAACTCCAATCCTGATCTTTTCGAATTCCGCGAGGAACTCCGGACCGCGGTTCCCGATGACGCCCGGGTACTGGTGGGAGAGGACCTTTCGCCTCATATTTACCTGTACCACCTGCACAAAAAAGGATGGCATATCCACCCCGGCGAGTTGACACCGGATAAGATGGCTTGGCGCATGGAGCAGGGCGCGGCCTATTTCTACAACGACACGTCGCTGTACGAGGAACATCCGTACATCGAAAATCACCTGGACCGGGTGGTCGCAGAAATTGGCAGTTTCAGGGTGTGGAAATTGAAATAGGGGAGATCAGATATTTCCGAACAGACCAAAGAGTTCGGCCTTGACGCGGTTGATGATGATCCCAAGGTGCTCGGGATTGTCGCGGAAATTCAGTTCGTCGATGACCACTTCGAGCTTTTTGCCGAGCTGGTAGCTTTCGTACCACGCTTCGTAGCGCTCATTGAGCCGACGCAAATAATCCAACCGAATGCTGTCTTCGTATTCCCGGCCGCGGCGCTGAATCTGGTCCACGAGGGTCGGAATGGAGCCGCGCAGGTAGATCAACAGGTCGGGGGGCGGAATGAGGTCCAACAGGTTTTCGAAGAGGCTGCGGTAGGTCTCGTAATCGCGCTTCGCCAGAAGCCCCATGGCATGGAGGTTCGGCGCGAAGATCTGGGCGTCTTCGTAAATGGTCCGGTCCTGCACGACATTGGCACCCGTTTTACGGATGTCGAGGATCCGCTTGAAGCGGGCGTTGAGGAAATAGACCTGAAGATTGAAGGACCAGCGTTGCATGTCCTGGTAAAAATCGAACAGGTAAGGGTTACTGTCCGCATCCTCGTACTGGGGCTCGAAGCCAAGGTACTTGGAAAGCTGGGTGGCAAGGGTGGTCTTGCCAGAACCAATATTACCAGCAATTGCAATGTGCATGGGCTTGAAATTAGGTGATTCAGCCTGAATTGGCAAGTATTATGGACTCTAATTTTTGTAGCCGGCGCGTTCGCGGACGCGCCCCAGCACTTCTCGGGCCACTGCCCGGGCTTTTTCCGCGCCTTTTTCCAACGCTCCTTCGACCTCATCCGGATTCGTCATCAACTGCTGGAACTTTTCTCTTGCCTCCCCAAACTGCTCACAAATCGCTTCAAACAGCCATTTTTTGAATTCGCCGTAGCCCAGGCCACCTTTCTCCAGGCCTTCCCGCATCTCCGCGACCTTCTCCTCCGGGGCGACATGCTTGTACAATTGGTAGACAATATTGTCGTCGGGATTTTTCGGTTCCTCCGGCAACTTGCTATCCGTTTGGATCCGGTTGATTGTCTTGCGGAGGCGTTTGTCCGTCTCGAAGATGTTGATCGTGTTGTTGTAGGACTTCGACATCTTGAGGAAATTCCCGTTCTCGTCCTTCGTTGTACCCACAATCGTCTTCACGCTGTCGCGGATACTGGCTTCGGGCACGACCAGGGTGTCTTTCCCGTAGGCATGGTTCAGTTTCTGCGCCACATCCCGCGTAAATTCAATGTGCTGCTTCTGGTCCTTTCCGACCGGAACAATCTCCGAATCGTACAGGAGGATGTCCGCCGCCATCAGCATCGGATAGAAAAACAGCCCCGCCGACACCTTGTCCTCCCCGAATTTCTCCGACTTGTCCTTGAAAGAGTGCGCGAGCTTCAGGCGGTTGTACTTGAAAAAGCAGCTCAGGTACCAGGTCAGTTCCGTACACTCCGGGATGTCCGATTGGCGGTAAAAGAACCCCTTGTCCGTATCAAATCCACAGGCCAACCACGCAGCGGCCGTCATGAGGGTATTCTCGCGGATGGTCTTCGCGTCGTGGATGGTCGTCAGGGAATGGAGGTCCGCAATGAAAAAGAAAGCCTCATTTCCAGTCTGTTCGGAAAGTTCGATGCCCGGGAGAATCGCTCCCAGGAGGTTGCCCAGATGGGGCACGCCAGTGCTTTGGATGCCTGTTAAAATCCTTGCCATGGCCGCAATTTAGTTGGAAAAGGGCGATTCTGCCAGTTTGGGAATAAGAAATGGGTGGGGGAGCAGGAGGAGAAAAAGGAGTCAAAAAATCGGGGGAATTATTTGGAAAAAAAGGGAGGCCCATCTACCTTTGCAGTCCTCCCAAACAGGGTCGTTAGCTCAGTTGGTTAGAGCGCTATCTTGACATGGTAGAGGTCACTGGTTCGAATCCAGTACGACCCACGAAAAGCCGCAACAGTGCGGCTTTTTTCATTTTACAGCACTTCAAATGGGAACATTCCATTCCACCGCCATTCGAAAAAAAATCCAGCCATTCCCGCACCCGTCTGCTAGAAGTTTGATCTTGAGATGAAATGGGTGAAGTAGGGCGGCTCCCAAGGGACCGGGTGATCCGCAGTCGCTCCGCTCACGCGGGAGCTCCCACAATTGCTCCTCCCCCTGCCGCATTTGAATTCTCCCCGTCCACTCGAATTCCAGTCCCCATTTTTCGTACCTTTTCCCCATGTTACTTGTTCACCCTCTGTTTCGTTCCCTTTCGCTCCTTCTCTTGCTTCTTTTTTCTACCCCATTTCTCTTCGCCCAAAATTGCGGCTGCGACCACGTATTGACCGGGCTCAGCGCCACCAACGTCAACATCATCCAGGCCAGCAACTTCAATTATGCTCCCGGCGATGTCTTCTGTGTCCAGGCCGATACCATTGCCGGATTGCGGTTCATTGGATTTGAAGGGACGCCCCAGGCGCCGCTGGTCTTCAAGAATTGTGGGGGCAAAGTCGTCATCGACGAAGGCACCTATTCGGGGATCGATTTTCAGCGCTCTGCCTATATCCACCTCACCGGCACCGGTGACGCCCAGCATGTTTATGGCTTTGAAGTCATGCACACCGGCAACGGGAGCATGGGCGCAAATGTCGGCTACCTGAGCAGTGATTTTGAGATCGACCATCTGGAAATCCACCATACTGGTTTCGCCGGCATCATGGCCAAGACCGATCCCAATTGCAATGATACAATGACCTGGCGCCGCAATGGCTACGTGCTCCGCAACCTTCGGATCCACGACAACTGGATTTATGAGACGGAAGGAGAGGGGATGTACCTCGGCTATACCGGGGGCTACAAGGTGGCCTCGAACAAGATTTGCAATGGCGATACCGTCTTTGGGCATTGGTTGGAGGAAGTGGAAGTCTATGACAACCGCCTTGAGAACTGCGGTTGGGATGGCATTCAGGTCAACTTGGTGCGGGAAAATGGACACGTCCACCACAATGCGATTGTGAATCCGGGGCGGGCCGATCAGACTTTCCAGGATTTTGCGATGAGCATCGGCGGCGGGGAGTACCGGATCGACGCGAATTTCATGTACAATGAATCGGATACCTTTCCCGGCCAGGGCATTCAGGTGATCAGTGGCCAGTCGGGCACGGTACTCAGCAACAATGTGCTGGTCGACCTCCAGGGGAATGGATTTTTCGTCCATCCCCGTCACCGCCTGGACGATCCCAACGAAGGATTCTATTTCCTTCAAAACACCATCATCCGGCCCGCAGCGGCGGGCATCCTCTATAATTCGACCATCACCACGGACCTTGATCCGGGCCAGGTCGGCAGTCGCCAGGATGACGTCCCCTGTTATTGGCACAACAATCTAGTGGTGAACCCAGGTCGGGACTATGCCTCAGGCAGCACCTGGAAAGACGAGGCCGAATCCTACCTCGATTTCAACAATAAGTCCACGCGGGACAGCCTCGTGGGATTCATTTCGCACAACCTCCTGACCCGCCAAATGGACACTTTGGGCCTGGCCGACACCCTAGCGCTCGATTTTCGCCCCGCCAACGGGGCCTCAGCGGTGGTCGACCAGGGGCTCGACCTCACGTGGGCCGATATCTTCTACGACCTTGATGGCGTGATCCGTCCCCAGGCGTCCGGCTACGACATTGGTGCCTATGAATATGAGGTTGTGACGGGCGTCGCTACTGAACTTTCCGGCATCAGAGTTTCCCCCAATCCCGTCCGGGACGTCATGCAGATTCACTCCCCGGTTCCCCTGGTGGAAATCTACGCCGTGGACCTGTTGGGCCGAATCCATCATTTTCCGACCAACCATTCCCAGATCGACTGGCACGGCATGGCGCCGGGCATTTATCTCCTGACCCTCGTTCCCGAAACAGGCGCCAAGGTCAGTTTCCGAATCCTTCGTCCTTAAAAGAAGGGTTCCCTTGATGCCTTCGATTTCCTAATTTTCCCCATGCTTGATTCTCCCTGGCTCCGTTTTCTTCTTCTCCCCCTGCTGTTCGCAGCCTTGATGGCAGGAGGTGCCCAGGTCGAGATCGATTGGGGGCCCATTCCATTTATCTTGTCCGACTGGATCGTCTTGTTGGCCGGGCTTTTATTGGGCCGGGCGGGAGGACCCTTAAGTGTGGGCCTGTATCTGGTGGTGGGAGCCTTGGGGACACCCATTTTCGCTGGTGGTGGCAGTGGCATGGAGACCCTGACGGGAAGTAGTGCGGGTTATTTGTGGGGGTTTCTGTTGGCAGCGGTGGTCATTTCTCAATTGGTGGGGCATTGGGGAACGCAGAAGTGGCCCTTGTTACTGGCCGCGACGGCGGTTGGCCAACTTACCTTTTTCATCCTTGGCGTGTCATGGCTGAATTTTGAGTTGGACCTTGGATGGGCCAAAGCCATTCAGGTTGGCTTTCTTGATTTCTGGTTTCCCCTGACCCTCAAGCTCTTTTCTTCCGCTACCCTGGCTTGGTTGACATTCAGGTTTCGCCTTTTTCCGTCTCCCAAACTCACCTGATTTACCTACTGTAAACCAACTTCTTTGTCCCACGCTGCCCATTCGGTGCGATCACTTCCAGGATATAAATCCCACCGGGAAGGCCTTCCAAGGGTTGCCGCAGTTCCCGATCCGGATTTTCCAATTCAATGATTTTTCTCCCCTGTACATCCATCAGGTGAACAATGTACCCCGCAGTTTCAGTTTCGGCCAGCACGACATGTAGCGCGCCATTCCCAATCCAGGCCCGGAATAGCTCTGCCGATTCCCTTTCAATGTCCAGGTGAACCCAAGGCGATTCTATCTCCCGCCCATCCACATTCACCTGAATCACCCGGTACCAATTGTCTTGCACAGGGAACATGTCGATCCACGAGTACTCGGGATTGGAGTGGGCTTCCAATTGATTGATTTCGAAGAAATCGGAAGGGTGATCCGAACGCTCGATTCGGAAATGGCTGATCGGATCGGTCTCGTTGCTCCGCCAGGACAATTGGACGCCGGTGTGTCCGCGGTCCTCAACGGAAAGATTGATCCCATCGTGGGAGAGAACCGTGCAGCAAGGCGGTTCTTTCGCCGGGTAGAGACAGATGTCATCGATCAAGAAATATGCGTATTGATACGAAAACGCGGGGGCTTGGGGATTGTTGACGGACGGCGTGCCGGCATCGGATCTAAAGTTGCCGATGGTCAGGTATTGTTCCCCGCCATTGGCCACGAAAATCCCATCAATGCAATGCCAGGTCAACGTGTCGGTAATGAAGGTGGAGAGGCTGTTTTCGACTTGAGGAGGAAAGGAGAGGAAAGCCCCGAGGCTGAAAATGGGCGTTGTAGATAAATGTGCTCCGATGGCGCTGGAAGAAAAGCGGGACCGGGCGGGTAATTTCAGGTTGAATTCCAGTCGGTATTCGGTTCCTGCAATCAATGGGCTTGCCAGTTGGATTTGGATGTATTCTCTGTAATCGACCTGGCCGGGGGCCAGTACGACCAAACCCGCCATGGAATTCCCGGTCCGGGGCAGGTTGTATCCGAGGACCGAAGACGGAACTCCCGACACCCCAACAAATCCGCAGGTGTGGTATAGGTCGCTGGTCCCGGCGGACGGCCGTATCCACCCGGTGGCCAGGTTGATTTGCGCCAGGTTCAAAGGGCAGAAACTGATGGTTTCAAAACCCGGATTGGGAACCAGGTTTTGCCCAGCCAACGGCCCATTCCCCAGGACCATAATGGCCACCAACAAAACATAAATACAGCGTATCATGCTTTCACAGTTTGAAGTTCAGGTTGGGTTGAAACGTCTTTTTATTTGGTGGAGGCAGCTGGAAGAGCCATTTTACAGGTTCAAATGCCCCTTCAAACCGCTCTCTTTTCATTTAACCCCACACCTTCACCCGACTCGCTTTACTTGTTGTAAACCAATTTCCGGGAATCGCGCTGCCCATTGGGCGCGATCACCTCCAGGATATAGATGCCATCAGCAAGGCCCTCGAGAGGTTGGCGCAGCTCCCGTTCCGGATTCTTCAGTTCCAGTACTTTTCTTCCTTGCATGTCCATCAGGTGGATCATGTGCCCATTGGTTTCCATTTCGGCCAGCACCACATTCAGCTGATCGTCCCGAATCCAGGCCCGAAACAGCTCCGGCGATTCCCGGTCCACATCCAGTTGCACCCATTGCGATGGGATTTCCCGCCCATCCCCATTGACCTGAACCACCCGGTACCAATTGTCTTGCAGGGGAAACATGTCGATCCAAGAGTAGTCGGAAGCGGAGTGGGCTTCCACGCGTTTGATTTCCATGAAATCTGACGGGCGATCCGAACGCTCCACCCGAAAGTGGCTGATCGCCGTGTTGTCATTGCTGCGCCAGGCCAATTGCACACCGGTTTTACCCCGATCTTCAACCGAAAGGTTGATCCCATCCTGGGCCAGCACCGCATGACAGGGGGGAGAAACGGCTGGGTAAAGGCAGATATCGTCAATGTAGAAATAGCAATACGCGATCGCGGTTGGATCGGCATTGGGGTTCGGGATCAAAAGGATATTGGCGTCGTCAACAAAGTTCCCAATGGTGATGTGGTCTTCCCCGCCGCTGGCCACAAAGGTTCCATCCACACAATACCAGTTCAGGGTATCGGTGATGTAGGTAAAGGGATCATTGCTCACCTGTGGTGTGAGGGCCAAAAAGAAAACCGCCGTATTCGATACTGGTCCCACTGAAAAATGGGCCCCGACATTGCTGGTGGCCAGATTGCCCAGCGACGCAATGTTTAGATTGAATTCCAACCGGTATTCCGTGCCAGCGACCAGCGGACTTGTGAGTTGAATCTGGATATACTCCCGGTAATCAGCGAAGGGCGGAGGAATGGGAACATAAGCGGCGAATCCACCCATCCCGTCCCCGGTGCGGGGAAATTGATAGCCGAAAAAGGAATTGGGCACCCCCGCATCGGTCGTGGCGGCACAGAAATGCAGGAAATCACTGGTGCCCTGGGTCGGTTGTACCCACCCGATCGCATTCCCCAGTTGGCTGGTTCCCGACGGGCAAAGCGCGAACACCTCAAAACTCTCGTTGGGGACGAGGTTCTGCCCCATAGCCATGTTGCCCGACCAGGCCAGTAACAAAGACGCAATCACAATTAGTTTACATGTCACAAGATATAGTTTACGCATTTCTGCCCTGATTATCAATGCCAAAAATGTGCCCCCCATGCCGCTCACCCCATAAGTGAAAGAAATCACGGGTTGACCACCCGTGTATAAAACCAAAGAGGTAGGAGCCGGGATGGGCTCCTACCTGGGGTGACATTGATCCGATCATTGGATCCTTACAAATTGTTCTCGAGGTTCGTGCAACGGTTGCTGAAGTTGATATTGCCAAACAACTGGGTACCCACGACCGTAGTCGGATTTTCGTGGTAGTACACCAGATTGTCCGCGATGGGAAGGTCGTCCACCGGGAACAGGATCTTTTCCGTGGTGGTATTCTTCCAGGTCGATTCTACTCCGATGTCCACGCCAATGGCCTTGAACAGTTTGAAGCCAAATTTGGCGCTCAGGTTGGTCTCGTTGGAATTGACGTTGGTTTGTTCCGTGACGCGCGGGACATTGAGGTCCGTCTCCCAAGTGCGGATCCGGATGGCCGATCCGGCCAGGTCCGAGTTCCAACTGCTCAGGATCGTGAACCCATCCGGGGCGTCGGTCGGGAAGAAATAGCCGGTATTTCTCGTAATCGGATAGGCGCCGAACCAAGGCAAAATGATGATTTCCGTCTCCGTACAAGGCGACATGGGCAGGAAGGTTTCCGCCAGAATGATCGGCGTTTCCGCTGCATTGGCCTGGAGGGCGACGAGGCGAATCTCCGGCGCACCGGTCGTGTTGTTCTCGTTGAATTCAAAGGCAGTGACGTCCGACATCCGGATGCCGTAGTACTTGAAGGGTTGACCGGGATTCCGGTAAGAGGCATAGGTCCGGTCAAAGAACGCGCCCTGCCAGGAACCCGCGGAGCGGTACTGGATTTGGGTTTCGATCATCTGGCCGGGGAAGGAAGCCGGACCCGGATTCCAGAAGTAGCTGGTGGTAAAGCCGGAGAGGCCAGTGGCCAAGGTCACGTAGCCGGAGGGCGTGGCCCGACGGATCCGGTACTCAGAGATCGAGGCGCCGGTGGGAGCGGACCAATCGTAACGGATCGAGTTGCTGGCCTGGTTGGTGCCGCGGTAAGTATCCACAGGACCGGTGGGAGCGGGGTAAACCGCCGTTCTCTGCTGGAGGTTGTTCGTCGCGCGGCAGGTCTCCCAATTGCCGGGGTTGGTGGAGCTATTGGACTTGTAGGCAATGTACAGGTCGATCTCGTAGGTATAGGTCACGTTCGGTCCCCCCGAATTGTCGTAGAACAAGTTGCCGTCGTCCACGAAACGGAGCCAATTGGTTGTGGTGCCATTGGGATTGTAGCGCTTGATGCGGATCCGTCCCCAATTGCAGAGGGAAGTGGAAAATCCGGAGGCAGTCCACTGCAACTTGACCGCGCCGTTTTCGGGCGTGGCAGTAAAGCTGGTGATCGTCGGCTGGGTGCAAGACGTGGGTTCCGGAGCGCAGAATGCCTGTACGCCGGCGCCGCCGGGATTGACGTCGTTCAGGTTCAGGCCGGGCTGACTTGTTTTGGTCAGGACTTCGTTGTTGGTGGGAATGATCCGGTTGCCGGCCAGGTCGTGGCGCTCACTGATGTGGATGGCGACCACAGCATCCTGAAAGGGCTTGGTGAGGTCCAGGGTGACCTTTTCGCCCAGACGCGAAGCCTGAATGGTTTCGCTGCGCTCATTGAAGCCGTGGGGCAGGAACATTACCGGGGCTGTATAATCAGTCAGCAGCCAGCTTTTCGGATTGCCCCGAACGGCCACCAGGGCGCTCGGATACTGAACCAGGAACTCGTCCAGTTCTTCCGGAGTGATGATGCCCTCCGCACTCTTTAGGAATACTTCCTTGGTATTCCGGCCGTCGTGCATTTGAGAGGCAAAAAACTCCGGCAATAAGATTTCAAAATCACCGGTGCGCATTTCCTGGGTCATGTCCACCACCTGAAAGGCAAACAATTCGTCTTTTACCGCATAGCTGAAGGCTTGCTCCATGCGGGGACCCATTTTATTGAACCCTTCCCAAAAGCCATCCGTGCCGCCGCTTTCGGCGGATTGGGCTTCGGTCGGGACCAGTCGATCTTTTTGACAAGAGCTAACAAAGATGAGGAGGCCCAATAAGAGAGCCCATGATAGAATACGTTGATTCTTCATAAATTAGAGAGTGTTGTGATTAGAGGATGTGAAAAAAAATACAGTCTTCTTCGGTACGAGATAGCCCAATTCGGTCCCCGGATAATAGCCCCAAAATTGCACGTTTTCCCAACGTGTCTCATTCCTTTCCCACCGTGTAAAATCCCCTTCGCTGCGTTGGTTCCCGTCTTTTAGTTCCTGCACTTGCCATTCTTTTTCCTTACATCCTTTCCTCAATTTTGCTTCTTTTCCTTCCAATCAATCCTAAAAGTTCGCTTTCCGAAGCATTCAAAGTCCCATTTTCCCGATTGGAAACCCTTCGCATTTCACCGAAAAAGCGTAGAACTATGCTCCCTTTCATTTTTTCCACCCAGCCCAACCCAAAGAAGGGCCTCCGACACCGAAGACCCTTCCCAATGTTTCGCTTTTAAATATCAAAGATTGTTCTGAAGATTGGCGCAGCGGTCGGTGAAGGAAATATTCCCAAACAACTGGTTGCCAACAATCGTCGTGGGATTTTCGTGGTAATAGACCACATTGTCCGAAATCGGTAAATCGTCAACGGGATACAGAATCTTTTCCGTGGTTGTATTCTTCCAGGTCGATTCCGTACCAATGTCTATGCCCAGGTTTTCTTCCAGCAATTTGAAGCCAAATTTCGCGCTCAGCTTCTCTTCCCGGGTCGTCGTGTTCGTCTGCTCGGTAACTCGAACCACATTCAGGTCCGTTTCCAGGGTCCTGACCCGAATGGCAGATCCAGCGAGATCAGAATTCCAACTCCCGAGTATCGTATATCCATTGGGTGAACCGGAGGGATAATAGTTCCCGGTCGAGTAGGTAAAGGTGTAGGGAATGTTGAACGGAAAGAGATAAATGGTCGAATCCCGGGTGCAAGGCGTCATAGGCAGGAACGTTTCGGTCAGAATGATCGGCGTTTCGGCTGCATTTGCCTGGAGCGCGGTCAAACGGATTTCAGGGGCTCCGGCGAGATTGGTCTCATCAAAGTCATAATCCGAAATGTCGTCAATCCGGATCCCGTAGAACTTGAAGGGCTGGTTCGGGTTGCGGTAGGGGATAAATGAACGATCGAAAAAACTCCCCTGCCAGGGACCACCCGCGCGGTATTGGATTTGGGTCTCCACCATCTGACCCGCGAAGGAACTGGGGATCGGATTCCAGAAATAGCTCGTCGTAGAAGGAGGGAGGCTGGAATTGAGGGTCACATAGCCGGATTTGGTGGCGCGGCGGATCCGATATTCATTGATCACCGCTCCCGTCGGAGCCGACCAATCGTAGCGGATCGAGCTGCCGGACTGGTTGATGCCCCGATAACTGTCCACCGTCGGGCCGGTGGAAAGGTAAACCGCCGTGGCGGTAAGCAAATTGTTGTTGGCGGAGCACTTGGTCCAATTGGTGGGGAAGGTTCCTGCCGGGTCCTGGTAGGCGATATAGCAATCGATTTCATAGGTATAGGTGACATTCGGCCCTCCCGAAGGGTCCATCCGGAAGTTGGGCTGGTCCGCTCCGCTGGCGAAAATATTGAACGAGCCATCCGGATTGTACCGCTTGATCCGAATGCGTCCCCATCGGCACCAGTTGACCGGAAAATCAGAGATGTTCCATTCCAATTTGACCCCGCCATTCTCCGGCGTGGCCGAGAAACTGTTGACGGTCGGCAACAGGCTGGGGCAGGAGCTGGGCTCAGGATTGCAGAGGGCCTGGATCGCCGGACCGCTGCTGACATCGTCCAATCCGAGGTTCGGCTGGGCCGTCTTCGCCAGCACATCGTGGGGCTGAGGCAGGATCAAGTTCCCGGCCAGGTCGTGGCGTTCACTCATTTGAATGCCCACCACGGCATCTTTGAAGCGCGTGGTCAGGTCCAGCGTCAGGCGCTGGCCCATCCGCTGGGCCGAAATCGTGGGAGATTGCTGGTCGAATCCGTGCGGCACGAACATGACGGGGGCCACATAATCTGTCGTCAGCCAGGAAGCGGGGTTGCCCCGGACGGCCACCAAGGTGCTCGGATAAGACGCCATGAAATCGTCCAGTTCTTCGGCGGTAAACAGTCCCGCCGATTTCTCAAGGAAGAATTCCCGGGTGCTGCGGCCGTCCCGCATCTCGGAGGCCAGAAACTCCGGCAACAAGATTTCATAGTCGCCGGTGCGCATTTCCTGGGTCAGATCCACAATTTGAAAGGAAAAGGTGGGATCCTCGACCGCATAACTGAAGGCTGCTTGCAATTTGGGCCCAAATTCATTGAAACGGTCCCAGTACCGGTCCGATCCGGAATTTTGGGTGGAATCCGCCTCCTGGGGGCGGAGTCGATCCTTTTGACAGGAAGAGAAAAAGACCGCCACCATACACATAAGGATGGCCGTCAACACAATTCGTTGATTTGTCATAAAACTTTAGATTGTTTGAATGTGGTAGAAAACTGATTCGAATCGAAGTTAGGCCAAACCGTCCTCTGGAGGCCCGGGCGACTGTCTTTCACCAGACGGAGAGCACTCCATCCTTTTCCCAAGCCCCTTCTCATTTTCCGTGGGGTCCTATTCGTTTATCCCATCCATCGGTCACTGGAAATCCAGTGTGGATAACTGTTTTCAGGCCATTTATGGAAAGCAGACGGAATTCTCATCTTCCCTCCGAACGGCCGGAAAAGACATGCGCCGGCCTCATTTTCAACGATTTTAGTACAGTTTTTTTTCGGGAGTCCATTCCAAAGCCTGGAGGGACTCCCTTTTTCATTTTTCTTCTTCATTTGCCCGATATTCCACCTAAGCCTTTCTACTTACACTCTCGATAAATCAATCCCTCCAATCGATCAACCGACCCGTCCTTTCGTTGTACATTCCCCCAGCACTTTCTTGATTTACCAGTCCTTTCCTATTGCCGCTCTCGTTGGCCGAATTTAACAAAGTAACTGTTGATTTAATTTTTTAGTTGAATAATTAATCAATTAAATATACCTTTGAATCAAAGGCTGATAATATGCAGAAACTAACCCGAGCCGAAGAAGAATTGATGCAGGTGATTTGGCGCCTGAAAAAGGGGCTCCTGAAAGAGATCATGGAGGCCATCCCGGAACCCAAACCTGCTCAGAGCACTGTGTCCACTTTGCTGCGGATCCTCAAGAAGAAGGGATTCGTCGGGCACAAGGCTTACGGAAAGACCTATGAATACTTTCCCCTCGTCAAAAAAGATGAGTACGCGAAGGCTTATTTTGGTAATTTCCTTGAGAACTACTTCGGAGGATCATTCAAGCGCATGTTGAGCTTCTTTGCGAAGGAAGAAGACCTGGACATGAAGACGCTGGACGAAATCATGGGAGAAATCAAACAAGAAGAGCAGCATGAATCCTGATTTGCTTGCATATCTACTCGAAAGCGCAGCCCTCATGGGCTTGTTGTGGGGATACTATGCCTTGTTCCTCCGAAAAGGCCGACAATTCCGCTTCAATCGCTTCTATCTGCTCGCCGCCCTCCCCATTGGATTTGGTTTGCCCCTGCTTTCCTTCTCCAATGCCCAACCCGAAACCGCCCTACTCAGTTATACGCTCCCCGAGGTCGTATTGGAACGCACCGCGGAAGCCGAAGCGAGCTTTTCCCTGAATCCCAACCTTATCTATTGGGTAATTGGGTTGGCCGTTTTTCTTCTGTTACTGGTTCAGCTGGGAGGAATCATTCGGATGGCGGTTCGGGGAAAAAAGTTCCGTCATGTCGGCCATACGGAGATCCAGGGCAACCACAAGGCCCCGGCGAGCTTTGGCCCCTGGCTGTTCTGGAACCCCAAATGGGACCAGGATCCTGGCAGTGCCCTGATCCGCGCCCACGAGGTCGCCCATATCCGCCAGTACCACTCCGTCGACCTGGTCATCTACCGCATCGCCGGAGCCATCTGCTGGGCCAACCCCTTTATCTATCTCCTCCAACGGGAGCTGCGCCGCGTCCACGAATGCCTCGCCGACGAAGCCGCCAGCCGCTCCCACCAGACCGGGACCGTTCAATTGCAACGCCTGATTCTGGCCCGCCAACTCGGCGTGGACCAACTTCCCCTCGTCAATCATTTTTCATCTCATACCAAACATCGCATCATTATGTTGAACAAATCTCAATCTCCCTTCCAGCGCCTGGCCATGGCCCTCGTGCTGCCCCTGCTCGCCGGCCTCTTCACCGTCGCCAGCTATACCCAAGTCAACGCCCAGAACCACACGGCTCCCGTGCCGACCGAGGAAGTCACGGAAATGCCCCAGTACACGAACATGGCCGAATTCCGCAAGAGTGTTGGCTATCCCAAGGATGCTGTGGCCGCCGGAATCGAAGGTAAGGTCATCATCAAGATGCTCGTCGGAACCGACGGATCGGTGGAAAGCCACGAATTCCTGAAAGGCGAAGAGGTCTTCAAGAAGGCCATCGACAAGCACATCGATGAATTGAAATTCACGCCTGGCATCAAGGACGGCAAGAAGGTCCGGACCTATGTCACCCTGCCAATGGTGTTCAAACTTTGAGCCCCATTCGGTAGCGCTATGGCCCCGGTCCTGTGACCGGGCTTTGGCGTTTGTAGACCCAGGAGATGAAAATATACTCAAAAAGCCCGCTGAGCGGGCTTTTTGCTGTTTTAAACGGTGGATTGGGGGCCGGAACCTCCCCAGAGAGGCCCCGGCATTCCCGTACCAATGATTGTCAGAGTTGCATGCCGGGCATCAGCTCCGCCATGGGGCGGGGATCGTGGAAGACGCCCGGGTCACAGCCGGGAAAGGACTGGCAGAGGTCCGTGGCCTGGTCGGGCTTCGGGAAGGCGATGTTGCACTGGTCGCATCCGCCCCAACCGCCGGGACAGGGGCAGCAGGCGCTCATGCCGGCGCAGACGCAGGAGGCCGAGTTGGGGGCGAGACCTTGGTAGCATTCGCAGGCGGTGCACTGCCCAACGGTCGGCACGACATAGTAACCGGCCAGGTTTTGGAGGTTGTACTGGACTTCCGCTTCGGACGGGTAGGGGATGTACAAGATGGTTTCGCCGCCGCTGGTCGCGGGAGATTCAGGCGCCCAGTCGGGGAGGAGGACGGCAATCGCGCCGGGCAGGGTCAGCAGTTCTTTGACCCGGGCCAATTCGTCGCCGTAAATCTGGCCCTGGGCGTAGCCATTGTCGCTGAGCCAATCGAAGGCTTCATTGCCACCGATCACAATGGCGTCCTGGCCTTCCTCCAAGAAAATGCCCTTTCCGAACATGTTTTGGCTGGACAGGGCCATGTCAGATCGCAGTTCGCCGATCGTTGCTCCGTACTCGACCAATTGGGCCGGAAGGGCAAACGTGAGGGACAGCAGGAGGAGAAGGGCAGAAATGTGCTTGAAAAATTGCATGGTATTTGAGTTTGGGTGTTTAAATGATGACAAAGGGGAGGGGTGGGGAGTCCGGAATGGACTCCCACGGGTTGACACATGAAAAGATTTTGGGGGGGCTTACTTAGAAGCGGGGGGTGGTTCCGTCAGGGAAATAATTGAGGCTTCCGGCCAGACCTTGCTCAGCAAGGGCATCCTCGAAGCGCTGGCGGTTGTCGGGAACGTTGACCATGGCATTGAAGAGTTCGTTGATGGACTGCAACATGTCGTCCTCAATGATGGGGTCGATGGTGACCGTGATGAGCGGCCCAGCGGCAGACCGAAGCGGACGGTCGGGGCAGTGCTGAACCCGTTCTCCTGTGGCCCGGTTGCAGACGTAGAAGCAGCCTTCTTCAGCGCCGGATTGGTCTTCGCACTTGTCATACTTCTCTGACTGGTCGACCTTCTCCATGATGCGGGAATAGTTCCCCTCGGGCGCATCCGCACCAACCGCCCATTCTTCGGTCTCCGAATTGGTGGGTTCAGGCGTGCAGTCGAGTTCCTGGTCGGCGATGGCATTCAGCCAGAAGATGACGGGGAATCCTTCGCCATTGGCGTCAATTCCTTCGATGGCAAATCCTTGCAGGCAGGCTTTTCGCTCCGGTTGGGGCTGGCAGGCCGCCAGCAGCAAGGGGAGAATAGCGCCCAGCGTCAGTGTCAGGGCAAGCCAGCGGGGCGAGACATAGTTGGATAAACATTTCATAATCATTGGGTTTTGGTTGATGGTCCAATTCTACTGCGATTCTCCCGCTTCTAAAAACCAAAAGATTACATAAATTAGGTTTTGAATACCTTCGATCAATTCGTATGTATTTGAATCAATCATCTTTACCACTTAAAATTAGGTTTTAGATGGGACAAGACTTGTACAATTTGGTGCAGACTTTGAGCGCCACCGAGAAGCGTTACTTCCGCCAACAACAAATCCATGCCGAAGGAAAGGCCTATATGCGGGTATTTGAGTGGCTGGAGAAAATGAAGGAGTGGGAAGAAGGTGATGCGGAGAAGGAATTCGAGGGGGAAAAATTCATGAAGCAGTTTGGGGTGGTCAAAAACTACCTCAAAATGAGCTTGCTGGACAGCCTCCGGCGTTTCCACCGGTCCAATTTCCCCTTGTTCCAGCTGCGGAACCGGCTGGACCATGTGGAGCTCTTGTACCACCGGGGGCTGGTGAAGAGCAGCCTGAAAGAAGCGAAGAGCCTGCAACGGATTGCCCGGGACGCGGATTTTCGGGGGATTTTGATTGAGGCGATGAAATGGGAAATCAAATTGCTGCGGCTGGAGAAAAAGGGACCCGAACGCATCCGGGAACTGCGCCAGGACATCCTGGCGGCCACCGCGATTGAAATTCGGGAAGCCGAAATCAGCGCCTTGTTTGATGAAATCTTTCACCAACTCCTGCACCGGGCCCGCCTCGACGGCGGCTCTCAGGAGGAATGGCTCGCCGACCTCTTGGCCCAAGCCAACGCATTCGAAGCCTCCGAACTGGGCATCCACGCCCGCATCATCCTCGGCCAGGTCCGCGCCTACGTCCACCTCCTGCAACGCGATTATCCCGCCCTCAACCAACGCTACGCCCAGATCGTCCAATTGCTCGAAACCCACAAATCCTACCGCAGCCACCGGCCCGACCTCGCCCTCAATCTCTTCACCGCCTACTTGGAGACCTGCTTCCTCCTCAACAATTTCTCCGAGACCGACCGCATGATCCACCTCATCAACAGCCTGCCCACCCGGACACGGTCCGAAAAAGCCCGCCAGGCAGCCATCGCCACTCAATTGTCGATTCAGAACGACATTGAGCAGCAAAATTACCACGCCGCCGCCCGGCGGGAACCAGAAGTCAGTCAATTGTTTCGCCGTCAGGGAGCCGAAATCCCCGCCACGTACAGCATTACCTTGCGCCATCACCTTTGCCTGTCCCTCTTCCTCTCCGGCAACTATGAAGCCTGCCAAAAGTGGCTCCGGCATATCCTAAACGATCCGCCTTCCCCCAACCGCATGGACATCTGGGAATTTGCCCGCCTCTTGTATCCCCTCTGCCTCTTTGAAACCGACAACCTGTACCTGCTCGGCTACGAAATCCGCAACTCCGAACGTTTTTTCATTCGGCGGGAACGACTGGGAGATTTTGAAAAGGGGGTATTTTCCTTTCTCAAGCAAGTTCTCAAGCAGGTTACATCGGAAGAACAAAGCGCTTCATTGGCGGCGCTCCAGTTACAATTGGGGGAGATGGAAGAAAAGGCGGGGAGCCACCTGGGCTATAACATCGTGCGGAAATGGGTGGAAGAGAAAATCAAAGGGGAAGAAAACTGACCGTTTCCCTCCCCCAAAATATCGAAGCGAGTCTTAAAATCGGATATAGAGCTCCGGGTTGACAGGCTTGTTGTTTTCCCGGATTTCAAGGTGCAGGTGTGGCCCGGTGGACAGCCCGGATGACCCGACCGTCCCGATCACATCCCCCTGCTTGACCATTTGTCCCGGCTTCACCCGAATCTCTTTCAGGTGGTTGTAGTGGCTGGACAAAGGAGATTCGTGGTTCAGTTGGATGTGGTTGCCCACTCCGGTGTCCTGCATCTTGGCCACTTCTACTTTTCCATCCGCAACCGCCATGACCAGGGTGCCTTCGTCGGCCCGCAGGTCAATGCCATCGTGGTGCTTGGTTTCCTTCGCAAAAGGAGAGTGGCGCATTCCAAACCGACTGGTGATCTTCAGGTTTTTGCCTTTGAGCGGAGAAATCAGGGCCGGAGCAACCTTCAAGCCGAAGAGCTCGGGGTGTTCCACCAGCGACTTCATCGTCAGGATATTGTAGAGGTAGCCGCGCTCGTGGTCCAATTGGTACCAGGTATTCAGATCAGCGCCTTCGGCGACCTTACGCAGGGCGGCTGGCCCCCGGTTGAAGGCCAGGGCAGCTACCGTCCACGACCCAAATTCACCTTGGTAGCGTTGCAAATACTTGGCCGCAGCGTCCGTAGATTTGGTCAGGTCGACCCGGTCGTCCTGGTTGTCGGACACTTCCATGCCGTATTCGCGGGCGGTCGCCGGCATGAACTGCCACGGGCCCTTGGCGCCCCATGAGGACGTGGCCTCGGGATCAAAATGGCTCTCGGCCATCATCAGGTAGATGAAGTCGTCGGGAATATTTTTCGCGGCCAGCAAGCTGCCCACTTCCCGGCGGAACCGCTGGGCCCGCAGGTAGAGTTTCTGACAGGTCGCTGGTTTCTCCACCAATTGGGCCCGCTGGTCTTCCAGCGCCACCCTGATCATGGGATTCAGCGGCACAGGTTCCCCCGCAAAATCGAGGGTCATTGCGATCGTGACATCGGTAATTTCCGGTTCGTCTCCCACGCCCAGCGGCATGCAGGCCAGGATCAGGGCGGACAGGCCCAGCATCGGCAGCACCGCCAGGTACTTGAAGATCGACGTACGGGAAGATGATATTCTATTGAGCATGAGAATTCGTTGTTGTGTTTTACTTTGAGCGAAGAAATGGACGGGCAAATGGGCCGACCGGCGCAAAGAATGGGACAACAAGGTCCTGGAATAGGCCGTCGGTCCAAACCGGGCGGCTACGGCCCGGTCCGCCAAGAACTCATGGTTGTCTTTGATGGATTGGTGCCACCACCGAAACCAGGGGAGGAACCACCAGATGCACGCGGCGAGTTCACCCAGGAGGACATCAACCGTATGCAACTGGTCGATGTGGGCGCGCTCGTGCGCTTCAATGGAGGCCCGGTCCGGGGAATGGACATCCTGAGGGGCGAGGAAAATGGCCCGAAAAAAGGAAAACGTGGCGGGAATTTCCGGAGGGGTCAGCACCAGGGCACCCGATGACTTTCGTTTTGGGTGCCGGAGAAACCATCGGCCAACCTTGAACAATCCCCCGGCAAAACGCAGCCCGAAGAAAGCCAATCCGAGGCCATACATGGCCACCAAGCCGGTCAACAACATCCCGAGGAGGGCGGGAGTGGACCAAGCTGTGCTTTCAGCGCCGTCTCCGGCCGCCCGGCCGGAATCTGCCCCTTCAGCCAGTTCGGTGGCTTCGGGAGCATCCGCTGAGGCCAACTCGCCACCGGCGGGCCAGGCCCAATCCATGGCGGGTACCCAAAATTGGCGCTCAGCATTGAACGATTCCACTGCTTGGGGAATCGCAAAGGTCAGGGCCAGGGCCAGGAACGGAATCGCCAGCAAGTACCAGCGGTTCCAGGTAAAATGGGTCAGCTTTCGGAAGACCAATTGATACGGCAGGTACAGCAAACCGGCCACCAGGCCGGAAGCGAGCAACACCAACAGAAAATCACCCATGGTCATTTCCCTCGCGTTTTTCAGCTTCCTCAATGATGGCTTTGATCCGCTCGATTTCGCCTTCGGTCAGGTTTTCTTCCTCGACCATGAACGAAACCACCTCCTGGTAAGAACCACTGAAGTAGTCCTTCAACAGGCGCCCAAACTTGTGCCGCCGAAAATCCCCCTGCGTCACCAATGGATGGTAAACATGGGTCTTGCCGTAGGCCTTGTGCCCGATATACCCCTTGCCTTCCAAAATCCGAACGATGGAAGAAATGGTGGTATAAGGCGGTTTGGGATCGGGATACTCCTGAATCAGGTCTTTGACCACTGCCTCCTTCAGTCGCCAGAGAATTTGCATCAGGTGTTCTTCCCGCTGGGTGAGTTTCTCCATGCCCCAAACTTACAACGCAAATTTGAGTTTTTAAACTTAATTTTGCGTTGTTCGACGTATTGGTGCGTTGAAAAGATTGACAGAGAGCCCGCATCTCTCTGTTTTTCAAATGGGTAGAGCTAAAGGGATCAAAAGAAAAAATCTCAGAAGCGGGCTTCGAACTTCACCATTCTTTTCCCGACCGGCTCCAATGGAGTGAACTGTCCGAGGCCGGTAAAGGGCATATTGATGTAGATATTCTCTTGTTGCTGGGGTTGGATCACATAGGTTTCGTGCCAGATTCCGATGTCAGGTGACTTGCCCACCACCTGGTTGAATTCCCGCCACACCGGGAGGTGCTTGCGGTCCCTGGCGCGGGCGTAGGCGGCGAGGGATTCGGGCGAATCCCAGTACTGAACGATGAGCGGTTGGCGGAAGGTGATGCGGGAAATGCCTCCCAGGTAGCCCAGGTCAGGTTCGCGTTCCAATTCCTGAAAAATCCTGGGAATCAAACGGTAAATGCGGGCCCATTTTCGGATGGCCCAGACATTGTGGATGCGCATTCCGAGGAGAAAAAGGGTCACGGGATTCTCCCGTTGAGCAGTGTGGCGTCCGATGTGAATCATGCCCAAACCTCTTCCAATTCCGTCAAATCCCGAAATCAATGGGGTGAGCAGGAAAGAAATGGGGACAATGGGACGCTATTGTACCAGCACGCGCTGGATTTGGGAGGAGCGGGTGCTCTGCCACTTGAGGAAATAGCCGCCCGCGGGTACTTCAGGACGGAGCTCGACCGTCCGTCCCTGGGTCTCCCAGTGGCCAACTTGCCGCCCGGACAGATCGTATAGGGTCACCTGCGCGGGACCATCCTCCGGCAAAATCAGGTGGAGCACCTCACCGGCGTGCAGCGGCCGCGGGTACAATTGAAGTTCAGTTTCATTCGGATTCAAAACCGCCGCCACTTTGGAATAACTCACCTGCCCATTCGCATCCAGGCTCCGAATCCGGTAATAATTCCAACTGGGAGAGGCCTGCACATCCAAATATTGCGATTCTGACCGGCCTGATTCGAATTGTTCCAGCATTTCAAACTCCCGACCATCGCTTGATTTTTCCAATTCATACCCCGTCCGTTCTTCCAGTTCCTGCCATTTCACCCGAATATCGCCTTCCATCCATTCCGCCACCAACCCCCAATCGTCCCCGGACAGGCTCACTTCGCCCCCGAATCCCACCATCGGCCGGGAAGTCGAACTGGAAGCCGACGCGGCATTGCGGTTGTTGTTGTACTGGGTGATGGCCGCGCCGCCATTGTCGGCGTAGAATCCGATCACGGAGTTCGAAGACGTCGCAAACTGGATTTGAATCGCCAGGTTACTCACGCCATCCCAGACAAATGGAGTCGAGAGCGGAATCATCGTCCAATTGTTGGTCGGCACATTCCAGGTTCCAGCGTTGGAGCTGTAGTTGTAGGAACCGGCGGCGAAGACCACGGAAGGTGTCCCCACATTGAAATTGGAGTTGAAGGCGGAAACCGGCGTCGTCAGGCTGGTATGCCCCATGGTAATCGCAAAATTGCCCAAGGCCGTGGTATTCGCGGTATTGTGGCGGAAATAAATGTCCTCAATCGGATAGCCCACCGGCATTCCCATCCCCAACAATTCGGCTTGGGTATAGATAAAAACCATTCTGCCGTTAATGGTGTGGAAAAACAGATTGTTGACACCTGCATTGGCGGGATTGTGGAAATAGTACGCGGGGGTCTGGCCCTGCAACGTCGTGAGGGTGGTCAGGACCAAAAAGGCGAAGATCAAAAAGCGTTTCATGGCGTGGAGGGGATTGAAATAGGAATACAAAAACTAAACTATCCCGCCCCATTTAGGTTCGGTCCCATTTGGTCAATTCACGACATTCTGGTTATCGGTTCAAAAACTCGGCTGCCTTCGCCCGCGAAACGGGTACCGATTCTTCGACGCCCTCCAAAATCAGGTACAGGGAACGTGCGTTCCCCTTCACGTCGCGGATCGCCGAGGTGTTCACGATATAGGAACGGTGGCAGCGCACCAATTCCGGGTATTCTTCGAGTTGGTCTTCGAGCTTTTTCAGGGACAAACGCAAGAGCTGGCGCTGGAGATTGCCTTCGTGGCGGAAGAAAACCGTGGAATAATTGTTGTCGGAAACGGCGAAGAGGAAGCTGTCAAGGGGAATGGAAAGGGGAGAGGAGCGGGTCGTTTCGGGGACAATGTGCAGGGTCACGGGAACCGGTGCGGGTGGTTCGGGCCGGGATTCGAGTTGGGCGGAAAAAATCTCGGCCTGGTCGCTCCGGCGACGGTTCAGGTACAATTCCACGAGGAAAACCATGATGACGACGGGGAAAATACCCACCGTGACCGTGATCCCGAAGAATTCGGGAAAGCTGAATTGGGGCGCGAGGTCGCGCCCGATCCAGGAATTGTAACCGTAGTTGAGGATGGAAACGAGGGCAAAACTGGTGCCCAGGTAGGCGATTTCCCGTTTGACGAGCCAGGATTCCGCTGAAAAGGTGGATTTGAAGAGTCCGGGAACGATCCAGTACATGATGGCGAGGCCGCAGGCGACGCTGGCGCCAAATCCGAGGAGGAACCAGGTCCGCGTCTCCGCGGGGATGGAGGGCGCGCCGAAGGGCTGAAAGATGACCAGGAAGAGGCTGGTGAACCCGCCGATTCCTAGGATCATGGCCCACCGCCATCGCGGTGACTCCAGTAACGGATAGGGCCGATTCAACCATTCCTGAACTCCCATTGTCCCAATTTATCGAAAGCCAAGATCAGCTCCAAGCAACTTAGCCGCCATCGGAGTCCTCATCACCGTCCTTTTCCTTCGCTTTTTTCTTGGCCGCCTTGGCTTCCTCTTTCGCCTTCTTCTCCGCCTCTTTTTCAGCCTTTTTCCGCGCTTTTTCCTCTTCCTTCGCTTGCTTGGCCGCCGCTTTGTCTTCTTCTTCTTTGCCGCCATCCCCATCATCTCCCGAGGCCTTTTTTCCCGCAACTTCCTCGTCTTCATCGCCTCCCTCGGTCACCTCGGGCGTTTCCTTCTCTTCCGGCTCAATTTCCTCGCCATTGGCCCGCCGGATCGAATCTTGCTTGGCCTTCCAGACCGCTTCTTCCTGCTTCTTCAGCAAATCCCGCTCCTTCTTCATCTTCAGCTTCACCTCTTTATTGCTCAGCGGCTTATACATCGACACATAATCAATTACTGTATGGTGATCCATGTCGACGTCGCAGTAATTTTCGGGCTCTGGATGACAGGCCCGAATGCGGCAATAAATCTGATCGCCCGCCCGATACCGCACATCCTTTTTCGCCTTGAGAAAGGTCAGCGTATAACAGGAATTATCATCCCAATTGATCTTGAATTTGAGCTTGTTTCCATCCGTAGAATTGACCCAAATCTCCTTTTTCTTCTTCCGCTTCACGTTGATCCCGACGAAGTTTTTGTCAATGAAGACCAGCTTTCCCGTCCGGTACCGGGGGCACAATTCGCCCATATAGGTCCGCGTCGTATCGCACAGCGGATTCTCAATTTGCTCGACAACTTCTTCCTTTTCCTTGCCCTCTTTCTCTTTCTTTGGCTTTTTTCCCTTCTTTTTCTTCTCCTTCTTTTTTTTGTTTTTCTCCGCCACCACTTCCATTTCGACGTCCTCTCCACCATCATTCTGCGCGGCCAACCAGCCCGGTGAGACGGTGAGCAGGCAGGCGAGGAGGAAGGTCAGGAAAAATAAAGGGGATCGCATCATGAGCTTCTTTGGTTGTAGGTCATGGCAAAAGTAATTGAAAAACGTAACAAAAGGGATCGGGGGAAAAAGGGAAATGGAGGGAGCTCCGGAATTACCGCAGCACCTGGATGCGTTCCTGCCATTCCTGGCCATTCAGCGTCAAGCGGACGTAGTACATTCCCGCCGCGAGCTTTTCCAGGGGCAAGGTGACCCCGGCCGCCAATTCCTGGTCGTCACAGGCTTGGGTCATCAGAATGCGTCCGAGGGCATCCACCACGTCCAATTCAGCTTGCTGGCCGATGGGCAGCCCTTCCATACGGACGCGCGCCGGTCCCGAAGTGGGATTCGGGAAGACCTGAAAGGTCATGTCCATGCCGTGGAGCACATTGACAGAGGTACAGGGCAGGTAGGTAATCGTGTCCCGGCCAATGCAGCCACCCGTCGAAGTCACCTCGACCGAATAGGTGCCCGGTTGGGTGATCTTCCGATCGCCACTCGTGGAACCATCTTCCCAGAGCACCTTCGAGTAATCCGCGCCCACGGTCAATTCCACCGTATCGCAGATCTCCTGGTTTTCGGGACCGAGGTTCAGGTAAACAGTATTGGTATCGCGCACCACAACGGTATCGCGGGCCACATTGCCGCAGATGTCGGTGACTTCCACGAAGTAAGTGCCTTCGGAGGTCGTGGTCAGCGAAGGCAAATTGCTGCCGTCCTGCCAGAGGTAATCGTAATCGGTTCCCTGGTCGGCATCGAGGATCACCACGCTGCCTTCACAGACCGAGGTGTCAGACCCGAGGTCGATGACGGGCACATTGGCGGGGTGGAAATCCAGTTGGAGGGAGTCTTCGGTGACGCAGCCGGAGCTATTTTCCATGCGTACGGCGTAGGGACCCGGCTGAGCCGGGAAAATGGTCGGGGAGGTGGCGCCCGTATTCCACTGGAACGTGGTGGCGGTATCGTTGGAGGCGGTCAGCGGGAACAAGGTGCCGGGGCAAACCGTGGTGTCATCGACCAAGGTCGATTGCGGCCGGGCCAGCACGTCTACCCAGACCGTGTCCTGGCTGATGCCACAATTGCTGCTGCGCTCGGCCACGACGGCCGTGAGGCCGGCCTGGTCAAAGACAATTTCGGCCAGGCTGTCCGAAACCGTATTCGGCTGGACATTCCCGGGACGGTTCAGCGACCATTGGATGGACTGGCCGGGGCCAGTCTTCGTCGCTTCAAATACAGCGCCGGCGGCTCCCTCGCAGAATTGCATAGGACCGTTCAATTCCACAAAGTCGACTTCGCGGGCCTGGCTCACATAGAAATTGGGAAGGCCCCAGAAGCCATTCGCACCGTGCAGGTCATAGCCCTGGAACTGGAAGCCACAGAGCGGGCCGGGTTCATTGGGCTGGGCGATCACGTGCAACTTGGGGACTTGGCCCGCAGTGACATAGATATTTCCGTTTTCGGCCCGCTGCAAGGAGAGGGCATCGAGGAACTGAGAGCCATAGATAAGGGTTTGGGAATTGATGATGTCTTGGGGCGTCGGCTGGGTCATGTCGATCTGGAACAGATCGTAGAGGGTGGTGAAGTAGACCTTTGAATTGTCGGGGGACCATTCGACGCCGTAGACCTGGCGGGTGGGATTGATCGGGACGTAAAATGGATTCGCGAACTTGCCCGTGGTGGCGTCGAAGTCCAGGACGGCTAGAGACCGGGTATTGATTTCGTTCATGCTGATCGCCACTTTCTCCCGGTTGGGGGAGACCTTGAAAGCTCCGGTGGGCAACATCATAGAAGGGCCGAGGGGGGTGACTACGGGAACAGGATTGACCCCGGCGGGTGTAATGAGGAAGCTATTGAAGTTGTTGTTGAAGGCTTCGTGGGTAACGAGCCAAAAATCACGGCCGTTGTCGTGCTGGACTGCGGCCACCATTTCGCATTTGAAGGTCCCCAACATCACATTTTTCTGCGCCGGATCAATATCTCCCAGACCATTGCTCACACTCATGTCGACGACCGAATAGCGCAGTCCCTGGAAGAAGGTGTTTTCGATGGCGTCGCTGGTGAACAAGAAATATTTCAGGGGATTTCCGGGCCAGGGAACGATGACCACGCCCTGCGAAGCCGATTTGTTGCCGATGAGACCGGTGCCGTTGACCATAGGGAAATTGGCGCGGTCCCAAACGGTGGAACCGTTGGAGTAGAAGAGGAGGTTTCCATTTTCGTCGGAAATGCTCGCGCATCCTTCATAGGTATCGGGTTTGCCGCCCGCCAAAGGAAGCGTGCTGTCGCTCGTCACCTTGAATCCAGCGCTGTCGCCGAAGATCCAGGACAGGGTGTGCATGTCGACGCCGCAGCGGGACACTTCGATGAATTGGATGGCGGAAGAATCCTGGCACTGGCTCGACGTCGCGACCAATTGGATGCCAATGCCGCCGGGCTGGCTGAACTGGGTGCTGACCGAAGCTCCGGTCCCGGCCACGTTGCCGTTGAACAGCCAATCGAACTGATTGGCATTGGAAGATGTACTGGTCAGGTTCAGGGTTTCTCCCGGAAGGAGTTGGCTTTTGTTGACGATGAAGGAGGCCTCGGCATCGCATTTCACCAAGACCGTTTTCTCGATCGTTCTTTCACATCCGTTTTGTCCATTTCCCGCTTCCAACTGAATGGTATAGAAGCCCGTTTGGTTGAAGGTCTGGGAGTAGTTCTGCGCCGTACTGACCTGGCTGCCATTGACGGACCAGATAAAGGTGGAAGCGCCGGAGCTTTGGTTGGTGAAATTGATGGTCGAACCAATGACCACCGTATCGGCGGAAGTAGAGAATGCAGATTGGACCTGCGTGAGGCAGGGAGTGGTACAGGCGAGGTTGTTCAGGAGCGAAGCCCGGAACTGAAGCAACTGGCCGCGCATGCGGTCCTTCTGGCCCGGCGTAAACTTGGCCAGGACAGTCAGCGCTCCGTAGTCCATGTAATTGTCGAAGGGATCGGGCTGGTCGCCCAAGCCACCCAATCCGGCGGAGCGGAAGGGATTTGCATTCGATTGATCGTCGCCGTCGCTCTGGCACGAATTGACAAAGGTGGTCGCCGCGGCTGTGGAGCCGTCCGGAGGCGTGTCGCAGACGCGGTCTCCATCGACCTGGCAATCGTCGTTTTTGCAACCGCCCTCAAAGGTATGGTACAGTCCCAGGTAATGGCCGACTTCGTGGGCGAGGACCTTGCTGGAATTGGGAGTGGTGCCGAAATAATTGAATTCGATGACAATGCCATCGTTGGGGGTACCATGCATGAAGGGAAAGGTCGCATATCCGGCCACTTTGGCACCGGCGGCCTGAGAAATCACATCGCGGACCACCCAGATATTGAGGTATTGGTCGGTCGGCCACTGACTGAGGCCCTTCATCTGGGCGTCCTGCGTCTCCCGCGTGAAAACGGTGAGGGGAGTGGCCACCCGGTTGATGCCATTGGTGGGTTGGCCCTGCGGATCGCGCTGGGCGAGGCAGAAGTCTATGTCAATGGAGGTGCCCGAGGGGGTCGTGTAGGGACCGACATTCGCGAAGGCAGCGTTGAGCTGGGAAATGGCGGTCAGGACCTGTTGGGCGGAGATGTTTTCGACGCTGTTGTTGTGGATGACGTGGACGACGACGGGAACGGTAAGGGTGGAGCGGCTGGTGGAAGGGGTAGGGGGTGAAGTGCGAAGGGATTGAAGGTAGAGGTACTCGTAAGAATGGAAACGGGAGGCGGCGGTAGGGTCTTGGTGGAGCAACAATTCCTGGTGGTGATCGGCGTCACAACCGGAAAAATGATGCTGCGGCGGTGACTCGGTGTCCCGCTTGGCCAAATCCAAGCCATATTGTTGAGCAGAAGCCTGAAATGCAAACAAAAGCACATATACGACCACCCAACCTGGTTGTTTCCAGGAAGTCATAAAATTCCAGCCTTATTAAGATTTTCAAATTGAGCTCTACAAAGATAGAAAATCCTTGCAATTTGTAAAATTTTCTTGCTTGGTTTCCAAGGCCCAAGGAGCTATTTCTTCTCCTCCAGCCGACCGCTCACCCTCTACAACGAATTTTCCAACCCCTTGGTCGATGGACCTTACGGGCAGCCCCCCTTGTATTTTTCTTTATCAACCCAATAATTCCCATTTTTTGATGTAAGAGATTTTGCTTAATTGCCAGAAGTTTGGCGGGGATTATTCTGATATCTTGCCGACTTTACGTGCTTAATCCTGCATTCATGGCCGATTCACCTCCAAGTCCGTATGTACCAGCCCCATTTCCCATGGTCCAACCGGACATCACTCAATGGCCCATCTACCAGCTCAGCAAGAATCGGGACCAATTGGTAGAAGGGGTCATCGCGGAATCCATGGAAAAATTGTATTCCGGCATCGCCCTCAAGGACCTGGCCCTGGTCGCCGATACCTATTTCCAGGAGCGCCGACGCATGACCGAAGAGCCCTGGAAAGTCGATCCGCCGGACGAAGAGGCCTTCTTCAAACAACTCAAGCGCGACCTCCAGGGAGCCGCCGCCGGAAACGAAGGCGACCCCGCCAAGGCCCGCGAGTTGCTCCACCTCCTGGTCGAGCGCTATACCAATGAAATCGTCGGCAGCTTCAAACAGCGCACCTACCGCCTCGCCCGCGGACTCGCCAATTTCGGATTTGCCCGCCTCTTCAATACCTTTTCCAAAGACCTGCTCCGACCCATCAGCGTTCAGCAACAACAGCTCATGACCCGGATGCAGATCACCGGAGCCATCGACCAGGTCCGCCACCTCGCCACCAAGGGCACCATTATCCTGCTGCCCACCCACTTCAGCAACCTCGATTCCATCGTCGTCGGCTGGGCCATCGAGGCCCTCGGACTGCCGCCCTTCACCTACGGTGCCGGCATCAACCTCTTTGGCCATCCGCTGCTGTCCTATTTCATGCACCGCCTCGGCGCCTACCGGGTCGACCGGCGCAAGAAGACCAAACTGTACCTGACGGTCCTGAAAACCTACGCCGAATACATCGTCCGGCAAGGGGCCCATACCCTGTTCTTCCCGGGTGGAACCCGTTCCCGCTCCGGCGGAATCGAAACCCGCCTGAAACTCGGTCTGCTGGGAACCACGATTGAGGCCCAGCGCCGCCTGATCCTCGAGAATCCCGAGAAGCCCCATACCTTATATGTAGTGCCGCTCGTGATGAGCTACCACAATGTCCTCGAGGGCCAGCCGCTGATCGAGCAGCACCTCAAGAAGGAGGGCAAGCAACAGTATGTCCTCGTCAAGGACGACTTCAGGAACCTGAACAAGACCAGCAAATTCGTCTGGAACTTTATCCGCAATGCCTCGGGCATGGCCTTCTCCTTTGGGGAGCCGCGCGACCTCTTTGGCAACCGCCTCAATGAGGATGGCCGCAGCATCGACCAACATGGTCGGTTGGTCAACCTGGCCGACTATTTCCGGCACGGCGGCGACATCACCCAGGATTTCCAGCGCAACCAGGCCTATACCCGCCTGCTCGGGGAGCATGTCCTCAAGGAATACTATTCCATCAACATCGTCTTCAACAGCCACCTTGTCGCATTCGCCGCCTTCGAATACATCTACCAGAAGGAGGGCATCGACAAGTACCGTTTGTTTACGCGGGAGCAGGCCAACCTGATCATTCCGGAAGGAAAGTTCCTGGAGATTGTCGACCGGCTGCTGAATAAATTGAAGGAAATGGAACGCCAGGGAAGGGTGAAACTGGCCGTCCACATGCGGAAATCCGTTTCGGAAATTGTCCGGGAAGGGATCGCCAATCTGTCGGGCTACCACGTCAAGAAGCCCATTGTGCGGACCGAGAACGGGCACATCACCACCGAAAACATCAAATTGCTGTACTATTACCACAACCGTCTGAATGGCTATGAACTCCATCGATTCATCTTCTGAACCCCGCCCCGTCGGTGTGATCGGGTCCGGTAGTTTCGGAAAATGTGTCGCCAATCTCCTGGCGGTCAACGCGCCCGTATTGCTCCATGTCCGCCGCGACAATGTCTACGAGGCCATCCAGGTGCAGCGCCACCACAACGGACAGGACATCCACCCCAATATTACGGCCACCCGCGACATCGCCGAGATCGCGGAAAAATGCGATCTGATTTTCCCCATCGTCCCCTCCAAGGCCTTTCGCCGGATGATGGCGGACCTGTCGCACCACCTGCGTCCTTCCCATATCCTGATTCACGGCACCAAAGGCCTGGACGTGGTCTTGTCGGAGGAGGAAAAAGACAATCCGGCCGACCTGATCCTGCCCCGCGAGCGGGTCAAGACCATGAGCGAGGTGATCCGCGAAGAGAGCAATGTCCTCCGGGTCGGAGCCATTTCCGGACCGAATCTGGCCCGGGAAATCTCAGCCGGACTGCCTTCCGGAACGGTCATCGCCAGTCGCTTCGAAGAAGTTATCCAGCGGGGCCGGGAAGCCTTGAAGTCTCCGCGTTTCATGGCCTTCAAGAACCACGACCTTACGGGCGTGGAAGTCTCCGGGGTGTTCAAGAACATCCTCGCCCTCGGATCGGGCATGATCAGCGGCTTGGAATTGGGGGAGAATGCCCGCGCGCTGATGATCACCCGGGGCTGGCAGGAACTGATGCGCCTGGCCGACCTGTTTGGCAGCGACAAGAATGCCTTCATGGGATTGGCGGGGATCGGCGACATGATCGCGACCTGTTCGAGCCCTTTGAGCCGGAACTATACGGTGGGCTACCGCTTGGCGCAGGGGGAGACCCTGGCCCAGATCGTGGAGACGATGGAGGAAGTGGCCGAAGGCGTCCGGACCGTGATGACGGTCATGGGCCTGGTGCGCTACCACGACATTGCCGCGCCCATCACCGAGGCCTTCCACGCCGTTTTGTTCCGCGACCTGCCCATCCGCGACGCCGTCCACCAGCTCTTGACCGAGAAACACGGCAAGGACGTCGACTTCCTGTGATGGACTTCCGTATCTTCGGAGCATGAAACGGGTCCTCTCATTTTCCGTTTTCCTATTCTTTTTCCTCTCCCTCAGCGCCCAATCTCCCCCGACGGTGCGGGTAGCCGTGTTCATTGCCCCCACCTGTCCCATTTGCCAACAATACACCCCGACGCTCTCCCAACTGCAAGCCGATTTCCCTTCGGTGGACTGGCAAGCCTATGTCCCCGGCCCGGTCTCTCGCCGGGCAATCCGTCAATTTCGCCAGCACTATGACTTTGCCCTGCCTGTAAGTCGCGACAAAAGCGGCCAGCAAGTCGCCGCCAATGGGGTTCAAATTACGCCCGAAGTGGTTGTCTGGAAAGGGGAGGAAATGGTGTACCGGGGACGGATCGACAATGGATGGGTGGAGCTGGGAAAACGCCGGGGCGTGGTCACCGAACACGATCTACGGGTGGTGCTGGAAGAATTGGGCAATGGGAAAACGCCCGCTTTCCGGGAAACGGAAGCGGTGGGGTGTATGATTGAGTAAATTCAGTGGAGCCAGGCGGAAATGGGCTGGGCGATTCCGCTACCGATGAGGGACCAGATCAGGATGGACGCGGCTTGGTAAATGAAGACGCGGTTTTTGTTGCGGTAAAGCCGGCAGCTGAGCATGGTGCCGATGGGAATGGTGAGGAACCACGGCGTGATGAAGGCGATGCCCGCCAATCCAAAGCGACGTTTGACCTTGACGATGAACCGGCTCATCCGGGTGAAGGTGCGCTTTTTCTTTTTCTTCGGGAAAATGCTCTGATAGAATTTTTGAGCGGTATGGGAAAGGAAAATGAAGAAGGCAACCCCCATGATTCCCCCCAAAGCCGGATACAGGAAGGCTTCGATATAGGAATAGTTGTAGGTCGCGGCGGTGGCGAATCCAAAAAGATGTTTCACGGAACTAATTCCGATGGTCGACAGGGCGGCCAGTACTTCTTCCATTTACAGACAATTCAAAAATTTCCAACCGAAAAAAACAAATGAGCTTTTGACACTTAAATATAAGTCAAGTTCTCCTTTCATTGTTTCCCATTTTTCCCCAATTCGCCCTAGTTTTCCCCATTTCTGTCTTCCCTTCACCCCGACCACCCGTAATTGCCTCCTTAGGAGGTGTATTCGAAGACTTTTTTCTTAATTTCGCCGAAATAATTGCATTGCCATGCCCTTTATCATTACCAAAAAGTTTGATTTCGAAGCTGCCCACTTTATCCCTGCGTTCCCCGAAGGCCACAAATGCCGCCGGATGCACGGACATAGTTTCAAGGTCGAGGTCAAGCTGGAAGGGGAGTTTGATGCAGAGATGGGCATCCTGATGGACTTCGCGGACATCAAAAAGGTGGTCAAGCCCTATATCGACTACCTCGACCATACCTGCCTCAACGAGCTCGGCGATGAGGATGACATTCCCCTCCTTCAGAATCCCACGTCCGAAAATATCTGTCTCTGGCTGTACAAGGAATTGGCGCCCAAATTGCCGATGCTACGGAGCATTGTGGTCCACGAGACCTGCACCAGCGGCTGCGAGTACTTTGAGTGATCAGCGCCCCCGAATCACATCAATCGTCTTTTCCGGCTCCGGCCCATTCAATTGCTCCCATACCTGTGGGAGCTTGCTATTTTGGGGATCCACCTGCATCCAACGTCCGCAATAGCTCCGGGCCGCATCGTACTTCCCGGCGGCCACGGAAACTTCTGTCGCCGTCCGCAGCGCCGTTTTGATATCCGGATGCCCCATTTGAACCAACCGGTCCACCATGGAATACGCCCCTTTATAATCCTTCTGGACGTACTTCACCGAAATGAGGTTGAAGGTCGCCGTCCGGAAGAGCGGGTCCATTTCCAAGGCTTCCATCAGGAGACGTTCGGCCTCGGGACTTCCCAAATCATTGTCCGTCTTGAATCCCGCCAATTCATTCAGCAAACCCGCCATCTCCACATCGTTGCCCGGGGCTGACCAGGGCCGCAATTCATCGATGACCTCGGTCAATCGGGCGTCCTGCTCGGCGGGCGGCAGGTTGTTGATCGGGGAAATCAAGCTGGAGCTCGCCCCGATATAATAGGTCTTGTAAATCCAGGTGCCCATCGCAAAGACGCGCTTCCGGACCGAAGGCTCGTGGGCGTGCAGGACCAGCATCGAGGCGGTCAGTCCCGCCAATCCAATCACAGCAGAAGGCCACCAACGCGGCCCATCGGATTTGATTTCCCGAACCAACAACAATCCCAACAACAGCAGCGGCACCGCCGGAATCATCATCAGGTCCCAATCAATGGGCATCGACAGGAGGGGATTGAGCAGGAAAAAGGTCCCGACAAAGGCCAGGGCATTGAAGGCCGTGATCAGCACCGGCAACCGGTGTTCCAATTTCTTTTTCCCCAGCACCACCGCACTCCCCGCCAGCACGAGGACCAGCCCCGCCGAATAGGAGAGGAGCAGGTTGAACAGGTCGATGAAGTGGTTGGGGGAAAACAGGTTGTAGCGGTCGTAAGGGGCGGGTTCGGAAGAAATGACGGGGAGAAACAGGCGCTCGGTGATGATTTCTTTTTCGTAGGACCGCGGCCCCACCCATTCCCAGTCCATCAGGTACAGGTAACCCAGGGCTCCAGCCAGGGCCATCGGTGCCAGGGCATATTTGAGGCCGTTTCGAAAGGTCCATTTCTCTAATTTCAGGTTCGGCAGGAAGGCCAGGACCAAGGCCAAGAGGAGGGAAGGAGCCAGGGCCAATGCACTGATGTGGAAGAAATAGCTCCCCAACCAGAGGGGCAGTAAAATCAAAGCCCACCACCATTGGCGGGATTGGAGGAAACGGATCAGGACCAATCCGAAGGTCATTTGGAGGGTGACCGAGAGGAAATAGGTCTCCGAATGGCCGGGAAACAACAGAATCAGCGGACCGCCCAGGAAGACGACCAGCATGGCCAGCCGCCAGGGACCGCTCGAAATCCATTTGAAGGTCGTTTGACACCACAGAAAGCATACCCCAACGGCCAGGATGGCTTCGAGTCCCCGGAGGAAGACGTCGCCGGGCACCTCGAACATCCACGAACCCAGGTGGACCAGACCGTAAAAATGGTAGTAAGACGCCTTGGGTTCGGTAATCGGATAGCCCAGCTCCTGCATAATGCCCGGGTCCCATTCCGTCAATGTCATGGAAATTTTGGGGAGGACAAAGGGCGCGTCGCCGTAAAGGTCCGGCGATAGGGGCAGGGTATAGCAAATCAGGCCGTAGACCAGGGAAATCACAAGGGGAACGCTCCATTGGAACTGGGCTGGAATCGGGGAGCGGCGGTCCTTCAGCCAAAAGCCGAGGAAGGCCAGGCCCGCCACCAATCCGAGCAGGAGCAGGCTCCGGGCGGGAGGGAGGAAGGCAAATGAATTCAGGCCCCAGAAGGGCTCCGGAACGATGGCCGCGACGACAAACAGCAGGGCCAATACGCCGGTGATGCCTGCAAGAATGCTATGTTGACGATTTCCCATTTGACGTTATTCCTCCTTGCCAAACAGCTTGTTGATGATATAGCCAGTGAATATTTTGATGGCAAATGAATAGGTCGGCGCGTTGAAGTCCTCGCGCACGTATTGGTTGCCCCGGATCATTTGCCTGAATCCCACGCCCGCTCCCAAACCGATCCAGGGGAATATTTTATAGTGTCCCTGCACCCCCAACTCCGTGAGCACCACCGTCCGCAGGGTAAACGCATCGATGGGTCCGATGGCTTCGTACTGGGAATCGCCCACGCCCAGGTGGAGCGGAAAACTCACCTCCCAGCGCCGGGTCGACAACAAAACGGGCTCCACAAAGAAGGTCATGTAATTGAAGCGGAGCCGGGCGAGGACGGTATCGGGTTCCTGGGTTTGGGGATCGTTGAAGAAAAAGGTCCGGTAGAAGGGAGAACGGAGAAAATAAATGCCGAATCCGGTGCGGATCTTTCCGTCCATTTCCACGCCCGCCCGCGCGCCCAGGATTTTCACGTCCCGGTTGCTGACAAAAGACCGGCGGGAATCGAATCCACAAATGATCTTGGACTCGCCCGAAAGAAAAGCCTTTCGAATGTCCGAGGGTCGGTTGATGATCTGGGCGGAGGTGTCCACCCAGCTCAATGCCGTGATAACCAGGCCCAAAAGCATGACGAGGATCATTTTCACGGCTGCAATTTAGCCAAAATTACAGGTCTCGCCTTCCCCTTATCCACATACCTTGCTCCGTGCCACAACATTTGACTACTTTTGCGGCATGAAACCGCTTGTCATCGCCGTCGACGGATATGCTGCCACTGGCAAATCTACCACCGCCAAGCAAGTTGCCGACCGCTTGGGCTATACCTTCGTGGACACCGGGGCGATGTACCGCGCCGTCACCCTTTTCCTCATCGAAAATGAGGTGCCCCTCGACAAAGATTCACCGGAATTTGAGCGTTCGTTGGAAGAGATTCAGCTGGAATTCCGGCGGAATCCGCTGACGGACCGGCTGGAAATCTTCATGAATGGCCAGGATGTGGATGCGGGAATCCGCGGGATGCGGGTCTCGGAGAAGGTGAGCGAAGTGGCTGCGATTTCGGCGGTGCGCCGCCGATTGGTGGCCCTCCAGCGCCAGATTGGCGCTGCGGGCGGGGTGGTCGTGGATGGCCGCGACATTGGCACGGTCGTCTTTCCCGACGCCGAACTGAAGATTTTCCTGACCGCCCGGATGGATGTGCGCGTCGAGCGCCGCCTGAAAGAAATGATTCACCGCGGCAAGCCCACCAACCAAGACGATGTCCGCGACAACCTGATCCACCGGGACTTTGTGGACTCAACGCGGGAGGACAGCCCGCTCCGCAAGGCCGACGACGCCATCGAAATCGACACCTCCGAGCTGACGATTGAGGAGCAGGTCAACCAGGTGGTGGCGCGGGCCCAGGAGATTCTCCGCAGCCGGGTCTAAAAGTCTAATTTTCTCTTTCCAGGATTCAATCTTCTCTCCCAGAGCTTCAGCTTTCCGTCCATGGGCCGGGCCCTTCCCGGTCGGAGCTTCAGTGTTCCACCCAATTGATGGACGCTTCCACCCGTAGGCTCCGGCATTCCCGTTCCAGGGTCCAAACTCCCGTCTTTGAGGTCCGCCGTTCCGCCATCAAGGTCCGATATTGGACCTCAGAGCTCCGACTTTCCAGCTAAAAGCTCGGCCATTCCAGCTTTTGGTTCCAACGTTCCAGCTATAGGCTCCGTTTGGGCAACAAACAGTTACCTCATCCGACCATAAGGGCTCCAAGTTTGGAGTCATTGGGTGGAAATTTCCGGTTTCGAAGCGGAAGGTTCGAGTCCTGAGCTGGAAGATCGGACCTCAGAGCTGGAACATTCAACGAAAAAGCTACAACCTTCCAGCTATTGGCTCCGTTTGGGAAAGTATTTGTTTACTTTTCGAGGGTTGGAGGCGAAAATGGGGCTTGCTTGGGGGAGGATCGGGGCTAGGGAGAAGCTACGCCGGGGGGCTGAGCCTGACCTCGGTCGAAGGCAGCAGACGGGAATCTTCCAGGGCGGCGGTTCGGTGGCCAGCGGTCCTGAGGTAATCTTCGTTTTGGGCGAATTCCATGAATTTCGCCACCGATGCATGTTCCACCAGTAGGATGGCATCCCATTGCTCGTGGTCCGGGCCAATCAGAAAATGGTTGGCCGTGCCAAAGTAGAGGACCCGGCTCCCGGCCTTTTCCAGCTCCGGCCAGGTATGTTCCATGTAAAGCCGATAGGTTTCCTCACCCGTCAGTTCCCCTTCGGGCCGGATGGCCTCCAGATCGGAATAATCGGCTGTGCTTCGGTATTTCAGGAGGTTCAGCATGACGACTTTTCCCTTGTCGTGAAAGTCCAGGTAAAATTGCTTGCCGGAGTCGGGTTTCGGATGAAGGTGCTTTTGCATTGGAGTCAATATTGCATCTGGGGCCAGGGTGGAACCAGGACCGAAAAGATAGGCGGCAATGGCTTTGGATGCAATATGGACAAGGCGCTTTTTTCAAGGCCCGGGATGGCTATTCGTTGCCCTGTCCATTGAGAATCCCATTCCCAATATCGGTCAGTAAATCTTCTAACAGGGGCTCAATAAATACCCATGTATAATGCAGGTCAAGGGGAGCGAGCAGTTCGTACAACATTGGATAAGTGGCCTGGAGGCGATTTGCACCGGCGTTGATCTTTTCGAACATTCCGTACATGGACAGTGGCCCGAGTACCCAGCCGGCGTAGGGAACTGCCATGCTCGCGACCCTCGCCCCCAATTGCTTGAACAGGGTAGAGCTGGTGATTCGGACGATGAATTTCTCGGCAATTTCCCCGGCGATTATATTGACCAGTTTTTTCGCTTGGTGGCCTTCGATCATGTCCTTTGCGATTCCTGGAACCCGGGCAACAATCTCGTCAAAATGATTCTCGACAAAATACCGGATAGAGATGTACAAGGCTTCCCGAAACTTCCAGAGGTTTTGCACCATGTCAACGACCGCCATGGCCAGTTCTTTGTCCTCCTGCCAGGTCTCCCCACTGCCATCAAGGTGTGAAACGGCTCTTTTTCCTCCGTTCCAGACGTCTTTCACATAGTCCTTTCCCGCTTCTAAAATGCTGAGCTGGAGCGGGTCTTCAGACAGGTTGCCGCCAGTCAGTGATTCACTGCGCTGAACCGTGGGTGATGATGGCATATGGAGGGCAGGGGCGTTTTTCTGCTCCGGGGCTTCGTCATTGGGATCGGCGACAAACAATTGCTTGGGTGGCATCATGCTCCGTCCACTTTTCTCCTCGAACTCTTTTTCTTCGCCCACAGCCGGGGTAGAGGCTTGGACAACGGGCTTCACTTTTTGGGGCTGGGCAAATTGACGGGGCTTTTTGGGCATGGGAAAATGGATTTGAGGTGTCCAAGCATAATCCCATTTATTTCCCCCTCTATAAAGAACAAATCAGACAGGAAATTATTGGTCAAATCTTCTCTAATCTCCGGGAAAACGCCAGAGAAGTTCTGTCCCTTCAACATCGCCTGTATACAAACCCAACAAAATTTTCTCGTCAGACCATTTCCCGCCAATCGCTTACTATTTCATTCACCAAAGTGCATTTCTTTGCGCCTCATCCCCAAGCGATTCCCATTTTTTATATATTGCAAAGTGTCACTTAAACACTAAGCAAAATGCGTACGATTTTCCTCCTGTTGCTGCTCGTCAGCGGCTATCTCCTGCCCGCCCAGGTCCATACTTCATATCTCTGGCACCTCCAACAACCGAATTACTGGCCTGAAGTCAGCCCGAGTGATCCCTACCATTACCAGACGGTTCAGGAATCCCAGGCCCTGAAATTTGGTGGGGGAAATCTCTATTCGGATGGCCTCAACCACCCGCTGAACGATTTAGAGCAGATTTTCAGCAAGGCAGATCGTGTCGCCATCTACCAGTACCGCGCCAAGGACGCGGTCCAGTCGCTCATGGGCCACGCTGAGGGCGGTGCCCAGGTCAACTATTCGGGCTGCCTCATCGAAAACATCAATTCCCTCGGCAACAACAACCAATGGGGATACAGCGGCAACTGGGCCAGCAATTTTGTGACGGCCCGCAACTGGACAACTTCGGGGGGCCAGCCCCGCATGGACCTGACCGGGTTTACCTTTCACCACGCGTTGTCGCCCTTGTTGAGTGATGCGGTCTTGAAAATGCAGATCAAAGCGCACAAGCAGATTTACGGGGAGACTTTCGGCACGAGCCCGTCCTATTCCAAGGGATACTGGCCCGCCGAGTGTTCCTTTTCCGAGCGCATCATCAAAGTCCTCTCCGAAGAAGGCTTCGAATGGTCCATCATCGCCAACAGCCACCTCGCCCGGACCCTCGCCGATTATCCGTTGACTTTCAATACTTCCGGCTGCAATATCGATCCTCCCAACCAGGCGGACAAAGTGACGGCCAGTGGCACCAACTGGTGGAGTGGGCAACTCGATGGGAGAGGAGGAACCTTCGCCGCGCCCTATTGCTACCAGGCCCACAAAGCCCGTTATGTCGACCCCAATACGGGCCAGGCCTATACGATTACGGTCGTGCCGATGGCCGATTTGTTGTCCTACCAAAATGGATTCGGAACGATGGGCACTGGCGACATTGACCAGAACATTGCGCCCTACGACAATCCCAGCCAGCCCAGCATCGTGCTGATGGCCCACGACGGCGACAATGCCTGGGGCGGTGGCTTCGACTACTACAACAATTCGGTTCCGGGCCTGGCCAATGCCGCCGCGCAACAAGGATATTCCCCCACCACGATCCAACAATTCCTGAATGATCACCCGGTACCCGCCACGGACATCGTGCGGGTCGAGGATGGCAGTTGGTTCAACGCCGCCAACGATTGGGGCCACCCGCAGTTCATCAACTGGCTGTGGCCCATGTACAATTCGGCTTACCGCTTCGATCCGAATGGCTGGACCGAAGACGCCCGGAACTGGGCGGTACTGGTTGCCGCCGAAAACCGTGTTCTCACTGCGGAAGATTTGACGACCGCCGCCGTGGATGTGCAAGACGTCGTACATCCCTCGCAGAGCAGCACCCTGGCCGAACGGGCCTGGCACCACCTGTTGCCGGGATATACCTCCGGTTATATGTACTACGGGACGGCCATCGACATGGAAGTGAAGCAATCTCTGGCCTGTAATATTGCCACCGATCTCGCCGATCAGGTGATCGGTTCCGGCAGCATCAGCGATGTGACGCCTCCTTCAGTATTCATTCCCCAGCGCTTCCCCTACAACCCTGGCGGCACCGGCTTCGGTCCGATCTATGGCTACCAGCAGGTCACCAACAGTTCCGATTTCCACGTTTGGACCTTTGCCTACGACGTTTCGGGCCTCCAAAGCGTGACCTTGAAGTACCGCACCGATTTTGATGGCGAGAATCCGCTCAACAACGACGAGAACGAAACCTATGCCGGCGGCAATGGCGTCAGTGCCTGGCAGGATGTGGCCATGTCGATGCGTAATTTCCCGACCGGAAACATCACCAACAATCCTGATGTCGACTTCTTCATCCTGCCCGATTATATCGCCGATGAATACTACGGCGAGATTGCCGGATTGGCGGATACGCTGGTCGATTACTACGTCGAGGCGATGGACAACCAGGGCAATGTGTTCAAAACGCCGATCCAGCACGTGTACGTCGGCGCCAGCAACGCGGGCGGATCTCCGAATGGGGTCTACTGGACGCCTTCGAATCCGACGGTCAACGATGTCATCACGGTCCACGTGCCGAATCCTTCGACTTCCGGCAAGCTCCACTGGGGCGTCGACGGCTGGAACCAGGTGGACAATGTCTACTGGCCGAATGGTTCGGTTTTGTTCCAGGGAACGGGTCCTGCCATTCAGTCTCCGATGAATGGCCCGGCGAACAACGAGCTGACGATTCAGATCGGCCCCTTCAACAATGCCGCGCAATCGGTCGGCGTGGTCGACTTCGTGATCAATTTCGACGACAATACCTGGGACAACAACAATGGTGCGGACTACCACATCAATATTTCGCCGCCCGTTTCGGCCTGGCAACCGCAGCCGCTCGAGGTGACGGTCGGCCCGGTACCGACCCGCGACCAACTGCGTTTGTCGATTGATTTCTGCTCCGATCCGGAATTTGAGTTGGCCATCTTTGATGGCGTCGGAAAGCAGGTGTTGGCGCGCCAGGTGGACTGCGGCCAGCATGTGCTGGACTTGGGCGGCTTGGAAGCGGGGGTGTATTTCTTAGAAGTACAGGGGGAGAAGACGCACCGGATGTTACGGCAGAAGGTGGTGAAGCTGTAGGGCTTGTTTGTGAGGTGACTCACGTGTTCAACCCTGCCCGCCGGGAATCGGCGGGCAGGGTTGGTTTTTGGGGGCATGGACGATTAACATTCTCACAATTCAGTCGAAATACTTGTCGTAGTAATAGACGGAAAGGCTCGTGAGGATGATTATCGCAGTCCAGGCAATGGCCCAACCTTGAACTCCGATAAGTGCGGCTATATAATAGAACAATACTGGGGTGAGAATTCCGATGGGAAGGATAAGGAAAAACAAGGTGCGACTAAACACAAATGCCAGCCGCGTCATGGCTTCATGAGCTTGTTCCGCTCTTTCAAAAGCCGCCTGTTCCTTGGCGCTAACTGTTTTACCTCGGGGGTCTAAGTCGTATTTCTTTGTTTCAAAGATGCGTTCCTGAAGGGCGAAAAATCCATATAGGATTAACAATAGAGCGGGGAAGCCAAAACCCAGAGAAAGCTGCCAAAACACTCCATCATTGTTGATCATCCAGATGGACCGTTCCCGGGCACTGTGTCCATTGATGGTTTCGTAATACATCGTCGCTTCCAGCACATAGGTTCCGGGACTTTTCAGATCCACCTTGAAAAACTCGGGAATGTAGGCATCGCTCTTCAGCCAAACCTCGTGCACCCCCAAGCCGATGGGATAGGTGAACACCGGGACATCGTTTATTTTTCTTCCATCAATGAACACCTCGTACTTGAATTCATCCATGTCAAACATGTTGGTGTGCAGGTCCACGACGATAGAAATGAATGCGGAATCTGTGGGGGATTTTGAGTAGTCGGGTTCGACTTTGGGGATCTCCCGCTTGATCTCTACCGGGTTGTTGGTCAATAGCACATCGGCGACATCCCGTTTGCCCGTCACGAATTGAAACGTCACGATCAAAGCAACGATGATACCTCCAATCAACCCAACCCGCTGCATGACAATCCAAAAGCCAGAACTCCCTGATTTCTCTGCGGCCATTTTTTAACATCAATTTATTGATATTTGGGATTTATACAAGAGCTGAATACAACGATTTATCCATTGGCCCTAAGCGATAAACACCCCAAGCCCCTATCTTTGCGCCATGACTACCCAGGAACTCAACCGCCGCATGGCAGCGTCGGAATCGCGGATTTTCAAAGCCGTCTTTCCCAATACCACCAACCACTACGACACCCTCTTCGGGGGCACGGCCCTGAGCCTCATGGACGAGGTCGCCTTCATTGCGGCAACGCGGTTCAGCCGGAAGAAAATGGTGACGGTGAGCAGCAGCCGGGTCGATTTCAAGATGCCCATTCCGCACGGACGGATCATCGAGTTGGTAGCCCGGGTCGTCGATGTGGGACGGACGAGTGTATTGGTGAAGGTGGAAATCTACATCGAGGAAATGTATTCCGAGGGGCGGGAAAAAGCCATTGAGGGAGAATTCAAAATGGTCGCGGTCAATGCCGAGATGGAACCGGTGGCGGTACTGGAAGACGAGGAAGCCTAGACCTTGACGACCTGCTTGCGCTGCTGCCAGTAATCCAAAATGTAATTGTAGTAGAAATTGTTCTCGACCTTGGCCTTGAGCCAGAGGTTGAGCTTGATCAGGTCCATCCAATCGGTTTCAAGATTGGCGATGGGGGAGTAGGTGACCCGCTTCTTGTTGAGGAATTTCTGGATCATGTCCAGGAATTGGCGGTAGTGGGAGAGCTTGCGGCTGATTTTGCTCTTCCGGATCTGGCTCCGGAGCCGTTGCAGCATGACCAGGGCATCTTCCCGCTGGTTCATCTCAATCGCAAGGATCAATTCGATGAGCCGAACCGAATTCTCATTCTTGAGCTGGGTGAAGCGCTCCAGCATCTCGGTCAGGGCCTCGTTGGCGGAGCGGGGCAGGTTCGCCGCGAGGAGCACGCCGATCTTGTGGTAATAGTACCGGATCATCTGCTCGTCGTCGAGCCCGGGAATCGCCATCAGGCGGTCCAGTTTGTTTTGGGCGAGCTGGAGGTCATTTTCGTAGAAGTAGTAAATCGCACAGAGTTCCAGGTAACGGGGGAGGAAGTTGACCTGCTGAGCCGGCGTCAACTGGTCCAAGACCTTGTCGGTCTTGTAAATCATCCCATTGATCAACAGGAAATCGCCCACCTCCATGCCACTTTCAATCAACAAGGTGACAATCTGAAGCCGGATGTCCTGGGGATAGTTTTCCTTCGACGACTTTTTCTCCAGCCCCACCAAACGCTTGTGCAAGGCGTAGCGGTCCTCAAAAGTCCGGCTGTACATGTACTCGCTCGTGAAGGCCTGCTGCCGGTGGCTGGGTTGCTCACTGTCCGTCGCAAACTCATTGATACGCCCCAGAATGTCCTCCGTAATGTCCTTGTGGTCTTCGAGGTGGTCCGGATTGTTCTTCGAATCCTGAACGAGAACGTTGAATTTCTTCAGGTTTTCTTCAAAGGGAAAAGTCTCAGCGATCATGCTGGAGACCGAATCGATCCGCGCCAGAATCTCCGCGTATTCCTCCCAAGTGGTCTTCTGACTCTTGGCCAGCGTGTCCCGGTAATCTTCGAGGATGCGCAGGTGCACGCGGGGCATATTGATCTTCGTGCAGGCATCGAGCGCCGCCCGGATATAGTTCTGGGCCTGCTCGTGGAAGCCCTTGTAATTCAGAACGTCGTATTTGGCTTTGTAACGCTGGATGATAAAATCGTCCTTGGAGGAATTGGAATACTCCAACAAAACGGCCAGAATATCATCGAGGAGGGCATTTTTCTGCATGGAATAGAATGCCCGGGAGAAGGAGGAGAAATGCTTGGAGTAGATTTGGCGATCAAGGTTCTTGGAATACTCAGATGCCGCCAGATAACCTTTGTAGATTTGGGTAAACCGACTGTTCCTCCCGTGGAGGTTATAGAGTCGTTTTTCTTCCTTCGCCAATGAATGAACCAAATCGAACAAAGTCTGCATAGTCCTGTCAACTATTGAGATTCCCTTTTAGCAGTGGGTGCGTTCCCGTTAACTGCTTACCAAACGATTGTGTTAAAAATGAAAGATCCTCTTTGCACACCGGCCAGGTGACATCCAATTCTTGAACAAGCCGAGCGTGTTTGACTACCTTTGATCCCCTCTTTTCAGGGACTGCTAATCTATAAAGTTTTTCCACATTTCACAAATTAAACACCTTGATTTCAGGCAGATGGACGTGTGGATAGATTCGCAGTACCTTAACATATCAAATGCTGGCGTTGCGTTTTCGTAAACTTAATTGAAAGTCAACCGAATCGAGATTGTACCTAAACCAAATGAGCTTTTCTAAACACTAACCTTCATTGAATATGGCAAATTTTCTTTTAATCACTTAATCGATGGAAGTTAAGAGCCGTAAGATTTTCGAGGCAATTGGTGGGAGGTCCTGAGAAATGACATCCGAAAGGCAATTGGAGAATAGGGGGAGGAAGGGGGGCAAAAGGAAACGGGAGGGGATTCGGAAAATGCAAACCCAAAAATGAGGGATCAGTCGCTCCAATCGAGGAATCCTTTGAATCTCAAACGATGATTCCCAGCAATTTGCCGATTTAACAGCGGGATTTCGGGAGGTAAACCGATTCAACTGCCCGAAAAATCGGGCCCAAAAACAACGCCGCCTCCCCAGAAGGAAGGCGGCGCGGCATTTATTTCATCTCACTGCCTGGATCAGGCATCAATGTTAGCATATTTGGCGTTTTGTTCGATAAACTCCCGGCGAGGGGGAACTTCATCGCCCATGAGCATCTGGAAGACCACATCGGCTTCCGCGGCGCTCTCGATGGTCACCAACTGCAAGGTCCGGTGCTCCGGATCCATCGTGGTATCCCACAACTGCTCCGGGTTCATCTCACCGAGTCCTTTATAACGCTGCACGTGAATCTTCTCCGAGCCGCCCATTTCCATGATGAGGCGGTCGCGCTCGTCGTCGGTCCAGCAGTACTTGGCCGTCTTGCCTTTCCGCACCTGGTACAGCGGCGGCATCGCGATGTACAGGTAGCCAGCTTCGATCAGCGGCTTCAGGTAGCGGTAGAAGAAGGTCAGGATCAGCGTGCGGATGTGGGAGCCATCCACGTCGGCGTCCGTCATGATGACGATTTTGTGGTACCGGAGCTTCTCGAGGTTCAACTCAGATTCGGTTCCAATCCCCCGGACCCCCAGGGCCGTAATCATGTTCTTGATTTCCTCGTTCTCGTAGATTTTGGCGGGATGCGCCTTCTCTACGTTGAGGATCTTGCCCCGGAGCGGCAGGATGGCCTGGAAGCGACGGTCACGGCCCTGCTTCGCAGAACCACCCGCGGAGTCACCCTCCACGAGGTAGATTTCGCTTTCTTCCGGGTCCTTGCTGGAACAGTCGGCCAGTTTACCCGGCAATCCAGCGCCGGAGAGGACGTTTTTCCGTTGGACCAGTTCGCGGGCGCGCTTGGCCGCGTGGCGGGCTTCAGCAGCCAGGATCACCTTGGAGATCACGTTCTTGGCGATCTTGGGGTTCTCCTCGAGGTAGGTGCCGAGCGCGCGGTAGACGATGCCGTCCACGATGCTGGAAACCTCGGAGTTACCGAGCTTGGTCTTGGTCTGACCTTCGAACTGCGGCTCCGGCACTTTGACGGAGATCACACAGGTCAGGCCTTCCCGGAAGTCATCTCCGGAAATGTCAAACTTCAACTTGGCGAGGAACCCTTCCCGTTCGGCGTAGTTTTTCATGGCCCGCGTCAGGGCCTTCTTGAAGCCGGAGACGTGGGTACCGCCCTCGTGCGTGTTGATATTGTTGACGTAGGAGTGGAGGTTCTCGGTATAAGAAGTATTGTATTGCAGGGCAATTTCAACGGGAACCGTCTCGGCGTCGTCGATGCCGGAGATGTAAATAGGATGCTCATGCAATGGATCCCGACTTCCATCCAGAAACTTGACGAATTCCGCGATGCCGCCTTCGGAGAAGAAGACTTTGCTCCGCATTTCCTGCCCGATCACTTTTCCTTCTTCGTCCACCTTGTCCACCATCTCCCGCTCATCCGTAAGCGTAATCTTGACGCCCCGGTTCAGGAAGGCGAGTTCCCGCATCCGGGCGGCCAGGGTATCGAACTTGTATTCGGTGACCGTAAAGATGGTGTCGTCGGGCCAAAAGGTCGTTTCGGTTCCCCGTTCTTCCGTTTCTCCAACCACACTCACATCTCCCTTCGGAATGCCCCGCTCGTAGCGTTGGTGGTGGATTTTATTGTTGCGGAATACCCGGACGTCGCAGACAGAGGAGAGGGCGTTCACACAGGAAACCCCGACCCCGTGGAGACCACCGGATACTTTATAGGTGCTTTTGTCAAATTTACCCCCAGCGTGCAACACCGTCATAACGACTTCCAGGGCCGATTTCCCTTCCTTTTCGTGGATGTCGACCGGAATACCCCGGCCATTGTCCCGAACCGAAATGGAATTGTCGGATTGAATGGTGACGAAGATATCGGTGGCATAGCCGGCCATGGCTTCGTCGATGGAGTTGTCAACCACCTCGTACACCAGGTGGTGCAATCCCCGTACACCCACATCACCAATGTACATGGCGGGGCGCTTCCGCACAGCTTCCAATCCTTCCAATACCTGGATATTGGATGCTGTATAATTGCTTTTGTTGCTTGTTTCGCTCATAAAATACTTCCTAAAACAAAAGTCTCAGAAGGCGAACATTTCTGAAACACTATTCTAATGTAAAAATACGGTTAAATTCCCTCAATACAGGGCCTCAAAGGCCTTAATTATCCACATCCAACGCGGTTTTTGATCCATTTGGCCCTGTTTCTTGTGGATTTTGGGAGCTTTCCCACGCTCGACGTATTTACCTGACAGTCAACCACCTGCTGAATCAATCTTCGAAACTCGTTTCATGTCACCGATTTATTTCGAAATATCGGAGTATTCCGGGTGTCGAAATATTCAAACTTGTGGAAAACCGGGCCCAACAAAAGGCCTTTTCGCATCTTCAATGGTCATCATTTACACACCTATATAAACAACGCAATTCCTGTATGGTTCATTGGAAAAGCGGAGAAAAAACAGACTTCGAAGGGGGGAATAGTCCAATGAAGGGAAAGAAATGACAGGAACAGGTTCCTCAAAGGGCGACACTTCCGTACAAATGAAAGGTCTCTAGCCCACAGATTCGCGGAACCCAGCCCCAGCGTTTTGCTTTTGTCTACATTCCATTGCTTTTTTTCCTCTAAATTTGCCTCCCTGAACGATTTTCATGCACATCCACCACTATACCCTGCAAAAAATTGCCGCGCTGATCGCCCAACGGGCCATCGACGGGGAATTGGTGGAGTGCTTTACCCAGGACAAGGATCAACTGGTCTTGGGAATCGGGACGCCAGCAGGGGATGTGTGGGTGCGCGTCAATTGTGCGCCGCCGCTTCCTTATCTGTGGCCGGTCAGCAATTTTCACAAGGCCAAGCGCAATGTCTTTGACCTGTTTCCCGAGCTGATCGGGAAGCGGGTCACAGGCGTGAAGACCGTCGACTATGACCGGGTAGTGATACTTGAATTCACGGAATCTTATGCCTTGATTTTGAAGATGCACGGGATTCAATCGAATGTATTGCTGTCCCGGGAAGGCAAGGTCGTTTCCATCTTTCGGAACAGCCTGGAAAATGACTTCGAGTTTGTGCCTGAGCCGGGCTTTTTTCTAGAGGAATGGCGGGAAGAGGCGAGCAATTGGGAAGACCTGCCCATTGGTGAACGGCTGCGCAAGATTTCCCCGATTCTGGACCGGAATTTTGAAGGCTTTGTGAAGCGGAGAATGGGAGAGGGGATGGATTTTGTGTCGGCATTGGAAAATGCCCTCGAAGCCGCCCGGGACGAGCGTTTTTTCATTCTCCAGGAAGCCAAACGTACCCGATTTCTCCCATTTGATCCCGAAGAAGGCCATGTGCAGGCCTTTGATTCCCTCGAGCGCGCCCTTCAGGTCTTTTTCAAGTCCTTTTTTCAATACCATTCCTACGCCAGCCACTACCGCACCTCGGAACGCCTGCTCAAGAAGCACCTCAAGCGTTATAACGGCCAATTGAATTCGTTTTACGAGAGTATCGAGAAGATTCAAAATGAGCGGCCGCCGGAAGAGATCGGACATTTGATCATGGCTAATCTCCACCAGATTCCGAGTGGGCAGAAGAAGATAGAGCTATTTGATTTCTACCACGATGCGCCCATCACGGTGAAATTGAAGCCTGAGCTCAATGCGCAGAAAAACGCCGAGGTCTATTACCAGAAGCAGAAAAAGCACCGCTCCAGAGTGAAACACCTGGAAGTTCAAATTGAGCGGTTGGAAGATGAGAAGGCTAGTTTTGATGCGGTGGAGGAAGTTTTTGGGGAATTGGTGCCGCCGTCGGAATTGAAATTGGGGGAAAATGGCTTTGACTATGCGCATACCAAGCGGATCAATGCCTTTGTGAAGGAGCACATGGCCCTGTTGAATGCAGGAAAGCCCCATTTGGCGGAAAAGAAACACCCCTTCCACGAATTCCGGAAGGGGAAGTTCACCATTTTGGTCGGCAAGAACGCCCGCCAAAACGACGCGCTCACCTTCCATTTCTCCCACAAAAACGATTTGTGGTTGCATGCCCGCGATGTGACCGGCTCCCATGTGATCATCCGCAATTCCGACAACGCCGATATTCCGCCGGATGTCCTGGAATATGCGGCCGGCCTGGCCGCCCACTATTCCAAGCGGAAGCGCGAAGCCCTCGTGCCCGTTCAATATGCCGAGCGGAAATACATCCGCAAGCTGCGGGGCGGCGCCCCCGGCCAGGTGATCGTCAACCGCGAAAAAGTGGTCATGGTTGAACCCATAGAGGGATGATGGCCACCCAATAGACTTAATAGTTGTATCAATAACGACTTCAGTGCCATGAAAAAAACAGCGATTGTGGCCGGCGCCATCCTCGGCTTTTTAGGGGTGGCCCTCGGAGCCTTTGGGGCCCATGCCCTCGAGGATCTCCTCGAAGCCAATGGATATGTGGACACCTACGAAACGGGTTCCCGCTACCACCTCATCCATTCCTTATTCCTGGTGGTGCTGGGCATCCTGGCCGGCCAGGGGGAATCCCGCTGGCTCAAAATCGCCATTTACGCCACCATCATTGGAATCGTCATTTTTGCCGGTTCGCTCTATATTCTCAGCACCTTGAACATCAAGTGGCTCGGAGCAGTTACGCCTCTGGGCGGACTGGGATTCCTGACTGCTTGGATATGTTTGTTGATCCATACCCTCTCAAAAAAGACGTCCTAAACAAGTAAATATGACAGCTTACAAAGCCCTGGTAACCAAAATGCAAGAGATCGCCGACCTTCGGGGAGCGGTGGCCCTCATGGCCTGGGACCAGGAAACGTATATGCCTTCGGGCAGCGCCGGAATGCGCGCGCGCCAGACGGCCACCGTCCAGGGAATCGCCCACCAGAAGTTCGTGGAAGATGTTCCGGCTCTTTTGGCCGCGGCAGAAGCCCTTGATCCCAAGGAACTCACTTCGCACCAGCAACGGAATCTGCGCAAGATCCGCCGGGACCTGGACAAGCAGGTCAAAATCCCGAAAGAGCACGTCATGGCCTGTTCACAGGTGTCCTCTCAGGCAATGCACGCGTGGGCCCAGGCCCGCAAAGACAACAGTTGGAAGGGTTTTGAGCCCTTTTTGGAGCAACTCGCCGATCTCAAGCGGAAGGAAGCGGAGATGTTGGGGTACGAAGAGAATCCCTACGATGCCCTTCTGGACAATTTTGAGCCAGACATGACGGCACGGCGGCTGGAAGAAGTATTTGCGGAAGTGAAGGAAACCTTGGGGCCGTTGTTGAGTGACATCAAAGGAGCGAACCAAGTAGGGGAGGAGGTCTTCAATATCGAGTTGGATCCGACCGAACAGTTGAAATTTGGGGAATTGGTGGTGAAGGAAATGGGCTACGACCTCAGCACGGGGCGCCAGGACGTCTCGGCCCACCCCTTTACGATGGGGATTTCGGCCCGGGATGTGCGGATCACCACGGCCACCGACCCGGGGGATCTCCGGGTCATGTTGTATTCCTCGGTCCACGAGGGAGGGCACGCTATTTACGAGCAAGGGTTGTCCACCGATGAATACGGGATGCCGGGCGGCGAGGCTTGTTCCTTGTCTATTCACGAAAGCCAATCCCGTTTGTGGGAGAACAATGTGGCCCGTTCCCTGGATTTCTGGAACCATTTTACCCCGGTCCTTCAAAAGACCTTCCCTGGAAAATTCGACCAGGCCACTCCCGAGGCCATCTTCAAGGCCGTCAACAAGGTCGAGCCGGGATTGATCCGGATCCATACCGATGAATTGACCTACCATTTCCACATCATCCTCCGCTTTGAATTGGAAAATGACCTGATCAATGGCCGGATTGAGGTGAAAGACCTTCCCGAGGCCTGGAATGCCAAGGTCAAGTCTTACCTGGGGCTGGACGTGCCTTCCGATCAGAAAGGCGTGCTTCAGGACATCCACTGGTCCTTTGGCAGCTTCGGCTATTTCCCCACCTATTCGCTGGGCAGCCTCTACGCCGCCCAACTCATGGCCGCGGCCGGACGCGATTATCCTGATCTCCAGTTCCAGTTTGCGCAGGGAAATATGCAACCGGTCAAGCAGTGGATGAATGAAAAAATCCACGACAAGGGCCGTTTGTACACCGCTGAAAAGCTGTGTGAGATGGCAACGGGTGAAGGCCTGAATGTCAAATACTTTGGTGATTATGCCCGGGCCAAGTTCAACCACATTTACGGGCTGTCGTAAATGGAGTTGCTTTCGGCCTTTGGGATCGGAGTACTGTGTGCGCTGAGTAGTTCAGCGCCCATAGGGCCGGTGAGCCTGGGCGTAGTCCAGGCCACGATCACCAAGGGCCGGCCGGGGGGAATTGCGGTGGCGATGGGAGGGGTGTTGGCGGATGTCGTATACGCCCTTGTTGCGTGGTTCATCTCCGACCTCATTGTCGGGGATGAAGACCCGGTGGTCTTCAAGTGGCTGAATTATCTCAGCATTCTTGTGGTTCTGTTTCTGGGATACAAAATGATCAAGTCCCGGAACGAGGACCACAGTGCCCGCCCGCTGCGGGCGCACAACAAGGTGTTCCACGGTTTCGTATTGGGGGTTTCCAATCCGGGATTGCTCGTCTATTGGCTGGGTGCCATCGCGTTCGCCCAAGCGGGCGGATGGCTCGGCCATTCTTCGTTGGAATTGGTGATGTTCATCACCGGAGTGGTCGGGGGGATATTGGGCGCGCTGACTCTGCTGATCGTGGCCGCTTCGGTATTTGCGAAGCGCGTATCCGAACGTCTGGTTTCCAATATCACATTGTTCCTGGGAATTGCATTCCTGGGATTTGGGGCATTCCTGATCGGACGGGTACTGGTCCTGTACGTATTTTGATTCCGGCCTATTTCTCGGCCGGAATTGAAATGTTGATCTTCAGGTTGTGTTCGATATCATCCTTTTTGGCGGAACCCAGGCACCCTTTGATCCCGAGGTCGTTTTTGGAATGGAGCCACATTTCAGCATTAAATTTTCCCTGTTCTCCTTCTTCCTCATAGGTAAATGGAACCTGAACCTCCACTTCCTTGTTTTTGAAATTCAAAATTCCATTCGCAATCCATCCATTTTCCTGGGCCTCAAAAGACTGGCTGGTAAATGTCATCGTAGGGTATTGATCCGAATCAACGTATTTCTCGGCGCTAAGGAGGTGACCGGTTTTCTGCTTGCTGTTGGTGGTGAGGGTAGCTGACTCTACCGATGCCGTAATCTGACTGGCGGCCAGGTCTTCCGGATCAAAACGAATCTCCGCTTCCAATCCCCCAATGGTTCCTTTCTCCTTTTCTCCATCCTCCGGAGCTTCCCACGTAATCACCGCGCCTTCAGTGTCAACGGTCCACGCTTCGGGCATGGAACGAACGGCCATGAACATCAAAAGGGCAGTCGCCGCGAAAGATCCAATTACGATTTTCTTCATTTCAGTAGTTTTAGTTTTCAAGGTACTTAACGTGTACCAAAGATAAATGTTGCTACATCGAATTGATTTTTGGACGAAACGGGTGATTTTTTAGAAATTGGAGCAAAATGCGGAAGATGAAGAATACAATTATGGCTTGGGGAATGGTTCTGATGGTGGCCATCCCGCTTTCATTGCCAGCTTGGTGGGACGCCGGCCACATGGTGGTGGCCTCCATTGCGTACCAACGGATGACACCGTATGCCCGGGCCCAGGCCGATGCCCTGGTGCCGCTTTTGTCCCGGGATTATCCCTATACCAACCATTTCCTGGCGCTTTCAACCTGGCCCGATGACCTCAAAGGAGAGGGTGTCCACGCCTACGACGCCTGGCACTACACGAATATCCCCTACAATCCCGACCGGCTCAACGTACCCAAATCCCCCGATATCAACGTGGTCTGGGCCATCAACAATTGCCAGTCGGTGCTGACCCGGGACCGGACCCGCCCCGTGGAGAAGGCCCGCGCTCTGGCATTCCTGATTCATTGTGTCGGAGACATCCACCAACCCCTGCATTGCGGAAGCATGTACTCGGATGAATGCCCGGGAGGAGATCTTGGCGGGAATAAATTTGACATTGAGGACAGCCACCGCCACCTGCACCAGTTGTGGGACGATGGTTGTGGATTGACGAGTGACCTCAACGACATCAATCCCTACGGTCAGCCGCGGGAAGGCTTGACGGAAGCGGAGGTCAAAAGGGTGGGGGACTTTGCGAAAATCCTGATGCAGGCATTCCCCGCCAAGGACTTCTCCGACCTGAACCAATTGGACCCAGATTTCTGGGCCTTGGAAGGCCACAAACTGGCGGTCAAGTACGGTTACCACGGCCGAAATGGCATGGCTGGCACCCGACCGGCCTATTTACAACCCGGTGGTACGCCCGGCGAGGAGTACCTGAAAACCGGACGGGAAGTAGCTGGGAGTCAATTGGCACGGGCCGGATACCGACTCGCCAATATGCTGAACGAAATCTGGTCAGAATGATCCAAAAACCGTTGTCCACATCCAACAGGGTGAAAAGACAGGGAAAATTTGTAACTTTACAGCGATTTAAAATTATAATTCCTCATTGGGGTCGACCAGTTTATCATGATCAACAAAAAAAAGGAAACAAAGGCTTACAAAGATGCCTTTGAAAAAGCTATTCAAAAGCTCCGTTCTGTGGGGTTTGACAACATCAAAGCTGACTTCGAGGGATACGACATTCCCGCCAAACTTGTCAACCAAGCGGCTGAAATCACCTTCATCCCGGACATTACTGCTGTGAGCGACGGACGCAAGCACTACTTTGAAATCTCCCAAAAAGGAGATCCGAAGGATTTGCTCAAGTCCAAGTGGAAGTTGCTGGAAACCATGGCGAGTGTTCGGAAAGGGGAATTCAAAGTATTCGCTCCGAAGGGCCACATCAAATTCACCGAAGAATTTGTCAACTCGAACAACATCAACGCGGAGATCATTCGGATCTAAGCGTCGAAAATATCCTCAAATAAAAAACCTAGTGGGCGACCACCAGGTTTTTTTATGCCTTGTCTCCAACCCGATCAATCCATCGGAGCAGTGGAGTAGATTTTGTCCATGGACTCATCCTCGGAATTGCCGCCGGATGCACCATGCACCAAGGTCCGGTAGCGCTCGGGAGACAGATTCTCGTAGAAGAAATCCAGGGGATCGACCTTGACGCCATTCCGCATGACTTCATAATGAAGGTGCGGGCCGGTCGACATGCCGGTATTGCCAGAATAGCCAATGAGGTCGCCGCGGTTCACCCGTTGCCCATCCTTGACCAGCATCTTGGACAGGTGGGCATACTTGGTATTGTAGCCATTGCCGTGGTCCAGGTTGATGCAGTTGCCGTAGCCATTGGCGTTGTATTCAGCCTTGAATACGACTCCGTTGCCGGTGGCGTAGACGGGGGTTCCGATGGAACAGGAGAAATCAAGTCCTTCGTGGAACTTGGTATGTCCGGTCACGGGGTGGGTCCGGTTGCCAAATCCGCTGATCATGATGCCCGTGACGGGCTGGATCGACGGGAGATTGTCGAGGATATCGCGGGAGGCCTTGGCCTTGTCGTTCACCGTTTCGAACTTGTTCTTGAGGAGCTGCACCTGGAAGTTCAACTTCTGGATGCGCTGGCTCAGCCGATAATTCGGCGTATTGATATGGCGGAGTTGTAGGGGAGATCCTCCCATTCCACCTTCCCATTCACTACGAGAGATGTTTTTTTCGCCAATGATCGGGAGATAGATGCTATTGCTACGGGAAAGGAAAACCTTCATTTCGCGTTCCTTCCCATCCAATTCATTGTTCAACTCTGCCATTTGTTCCTGGAGGGATGCTTGCTTGGCTTCGAGCCGTTCGATCTTGAAGGATTCGATGTTGTCTGGAAATACAAATACCATCAAGACCACAACCGCCACTGCAATGCCAGCAAATACCCCTGCCTTACGGGCAAAACTGCCCCAAGAGAACCCTGCCTTCTGATAGGAGCAGTTCTCTTCGTCGTAATAATAGAGTATTTTTTTACGAGTCATTCGGTTATATTAAATCCAAATTCAACCGCAAAAGTAACACTTGCAATCCATCCTCGGCGTTTTACTTTTCAACATTGTATGCACATCTGTACGCCCTCCATGATTCTGAAAATCAAATAATTAAACTGTCCGACCTTCGAAACAATTTCGATTCATCAAAATCATCCCCTACTTTTGGCATTCATGGAAAATATGGTTTATCTGGGACTGGGTTCCAACGTTGGAAATAGGGAAGAGGTGCTAAGAAAATGCCGGGAATTGTTGGAGAAATATAATTTCAAAGTCGTTGCTGCCTCCCAACTGTACGAAACGCCTCCCTGGGGGAAAACGAATCAGCCGGGATTCCTGAACCAGGTTCTCGGCGGCCACTTTGCCGGACCGCCCCTGGAACTCCTGGGCATCGCCATGCAAATCGAAACCGAATTGGGACGGGTGAGAAGGGAACATTGGGGGCCGCGAACCCTGGACATTGATATTTTGGTGTTTGGAACCGAAAAAATCCATTCCCAGCGCCTCACCATTCCCCATCCTTATATCGATCAACGCGCATTTGTGCTGGTCCCATTCGTCGAAATCGCTCCCGATCTCGTCATTCCCGGCTTTTCCCTTTCCATTGCCCAACTCCTCGCCCAACTCCCACCCGAAGATCTAAAGGCCATTTTTCCCCACCAACCCCACACTGAAGACTGACAATCAACCTTCGATGAAAAAGCTGACATTGGTTCGGCGGCCGGGAGCATCAGAAAACTCCATATAGAATACCGCCTCGGCGATTTCCAGGCTACGGCCCGTGCTGGCCTGAATCTGAACCGTCTCGCTGTCTTCGTCGTAGCGAAAATCCAAGGTCCGGCTCGTGTACAGGCTTCCCAAACTCGATCTTGATTCCGGCAGTTCCGACACCCGCAGGTCCCCAATGACAATGGTCCCCAATTTTCCGCCTCCATACGCCGGAGACGCCACTTTTCCAGCGTTCGGCACAATTTGCGTGGTAGGTTCATCCCCACCATAAATTCTGGCTTTTATTCTGATCACGATTGTTGTTGCTTAAAGGTTGATGATTTGATCCCCCAATTTAACCCTCCGAGAGAAAAAGGGAAGGTAAAAAAGAGGTTCCCCGACTCCTCATCGATCCAGAGCTGACAACCTTAAAATCTGGAGTTCAGGAGTCACTTTGGCCTTTTGCGGATAGGAGAGTAGACGGGACAAACCTCGCTCAGCGGCTCAAATCACCTGTTTGGCTACCCGGGTCACCTTAGATATGAACATATCAAACAATTTTGATGCAATATTTTTATAACTTTGGTGTCTTTGAAAAAATAGCTTTGCAATACAGCGAAAAACGCGAAATAGAAATGAGTGAAAATCAAAATGTTGAGCATCGTAAGGTAGCTATTATTGGCTCGGGGCCAGCTGGTTATACGGCCGCTGTATATGCCGCCCGTGCATCGCTGAGTCCTATCCTGTTCACGGGAACGGTTCCCGGTGGACAGCTCATCTATACCACTGAAGTGGAGAACTTCCCCGGGTACCCCGAAAGCATCAAGGGTCCCGACATGATGGAAGATATGCGGCAGCAGGCCGCCCGTTTTGGAACGGACATCCGCTACGCCCGCATCGAAAAAGTCGATTTTTCGAGTTCTCCCAAGCGCCTTTGGTCCGACGACGGCGATGAATTTACCGCTGACGCGGTGGTCATCTCTACCGGCGCCGACGCCAAGTGGCTGGGCATTCCCAGTGAAGAGGCCTTCAAAAACAAGGGCGTGAGCGCCTGTGCCGTCTGTGACGGCTTTTTCTACAAGGACATGCCCGTCGTCGTCGTAGGCGGGGGCGATACCGCCGCCGAGGAAGCCACTTACCTGGCCGGCCTCTGCAAGGAAGTCCACCTGTTGGTCCGCCGCGACAAGATGCGCGCCTCCAAAATCATGCAACAGCGCGTATTTGATACCGAGAACATCACGGTCCACTGGAATTCGGAAACCCAGGAAATCCTGGGCGACGAAAAGGTGACGGGTGTCCGCATCAAGAACAACCAGACCAGCGAAGAGCAGGTCATCGAAGCAAAGGGATTCTTTGTTGCCATTGGCCACAAGCCGAATACGGACATCTTCCAGGGGTATCTGGACATGAACGAACTCGGCTATATCCTCACGGAAGGTAAGAGTACCCACACGAATGTGGAAGGCGTCTTTGCCAGTGGGGATGCCCAGGACTTCGTGTACCGCCAGGCAGTCACGGCAGCCGGAACGGGCTGTATGGCGGCCTTGGATGCCGAACGCTGGTTGAAGGAGAGCGGCCTCGCCTGATCCGCAACCGGTAACGATATATGTATGGGAGCGCCTCTTTCGGGGCGCTCTCTTATTTTATATCCGTCGGGCAAAAAGAGGAGTAGAAGGGCAAATGACAAAGTCGGTCGAATTTTCTCCCCCAACCGTCCGCTTTTTCCTATTTTGCAGACCTAGCATAAGCACCCAAATATGAAAAAACTTCTTTTTCCAATTTTCGCCATTGTACTCCTCGGATGGGGGAGTTGTGATACCCTGACCGCGGTCCAGGAAACTGTGATGGAAGGCATGGAAGGTACAGCGCCTCTCTCTGAGAATGAGATTGTGGGCGGATTGAAGCAAGCATTGGAAGTGGGAACGGGAAATGCGGTAGGTTTCCTGGCCAAGACCAATGGCTATTTCAATGATCCCCTTGTCAAAATTCCGTTTCCCGCTGAAGCCCAGCGAGCGGCCGACAAGCTCCGCCAATTGGGAGCCGGTCAATTGGTCGACGATTTTGTGGTTCGGATGAACCGCGGCGCTGAGCAAGCCGCCGGGTCCGCCCGTCCCATTTTTGTCAACGCCATCAAGGCCATGACCTTCCAGGATGCCCGGAATATCCTGCAGGGCCCCGACAATGCTGCTACGAACTTCTTCCGGGACAAGACCAGCGCCGAACTCTACGGGAAATTCTCCCCGGTCATTGAGCGGACCCTGAACGAAGTCAACGCCGCCAAACTCTGGGGCGATATCACCACCCAGTACAACCGGATTCCCCTCGTGACCAAAGTGGAAACCGACCTGACCCGGTACGTCACCAACAAAGCCCTCGATGGCCTGTTCCTGAAGCTCGCCGGGGAAGAGAAAAAAATCCGTCAGGATCCCGCAGCCCGGGTGACTGATTTGCTGAAGCGGGTATTTGGATCGGTCGGAAATTGATCCCATCCCAACTAAGAATTCAAGGCGGCCTCCGGGCTGCCTTTTTCTTTTCCCCTTATTTCCAGCCCCTTACAACTCCACACCTCAACTCTTTTTCCAGCCCTCTTTTCCGCCCCGACAATCGCCCCGGCCTTTTTGCGAATGTTGGGGATTGAAAGTAAATTGGAAGCGGACGATAGCTGGAAGGACCCAGTCGATATCAATCAATAAAAAAGGAATCCATTCTGAGAATTAAATGATGAGAAAACACACGCTGCTTGGCCTATTGGTGCTCTTGTTAACAGGTTTTTTCAGTGAAGGGATGGCGCAACAGGCGGGATCGGGCCAACGAGGCCCGGTGAACGAAATGTCGCTGATTCAAACCAGTGGAAATTGGAATGGCGGGGCTTCGACGCTGCCAACCAAAAAGATTCAATCACGCCCAATGGGCCCCTATCTCCAGTCAAGTGGATTTGGGACGCCTACCGGGAGTGTTTTCTCAGCTCCCAAAACCACCGCTTGCGGTCCGGATACGGTCTTGTATCCACTGGCCAAGACCAGTGCGTTTGAGATTTTGACCTTCAGCCAAAGCGTGAGCTTGGGCCAGTGGTATCCGGCTCCTCAGTCGGTGACCATCAGTGGGGTCAGCTTCTACGCATGGCTGGATTCCGCGACCAACCAATCGGTCAATGCGATCGTGGAAGTTTATAATGCCGGTGCCGACTCCTTGCCCACAGGCGCTCCGCTCGCCACGGCAACGGTTTCGGTGGATTCTGCTTTCGGAAATGGCAGCTTGGCAGTGTTGTTGAAACACGCCACTTTCACCACGCCCGTCACCGTCACCGGTCCTTATGTGGTCACCCTCACCAACCCCTCCCAAATCAATATGGGAGGCTTGACCAACGATTATACGGTAATCCCGCCCGATGGAGGCGGAGAATTCCTTTCCTGTATCGAGGTCCAGACCGGTTGGATTTCCAGCCGAAACATCGCCTTTAGCGGGACGCCATTCGATGCCGACATCATGCTCTTCCCGCATTGTAGCTACCAATTGACGGCGAGCTTTGCCCCGAATCCTGGATTCGGGTGTACCGGTATTCCGGCCACATTGCTCAATCAAAGCTCACCCATCCTGGAAAGCCGCTTTTACAATATCGCAGCCTTCAATGGCACCTCGACCGACTCCTACACCTGGAACTATGGAGATGGTTCGCCGGAGGAAAATGTCTTCAACGGCGTCCATACCTACAATATGATCGGCAGCTACAATGTCGTGTTGCGGGACACCCTGTTCGGGTGGACGAGTGACTGCGCCGACTCCCTGGCTGGCTCCATTGTCGTCAATACCGGGGTCGCAGTTGGCTCCAACTTCACCTTTACCAATACTGGCTCCACCTATAACTTTACCGATGCGTCTTCGGGCAGCCCCATTCTTTGGCAGTGGGACTTTGGCGATGGCACCATTTCCAATGCCCAGAACCCGAGCCATACCTACGCCAGCAACGGTATTTACACGGTTTGTTTGGTCGCCGCCAACACCTGTGGGGCGGATACCATTTGCCAGCAAGTGCTGGTCGGAGCGCCTCCGGCCGCCTCATGTGATACCTTCACCAACTTCGTCGGGATCCCCACCATCTTCCCGCTGCCGTCCGGCGGATACATCTCCGGCCACAACAGCTTCCTCGACAGCGCCAAGGCAGAAGAATTCTCCTTGCCCGGCCCGTTTGCCTTCCAGGAAGTACTGTATGCCTTCGGGGTGAAATCATCCCCGACACCAAACACGTCCCGGGTCATCGCGACCGTATGGGATGCCACCGGACCCGGTGGATCTCCCGGTGCGGTACTGGCTACGCAGGATTTGTTCTACAATGCGATTGACACTTCGGGTAACCTGACTTCGGTTGTGTTCCCGAACATCATCAATACCACCGGCGACTTCTTCGCGGGTATCCAGTTGATTTATGCGCCGGGCGATACGGTGGCGCTGGTCACCAATGGCCAGGGCCAATCCATTCCCGCGACGGGATGGGACCTGTTCTCGGGCGGAACAACGTGGACGCCCTACGACAGCAATATTACCTGGGGCCTCCAGGTCTCCAACGCTATTCTGGTCGTCCAAACCGTTGAGGCCAATTTTGGCCAGACCACGGCGGGGCTTTCGGTCACGCTGAGTGATTCTTCATTGGGCGCCAATGGCTGGGCCTGGGATTTCGGTGACGGTACGACTTCGAGTATGCAGAACCCCACGCATACCTACGCCGCTGCCGGTACCTATACAGTTTGCTTGGTGGCCTTCAATGGCACCTGTAACGATAGTATTTGCCAGACGGTCACGGTCTCGGCATGTACGCCTCCCACGGCGGCCTTCTCGGACAGCATCGTGGGTCAGCAGGTCTTCTTTACCGACCTCTCCACGTCCCCCAATACGGGCATCACGGCCTGGGCCTGGGACTTTGGTGATGGCAATACCTCGACCTTGCAAAACCCGACGCATACCTATGCGGCTCCGGGCGTCTACACCGTCTGCCTGACGGTGACGGACTCATGCAGCACTGATTCCACCTGCCAGACCTTCCTGGTCGGTTGTCCGCCGCCGGTGGCCGCCTTTAGCGAGACGTCCACACTGCTGACGGTCAACTTTACCGACCTGTCCACATCGGGTACAGGAATCACCGGTTGGCTGTGGGACTTCGGCGATGGCACCACGTCCACCACCCAGAATCCCACCCATACCTATTCCGTACAGGGCACGTACACGGTCTGCCTGGCCGTGATCGATTCTTGTGGTGCGGATACCATTTGTCAGCCTGTCACCGTGGTTTGTCCGCCGCCAGTTGCCAACTGGAGTGAGATTGTCAACGGACAGTCGGTGGCCTTTACGGATCTGTCCACAGGCACTCCGACTTCCTGGTCCTGGGACTTTGGCGATGGTACCACTTCCAACCTCCAGAACCCCATCAAGACCTACAATACGGCGGATACCTTCTTCGTCTGCCTGGCGGTCGCCAATATCTGCGGAACGGATACCTTCTGTGATACGGTCATCACCGGCTGTACAACGCCGATTGCATTGTTCAGCAGCACCACCAACGGATTGACCTTCAATTTCACCGACCAATCCACGCAGAGCCCGACCGCTTGGTTGTGGGACTTTGGCGATGGCAATACGTCCACCATGCAGAACCCCAACTATACCTACCTGATCCCGGGTACGTATGTGGTCTGCCTCACGGCCATCAATACCTGTGGCAGCACGACCTTCTGTGATACCATTACCGCGATCTGTCCAGTGCCAGCGGCCGCCTTTACCAGTAGTTCGGCCGGATTGGTGGCCAACTTCACGGACTTGTCCACGAGCAACCCCAATGCGTGGTTCTGGGACTTTGGTGATGGGGGCAGCTCCTTGCAGCAGAACCCGTCCCATACCTATTCGCAGGCCGGTACCTATACCGTTTGCCTGGTGGCCGGGAATGCTTGTGGCCAGGACACCATTTGTCAGCAGGTAACCATCGTCTGTCCGACGCCGGGTACCGCTTTCTCCTTCACGAGCAATAACCAATCCTATACCTTCACCGATCTCTCCACGGGCAATCCCACGTCCTGGTTCTGGGACTTCGGCGATGGTTCTACTTCCGCCGCTCAAAATCCGACCCACGTCTACCAGAGTCTGGGTACTTTCCAAGTGTGCTTGGTGGCCATCAACAGCTGTGGACCCGATACCATTTGTCAGAATGTCACGGTCACTTGTCCCCAGCCGGCTCCGGCATTCAACTTCACCACGAACCAATTGGATGTGAACTTCACCGACCTGACGGGTGGTGTGGTTACGAACTGGCAGTGGGACTTTGGCGACGGCAGCGCCTCCATTCAGCAAAGCCCCACGCATACGTATGCGGCTCCGGGCAGCTACCTCGTTTGCCTGACCTCCCTCAACTCCTGTGGCGGCGATTCGGTCTGCGCAACAGTGAATGTCAGCTGTACCCCGCCCAGCACGGCCTTCAATTTCCTGACCGTGGGCAATGTGGTCGACTTTACTGACCTCACCACCGGCGGCGCGACCAGCTGGTTCTGGGACTTCGGCGATGGCTCTACGTCCACCATGCAAAATCCGACCTATACCTATTCGGCAGTCGGCACCTATACCGTATGTCTCATCACCGCCAGCGTATGTGGGGAAGACACCGTCTGTCAGCCGGTGATCATCAACTGTGTGCCCCCGAGTGCCGGCTTCAACTCGAGTGTCTCCAACGACAGCGTCGTGGCCTTCTCGAACACGTCTTCGGCCAACTCAACGGCATGGTTCTGGGACTTCGGCGATGGCAATACGTCTACGGACATCCAGCCGACGCATATTTACCAGGCTCCTGGCACCTATACCGTTTGCCAGATCGTCACCAACCAGTGTGGCTCGGATACGACCTGCTCCACGGTTGAGATCACCTGCCAGAACCCGACGGCTGGATTCCTGGCCCAGGTTCAGAACTCTCAGGCAACCTTCTCCGACAATTCTATCGGCGCGGTGAGCTACTTCTGGGACTTCGGCGACGGTACGACCTCCACGGATGCGACTCCGGTTCACAGCTTCACCGCGACCGGTGTCTACCAAGTCTGCCTGACAGTCACCAATTTCTGCGGCTCCAATACCAGCTGTCAGAACCTGGTCATCACCTGTAATCCGCCCATGGCTGACTTCAGCTTCCTGAATGGCACCAATACGGTCCAATTCACCGACCAGACCCTCAACCTGCCGACCTCCTGGTTCTGGGACTTCGGCGATGGCGGTACCGATACGGTCCAAAACCCGGTCCACGGATTCCTCTTCTCCGGTCAGTTCTTTGTCTGTCTCCGCGTCGAGAACGCGTGTGGCGTCATGGATACCTGTAAGTTCGTCACCGTTACTGCGGTGAATGTAACCGAGGCCCAGGAAATTGAGAATAGCTTCCGCGTATTCCCGAACCCCAGTTCGGGCATCTTCCAGGTCGAGGCGACGCTGCCTCAAGGTCTCACGACTGGTCTGCGGGTGGTGAACCTGCTGGGACAAGAAGTCCTGACGATTGCCGATGGCAAGCAGACGGGCGCCTACCAGCGGGAGCTGGATCTGCGTGAATTGGGAGCGGGGTCCTACCTCCTCGAATTCCAGGCCGGGCCGCATGTGATCCGGCGACAGCTGGTGATCGAATAAGTGAAATGAAATATCTATGGAAGCGGAATCCTTCGGGGTTCCGCTTTTTCTATGGGCGAATGGTTATGCGATGGCTTCCCGGGAACCGGGAGAAGGGGAGGAGGCACGGGGAAGAAAAACGCGGAAGGTCGCTCCCTGATTGGGTTCACTCTCGACTTCGATCTTACCCTTGACCATTTCAACGGTGCGCTTGACAATGTACAGGCCAATGCCATTGCCTTCGGAGGCCTTGGTTAGGCGGGTAAACATCCGGAACAATTTCTCGGGGTCGTCCTTGAGGTTCATCCCAATGCCGTTGTCGATGATCTCGAGGCGCACCTGTTGGCCGAGGGATTGGGCCTTGACGGTGATGAGCGGGGGAATGCCGGGCTGGTGGTATTTGAGGGCGTTGGTCAACAGGTTCTGGAGGACACTGCCCAACAAAACCGGAGACAGCATGACGTGGGTCCCGGATGGAATTTCAGTTGTTATTTCCCCCTGACTTTTGTGCAACATCCCTTCCAGGTCCTCGGTAACCCGGTCCAAAACCTGCTGGATATTGCTGGGCTCTTGTTCGTTGGCGTCGGCCCGGTTGATCCGGGACACATCCAACAGCCCGGAAATCGTTTCCTGAAAGCGGTCCACTGACCGATCCATTCTTTCCAGGATATTTTGCTCCATGGCCTCAGAAACCGATTGCTCCCGAACCGACCGCAACATGGTAATCAGGCTTTGGAGATTCAAAATCGGGGTCTTGAGGTCGTGGCTGGCGGTGTAAACCAATCCATCCAAGGCCTCATTCAATTCTGTCAGGCGTTCATTTTTCGCTTCCAACTCCTCCGAATGGGCCAGGAGAGAATTGCTGTACTTGATTTCCTGGAGTTGGCGGCGGCGGATATTGCTCATCAAGAGGAAAAACACTCCTGAGAGGACAACGGGCGCGCCAAACCGGATCATCACTGGAATCTCATTCCATTCGACCAACAGATTGGAGACGCTGATGGGGGTGCCGAAAACGATCAGCTCTACGAAGCTGGCGACAAAGGGAAATACCAACCCAATGAAAAAGCCTAAGACGACATAGGCCGTCAGGGGGATTTTCCTGCGAATGGGGGTGGTATTGCTCTTGCTCGACATCACAAGAGTTCAAATTAGCATGGAGGGGGGAATTATCCTATCCCGCCACTTCGACTTCGACCTGGTTCAGGACCGCGTCGATGGAACGGCTTTGGGGATAATAGGAAAGGATTTTCTGCATGACGGCGTCCACCATCGAATCGGGACAGGAAGCCCCACTGGTCAGGATGACGCTCACTGGTTCGCGGTCGGTCAGGAAGTTTTCGGTCTGGCGCATCTCCTGCGCATGGTAGTTGAAGTGCCGGATGGACGTGGCATCCACGATTTCGCGCTCGGAGGAAATGAAATAGGTCGGGTATTTCTCTTCGCACAATTCGACGATGTGGCTGGTATTGGAGCTGTTGTAGCCGCCCACCACAATGGCGAGGTCGGCTTCCTGCTCGAGCAGGCCAAAGGTCGCCCGCTGGTTGTCGTTCGTGGCGTAGCACAGGGTGTCGCGGGTGTCCGCGAAGTGGTCCTTGTAATGATCGGCCCCGAAGGTCTCGATCATGGTCTGCTTGAGGAATTCCGCGATTTCGCTGGTCTCACTGGCCAGCATGGTGGTCTGGTTGACCACGCCCACCCGCTGAAGATCGGTGGCGGGATCGAAGCCTTCGGAGTACTTGCCTGCGAACAATTCGTAGAAGTCGGATTGGGGGCGGTCGCCCCGGATGATTTCCGCCAGCTGGCGGGTATCGTCGAGGTCGCGCACCACGACGGTGGGCGCGCCGTCCTGGCTGTGCGAAAAGGTCGCCCGCGTCTCTTCGTGGCGGTGCTTGCCGTGGACCACCACGGTATAATCTTTCTGACCGAGCTTGGCAGCCGTCTTCCACACCTTCGTCACAAAGGGACAGGTGGTGTCGTAGGTTTGGGCCTCGATGCCCATGCCCGCCAACTTTTCCTTGATTTCAAGGGTGGTCCCGAAGGCGGGAATGATCACCACGTCGTCCGGGGTGAGGTCCTCCCACGGAAACAGCAAGTTCCCGGAGGTATCCTGGATGAAGCGAATGCCCCGTTCATTGAGGTCGCGGTTGACTTCGGGATTGTGGATCATCTCGCTCAAGAGAAAAATCCGCTTGTCGGGATTCTCATCCAGGGCCCGGTAGCTGATCTCAATGGCATTTTCCACGCCGTAACAGAAGCCAAAGTGCCGGGCAATGAAAAAGCGCACCGGCCCGAAATCCAACAGGGTAGGGGTGAAATCCTTTTTCCGCGGATCCTGATTTTTACGCAGGTCTTTGACCCGGGAAATGATCGGGCTACGGTAAAAGGTCGGAATATTGAATTGCTTCATGCGGGGTATTTTCCAAGAGAACCCACAAAGGTCCGCTTTGGTTTTGACCGGACAGGATCAGTCCTCGACTTTTTTCGAGCCGGACATCTCTTTATCAGGTTTGAGGTCCTCGGGGATCGGAATGTCGAGTCCCAACTCGAAGTTCAGGTACTTGCGGAGGCTCAGGACGTCGAGTCGCTTGGCCACGATCTTTTTGTCCTTGTCCAGCACGTAAATCACCGGCGTGCTGTAAATATCGTAGAAGACCCGGAAATTCGATTTGTGCTCGGGGTCGGCCACATTGATGAATTCCTGGATGCCTTTTTCTTCTATCGATTCCTTCCAAGGATCCAATTCCTTCTTCGTGGAAATGGCGAAGATGCTCACGTGGTCCTTGTAGTCGCGGTAGAAGTCGAGCATTTTCGGGGTCACCTTTTTACAGTGCCCGCAATCGTAGGCCCAGAAGTACAGGATGGTGAAGGGCGTCTTGGTCTCGTATACCTGGCGCATATTGCCGGACACATCGGGAATGAGCAGGTTGGGAGCCGGAGAACCACAGGTATTGTACTTCATCTTGTAGTAGCGGTCCTTGATCTTGACCATCTTGGTGGAGTCGGCCCACCACGCCCGGTCGCTCATGTAGACCTTTTCAAGGACGTGGACGTAGACCTTGTCGTAGCACATTTTCTTGGAGCCCCCAAACATATTGCTGAGGGTAATCGTCACAAAGCGCAGGACTTCCTGGTCCTCACCTTCAATTGCCAGGTTGAGCAAAACATCAGCGGAAACCAGGGCCGAATCGTAGTGCTGGACGGTATATTTGTTCATGAAGTCCTTGATCCGCTGCTCCAGGATCGGGGTCCGCAACATGCGGTCATCGGAGAAGTCGATCTTGTCCCAGTAATGGGCGCGGAGGTAGGCGAGGCGGCGGGCATAATCGGGCTGGCCATCTTCAGTGGTGTACTCTGGAATCTCCGGTTCGGCCGAAGCCGCGAATACTTTGGTGACAAACAAGCCTTCGTGCTCGGAGATGAATTTTTCCCGGGCTGCACCGGCCTCTTCATTGAGTTCATTGAGCTGATCGGTCAGCTCCGTTTTTCTTTTTTCGTCCACATCCCCCCGCAATTCCTGGTTCAGTTTCCCAGCTTTTTCCTGATAGGGAGCCACCATTTGGAGATAGCTGAAAAAGGCGGTGTTCTCGGGGGAAGAGCTCACCTTCATCTTGTTGACCGGATCGCTCATTTCCGTTTCGAGGGTGAACTTGTCTTCGGTCAGGATGAATTCGAAGTAGTTTTTGTCGGGGAAAACAAACAGGTAAATGCCGTATTCAGGGCCATCTTCACCTTCGCCCTGGAAACGTACCACCCCATTCTTGTCGGCAGTGAGGGTATCCTTGATGTAATTTTTTGACCCCAGGTAATAAGCCAGCAAACATTCATCGCCTTCTTTCAGGCCTTTCACCTTGAAGGTTATGTCATATGCCCCATCGGGCCCGTTGGAAGCGTGGAGGGAAACAGAATGGAGAAACAGAAAACCAATTAACAAGGCAGCAACTGCGGAAAATTTCTTCATAGGGCCCAAATTGTGGTTTTATACTTTTTGGCTTGGCAGCAAATTTAATATAATTCGGTGATTCACCGGTTTAGAATCCCAACGAAAAAAATGTCCGTTTTTGTACAGGGTGAACAGAAAAAATCGCCTAGCTTCGGTATCCAATAGCTTCTTCGCATGATTCCGACCCAAATCGCATCCGATCCTGTCCTGGCCTTGGGTCAGGAACTGCTTTCCGCCCTTAAAATGGAGGAACCGGCCGAGCGGTTCATCGAGGAACTGGCCGCCCTCAGCTGGGACGGCCTGGTCGCTGCCCTCGCGGATGATCCGCGCAAAAATGCCTTTTGGATCAACCTCTACAATGCCTTCAACCTCTACAAGATGCGCAATGCGCCCACCATGACGACCAGCCAGGAGCGGATGAAGCATTTCCTCGCCCGCGACATCCGGATCGCCGGCGAACTCTTTTCCCTGATCGACATCGAGAACGGCATCCTCAGACGCAGCAAGCCCATTTGGGGATTGGGATACATCACGCATCCCTTTCCTTCCCGCAAAGAGCGCCAGCTACGGGTGAAGCGTCCCGATTCCCGGGTCCATTTTGCCCTCAATTGTGGGGCCCTGAGCTGCCCGCCGATCCGGTTTTACAGCGCCGAAGCCATTGACGCCCAATTGGAGTTGGCGACCAAGGCCTACCTGCTGACCGAAGTGGAGTACGATGAGGAAGAAGCGCCCGATAAATTGCTGGTTACCTCTCTGTTCAGGATGTATCCCGGAGACTTTGGGGGCAAAGGGGGGGCAAGGAAATTTGTACGTCAATACCGCGAGGATCTGCCTGCAAAACGATTGAAGTGGACCTACAAAAAATGGAACTGGACCCCGTTCCTGACCAATTTTTCCTAGGTACAATGGCCATCACCACCTGAATCAGAGAGGTTTAGAGATAATTTATCCGAGAAAAATTCAAAGTTATAAACATTCCCCCTTTAGAGGCAGTATAGGGGGTTTTTGAAATACAAGCAGCTCTATTATAGCGACTTATGATTGGGGCAATTTTTCCAATTCCCTTCCTACAACCGAGTTATCCTCACCAATCGCCCCAAAACGGCCTAAATCGCCGTTTTGGATTTAAAAAAAAATAACTACTTTGATTCAAAATTCAGTAAAACCATTAAATACTTTAAGGAAATGGAAAGATTTAATCAGCTCAAAGAGCTGGTGATGAGCCTCGAAGACGACTTCACCAAATTCTACGAAAAGGGCAACAAAGCCGCTGGTACCCGTGTGCGTAAGGGCATGCAAGACCTCAAAGTTCTCGCCCAGGACATTCGTAAAGAAGTTCAGGACATCAAGAACGAGGAATAAGCATTCCGTATATAATCGGATACAACCAAAAAGAAATCGTCCCGAAGCAAGGCTTCGGGATTCTTTTTTTACCCTACCAAAAAGGCGCCCTCCTCGCGGAGAGCGCCTTTTTCAGTCTGGGCCGATGGACTCAGTCCATCTTGACCACCTTGCGCGTGATCTGTTGGCCGCCGGTCCGCGCCCGCAGGAAGTAAATTCCCGCCGGCAAACCCTTCAATTCGTCGCCGTCCAATTCCAAGCGGTGGCGTCCCGGCACCTGTCCGCCGGCATCCTGCCGCAACAAGACGCGACCCGCCATGTCCACCAAGCTGAATTCGACATCGGTCTTCTCCACCAGGGTATAATCGATGCGGAAACCGTCCTGGAAGGGATTCGGAGCGATCTCCAACTGGCCGAGACTGCGGGGATTCGCTTCGCCCGCACCCACCAGGGCCGAGATATTGATATTGTCCAGGAAGAGCAGGTTGCCTTCCCAGCCGATGTTTTCGAAGCGGAATTTCACCCCATCCGACGTCAGATAAGGCAGGAGATCAATCGTTTCCGTCTTCCAATCGCTGGGATCGTCGGGATAGAAGGGCACGGCAATGGCCACGCCTCCGACGGTCGCGAGGTCCGAACCGGACTTCGACCAGACCTTGTCCCAGGTCACCCCACAATCGCCCGAGATATAGACCGAGAAGGTATCGCGCTGGAAAGAAGCCTGCTGGTAGCAGTAATCAAAGGTCAGCTCCCCATTGGCATAGCCCGTCATGTCGTAAATATTGCTCTCGATTTCATCCGCCGAACCAGCAGCATTGTACAGCCAGTTGTCCATCATCATGCACTGATTGCCCGTGCTGGCCACGGTATCGGTCAATTCCCAAGTCACACTAAAATCGGGGTTCTTGATCCGCCAATCGGACGGGAAGCTCACTTCGAAGCCCTCCATCACCGGAGGGGCCACCGGCTGGACCACCGTCACAAAGCCAGAAGCGATCTCGGTATCCGTGCCCAAGCCATTGCTGGCGGTCAACGTGACATCGTAGACGCCGGGATTGGCGTAGGTCACCGAGGGATTCGCCATGGTAGAAGAGGAGGGAGAACCACCAGGGAAACTCCAAAGCCAGCTCGTGGCCGGACCATTAGTTTGGTCGGTGAAGTTGATCGTCTGGCCCGGGCAAATGATGGTATTGTTCGCGCCGAAGCGGGCAATGGGCGAACAGGGATTCAATTCGTCGCAGTTACAGCCCGTCGCGGAATTGTTGGTCGAGGAGACCAACTGGGAACGCGTGGTGTTCAGCACGGCGTGCATCCGGTTGACCTGCCCCTTCGAAAACATGCACATGCAATTATCGTCGACATAGTCCATGTAGTTGAAGGTCTGGTCGTTCATGTCCATCGGCGTTTCCGTGCAGGTATTCTGGGTGTTCGGGCAGCCGAAATTGGAAACCGAGGTCGGCGGAGTATCACAGACTTCGTCTCCGGACGTCGCGCAATCGCTGGCCGAAGTGCCCGAACAACCGCCCTGGAACGTATGGAACAGGCCCAGCCAGTGGCCGACCTCGTGGGTCGCGGTCCGGCCCCGGTCATAAGGCGCCTGGGCGCAGGTCCCGCGGCCGAAGTACTGGCCGTGCAGGACGATGCCGTCGTTTTGCGGATTGGAGTTGAGACCGGTGGGGAGGGTCGCATAACCGAGGACACCGCCCGAGATCGAGCGGGGCACCCAGACATTCAGGTACTGCTGCGGCGGCCATTGGATCAGGGCCTTGAGGCCATCCCCGATGGCGTGGTCGGTCCGCACCGAGTCGACGGTGCGGGTGATACCCGTAGTGGGGTTCCCCTGGGGATCGAGCGTAGCGAGGCAAAATTCGATGTCTCCGAATCCGAATTGGCCCGACCAGTCGGCGATGGCAATCGTCGTATCCGAATTCAGCAATTGAAAGTCTTCGTTCATCACGTCGAGCTGCGATTGCACGCAGGCATCGGTGATGACATCGTTGTTGTCAAACTGAACGATGTGGAACACCACCGGGATGACGTAGGTCGCGGTGCTGGTTTTACGGGCCGCGCCCTCATTTTCGGACAGCCAGGTCCGGATTTCACGGTTGAACCGTTCCCGTTCCAGCCGTCCGGTTTCCGTCTCCATCTCCTGCTGGATGAGATGATCGGTGGCACATCGGTGGGGTTGCTGGGCAAGTAATGTCCCAGGAAGTACAAAGCAAACAAGCAAAAGGAAAGTTAGCGGAAAGCGTCTCAGCATAGGTTACTGTTAAGTCTAAATCGAATTACGAAAGAGTCAGTCAGGGTAAGGTGAGAATATTTTGGAAAAAAGCACAGCGGCCAGGGGACGAACGGGTGGAATTGTAGGGTGAATGGGTGATATTTAAACCTCCATTTTTGAAATCACCTACTTATTGTCATCCCATGAACAGCGAAACCAACGAAGCGTTGAAAATCGAGGTGTACAAGGAAATGAAAACCGAGTTCAACCATTACCTTTTTGAAATACAAAAGCTGTGGAACTATAAGTTTCTGGTCATAGGGGCCGTCATTTCCATTGCCGTATTCAACAATTTCCTTTTTCCCCGCACCGAATCCTCCCAGCCCACCATGAACGCTGATCCGGAACGAATCGCCAACCTCGAATCAATCATCCCCATCATCGGATTGCTCATTACCCCCATCCTGGCCCTGGCCATTGATCTGAAGACCCTCGAATTGGGGCTTCATGTCAGGGTATTGTCCGACAATATCCGTTCCGCATTCCCCAACCAAAAAGAAATCCAACTCTACGAAACCAATATCTGGAGCAGTGGAGAAGCCAAAAACAGAGCCATCTTCACCCTCATCAACTCCGTTGGCACCAGCATCATCATTCTCTTTTCCGCCTACGGCCTGGTCATCTTCCTCAAACCCGGGTGGGTCTTGGGAGTCGGCATTGCAGGAACCATCCTGCTCCTCCTGCCCATCATCGTCGGCCGCATGTTCTACGCCCCGCTATTCCGCGACCTGTCCCGCCAGAATTGACATTCCCCTTCCGCCTCCATTCTCTTATCTTTGCCCCATGTTCATCGACTTCTTCCTCCTGCTGCGTACCCACGGCCTCCCCGTGTCCCTCAAGGAGTTCCTCGCTTTCCTCGAAGCCCTCCAGCACCAACTCGCCGGGATGGAAGTCCAGCAATTCTACTTCCTCGCCCGCACCATCCTCATCAAACGCGAGCAGCACCTCGACAAGTTCGACCAGCTCTTCAGCCACTACTTCAAAGGCACCGAGTACATCCCCGAACCCGACCTGAGCAGCATTCCCGCCGAATGGCTCCGCAAACAAATGGAGCGCTTCATGACCGAGGAGGAAAAGCAAATGGTCGAGGCATTGGGGGGCTGGGACAAATTGATGGAGCGCTTCCGGGAACTCATGGAAGAACAAAAGGAGCGGCACCAGGGCGGCAACAAATGGATTGGCACGGGCGGGACTTCACCCTTCGGCGCCTACGGCTACAATCCCGAAGGCTACCGCATCGGGCAGGAGGGAAGCCGTCACCGCCGCGCCGTCAAGGTCTGGGACCAACGCGAATTCCGCAACCTCGACAACGACGTCGAACTCGATACCCGCAACATGAAATTGGCGCTGCGGCGACTGCGCGTCTTCACCCGCGAAGGCGTCGCCGACGAACTCGACCTGCCCGGCACCATCCGGAAGACCAGCGACAATGCCGGCTTGCTCGACCTCCAGATGGTCCCCAGCAAGCAAAACCGTGTCAAAGTCCTGATCTTCTTCGACATCGGCGGCTCCATGGACGACCACATCGAACAGTGTGAACGCCTTTTCTCCGCCGCCAAATACGAATTCAAGCACCTCGAATACTTCTATTTCCACAACTGCCTCTACGAATCGGTGTGGAAAGACAACCGCCGCCGCCACTCGAACCGGATTCCGACCTTCGAGGTCCTCCACAAGTACAACTCGGACTACCGCGTGATCATCGTGGGCGACGCGAGCATGAGCCCCTACGAAATCACCTATCCCGGCGGCAGCGTCGAGCACTACAACGATGAACCCGGCCACGTCTGGCTGTCGCGCCTCCTCGAACGCTACCCCCATACCGCCTGGCTCAATCCGGTCCCGACCCAGCTGTGGCGCTATACCCAGAGCATCGGGATGCTGCGCGAGCTATTCGAGGACCGCATGTATCCCCTGACGCTCCAGGGAATCACCGATGCGATGGCCGCCGTAAGGACCTGATGTATCCGAAGAGTTATCAGGAGGAGGGAGGCTCCTGCGGACCGGGCTCTCCGTCGTCGCTGCCCTTGCGGGCGAGCTCCACAATGACTCCGATCCCTGCCTCACATCCACCAAATCGCCCTGAACCATTTCCCAATTGTCCCTGACCCCAATCCCCATGAACGAATCCCCCGAATCCAATCCCGCCGAAGAAAGTCCGATGGACTGGAACGACCACGCCGCCTATTGGGATGAATTTGAAAGCGCCCGGGACTACGCCCGGCAAGCCTTTCAACTCTTGATCGACCGCGTCGACCTGGAGGGACTCCGCATCCTGGACTTTGGGTGCGGCACCGGACTGCTGACGGACCTGATGGCGCCGCAGGCCCGGGAAATCGTCGGGCTGGACTACGCCGAGAAGATGATTGACGTCCTGGCCCGGAAGAACCATCCCAATGTCATGCCCCTCGTTGGCGAGCTTTCCCCCGAAACCATTTCTCAATACGCCGCCCTGCACCAGCCATTTGATTTGGTCGTGGCCTCCTCCGTTTGCGCCTTCCTCCCCAATTACGAAGCAGTTGTGGGCCTTCTTCATTCCCTCCTGAAACCCAATGGCATCTTTGTGCAGTGGGATTGGCAGGCCACCGAAGCCGCCCCGAACTTTGGCTTTACCCCCGAAACGATCCGCCAGGTGCACGAACAGAATGGATTTCAGGTGGAATCGGTCGGGGTGGTCTTTAAAATGACCTCGGAAATGGGAGAAATGGAAGTCCTGATGGGAGTGGGGAACAAGGCGAATTGATGGTCAGGTATTCCTAACTACCAAAAAAGAGTCGAACCCGCTTGAACCGGCCCGACTCCTTTTGTTATTGATCGTACCTCAACCCTGGGTCGCCAGAGACGCGCGGACCTTCATCAGCACCGGATGGTCCGGATCATTCACCGGCTCTCCGTTTACTTCAAACGTGAGGTCCATCCCCGGCTCAAACGCCAACACAATGGACGAGCCCTCGTAGCCAAAATGTCCCATGTACTGGCCCTGCTCCAGGCTCGCGCCTGTCTCCACCGCATTTTCAATGCTTCCCACCCCCCAAAATCCAATCGCAACCATGGCCACCAACCCCAATTCCTCGGTCTTGATGATCCAGACGTAGCGTTGGTGTTTGCCCAGCTCCTCGTACCAGCCGACGCGGTCGCTTTCTGGCGGCAATTCGGGGGCGTAATGGGTCTCCGGGTTATAGTCGCCGAAGTCATAGTTGTAGGAGCCCCGGTACAGGCCCTGGTCGATGACCGTTCCGGCCACGGGCGCGTGAAAATGGTGGTAGTCCGTGAACCACAACAGAATGTCCAGGAGCGGACCGCCCAGGAAATGGCGGCCGTACCCCGGCAGCGCCTCCAGCAGATGGAAGTGATCGGATTTGCCGGGCAAGTCGTAATAAAATCCGAGCCCATCCTCAACCTCCACGCTGTCGCCTCCCCGGTCCAGGAAGAAGACCCCGCCGTCGCAAGGTGCCACCACCACGGCATCGCCCAGGGGCCTTTGATCTCCTTTGAGGTTGCGGAGGAAGAATTGGTTGAAGGACAGGAATCCCCCCGTCGGACTGTCGGGATCGGGGCGGATATAGTCATTGATGTCGAAGGGATGGTCGTCGGTCCCTGGGTAGGTCATCCAGTCGGCCAGGGTACCCGTGGAGGACGTGCTGTTGATCCAATCGCCGTGGAAATTGAGGAAGGTGCTGAACCAGGGGCGGAAGGCATCATCGTTGATCAGGGTCAATCCACCCGGCGTATTCGCCAGGTAATCCCAGTATTCGATGTAGAGGCCCGGATCGGCCGTCGTCGGGGTATAGGTGAGCCATAGGGTGAAGAAGTCCTTCAACTTCAGGCGATTGTACATATAGGGCATCCAGTACTGCGCGACCTGGGACCGGTTGTCCTCTCGGATTTCCAGGCAGACCTCGACGAGGGCCTGGTGGTAGCTGATGATGTTCTGCGGATTCGCGAACACGCCGTCCAGCGCCAGGATATGTTGGGCGGCGGCTTCGGCCACCGTATCCCATTCGATGGGCGTAGGTAATACGATCGGGGTGATGTCACTCATGTTGATGGGGTTTGGGTTTCGATGGATAGAATATACTGATTTTCGGAGCGGATTGTGGGGGGAGATATAGGGCAATGGAAATGATTTTGGTTGGTTTTGGGGCTTTTCAGCCTTGTGAGGTGGATGATGCAGTTCGAGACTGCGATGGCCGAGTTCCCGACTCGGAAAGCCGAGTCCAGAACTGCGATGTTCGAGTCCGAGACTCGGAACACCGAGTCCAGAACTCCGATGTTCGAGTCCCAGACTCGGAAAGCCAAGTCCAGAACCCCGATGGCCGAGTTCCAGACTCCGGAAGCCGAGTTCAGAACTGCAATGGCCGAGTCCGAGACTTGGAAAGCCGAGTCCGGAACTGCGATGGCCGAGTCCGAGACTCGGAATGCCGAGTTCAGAACTGCGATGGCTGAGTCTGAGACTCGGAAAGCCGGGTCCAGAACTGCGATGGCCGGGTTCGGGACTCGGCGACCATCGTCCCAGCCTCCATGTTTCCCCCGAAACTCTCCGCTACCTTCTCCTCAATTTTTCCTAATTTGTTGGTCCATGCGCGCCATGAAGACCATTTTCAAAGACCCCGCACTCCAGGCCCAGTTCGAACGGGACGGTTACCTCGTCCGGCCCCTGCTGTCGGCAGAAGCCGTCGCTGATATCCGGGCCCTTTTCACCCAATTGCATCCCGACAATCCCGCCGAAGGCTTCTATTCCACCACCTTTTCGGATGAGACTGCCTTCAAGCAGCAGATCTTTGAGCGGGTCGACAAATGGGTGGGGCCAAAGGTGCCGGAGCACTTTGAAGACGTCAAGAAATTGGGGGCGTCCTTCCTACTGAAGCAACCCGGCGAGCCGGGCCACATGCCCATTCACCAGGATTGGACCGTCTCCGACGAGGAAAACGGCGATTTTACCGCGACCATCTGGATTCCCTTGCAGGACGTCACGGCCGAGAATGGCGCGATCAAGGTGCTGCCGGGAAGCCACCGCTTTTCGAATGCGCTGCGGGGACCGTCCTTGCCGGTCATTTGGAAGGAGGTCTTCCCCCAGTTGGAGCCGGAGCTCAAAACGCTGGAAATGAAGGCGGGAGAGGCCTTCATCTTCACCCACAATGTGCTGCACAGCTCGCACCTGAACCAGGCCGATACGCCGCGCCTCGCGGTGACCTACGGACTCGCGCCCGAATCGACCCGCCTCATGTATTATTGGCGGGAGGGAGGCCGGATCGAGCGTATTGCCATGGGGGACGACCTGTTCATGCGCTACCACAACATCGGGGAGCGGCCCAGTTTTGGGGTGTCTCAGGGATTTGTGAGCCAGGACCTGTCTCCGGTCACGGCGGAAGAATGCGAAGCGGCATTGAAGTCGGGAAAACGAATCGAGCGGGAAATCAAACGCCTGCCAGGAGAGTTCAAACAGAGCGTCGATGCGCCCCAGTTTGACCTGTTTCCCACCGAGGCCCTCAACCAACAACTCGCCCAACAAGGCTACGTAATTTTTGATTTCCTCGAACCCGACGCCATCACCCGCCTCAAGGATTATTTCTACCAGCACCATCCCGACTCTCCCGACAAGTTCTACGCCTCGGCCCACGTCTCTGATACAGACTTTCGCAAGGCCATGAACGCTGAAATTCAATCAGTTTTCCAGCCTTACCTCGATCAGTACCTCAATAAGCTACAAGCTCTGGGCGGCTCCTTCATTGCGAAGCCCAAGGGCAACCGGGGTATCCTGCCGCCCCACGCCGATTGGAACATTTCCGACGAACGGGAATTCCGCTCCTTCAACCTTTGGGTCCCCCTCGTAGATACCTCCCCGGAGAACGGCGCGGTCTATATCCTTCCCGACAGCCACCGCTGGTTTGATTCCTTCCGGGGCCCCGGCATTCCCAATTGCTTCCAGCCCGTCATCAACGAGATTTGGGACCACATGGTTCCCCTCAACATGAAGGCGGGACAGGCCCTGCTCTACGATCACCGCCTGGTACACGGCTCGCCCCAAAACCAGACCGATACCCTTCGGCTGGCCTGTGTCTACGGCATCATTCCCGCGGGCGCTGAGATGCGCTACTACCGACAGGAGGGCCCCTTGCTGAATTCCTACCGCTCCAATGTCGATTTCTTCCTACTCGGCGATCCGGAAACTGGTCCCGGCGAATTGGAGTCCCTGGGAAGCCAAGCCTATGACTGGCCGGAGGTCGATTCCCAACAGCTGAAGGCCTTTTTGGGGATCACCGAGCAGCAGAGTGAACAAGGAAACCCGGAAGAAGAAAAAGGTTTCTGGACGACCTATACCCCCGGCAATGTCGTTCGGGAAATTGCTCACCGCATCAAAAATGTATTCTCCTGACATGAAGGCCACAACCATTGTATTCGCTCTGTTGGGAACCCTTTTGTTGTGGGGCGGCTGCGAGGACCAAAGCGCGAGCGGGCCCTTTGCCTCGGCCCAGCAAGCCATGGATGCCGGTGAGTTTGCCGCTGCCTTCGAACAGTTCGATCAAATCCTGACGGACGATCCAAGCAATTTGGCGGCTGCGGGTCAGGCGGGTATTTGTGCCTACCACCTCGGCCATTTCTCCGATGCGATCCTTTATCTCGGCGAAGCCATGAGCGCCAAGGCCTTCGATGAAGATTACCGCTGGTTCCGCGCGATGGCGTTTTTGCGGAGTGGGGACCTGAAAATGGGGGAAAGCAAATTGATCCGGTTGAGCCGTTTCAATCCCGACCGCATTGAGGTCTGGGAGGAGTTGGCGGAGATTGAATTGCGGCGGTGGGAGTGGCGGACGTTTGTGGAATATGTGTGGGAATGCGAGAAACGGGAGTCGGCCCAGCCCAAGTCGGAGGTCCTGTTGGGGCTGAAACGGGGCTGGATGGGAAAGGACAGCACCACGGAAGGGCGCTGGGAAATGCTGGCGGAATTGGCGGAGACTTATCCGGAGGATACGACCCTGGCCTATGGCGAGGCGCAATTGCGCTTGGCGACGGGCCAGCCGGAGCTGGCCCTGGCCTGTTTGGAGCGCCTGACGGCGCTGGGGGGACAAGACGCCCCGCTGATGCGGGCGCGGGCGCTGGGACAGCAGGGAAAGCGCGCGGAAGCGCGGCTGCTCCTGGACGCCCAGGAGGAATTGACCGAGCAGGCAGTGCTCGTCCGGACTGAACTGCTCTTGCAGGAAGACCGGCTCTACGCCGCCCGGGATACCTTTCAGACCCTGTCCAAAGAGCTGCCCCGGGCCTTTTTCAAGAACCCCGAAATCGAAACCCTGGACCTGCTCCTGGATTTCATGTTTCTGGGCCCCGACTCCATTTCCATCTTCATCGGCGATCCCACTCCCTTCAACGGGGGCACGCTCGCCCTCAAGAAATACCAAAACCGGATTGCCCGGGGCGATCTGGAGGAGGATTGGGAGGAAGATTGGGCTTTACTGCTGAGAAAAGCTCCTTTTCATCCCCTCGTCCACTATTTCTTTGCCCGCACCCAACTCGACCAAGGCCAAACCGAATCGGCCTGTACCACCCTTCAAAAAGCCGAAGATCTGGGGCTGTCCGCCCGGTACGGACCCGCCCTCGCCCGGAAATTCAACTCTTATTGTCCCTAAACCAAGCTCTCCCCAATGGATCCTCTTTACCTCGTCATCGCAGCAGTTGGAATTCCGGTCCTGATGGTCGCCGCCGCTCTGGTCGTGAAGGCCAGACGGCAGGCAGATGCAGTCCCCATTCCTTCCCATGAACCTCAGTCCGAAGACTCCTCCAAGGAGGAGCAAGACCAGGGACAAGCCGAGGCTGTCGGGGCATTTTACGACGCCACTACCGACGACTTTGAAAAAGTGTACGGCGAAGTCATTCAGGCCTTTAGAACCCATGATCTCAGCAATCTATTGAATCACCAGATGCAGGTCATGGAAATGGAAGCGGGGATGAATGTGGTGGATGCCGGATGTGGAGTTGGGGGGCCAGCTTGCTTCTTTGCCGAAGCGGGAAAGGTGAATGTGCAAGCGGTGACGATTTCGGAAGTCCAGGTGGGAAAAGCCCGGGAAAAAGTAAAAGAAAGAGGGCTGGAAGAACGGGTACAGGTGCTGCACGGCGACTACCATCGACTCGATCAGCTCATCACGCCCCAATCGGCAGACGTGGTTTACTTCCTGGAGAGTTTTGGGCATTCCCACGACAAAGCCGCGGCCATTGACGCTGCCGCCCGTGTCCTGAAGCCGGGCGGCAAGCTGTATATCAAGGACTTGTTTCTCCGTGAACCCCTCCGCGACGAGCATATCCCGCTCATGCAGCGCGAAGTCGACCGCATCAATACAGCTTACCATTACCATATTGGAGATCTCTACGAGGTACTCCGTCACCTCCGCCAAACCGGTTGGATCCTGTCCCGACTCCAAACCATTGACCTGCCACTCGAAGATTTCGAGAACCTGAGCATTTCCAATGAGTTCCAGGAGTTGACCGGGATCGGGCGGATCGACAGTTGGCACGACTATATTTTCCCGGTCGAATTCTACGAGATCGTCTGCTACCGCCCCTGGTTCAGTGATGGGGTGGGCGACAACCGCTATTTCCTCCAAAACCTCTACTATGCCCAGGTCCACGGCAAATCCGAGGCGGAAATCGCCGAGATGAAGATGGACCCGGAGGCCCTGCGCCAACAAAAAGAGGAATAAGAAGTCCCTTTATTTCCCGCCAAACAATCCTTTTACCCGACTCCAAAAGCCAGTTCGGGACTGTTCGGCATTGTCTCCCGCCGTCGCCAAAACGGGCTGGGGCGGAATCAATCCGGGGAAGTACTCATCGAACAGTTCGGGGGTCAGTTGGATCGGCGTATAGGGCGGCCGCTCCTCGACCATTTCGCCACGCGGGGGCACCTTCGGGGTATCGTCGCGGACATTCTCGAACTGGTAGATGAAGTCGTCCTTGGGGTGGTAGACCTGGAGCGGGCTCTCCAATTCGGGTTGGAAATAGATGTGTAGCGGCACTTCCTTGGGCAGGAGGCTGAAGGAAATGACAACGCGGGGCTCTTCGGCCTGGTTGGGGGGCGACCCGTGGATCAGGCGGTGATAAAAGACCATGGCCTGGCCGGCTTCGAGGGACAGGGAGCGCATGGCCGGTGCCACGTGGTCCTTGATGTTGTAGAGGTTCGGAAACAGGAGCCCGGGGCCGCGTACATAGGTGGGCAGGCGATGGGTCCCCGGAATATGCCACAGGGAGCCATTCGTCGCGTCTACATCGTGGAGCGGAATCCAGACATTGAAGGCCCGGTGCTTGCTCTCGTCGACCACATTCCAATCCTGGTGGATCGGGAAGGTCGTATCGCCGCCCTTGCGCTTCACAATGAAGACGGGGCTGACCATCCGAAAGTCCTTGAAGATACGCTCACAGGCGGGCTGAATGACCTCGATGAGCTTTTCCCGTACCTTGACCTTGTAGTCGTAATCGGCGCACCAAATGGTCATGTGGATGCCGTCGCGCATCTGCGGCGGAATGCCGTCGGGGTGAATTTCGTCGTAAAAGTCGCGGAGTTCCTTGACCTCCTCTGCATTCAACAGGGGCACGGTCAGCACGCCTTTGTCGTCCAGGACCTCCTGGCGGGCCCCATCGCGGAACAGCTCTTCCATCAGGCTTTCCTCCCAAATAAACGGCTCCAAAAGCCGCCTTTCCGTTCCCCACCTTCAGCCAATACAGGCTCTGGTGTCGGATCGGCTTCGACTTCTTCGTAGGGCACGAGCGGCGCGCGGTCTACATTGTCCGGCTCCGAGATCATATTGCAATTCAGTTCGGATACCGGCGGCAACAGGTTTCTCTTTTCCAAGCCACTGTCCAGCAGCAGCTTTTCGACCTCTTCGCCGCTCAGGCTTGGGTATTTGTCCGGCACCTGCCGGACGATCTCACCCGCCACCGGCCGGTCGTGGCAGTGATGGAGGAAATTGGGGTATTTCAGGAGGAAATCGTCGTCCTGGCGGTAGACGTCGATCTCGCCGTCGGGTTCTTTGAAACAGATGTTGAAGTCGGCTTCTTCGGGGAAAATGCCACAAATCAACGCGATCCGGGGCGCATCGGTGCTGTTCGGCAGGGAATTGTGGAGGATTCGGGGATCGAACAAGATGGCCTCGCCGGTTTTCAAGGAGACGGGCTCGAGGAAATCGCGGATTTGGTTGTTGCCGCGCTGGAAGGGAAACGGCCAGGAGATGCCCCGGTAGGGCGAAAAGAGGCCTTGGGTCCGCGGGACCACACAGAGAGCACCGTTGGCCTCGGTGATGTCCTGCAAGGGAATCCAGATGCTCAGGGGCGAAAAGCGCGTCTCATCCAGGGCCGTCGTGTCCTGGTGGATCGCAAATTCGCTGGCCTTGCCGGGCAGCTTCACGACAAAGCTGTTGATGACATTCTTGTAGCCCTTGAACCAGCTGTCCAGGACCGGCTGGAGCACCGCCCGGATCTCCGCGTCGACCTGCTGCCGGTAGGCCAAATCCTGCGAATACACCGAATAGAACATCCCGCCATTGTCGTCGCTGAGCGAGTGGTAGCGGTGGTAAATGTCCTTCAGGGCCTGAATTTGGTCCGGGGAAAGAAAAGGCTGGACGGTAATGCCCTCGTGGTGAAGGGTCTCGGCGTGGGCCTCGTCCTGGAATACACTGTGGCGAACGGGTTGCCAATTGTAGGGATGCACCATAGAAAAGTATCTTGTATCGTCTCCGTTTCTAAGCAGTAATATAGTGAAATGTGGGTGAATGGAAATGTGAGATTGCTCAAAGGTGTGAATGGGGTAGTGGGGGGACTGTTGGGACTTTGACTTGAAGAGAATAATGCCATTGGACGGGGTGTTAGATGAAAAGGAGGGAAGGGAACAACAGAATTCCCTATCTTTGCCCACATACAAACCACCCATGGACACTGCTACCATCCGCCTGCCTTTCAAATCTGAAGATGTCTACCACGGCCTCGCCGAGATCAATGGCTTCCTGTACGTGGCCCAGGAAGGCGTCGTCCTGGAATTCCAGACCAAGGACGCCATCTTCGGCGTCATCAAGGGCAATGCCAAGCAGCTCATCTTTCCCTACGCCGAGGTGGCCCGGGTCGAATTCAAGTCCAATTTCTGGGGGACGCGTTTCCTCATTTATCCGAAGAGCCTGAAACTGCTGAACAAGTTTCCAGCTGCGGAGGGGGGACGCATCAAGCTGAAAATGAAGCGCCGGGAACGCCGACCGGGAAAAATTCTCGCCCAGTTCATCATGGCCCAATTGGAAGATGCCCCCACGCACCTCATCGAAGGGCGCGAACCCAAGCCTTTCTTCGATTGATTGGCAACGCCGATCCGGACTTGTTTTCCCACAATAAATGTCTCCGCCGCACCGTTTTCTCTCCGGAACATTTCCATTTCGCATTTATTTCCCCCTCCAACCGCCCTCAAATTCCGAGCTTTGGCGGCTACGGGTTTGTCCCCCTGCGATTAAGGACTTATTTTCACAGCTCAAACTGGTAATTTGATTATGATTCAAAAAAGACTGTTCCTCCTTCTGCTGGGCCTCCTGTTCCTCGGCCCCCTTCACGCCCAGGAAGGTCAGAAAGAGATTCAACTGGAAGACATTTGGCTGTACTACCGTTTCGTGCCCGCGTTCCCATCCGCTTTCAACTGGATGCAGGACGACCGCTACTACACGGTCATGGACGACAACGAAATCATCCAGTACGAGCGCAAAAATGAAAAGGCTGTCAAGACCATTCTCGACGCCAATGAGCTGAAAGATCCCAAAACGGGCGACGACATCGTGGTCAGCGCCTATGTGTTCAGCCCCGACGAGAGCAAGGTCCTGCTCAAAACCAAGGTCGAGAGCATCTACCGGCGTTCCTCCAAAGAGGTCTGCTACGTCTACGACCTGAAATCGAAGACGCTCCACCTGCTACACGAAGGCGAGAAAATTTCCCTCCCGACTTTTTCTCCCGACAATCAGCACATCGGCTATACCCACTCGAACGACCTGTATTTCCACAGCTTTGATGGCGACAAGCGCACCCGCGTGACCGACGACGGCAAGTGGAACTTCATCATGAATGGCCATACCGACTGGGTCTACGAGGAAGAATTTGCCTTTACCCAGGCCTTTTTCTGGTCCCCGGACAGCCGCAAAATCGCTTATTACCGCTTTGACGAGAGCCACGTCCGCGAATTCTCTATGGCGATGTACGGCCAGCTCTATCCCGAACCGTACAGCTTCAAGTACCCCAAGGCCGGTGAGGACAATGCTTACGTGGACCTCTATATCTACCACACCGACGCCGGCAAGAAGGTGAAGGTGGACATTGGCAATGAAAAAGACCAGTATATCCCGCGCGCCAAGTGGACGCAGGATGCCGAGAAGTTTGCGGTCATGCGCATGAACCGCCTCCAGAACCAGCTTGATGTGCTGTTGGTGGAAGCGGGGACGGGAAATAGCGAAGTGATTCTGACGGAGAAGGAATCGGCCTATGTGGACGAAGTGACGAATGCGAAGTGGAAGTTCCTGAAAAATGGAACCGAATTCCTCTGGCAGAGTGAGGCCGACGGGCACAACCACGTGTACCTCTACGGTATGGACGGCCAGGTGGTACGCCAAATTACCAAGGGCAACTGGGATGTGACAGGCATTGAGGCGGTGGACGAAGGAAATGGCATCCTCTACTATATGTCGACCGAGCAATCTCCGCTGGAGCGTCACCTGTACTCGATCACGTTGGAAGGGAAAAAGAAGAAGCAATTGACCCAGGAAGCGGGTTGGCACAGTGTGTCCTTTTCGTCCAGCAATTCCGTGTACATGGATTCCTACAGCACGGTGAGCAAGCCCGGCGGCGCAGCTTTGTTTGACAACAAAGGCAAAGAGATCGACGTGTTGGAGGACAATGCACGGTTGGAAAAAACGATGGAAAGCTACGCGCTGACCACTCCCGAGTTCTTCCAGTTCAAGACGAGCGAAGGTGTGGAACTGGAAGGCTGGATGATGAAGCCGACCGATTTCGACGCGTCGAAAAAATACCCTGTGCTTCAGTACGTGTACGGCGGCCCGGGCAGCCAGACGGTGAAGAACCAATTCGGTGGCTTCAACTATTTCTGGTACCAAATGCTGACGCAGCAGGGTTATATCGTCGTTTCCGTCGACGGCCGTGGTACCGGTGGCCGGGGCGAAGAATTCAAGAAGGTGACCTACGGCGAACTGGGTAAGTACGAAGTCATTGACCAGATTGAGACGGCCAAGTACCTGGGCGGACTCGACTATGTGGATGCCGACCGCATTGGCATCTGGGGCTGGTCCTACGGCGGCTACATGACCTCACTGGCCCTCACCAAGGGCAATGGCATCTTCAAAATGGGCATTGCAGTGGCTCCGGTGACTTCCTGGCGCTACTACGATACCATTTATACCGAACGCTACCTCAAAACGCCGCAATTGAACCCCGGCGGCTACGATGACAACTCGCCCATCGAATTTGCCAAGGACCTCCAGGGCAAGTACCTCCTGGTCCACGGCACCGCCGACGACAATGTCCACTACCAGAACTCATTGGAATGGGTGGACGCGCTCGTGAAGGCCAACAAGCAGTTTGACATGGCGTTTTATCCCAATAAGAACCACGGCATCTACGGCGGGGTGACCCGTTTCCACCTGTACCGGAAGATGACTGACTATATCATGGCGAACCTCTAAGCGCGGTTTGTAACCGGCTCCGCCGGTCCCTCAAATGGCAAATTTCACGGAATGAATCCCGGTGGAATTTGCCATTTATCTTTTCCCGACCTGACGAATGGGAGAGGGGCCACCCATTTGAACGGAACTTACCAAAAGCTGGACCTTTTCAACCAACACATCGGAAGCAGCTCGCCGAACTTTGGGATACCAAGACAAAAATTATTGATCCCATGAAAAGATTTATCAGTACACAACACGAAATTCCAGCTCCCGCCACCCAAGTTTGGGGCACGATTGCCAAGGGCGTAGAGGTGGAGAAATGGCTGCCGATCATCAAATCATCGCGGTTTGAGGGCGAAAACAAGCGGCTCTGCGAAATGGTAGAAGGGGGGAATCTCGAAGAAACGATCCTGGCTTCCGAGGCGACCCAGACGTTTATCTACCGCATCGACCAACAATCTGCCTTCCCGGCCACGGACATCGTCGGCGTCATGCGGGTGGAAGGGCAGGACGAAGGAAACTCCCGGCTGTATTGGGATGTGGAAATGCAGGTCGAATCGGATGAGGTCTTCTCCGAGTTGAAGTCCAATATCGAGCAGATCTACGCAGTTTCAGCGGCCAATTTGGGTAAGCTGAACTGATCCCAATTCACGAGCAATTACTTTTACAAACAATTCAAGGCCAGCAATTTAGTTTGCAAGCCTTGAATTGTTTATATAGGAGTCTCAGTAAACGTCTACATAATCGACTTCAACCTGAAACGGGCCGGATTGCTTGTCGTAGAGAATGATGCCGACTTCTCGGATCGCGTCGGGATCCAACTCGGGAATCTGAGGCAGCGCTGTCCCAAACATCTTCCCCACAAACAGATCAAAGGGAATCTCCACTTCGGTCCATTCATCTTTCTGGGTGGGAAAGTAATGGGTATAGCTGATACCATTGAAGCGCCGGGCCGTCGACAGGGTCACGCCATAATCGCGGCCATCGGTTTTCATCCGCACCTTGATGCCCTTGTACTTTCCGAGCTCGTAGAGGGATTTGGGCGAACGGATCGAGGAAAAGCCACCGTTGTTCTCGAGGGAAATATTGCCCGTCCAATAAGCGGTTCCGGCATCGGTGAAGGTCATTTGGGCCGTGGACAGTCCGCCCATGACACCATCGTTGACAATCATCCAGGAACGGCCGCTGGATTTTTCTTCGGCAAAGGAAAACATCGGGGGATTGGAGGCACAGGCGGTCATGAGCAGCAGCAATAGGAGGGGAGCGAGAGATTTCATTTTGCGGATCAGGAAATTTGATTTCTCTCTTAACGGCCCCTGACCGGATTTGGTTTGTCCCAATCCTACTTTTCCAGCCGCTTGAGCATCTTCCGCCCCCGGGATTGCATGCCCTTGGAACCGTGCACCATGGCTTCCCGGATGGCCAGGGCGACTTCTCGCTTCAGGTCGGGCTCCATCTCGGCGATGCGGGTACAAATGTCCATGGACCAAACGCGGACGGCGGTGGCGGCCTGCGGATCGCTGAGCCACTGGAAGGCCGCTTCAAACAACTCGCCGAGTTTCTCCACGGGCAAGGGCGCGTGAGCGAGGATGCGCACAAAGCAGCGCCGCTCGGCATCGTGCCCGGCCTCGGGCAACCAATCGACGATCTGGCCATAGTACGGCTCATATAGCTCTTCCCGAATTTCCCAGGCTTTGGAAAAGGGCCAGGCCATGCGTTGGCGTTGCTTGGCGTCGCCCTCGCGCAGCACGGAGACACCCGCAGCGAAGGCCGTTTCGTTTTCCACGATCAGCTGGGCGATGGTATCGGCCATGGCCTTGGAGTGCTCGGCTTCGAGGTGGTCGATGATTTGTTGGCGGTAGGTATCGTAGCTGGCCATGCTGGAAAATTACGGGCTGGGAGGGGGGATGTCAAATGGTTCGGCCATTGAGTCGGGGAGCCGGACAAGATTCCATATATTGAGGGTCCAATGGCGAGACAAAATCAAATGGTGCGGAAGGTCCGTTACGCGCGGGATGAAATTCAGCGGCTGGCGATCTTTATCCGTTCGGGTGCCTGTCCGGAAGGGACCTTGCAGGAGGAGGGACCACATGGCCTTGCATTTATTTACCAAGGGCTCCAGGGCCGCATTGACCTCGAATTCGGCGAAGAATCCTCCGAGAGCAATTATGAATTGCAGATTTTCATTCGCATGACGTGGTTTCCAAATTCACCTTCCGATCCCAACGCACCAGGAAAAACCTTAGAGGCATTGGCCGATGGGCCATTTGTCCTGTCTCGGGACACCGATACCCCCGGCCGCTGGCAAATCCAATCTGGCCGCCGCTGGTCCAAGGGATTTGGCTGGCCTTATGCCGGAGGCAAGAACTCAGATGGTCTCTTGGAGCGGCTCCTGAGTAATTTTGCTGAGGCTGTTGCGTTGATGGAGGCCCAGGGCTTGGCTTGAGGTTTGGGGGAACTTCTCTCATTGAATACAAATTAGAATGCCTCCCGAAGGAGGCATTTCAAATCAGTTATCGTCTTTTTTCGCTTTCTTTCCTTGATTCCCTCCACCACCGTCTTTTTTCTTTCTCTTCTTTTTGGCCGATTTCTCCTTTTCATTCTTAAAGGCATCGATGGCTTTGGCCAGTTCCTGCCGAGTTTCTTCGCTGTCCACCGGGACAAATGGATTTCGGGAAGTGTGGGTGGCCTTTTGACCTCCTTTACCATCTCCCTTGTACTCCCTCGCCCTCAACCCTTTACCATCGTCATGATCTTCATTCTTGATCTCATAAAGTGCATCTTCCCTCACTTTATTTCGACCGATGTTCTCAGGCTGTTTGTGGTCCTGGGTAATCCGGCCGTATTCGTCCCCCTTCTTGAAATACACCGTTTCATTTTGCCCAATTGTTCCTGTATACCCCACAATATTTTCCGCAGAGTAGAAATCATCCCGGTATCCTCCCGATCCGGTTTCCTCGCCACCTTCTTCCTGGTTTTGGATTTCATTGGTTCCGGTGGCTTCGGTTTCTTCCGTTTTCTTCCCCCCACCACCATCCTGACCATCTTTGTCATCCTCCTTGACCAACTGAATGGGAGGAGGAGGGAAGGAGGACATCCCTTCCGGAGCTCTTTGAAGGACGGAATCAAATCCGCCCGCGTCTTCTTCCTTGCGAAGAACTGCATTTTGAGTATCCATGAAAAAAACTTTTAGTTATTACAGAGTATTTTGACAAGTTAAAGCCACTTTGTTCGAATGTCAACTGAGGTGCATGGTGATAAGCCGTCAGCGTCTTGGTGGTTCTTGAGGATGGGAAACAATCCGTACCGTGAGAATTTGTTCGTGAATAACAGGGTGAAATTTCTGGTCGATAGGATTTCTGATGAGGAAACCGGGAGTTTGAATCTGGAGAAAGGGATGATTTGCTTCAGGGGGAATGGATGATTGAGGAATGGAGAACAAGAGGTCACGAGAAGTCTCCATGCCAAAATTATTCCGAGCTCTATCCATGTGGGCAAGGGATCTACCGAGGCCCGAACGATCTGAGCCCTCCAATCATTTCTTGAGGCGCCCACCAGATCGGATTTCACTTCGTGGTCTTTTAGAAAGGCCAATCCAGCGTATATTCAAGTCCAGGATTTCCTTTGCATGAATAAGGGCAGTCCTGAACGTGTTCAGGCTATTTTCCACCATCGCTGTGTTACATAATTTATATTATGTTAAGTAAAGATTTCCACATTCTCCCCCACAGCTACAAACATTCCCATAAACAAATGGAGATTGCTTACCGCTCCGACACCACAAACTCGCCCCGCTCGTTGACCAGGAACACGTCCTCATGGTCGGCTTCCGGGCGCAGCTTCCCACTGCGCTCATCTGTAACATAAAACATTTCCAAGCGGTAGATTTTGAAATTCGGCGACAGCGATCCGCCGTAGCCCACCTGGCCTTCCCTGGCATCTTGGGACAAAATCAGTTCGTCCAGGAGTTTTCCCGCTGACCCATGCGTGGACAAGACCACTTGTCCGGACGATTCAAAATACGTGGCGCACAGGATGACCTCCGAACTCCGATTGACCTTGCCAATCGCGTAGCCATTTCCCGGGCGACCGAACAAAGCCCCGGTCGCCTTGGAAATCGGCTGCTGCTTCCAATTGGGCAATTGCTCCCCATTCGTCATCCGGAGATTCAAAGGAAGTTCCAAGTTGGGATACTCCGCCAGTGGAATGGATTTCTGAGAGGCTTGAGGTGAACGACAGCTCAGCAGAGCCAATCCCAGCACCAGACAGGGCCATACAAAGGTCCAAAGCATCAATGCGGTCCCGTTTGACGTGGATCCTGCGCTTCTTCCTGGCCCACCGCCAGCGGGGCCATCGTGACCTCTCCCCCTGCTTCCAGCGTGGAAATGATCTGTTTCAGGTACGACAGGCGGATTCGGTTCCGCCGCGTGGTGGCCCCGGCAATGTCTTCGGCCGTCTGGTTGAAGAAGGTTTCTGTATTGCCGCGGCCTTCACCGACCGTGTTGACCCCGTAGTTGTCCATATAGCTCAACGTACCTTCTTCTTGCGATTCGAACAAGGTGGCCACGGCCCGGAACTGAGCGAGGTGATCCCCATCGTTCTCGATCAGGCGGGAATTGATTTGGGCGATGCGGTCCCAGCCGTAATAGCCGCCCTGGTAGCGCAGATCGGTGATAAATTCGATCATGGCCGGGTGCAGATTGTTCCATTGCTCGTCGGTCATGACGTAAGTGCCGGCTTCTACGCCAGCGCGAACCTCGCGGGAACGGGCATTGTTGTTGTTGGCGAGGGTTTCGGTGGAAGTAGCCTGTTCGTAGGCCAAATCGGTATAGACCTGCATTTGGCTGGACAAGAGCCGGTACTGCACATCGAGGGCAATCTCCCCTACCCGGTCGCGATTGTTGTTGACCCAGGTACCCGCGGCAGCTCCGGTCAAACCCACACCTTCAGAAATGATGGTGGCTTGCTCCCGGGACATCCCAGCTCCGGTCAGATCCGCAATCACTTCAGCGGCGGTCCGGCTTCCGATGTCGTAGCCCTTGCCGAGGGTGACGCCCGAAGCTGCTGTATTTGGCCAGTGGACGTGGCTGGTCTGCTCGTCGGATCCTTCTCCGGCCGCCAACAAGGCTCCGGGTGTCAATTCCAGGTTTTCAACCGCCGGGGTCGGAGCTTGGGCTTCGGTTTCTTCCTGCAATTGCAGGGCGGGCGGGTCTTGAGAGGGCATTCGGGCGGTGTCCTGATCGAGGGCACTGCGCTGCAATGGGGAGGATTCGGGGGCTTGCTCCGAATGGGTAGATTGTGTTTCGTGTGACATAGGATTGGCAATACTTAAGATGAATCCTTATCAAGGTAAAATAAATGCGCCCATTTTTCAAGTCCCATTCTCCCCTTCCCCTCCCCTGAAACGCTGATTTTTCCTTCTCCAACTCCCCAAAGCTCAGGGGTATTTTCTTGCTAAATTCCATTTGTCTTCTGCCCCTTTCTTCTCTATCCGTCCAACTTTCTTTAATTTTCAGAGTTGTTGAAATAAAACCGCTGGACCGTACGTCCAATTAGAAAACACACGCATACTGGAATGAAAAAACTCTACCTTTCCTTTCTATTTGTTGGATTCGCCCTGTTCGCCGTTGCCCAGCAAAATTCCGGCGAGATCATTTACGATGTCAATGTCCACATGGAATTCGACCTTGACAATCCCGATCTGCCCCCGGAAGCCGTGCAATTTTTGGAGCAAATGCCCAAAGATATTGCCAGCGCCCGCAAATTGATCTTCAATGACAACAGTGCGCTGTTCAGCAGCTACGACGATCCGGATGCGGTGCGGGACCCCAACGAAAATCCGATGGTGATGATGATGCGGCGGAACATGGACAACGAATTGGCGTTCATGGACCTCAAGGATAAAATGGTTACCGAGCGCAAGGAATTTATGGGTCGGGTTTTCCTGATCAAGGATTCTTTGGAAACCTACAACTGGAAAATCACCGGAAACCAACGTCAGATTGCGGGTTTCCCCTGTATGGAAGCCACTACGATGAAGGACAGTGCGGAAATCAAGGCCTGGTTTACCCCTTCCATCGCTACGGCAGCGGGTCCCAGCGGCTTTTCCCAACTCCCTGGCATGATCCTCGGCATGGAAATGGATGCCTCTTCAATGGGCGGTGGTCCTGGTGGAGGCCGTAGAGGTCGGATGCGCGGCGGCAATGCTACTATCTCCATTCAGGCGCGGGAAGTCGACCTTAGAAAGGTGAAAAAATCAGAAATCGAAGAGCCGGACAAGGGAAAAGAAGTCACGCGGGAAGAGTTCCAGGAAATCGTGATGGAGAAGATCGAAGAAATGCGCCAACAAGGCGGTGGTCCCGGATTCCACATGCGAGGCCGCTAATAACTCAATCAGTACCAACGCCATGCGACATTTTATTTTTTTCTGGCTGATGCTGGGGGCCTTCACCCCTGCCCTGGCCCAGGTCAATATTACCGGGAACATTGTTGACGGAGAAGATGCTCCTCTTCCCGGTGCGACCGCGATGCTGATGACTTCCCAGGACTCGGTCCTTGTCAATTTTGCGCTGACCGATGGAGAGGGAAAGTTTGCCTTCAAGAAGATTCTCAAGGGAAAATACTACGTCCAGGTCACCTACCTCGAATTTGACATGCTGCGGATTCCGGTGGAGCTGGGCGAGGACAAAGAAGACCTTGATCTGGGAACGGTGATCATGACGCCGGAGGGCACCCGCCTCGAAAGCGTGGAGATCACGGCTGAAATCATTCCCATCCGGATCAAGGGCGATACCATCGAATACAATGCCGGCGCCTTCAATGTGGAGCCGAATGATAAGGTGGAAGACCTCTTGAAGCAATTGCCGGGGGTGGAAGTGGATAACGATGGAAATATCAAAGCGCAGGGAGAGGATGTCGAAAAAATCCTGGTGGATGGGAAAGAATTCTTCGGAGACGATCCCAAAACCGCCTCGAAAAACCTTCCCGCTGATGCCATTGATAAGGTTCAGGTCTTTGACAAGATGTCGGACATGGCCGAATTTACCGGCGTCGATGATGGCGTACGGTCCCGGACCATCAACCTCGCCCTCAAGGATGACCGCAAAACCGGTTATTTCGGCAATGTGGAAGGTGGCTACGGCACCCAAGACCGCTTCGAAGGCAAGGCCAATGTCAACCGCTTCACTCCCAAAAGCCAGTTGTCTTTCCTCGGCAACCTCAACAACATCAACAAAGCGGCATTCTCCTTCCGTGATTATATCAACTTCATGGGGGGCTTCGGGCGTATGATGGGCCAAAACGATTTCAGCCCCGGTGGTGGCGGTTTCTCCAACCTCTTCTCCTCGGCGGCAGCATTTGGGGTGGATGTAGGAAATGGACTGAACAACAATGGTATCCAGACCTCAGGCGGCGCTGGTTTGAACTTCAACCAGGACATTGGTGAGAGTTGGGAGGTATCGGCTTCTTATTTCCTCGGCTATCTCAGAAACGATCTGGACCAGTTCACGCGCACCGAGACCATCACCGATGAGCGCCCCTTCGTCACCACCGCCGACAATTTGCGGGACGACGAAAACCTGAACCACAATATCTCGGCGTATCTCAAGGTCGAAGTGGACAGCTCCTCCGAAATGATTTACCGGGGAAGCGCCCGCATCAGCAATTCTGACGGTATTTCGACCAATGACCAGGCCACTGAGGCCAATATGGTCCTCCAAAACCTGAGCAACCAGAATTACAACCGCTTCCAGGATGTACTCAACACGTCCAATAGCCTGTTGTATCGGCGTCGGCTCGGCAAAGTCGGCCGGAGCATTGCGGTGCAGAGCAATGTGAACTACCAAAACGACAACGAAGATGCGTTCCTGTTGACGGAGCAGGAATTCCTGCTGAATGGCGCGATTCTCCGCGACACCATTGACCAGGACCAGATTCAATTCGTGGAGACCCTCACTTGGGGCGCGGAAGCAAGTTATACGGAGCCGTTGAAGAAAGGCCGTTTTTTGCAGGGAAAAGTCAGCCATACCCAGAACAATTATTTCCTGGACAAGGACTTCATCGACCAAGAGATCAACGGACCGGTCTTCAATGACCAGCTGAGCAATACCTACCGCAGCATCTTTACCTATGACCGCGGCGGTCTAACCCTACAACAGAACCGGAAGAAATACAATTTCTCCTTCGGAGTAGACGGACAGCGACTGCTGCTGGACGGCGATTTGATTTCCGAGGACACGACCTTCCGCAAGGAATTCATCAATGCCCTCCCCTTTGCCCGGTTCCGCTATGAATTCCGCCAGGGCCGCAATTTCCGCCTGAATTACTCCACCAGTGTCAACGCCCCTTCAATTACCCAGTTGCAGCCGGTCATTGACAACTCGAATCCCCTGAACATCTACGCGGGTAATCCCGAACTCCAAGCTGAGTATGCCCACAACCTGGGCGGTGCATTGGTGATTTTTGACCAATTCTCTTTTACCAGCCTGTTCGTACGGATGAACGCGACCTATACCCGCAACAAGATCAGCAACGCGACCACGATCACCGAGCAATTCACCCAGTTTACCCAGCCTGTCAACGTCGACGAGGACTTCCGGGTCAATACCAACGTAAACTTTGGCGCGCCGATCCGGAAGCTGAAGGTCAAGTTTAACGTTGATTTGAACAGCAATGTGAACCGGGGGATCACCTTCATCAACTCGGTGGAAAACCTGACCAACCGGTTCACGACCAGCGGTAATATCCGGATTGAAAACCGGAAGAAGAAGCGCTACGACCTCTCCGTCGGCACCCGCCTGACGCACAATATCACCACCTACGACCTGAGCAGTCAGCTGGACCAAACCTACCTCAACGCCCAGTACTACGGCAAGGTGGCCGTGAACTTCTGGAAGAAATTCCGGGTGGGAACGGAAGTGCGCCACTACGAATTCTATAACGTGAACTTCTCCAACCAGGAGCCCTATACCTTCACCGAAGCCTTCCTCGAACGGAAATTGTTCGGTGGAGACCAGGGCCTGATCAAGCTGTATGTCTTCGACGCCCTCGCCCAAAACGTTGGGGTGACGCGGACGGCAGACCTGAACTTCCTGGAAGAAACCCAGACGGTGACACTCACGCGGTTCTACATGCTGAGCTTTGCCTATAACTTCGCAGCCTTGGGCCGCAAGAAATAAGCGGGAAAGCCCCAATTAAAAATCCCTCTCCGGACATCCGAAGAGGGATTTTTTATGTATCCAAGGCTGGTTTACAGCGAGATGCTAAACCCAAGCTCAAGGGCCGGGAAAGCGGGGAAGTTCATATCGGTGCCCGTGGTATTGAAGGTAGCGTCAGACTCGAAGATATCGCTGAGGCGATAGAAGCCGTAAATCTGAATCCAGTTGGTACCAATCCGGCCGTAAGGACCGTAGCGCAGCAATTCCAGGTTGTTGACGCCGTTGGTTTTGATGGTCGAGAATGAATCGTTGTTGCCATCGTTGTCCAGGTCAACATTGAAGCGGCTCTTGGAGGAGGCGCCCAGGTTCAACCCAAAGTTGAAGCCGCCTTCCAACAGGAATTTATAGTTGTCGCGGGAGTTACGGGCCAATTTGAGGCGGAAACCAATCGGGACTTCCAGGTAGAAAGCCCGCTGCTTTTCGAAAACCAGGTCCTCGTCGGTGATGGCGGACGGAAAGACCTTGGACGTATCCATCGTGGGATCGTAGTACAACTTCAGCCAGGTCGCCCGGGGCTCAAATTTGACTTCAAATGCCTTGCCAACGGGGATGCCGATGCTGACCCCGATGCTGGACGACCCGGTACGGGAACCGCTCAGGAATACGCCATCGGGAGACTCTCCCAGCATAAATGTACGGGAGAAAATGACGTCGTTCCGCTCATTTCCAGCGACAGGAATACGCTCTTTTACCCGCTCAGCTTCATTGCCTTGAGCCAGCAGCGCTCCCGGGACAATGCCGAGCAGAAAGAGGGACAATAGAAATTTTTTCATGGGTTTGTGTAATTTCACCTAAGCGTCAAATTTACGGAAATTGTAGGTATATGGAAGAAAAAATGGCCTCTCCCCTCCCCAATCGCTTCAATGTCAGGGTTTACGGATTGATGGTGGACGAAGAAAGAAGAGAAATCCTGATATCGCGGGAACGGTTTGGAGAAGTGTTGATGACGAAATTTCCGGGCGGTGGATTGGAGTTTGGAGAGGGCTTGGAGAATGGATTGCGCCGGGAAATCAGAGAAGAACTATCACTTGAGGTTCAAATTGGCAACTTGTTCTATGTCAATGAGTTTTTACAGGTCTCTGCCTTCAATCCCAAGGACCAACTCCTGTCCATTTATTACCATGTGAAGCCCCTTGCCGGCCTTGCATTTCCCCGTCACTTCCCTCCCATTGATACCCCTCACCAATCCCTCCGTTTCCAATGGTTCAGCCTGGAGCAACTGACGCCCTCCCGGATGTCATTTCCGGTGGACAAAGAAGTCGTAAAGAGATTGAAATCAGCCTTTTAACGGGCGATGATGAGTTTGCGGGTGGTGTAGGCTTCTCCCGTCTGAAGACGGACGAAGTACATGCCACTGGCAAGGTCGTTCACGTCCACCGACGTGCGGTGCTGACCGGGCGCATGGCGTCCCAAGTCCAGCGAACGTAGTACCTGCCCTTGCAGGTCCATGACCTGCACCTGCATGTCGGCGCTCCGCTCCAATTCGTACCCAATCTGGATCGCATCGCGGGCCGGATTCGGATAGAGGCTCAGGTTCCGCACCGAAATTTGCTCGTCTTCGCGGGCCACAGCGCCAGCGCTGGTCATTTTGAACAGGACGATGTCGTCCGAGCCGGCCGAAGTAATCGACTGCTGGCCAATGGTGGCCGTGCTACCAAACGTGCCCAGCACGTAAATGTAGTTGCCGTCGGGCTCGACGGAGATACCCTGGTCGATGCCACTGCCGCCCCCACTCCAGGCCCAATTGACCTGGCCAGTGCTGGCGTCCAAGGAAGCGACGAACATATCCTGGTCCAGCGAATCGGCAGCACTCAGCACCGTGTTTCCAATTTGCATGGTGCCCTGGAAATAACCAGTGATCACAACGGTTCCGTTGGCTGACCATTTTGCATCCTCGACCCCATCGAACCGCATTCCACCAACTTGAGTCAGCCACTGGGGATTTCCATCGTGGTCCACCTTGGCGACAAAGCCGTCCAGTAAACTGGAAGCGCCCGTCGTCAGGCCCCCCAATTGGAAGGTGCCGTTGTAGACACCTGAAAGGTAGAGGTTGCCCTGGGGATCAGAATCCAGGCTCGTCATATCGTCAATGCCTTCGCTGCCGCCGGTCAGGAACCAACGCCATCCGGAGGTATCGTCGTGGACAGTCAGGAAGATATCGTCTTCGAAGTTGGTGATGCCAAACACGGTGGAATCGCGGAAATAGCAGGTATCCTGGAAGGTGCCCCCCAGAACATACAGGCTGTCGCCAATCAGCTCCACTTCTTTTCCCGTATCAAAATGCGCGCCCCAAGCATGGTTCCGCTCACTGTACAGCAGGTTATTGGTCTGGGCATCGCCCGTAGCGGACGAATCCAGCGTGATGATCATGCCGTCCGAGAAGCCCCGGCCGGGTTGTCCCATCACGAAATAATTGTTGGTATGCCAGGTGATTCCAAATACGCGGTCGCCATTGTCGTTGATTTCGACGTCGTTGAGGCGCTCAGAAGCAAACCAACCGCCGGCGTACCAATCTTTGTTCTGGCCGGTTTGGGCGTCGACCGTGACAAGGTAAATGTCGAAGGTCTTGGCGTAGGGGCCGTACCAGAGGGTATCGAGGGAGAAAATGGTATCGCCCCCAATGATGGTCGAGTCCTGGTAATCGCCTCCCAACAGGATATCGCCCATGGCATTCATGGAGATCACGCGGGAGAAATCATCTTCCTTCCAACCGTAGTGGTTGACCCACTGGAAGTTACCGTTGGCATCGTACTTGGCCAGGTAGACGTCATTGCCGCCTTCAGAGACCAATTTTGTTCCGTCAAATAAAATGGAATCGGTGAAATAGCCTGTGATGAAGGCATTTCCACTTCCATCTACAAAGACATCACTCACATAATCGCGGGAACTTCCGCCGGCCGTCTTTACCCAAGTATCAGATTGGGCGGACAGGGAAAGCGAAGTGAACAGAACCAAAGCAGCAACGAGCAGGAATCGACGCATATTGTTCTTTTTTTCCATCAGGATCCAGTTTCAAGATGGCCCCTTGAACAGCAGGGGTCCAGACCAAGACCTAAAATAAAGTCTCAGAACTCAATATCAAAACTAAAGGGAAGGAGTGTCTTGGCTATTCCAGCCACCCGCAATACTTCCCCGGAGACGCCTTGCATCAACACGACAAAATCGTGCCCGGCCAGCCGCTCATATTCCAGCATGGCCTGGCGGCAGGCTCCACAGGGTGTCACGGGCCGGTTGATCTCCACCCGTTCACTCCGCGCCCGGATCGCCATCTTTCGGATGCGCTCCGCTTTCCCCTGAGAACCACAGTAATACAACACCGTTCGCTCGGCACACAAGCTGGACGGAAAGGCGATGTTTTCCTGGTTGTTCCCCGTCATGATCTCCCCTCCTTCCAGCAACAGGGCACAGCCCACCTGAAATTGGGAATAGGGCACGTAGGCCCCTTCGGTCGCTTCCAGGGCCGCTGCCAGCAATTGTTGTTCGTCTTCCGGAAGCGTGGACGGATCCGGAATGCGTTCAAAGGGAATATGAAGGGGTTCGGACAAAGGCGTTATAAGATATAGTGGCTGAGGTCCTTGGTTTTGGTGACCATCTCGAGCTTACCGGAGACAAAGTCTTTCGAAATGGTGAACTCGATGTTCGGGTCGATGTCGGGGACCTCAAAGAGAATGTCGTTGAGGATATTGCTGAGGATCGTGTGGAGCCGACGCGCTCCGATGTTTTCGACGTCCTGGTTGACGAGAAAGGCGACTTCCGCGATTTCGCGGATGGCATCTTCGTCGAAGTGCAGCTTGACGCCTTCCGATTCCAACAGCGCATGGTATTGCTTGGTCAGGGCGTTCTTGGGAATGGTGAGGATCTTCACGAAGTCCTCCTGCGTGAGGCTGCTCAGTTCCACGCGGATGGGGAAACGTCCCTGCAATTCAGGGATGAGGTCCGAGGGTTTGGCGACGTGGAAGGCCCCCGCGGCGATGAAGAGGACGTGATCGGTGCGGATCGCTCCGTACTTGGTGTTGACGACGGAACCTTCTACGATGGGCAGCAGGTCCCGCTGCACACCTTCCCGACTGACGTCGACACTCGCGCCGCCGCCTCCGGTGGACTTGGCCGCGATTTTATCGACTTCGTCGATGAAGATGATCCCGGAATTGCCGGCCCGGTCAAGGGCTTCCCGCGTCACGGCATCCATATCGATCAGCTTCTGGGCTTCTTCCTCAGTGAGGTATTCACGGGCTTCCGCGACCGTCAGGGAACGCTTTTTCGTCTTTTTGGGAACCATTTGGGAAAACAGTTCCTGCAGGCCGTCCATTCCATCCATGCCGTTCGGGCCCATGATCTGGACATTCTGAGAGGGAACCGTGACGTCCAGTTCGATTTTCCGATCGTCCAGGTCACCCCGCAGCAATTTTTCCCGGAACTTGGCCCGGGTGCGTTCGTTCAAATCGGCTGCGCTGGTGGCTTTGTCTTCTCCTTCTTCCTCATTTTTCTCCGTCTCCATCACAAAACCCGTCTTACCCGACTTGCGAATGGGCGGAATCAAGATGTCGAGAATGGCGTTGTTGGCATTGTCCCGCGCCTTGACTTCGATTTCCTTTTTCTTTTCCTCCCGGACCAGGTTCACCGATTGTTCCACCAAGTCCCGCACCATGCTTTCTACATCCCGGCCCACATAGCCTACTTCGGTAAACTTGGAGGCTTCGACCTTGACAAATGGTGCGTCGGCCAATTGCGCCAGGCGGCGGGCGATTTCGGTTTTGCCCACCCCGGTCGGCCCAATCATCAATATATTGTTGGGAATGATCTCCCGCTTGAGTTCTTCGGATGCCCGGAGCCGCCGCCAACGGTTGCGCAGGGCAATTGCGACTGACTTCTTCGCGTCCGCCTGACCAATGATATACTTGTTCAGTTCTTCAACGATCTTACTCGGTGTCAGATGTTCGTTCATGTATTTTTTAATCCTTTCGAATCGATTCGAAGCACATTACCTTCGAATTTGCTAAGTAAACAAAAGCACAGGACAATAGGAAGGGGTTACAAGCGTATCCGAAAGCTAAAATCCTGTTTCTGTTGGTTTCGGTGCAAAAAACAAATGCCCATCCAAAACAAGTCAATGCTCACGGAAACGTCCTCCCGGCTCCTGATTTCGTGCCAGGCCCGCAGCATGTCCGGCGACCAGTGGATGTCATCGACGATGATGAATCCGCCCTGCCGGGTCCGCGGGGCCAGCACATCGAAGTATTTAACGGTGGCAGCGTATTGATGGTTTCCATCCAAGAGGACCGCATCAAAAAAAACTTCTGATTGGAGCAGTGGGGTCAACAATTCATCGAACTCCCCTACCCTGATGTCGGCCTCAAATCCCAACTCGACTAGGACTTCACGGGCTTTCTCTGCCAAGGCCGGGGCTCCTTCGAGGCTGATCATTCGACACCTGTCATTCCCCGCCAATTGATAGGCGGTCGAGAAGCCGAGGTTGGTCCCCAGTTCCAGGGCCACCTCGGGCTGGTAGGCGGCGAAGAGCCGCCGCAGGAATTCGCCATTGCGACGCCGCCGGGCCGAACCTTTGACCACTTCCCGCAATGTCTTTCGGATCACCGCCTCGTGTTTTCCCCCGTATCCCGCCCCAAAATCTTGAATTTCCAATACTTCATTTTTCATTCCCATCCGCCGCCGCAACGCATCGATCTTCCCCCCGACCGGGCTCGACCGGTGCGGCAATACCTGGGTCACAAAGTCATAGACAAAGGGGGAATGGACGCCATAGCGGGTCTGCGCGGTCAACCAATGGTGCAAAAATTGAAGGGAAAGACTGAGCATAAACAAGAAAAAAGGCCGTCTGGGTCAGACGGCCTCGGTGACGGCATCAGGCCGTTGATTTATTGATAAGAGTACTTATAGTCGAAGCGCATTTCCCCGTTGCCGATGCTCTTGAAGTAGAAGACGGCGAAATGGGGCGTATTGGGCAGTTTCAGGATCACCACGTCTTCGGCTTGCAGCGGATCGGTTTCGACACCGATACGGTTGCTGGTCACGTAGGCGCGGTAGATGGTTTCGTAGGTACACTCTTCGAAGTTGAAGAGAGAGGTATTCGTGGTCACGAGCACCGAATCCATCGGGTTGTTGATCGGCGAGGTCAACTTGTAGTCGATGGCCGGGGGGATGGAGCTTTCGCGCAGGTAGCGGTTGGGAGCCGGAATTTCGAGGTCGCTGCCGACCATCCGGTTGATGAGGTCAAAGTTGTAGTCGTCACCGGTGGTGATGCTGAACAGGACATCATCGGTATAGCTCTGCAATTCGAAAGCCGTCGTGCTGTCTTGTTCGGGGACAACGTTGATGCGGAAACTGGCGCAGGCTTCTTTGCCTTTGTTGTCCCGGGCGCAAGCGCGAATTTCAATGGTGGTGTAGACCTGAACCGTCGAGGGGACGGTATAGCTGATGACACGCTCGGCGTTGGTGGTGGCGATGGCGGCAAGCTGACCAGGAATGGTCGTGGGCGCCAATACCTCAACTCCGGAAACGGATACCCAACGCTCAGTCGCTTCCCATTCGGTCAGCAACTCATTGTCGAAAATTTCGAAGGTGATGTCGACCGTTTCTCCAACCCGGGCCAATGCGTAGCCATTGGCGGGAGAGATCAGTGTCACCTGGGGGTCACCGTCGACCGGTGGTTCATTGTCGTACTTGCCCTCCTCAGGGTCGCAACCCGTCAGGACCAACATCAGTAAGGCGAACAGAGGAACAAGTGAATGGATTTTCCGAAAAGTCATCAGTTGAAATATCGGTATTTAAGATGGTTCAGCCTCGAATATAAAGTTTTTTGAACGATAAGGAAAACGGGGATGTGAATAAATACGGCGAGTGTCGCAAAAGCAAGGCGGTTTCAGGGGGCTTCGAGGGTCGTGAGGCAGGAAAAAGGGCCGCTGCCTTCGTCGATGGCGTAGTCCAGGGTGATGATTCGGGCGTTGGTATCGATTCCGCCCGACCCGGTAATGGTGCCCGAGCCGTAGATTTGCTCGGGAATGATCAGCGAAGTTCCCAAAAAGGTGGCTTGAATGGCTGTTTGTTCCGGCCCAAAGCTCGTCAATTGCAATTTATTGCCAGCACTGCCTGCGGTGATCTCCACATTTCCCACATCTGAACCCTGGGGACAAATTCGCCCGCTTTCCCAATTTCCCAGATAATAATCCCGGAAAAAATCAGCTCCTAAGGCTTCCACATAGGCTTCTTCCGACAGGCATTCTCCCTGATAACAAATGCCCCCACAATTCTCCGTTCCACAAACCTCTTCCTCGCACCCGACCAACAGGATCAGAAGTCCAATTCCCCAACCTATGAATCTTCCCCGCTTCACGGGGTACTGAGTTCGGCGCCACAGACATCAAACGGAGCAGTTTGTCCGGGGAAATAAACATCGTAGCTGAAAACGATCCCAATGCCGAATTCGTCGCTGGTCCCGGTTCCTTCAATCTCCACATTGTCCACCACCTGGCGCATGATCGTGATGGTCGTCCCATCGTCCAAGACCGAAGCCACAATGGTGTCCTCGTCTTTTTCCCACAACCCTACGATGTACAAACGGTTGGCTTCATCCGCATCTCCAAACATGACCACATTGTAGTAATCATCGCCGGCCCGGCAGGTCTCGGTGAGGTTATAGGTCTTGTTGAACTTGGCGGTGACGGTTTCGTCGCAGAAGGTCCCGTCAAATCCAGAAGTGCACACGCATTCTCCCTCCACACAATTCCCGTTGGGGCCACAATCGAGATTCTTACAGCGATCCCGACACCCAAAGGAGAGTAAAACGCATCCAAGACCAAGGAGAAAAAAACGGATTTGCTTCATGATGTGGTGATTGTCTCGTAAAAATAAGTAAACCAACGAGAATAGCTGAAAGTTAGGGGCAGAAATAAAAAATGCCCCGCCGTGAGGGCGGGGCAAATATCTTATAAGAATCTAAATTCTTACTGGAACGTGTCGGTACAACCTTCCCAAGGCTGGTTGAAGGTCACGTCAAAGATGTCGTAGGTGATGGTGAGGGTAGAACCTTCCAGAGAACCGGAACCTTCGATGGTGAAGCCAGCGCCGAGATCGTCGTCGACGAAAGTCTGGTTCGGGATGGTGAAGGTAGAGGTGCTGCCTAGGTTTACGGTAGCGTTAACAGTGTTGGCCAGACCGTTTTCGTAGATACCACCGATGGTGAAGGAGGTAACGTCAGTTTCGGAAGCGATCAGGGCAACGGGGTAGTTGTTGTTGTCGGTGGTGTCACACATGGAGCTGGCCATGTTGAATGTACCGGCAAATTTAGCGTTGACGGCTGTACCACAGTCGGTGCCTTCGTAGCCAGTGGGGCATTCGCAGGTACCTTCGAGACAAGTACCACCATTCAAACAGGTAACGTCCTTACAGGGATCGTCACAGCTGGTGAACATGAACATGGCCATGACAACAGCGCCAAAGAAGCTAAGCTTAATGTTTTTCATAACTTTTTCGATAATAATTTTTGACCAATAAAATTCCTTAGCAGTAGCTAATTATGCTAGTCCCGACAAAAATATTACATTTTGGCGACTGAGCAAAGAACTAATTGATTTCCAAAAAAAAATCATTGTTGTTCAATCCGTAATTTTTTACCTATTTTTGCTCTGTTTTATACCGAAATGTTATTTCAACAACCGAATATTTCTAAGTAATCCGATCATGAAGAAAGTTTTGATCTTAACTCTGGGGCTTTTTGTAATGCTGGTTGGCGTGACCGCTTGTGGCGGTGGTGCTGATGAGCAAGATAACAAGGCCCTCGAGGATTCTCTGCGCAACGACTCCATCCAAAAAGCGATGGAAGAGCAGCGTATCGCCGATTCTATCCAGGCCCACATCGATTCGCTCAACGCAGCGATGGACTCCATGTCCAACGTTGAGCCGAAGACCGTCTACATTAATAACAACAAGAATGATGGCGGAGATGAAGATGGTGGTGACGAAACCGCTACTCCTCCCGCTAACGAAACTCCCACATCCACCAACACCCAGGACGGCAAAGACGGCCGTACCCGTGGCGGAGTTGAGAACAACACCGGCAAAGACAGCCGCACCCGTGGTGATGGCACCAACAAAACTGGTGGCGACGGTGGAAATACCTCTGGTAAATCTGGTCGTACCCGCGGACGTTAATCCCGAGAAGATCAAGAACATATAAGAAAGTCGGTCGTCTGACCGGCTTTTTCTTTTATGTCCCCTTCCCTCCTACTAAAAAAGGCCACCTTCCGGCGGCCTTTACAATGCTAAAATATACAATTAACGTTCGTGAGTTTGAAAAGCTAGCGGTTGGCCCGGCTGTTTTATTTAGTCGGTCCTGAAAAACCCACAAAATCCTCCACTGCACTCTCCCCATCCA
>CAWUKT010000011.1:0-114520 GCA_963923035.1 uncultured bacterium
GCCATCAATCTTCCATTTCCTTTAAGATCGGCAATTCGAAGACCGCCTTCAACACGCGTTCTCAACTGAAGTTTGGGGAAAAGAAAAAGAAGCTGCCCCTTTTGAGACGGCTTCTTTTTGATTTTTGTATTGGACCGTAGACTACCCATGAATTTATTAAAAAGAAGGCGCCCCTTTTGAGACGCCTTCTTTTTACAGTTACCGTGTAGGAGAGGAAGGCTGAATCAAAAGCTCTGAAAACCAGTCTTCAAACTTCTCAATGGGAAACCAAATCGGGAAATGAAAGGGAAAATGCCGTTACTTTTTGGGAAAAGTGTCCAACCAGATCTGGCGGGATTGGCAGACCTTTATCTAAAGATAAACGCGCTGCTATGACCTATTTCCATGTTCCCATTCATCGATTGCCCCAAGAAGACCGTCCCCGTGAAAAGATGGAGCGTTTGGGGCCGGAAAGCCTCTCCACCTCCGAACTGCTTGCCATTCTACTGGGAAGCGGCACCCGATCCAGTTCAGCGGTGGACCTGGGGAAGAGCTTGATGATGCAATTTGATGGTTTACTCAATCTAGCCCGCGCTGGAATCCCAGAACTGAAATCGGTCAATGGAATTGGGCAGGCCAAGGCCTCTGTCCTCACAGCGGCCTTTGAATTGGGAAGGCGGAAACTTCAATCCAAGAGTCACAAGCCTCGCCTCAATACAGCCAAGTCCATTGCAGAATACCTGAGGCCCAAATTGGTGGACCACAATTGCGAACGGTTCCTGGTCTTGTATATGAATTCCAATTGCCAGGTCCTGACCGAAAAACTGGTCTCAGTGGGCGGATTGGATTCTGTGTTTGTTGACCCCAAAGTCATTTTGAGGGAGGCCTTGTATTCCAATGCCACCAACATTGTGCTCAGTCACAACCATCCTTCAGGCAATACCAAACCCAGTTACCACGACAATTCGTTGACGGCACGGATGATTCAGGCGGCAGACATCATGGGGTGCAATGTCCTTGACCACGTGATCGTCTCCCATCGGGGATATTACAGCTATAACGATTCGGGAAAATTAGATCAGTTGAGGGCGCAGCAATTCTATCAGATTGCGATGGAGTGATATTCCTCGATGAAATCGTCGCAGGATTCATAATCCAGATTTCCGTCAGGTTCCTCCACAAAGTCACCCAAGGAAAAAGCCAGCGGTTTGACTCCCTCTTTCTTCAGGATATCATAAATGGGATCAGGAGAGGCGTATTGAAGCAGACTCCGTTCCAAAATGCTCGGTGAAAGCTGTTTCCAGAGATCAGACTCCTCAGGATTGGCCGGGAATTCAAATTTTGCCGCAGGAAAGGCTTCGGCCAGCTGTGAGATGCGATCTACAATCTCCTGGCTCAGGGTCTCAGAGCGAAAGAGGATCTCACTGGTAATCTCTGATGCCGTTGGAGTGGGATAGTCAATCGGAAGACTGACCAAGTTCAAGTGGGCTTCCTCAACGAGCTGCTCAATTTCCGAGGGAGATTGGTATCCAAACTCTCCAACGGCAACGGGTCCGCTGAGCCATTCCATGATTTCAGCAATGCTCTTCGGGGCAAGGTAAAAATCGTGGCTGGGATCAAGGGAAAACCCAAGGAATTCAACGCCTACTGCGGAACAGTAGCGGGCGTCGTGCAAGGAAGAAATGTGGTTGAGCTTGAGCTTTGGTCTCATGCTGCAAATTTAAGAAAATTTGACCATTGGGAAGAAGGGATGCTATCGGAGAGATCGCTCCCTTTCTCTGGCCGGCAGGGGCCGTGGGACTTACCGAAGAAGAGTTCTTTGAAATAAAAAGAGCCTCCGCAAAGGAGGCTCCCGGAGGAAAGATTTATATCTAAACTCAACCGGCTTTACCGACGAGTTTACCATATTCGTTTTCAGCGGCGGGCTTATATGGGCCAACCATCGCGCTTTTGAAGGCTTCCTTGGCGCGCTCTACGTCCGTATTCTTGGCGGCCATTCCCAGTACAAAGTTGTAGCGGGCCTTGGCTTTCGCGTCACTGGTGCCTGAAAGGAGGGATTCCAGCGTGGAAATCGAGTTGCGGTACTGACCGGAAGAGTACTGGGCCTGCGCCTTGGTGAACATCACCCGGGAGTTGTTGGGCTGCTTGCCCAGGACTTCATCGGCTGAGCCGATGGCACCGGAGTAATCTCCTGCATCCAATTGCATGGAAGCCAGCATCATCTGCAGCTTGACCTTCTTGTTCGGATCCTGCTCAAAGTTCGCCGCGGAACGATAGTTCTCGATGGCAGAAGACATATTGCCCTGCTTCTTAGCGATTTTTCCCATCAGCATATAAGCTGCGGAGAAGTTGTTTTGAAGTTCGAGTGCCTTGTCAATTTGCTCCTTGCTGTCGGTATAGTTTCCAGTCATGTAATAGGAAACTGCGAGGCGGTAGAAGTAGGTCGGGCTGTTCTTGGACCGCTCCCGGTCGATCAAGGTCTTGTAGCGACCAAAATAGGCCTTCTCCCATGCTTTCTGAGCATTCTGGTAATCGTCCAACTGGTTGTAGGCGTAACCGAGTTCGTAGAAGTACTTCGCAGCCTTGGCAGGCGGAGCATTGTCCAACTTGGCCGTGGCAGTAAGCATGTTGTTGAGGGCATTTTGGTGATCTCCATTTTGATTGCTGATTTTGGCATCAAAGTAGAGGATGTTCAGATCGTCAGGGGCAACTTGTTTGACTTCGGTGAGGTGGCGTTGGGCTTCGTCAGTTTTTCCGTCCTTGAGGAGCAGCTTGACGGCCTCCATTTTATAGCCAACTTTTCGCTCGGGGTCCCCTTCCGCTTTGAACGCCAAATCATAGTAGTAAATGGCGTTGTCAATCTCATTCTTCTTACGATAAATCCGTGCCATCAGGGTATAGGCGAAAACAAAGTCTTTCTTGTACTGGACGGTTTCTTCAAAGGCAAACAGGGCTTGGTCGTAGTCCTTCATTGCATAGTAAGCCTTGCCCTTTGAGAAGTAGTATCGGTAGTTTCCTGGTTCCAGCCTGATCGCCTCATCGTAGGATTCGATGGCTTCCTGGTAGCGCTTGCCTTTGCGAAGATTCTCCGCTTTCATAAAGGCCTGCCTTCCCGGACTTTGAGCCATCGCACCCACGCACAATGATGTCAGCAGGACGAGGATGAGTAAGGAATAAATTTTGTGAGCCCTCATAGTAGTTACTTTGTGTTCAATACTTACTTTCCCCTGTTTTTATGCAAGTTCTGAACGTTCTATTTCAAGTTAAGTAAAAATATCAAAATTTCACTACGGGCCCAATTAATTGACAGAAACAAAGTTTATGTAGGAATCTAGAGAAGCAATTGATTAATGTGCGCTAGTTGTTGGGTCCGCTTTTGAAATCGGTTTACAGGATTTACTTTTGTAAGCCGGACGGCAAATATAGTTATAAAATGAAATTAATCGAAGAGCTTCGTTGGCGTGGTTTGATCCACGATATGATCCCTGGAACAGAGGAGTTTCTCAACGATAACAAGGCCATTGGATACGTTGGATTTGACCCGACCGCTTCGTCTCTCGGCATTGGGAACCTGGTTCCGATCATGTTGTTGGTCCACTTTCAGCGCCACGGCCACAAGCCCATCGCCTTGTTGGGGGGAGCAACCGGACGGGTAGGGGATCCCTCGGGCAAGTCCCAGGAACGCACCTTGATGGACGAAGCCACCATCAACCACAATATTGAGCGATTCCGGGAGCAAATGACCCGCTTCCTGGAATTTGACTCCGCCGAAAATCCTGCGATCATCGTCAACAACTACGACTGGTTCAAGGACTTCAACCTCCTCGATTTCCTGCGTGACGTCGGAAAGCACCTCACCGTCAATTATATGATGGGGAAGGAATCGGTCAAGAAGCGGATGGAAACGGGAATTTCGTTCACAGAGTTCACCTACCAGCTCATCCAGGGATACGACTTTTACCACCTCCACAAAGAATACGGGTGTCACCTCCAGTTTGGAGGTTCGGACCAATGGGGCAACATCACAGCTGGCACGGAACTGATTCGCCGGATGATGGGCTCCGAGGAGAAAGTATTTGCCTTTACTGTCCCCCTGATCACCAATTCAGAGGGCAAGAAGTTCGGTAAATCGGAAAAGGGGAATGTCTTCATTGATGCCGAATTGACTTCACCCTACGAATTCTATCAATTCTGGATTCAGCAAGGAGATGATGACATTGTCAAGCTGGCCAAAATCTTCAGCCTCAAAACGATCCCGGAACTGGAAGAACTGATTCAAAATAATGCCGGCGGAACCCGCGTGCTTCAGTATGCGTTGGCGGAGGAAATGACGGAAAGAATCCATGGAGCAGCGGCTCTGAAGACGGCGATCAGCGCGAGCAAACTGCTTTTCGGCAAAGGCGGCCTGGAGGACCTCAAATCCCTCTCGGAAAAAGAGGTTGGATCTATCTTTTCCGGGGTTTCCACGGGATATGCTTCTCGAGAAGAGCTTTCCACGGGAATCAACATCATTGATTTCCTCGCCCAGGTCGAGGCGTTCAAGTCGAAAGGTGAAGCGCGCAGAAAAGTCACCAAGGACAAGTGTGTTTCGATCAATACCCAAAAGGTATTGGACCAGGAGCGGACCATCGGCCTGGACGATGTCATCAACGACCACTTTATCCTGATCAATACCAGCAAGCGGAACCGCCACATGGTTTACCTCCAGTAACCATGAAGCTGATCCTGGGCATCATCGGCCTTTGTTTGACGACTTGGCTCCCCGCCCAGGAGGTTCTCATTACCCGTTTTCAACCGGGAAACTACCTCGCGGACAATCTCCACCTGGTTGAATTGCGGTGCCCGGGCCGAAATCGGGTAAACGTGGAAGGCTATCTCCTGGTCACCCGGGATTACTCTGTTCGCCTTCCCAAAGGAGCAGTTGTTTCAGCATCCAAGCCGTTTGTCATTGGGAAAATGAACTCCGGCGACCGCCCGCTTGATTTTGAGCTCAATAGTGCGCCCGATTTCCTCATTCGTTTTCACCTGATGGAGACGGAAGGAAACTACGTTGCCCTGATCAACCGCAACGGGAAAATGGTCGATGGGTTTTACTACAGCCCCCAACCCAATGTTCCTTTTCTGCCGGAACGGGACACCTCCATTACCTTTGACCGGGAACGCCTTCCCTTTTTCCTCCCTCCCGAAAACCGTCCAATATGGGGCTATCTGGATGCTCGAGATGATCCCAACAACGAATTCGAACGGGTACAAGGAAAATGGACTCTGAAGAATGCGTCTTCGACCAGCGAACCCACTGATATCACCGACCTGACCCTGAGGTATTTTGACGGGATCGTCACGGTGAAATGGGCCTCGGCATTTGAAAAGGGCGTTGAGTCCTACGCAATTGAGCGGAGCATCGACCAGAAGACTTTCGAACAAATCGGCGAGGTCAAAGCCGTTGGGTTGAGCACGGAGTTCAACTACTACGCGTTCTACGACAAGAACATTGAGCTGGGCCGGGACTACTTTTACCGCATCCGGAGCATTACGGAAGGGGAGCGGGAGATGTTTTCCAAACTGTCCAGTGTCCGGATTGAAGAAGGGCTCGAGGAGTTCTCCATGGAGGTGATTGTGGCTCCTCACAGTGACGGGGCCGAGCTCAATCTTCGTTTTATCTCAGCTTATTCGCAAGAAATCAGGATCAAACTACTGGATGAACGAATGTCCGAGGTGGCAATATTGTTCCAGGACTATGTCACAGCCGATCAGCCCAACCTCTTGAAAGTCGCCCGCCGATTGCCTTCCGGGACCTACTTAGTGCTGGCCTCTACGGAAACCCGTCGATTTGGGAAAGAATTTGTGGTGAAATAAAGGGTTAGACAGCGACTTCCTTTTGGAAGGCAAACAGGAAGGACAACAGCCAAACCAGGGAGAACACCGTAATAACACCCAGTCCCAAGACCAAATACAGAAGCCACGATGTCTCCCAGAACAGATTGGGAACTGTTGCCGTGATCACCAACAAACGAGCGATTTCAGTAAACAAGGCCCAGCGCCTTTTCTCGAGCAATCCCCCCAGGGTCATGATGCTCAGGATGATCATCGCTGCCAATCCCAACTGCCACAGCATCCCAATTTGGCTGCCGTAGGTCTTCAGTAACTCTCCGGATTTGAACAAGAACACTGTTGTTCCGGCCAGGACCAAGGCATACTGGAACAGGACATAGTAATTCAAGCCTCGGGGAATTTGCACCTGGAACTTGGAAAAGGTTTGGGACGAAACAGGGCCTGGCTTGAGTGGGCCACCCAAATACTCAGGTTGCCAACCGGGAGGCTTGGTAAATACCTTGAAAAAGTCACCGACATTCCGGGTCCGGAAAGCCAGCTTGAACACATCCCGAAAGTAGGCCAGATTGGCCCAAACCGGGTTCCAGCTCGCCAACGGCTTGGTAATTCCGTAGACCACCTCTTCTTCTTCCGCCTGGAAAGTCCCAAACATCCGGTCAAAAATGATCAACGTCCCGCCGTGGTTCTTGTCGATATACTTGGGATTCACCCCGTGGTGGACCCGATGGTGAGAAGGCGTATTGAAAATGAATTCAAACCAACGGGGCATCCTGTCGATGGCCTTGGTATGGATCCAAAATTGGTACAGGGTCTGAAATTGGTTGACGATGACGAAGGTGATGGGATCAAAACCGATCACCGCCAACGGCAGGTAAAAAATCCAGGAAAACAGTCCTTGAAAGGCTCCCTGGCGCAGGGCAACACTGAGATTGTACTCCTCGCTTTGGTGGTGCACAATATGGCCGCCCCACATCAGGCTGATTTCGTGGGCGTAGCGGTGGAACCAATAGTAAAAGAAGTCCACGCCCACAAACAACAAGACCCACACCCACCATTTATCCCCCGACAACTCCAGCAACGCATGGTTTTCGTACAGATAAATGTAGCCGACCAACAGGATTGTTTTCAGGAATACGCCCGACACCTGTTGACCGATGCCACATGAGATATTGGTGAGGGCATCGCTGAATGAATACAGCCGGGTTCGCTTCAGTTTGGCGATCAGTAACTCAACGCCAATCAAAAGGAAAAACACTGGGATGGCCAGCGCGATATATCCTGCTGCTTCTTCCATACTCAAAAATAATTATTGGAGAGGTTCGGGCCAAACCGATGCAGGTCAATCCTTTACAGCGCGTTGGGATTCTCGTGGATCATCAGCGAGATGTGCAAATGATCTTCCGTCCCGGTATGCCGAAGGGTCCGAAACCCCAGCAAGGAAAAGGTCCATTCCATCCACTGGTTCCGCCATTCCGCCCGATCATTGGTCCGAAGGTCGAGGGCGTGGACAAATCCATCTGCTTGGGGATAGTGCAGCGATTTGCCCTTGACCGCGAGGCCCATGTCCTGGTAATCGGAGGGCACCCGCGACATGTCCGTGATGACCAGGGCCTGGTCAAAAATGATCACAGATCCCACTGCGGTCCGCAGCAAGGGATGCACAGCGTAATATTCTCCCTGAACCGAGGTCGTTTTGGCATTGGAGAGGCTGAGGAAAAACAGTACGTAGCCCACAAATCCGCCCACCACCAATCCTGCGACCACGAGATTACGTTTCCGGGTCCGTTCTTTGTTCTTTTTACCCGACACCAACCGACTGATATAATTCAAGTAGATAAATACGCAGAGAAAGGTCGCCAACGCCCCGACGGACAGGCACACCCAACCGTTCAACGCAAAGTATTCGTACGTGAAAACAGAGACGCGAATCAGCAAAATGAAGGGCAGCAACAGGAAAAGGGCCAGTTTGAAGGGAAACAACAAGACCCGCCAAAATGAAATGGTACCCGACTGCTTCTTCCCCGCCATTTTAGTCCTTCAGTTGATAAATGGCCCGCAGGCTACGGCCATGCTCCTGGTAGTCCATTCCATAGCCGACCACAAAGGAATTGGGGATGGAAAAACCAATGTATTCCGGGGGCGTCTTGGCCAGGAAGGCTTCTTCCTTGAACAACAAGGTCACCAGACGGGCAGAAGCAAAATCTTTGGACGCCAGGTACTTGCGCAGCCATTCCATCGTGCGGCCCGTGTCCACAATGTCCTCCACAATGAGGATGTCCCGGCCTTTGATGGGAACATTCAGGTCCAGCAAGACCCGTACTTCCCCCGAGCTTTCCATGCCCCCACCATACGAACTCAGGCGCATAAATTGGACTTCCGGGTCCCAATCGAGGTGCCGGACGAGGTCAGCCGTAAACAGAAATGATCCATTCAAAATCGAAAGGACCAGCGGGTCACGGCCAGCATATTCGTGGTTGAGGGTGGCGGCCAACTCAGAAATGCGCGCCTGGATTTGGGATTCGGAAATAGAAACAGAAAAGTTCTTGTCGATGATCCGCACGTCGTTCATCCCGTGAAGATAGCGATTTTCGAAGATTCAGCGAGGGCGTTTCCCACAAAAAGGAAGGGACCCCAACCACCGCTGAGGCCCCCAATCTGCTGATTGATGATTTTTACTCGCTCCAGTACTGAAGCGTCACGTGGATGAAGCCGTCGGGCTGAACGAGCGACTGGCTAAGGGTGACCTGGGCCGAGCCGGTATCGTCGAAGTATCCCGGATAGGAATCAAACCGGTAAGTCCCGGCGGGAAGGTTCTCAAATTCATCCTGGGGACCGTACCAGTCGGGGTAGAAAAACTGGTTCGTGGCGAGGTTCTGGGCGACAAAACCACCGAGTCCGGTGTTCGCAGGATTGATGGAATTGCCCCATCCGTCGACGAGGAAAATTTTCACGTCGAAGGTCGCCGTGGCAGTGTAAAAGTTGCCGAACTCAGCGATGATGTTGTCGGAAAGGGTGATGATTTGGACCAACCATCCCCGAATCGCCTGGTAAGATTGGAGCGCGGCCGAAGTTTGGCCGAGGTTGATGCGGCTGGCCAGCACATTGTTTTCATCGTCGATATCATCGCGGAGTTGCTCGATGTCGTCGGCCCCATCGAATACCTGGTCGGGATTGATGGCAGCATTGGCGTTGGCTGCCTGCTGGAGGAAATAACGGAGGTAATCCAATCCGTCTTCGATATCGCTGTGGTAATTCTGCACCTCGTTGAGGTAAGCTGTCGTGTTGGGCTGGTTGCCAAGCACGAAAAATTGGAGGCCCAGCTGCTCGATGGCGGTCTTGTGCTCATCCGCTGCTTCGCGGATCATATCGGCGCCCTGCTCAGCAGAACGAAGTTGGTTTTGGACGTTGGATTGGGCGATCATTTGACCTGCCACCAACGTCAACAAAACGGACAAAGCGATGCGTAATACGTGTTTCATAGGTAATTGAAGTGAAGTGATTCTTTGCCCGCAAGAAGGAAAAAGAAGATGGAATAGAGTTAAAGAAGCCGTTACAATTTGATTATCAATTGGACACCAAGCACAAGGAAAATGTCATATTGCATTGCCCGCTTTGGTCTGTTGGGGCCAGCATATAATAAAAGCCCGTCGAAACGGGCTGTATTCTCGGGCAGGAGATATTTTCAGTTCAATTGAGGATCATCCCAGGCGAAGTCCAAATCGTCGTCTTCCTCTTCCAGGATCAGGTTTTCCCAATCTTCGTCCTCAAGCAATTCGTCTTCTCCCAGGTCCATCAGGTCATCGTCGAGCCCATCGTCCTCGAACAGATCGGCAATGTCATCGTCAATCAACTCCAAATCGTCATCGCTCAAATCGATCTCGGGAGCCTCCTCCTGGTCACCCCGCATCATTTCCGGAGCCTCCTGGGTGGGAGTAGGCGTCGGGGTCGGCTCGATATTGGCCGCCATCATTGTGGGCGTGGTCGGATCGGGAATTTCTACGACAGCGAATTGGGAACCGGCCAGGTCAAAGTTCACCCGACGCTTCCCACCGGGAACGTCCAGATGTGCTTCGTAGTACTTGCGCTTGTTGCGGGTAATCACCCGGTACAGCCCCGTCACATCGCCCAGCGGGTGGTCGATGGCCAGTGCCTGCCCCACGGAAGTGGGAATCTGGGCCTGGGAAGCCTTCATCTTTTTCGCCATCAGCTGGCCCCGGGAACTGTACACATAGACCTGCGTCTTGCCGCTATGGGAAAAAATCGCCTCGTAATTGTTCTTCGGTCCTTTTTCCCATACCGCAACTGCTCCCCGGCTGGCATTCTTAAACGCCGACCGGATGGCCTCGGGGACATCCTGCTCCTGAATCTGCTGGGCAACTCCGGACTGAAGGCCCAAAAACAGGAAAAACACTGCCAGGAAACTATACTTCGGAATGCAATAATCGCGTCGCATTTGTTCTGAAGATTTACTTAAAGCTGTCTGATCAGAGATGAGCAGTTTAAAATAGGACTTTTTTTCTTATAAAAAGGTTTCTCCTCCATTAATTTCGGGGAGCAGCTTACAAACTGAATGCGGCCTGCTGGGTTATGGAGAAGGGAAATGGAATGAAAACAAAGCCCTTTAAGCAACTGGAAAAATGAAGTTTGGGAAATTAAATGACATTTCTGGCGTCGATTTTACCTTGCCGGAAGACCACCTGACCACCTCCGGGGTATTGGAAAAGGCGAAACCAACTCAAGGGAGCCCGCAAATCTACTTGGGTGCGACGGGATGGGGGAACCGGGAGTGGATTGGAAAATGGTACCCGAGCCGGACACCTCCGCGGGACTTTCTCCGCCATTACTCCCGCCAATTCGGCACCCTGGAATTTAACAGTACGCACTATCGCATTCCCACCGCCGACCAGATCCAAAAGTGGTACGACCAAGCTCAATCCGGCTTTTTCTTTTGCCCCAAAGTTCCCCAGGTCATTTCCCATTACCAACGACTCGCAGCCCCACCCGACCTCACCCAAGAGTTTACCGACAATATCCGGGGGCTGCTCGACAAGCTCGGCCCCATTTTCCTCCAACTCCCCGAAAACTTCGACCGCCGGGGCACCCGCGATGTGCTGCGTTACCTCGACGAATGGCCCTCCGACCTGCCCCTCTACTTCGAATTCCGTCACCCCGACTTCTTCCAACCCTCTGATGAGGCGGAACTCGTCTGGGACCGCCTCACCCAAGCAGGCCACGGCGCCGTCATCACCGACGTCGCCGGTCGCCGCGACGTCCTCCACACCCGGCTCCCCTCGCCCCACCTTGTCCTACGCTTCGTCGGCAATGCCCTCCACCCCACCGATTATACCCGGGCCAAGTCCTGGATCCAACGCCTTCGTCAGTGGGTCGACCAGGGGCTCCACACCGCCCATATCTTCGTCCACCAGCCCGAAATGGACATGGTCCCCGAGTACACCCAGTTCTGGGCCCACGAAATCCAGCAACAATTGGGGATCAAAGTGATCGCTCCGCAGCTGGTGGAGGAGGCAAGACAGGGAAAATTATTTTAATTTCCAGCCATGCGTGATTTAGGTGAATTTGTATCGGTTTTTCGGCGGGCGCTGCGGGACCAATTTGAGTACCGGCCCATCGACCTGAAGCGAATCCTGCTGGTGACGGACCTGGAGGCGGACCAGATTCCGGCGTACCAGGAGCTCGTCCAGTACTTTCTCGACCCGGAATTTCCCCGGGACAGCTACCAGCTCAAGGCCCTTGGGATCAACGATTGGACCAATTGGGCGGACCTGCGCATCCACGTGGACGACGAGCAGCCCGATCTGGTGGTGACCTACCGCCGGCTGCGGGCCCCCAACCCCGAAATGCTGACCAGTCTCGGGGTGTTTGTCGATTCGCTCACCCAAATCACGCCCTATCCCGTGCTGCTCATGCCGAATCCCCACTACAATTCGCCGGGAACCTTCGCCGAGCAACTCGGAACCGTGGTGGTCGCCACGGAACACCGCTACGCCGACCACAGCCTCATCAATTTCGGGATCCGTTTTACCCCCATCCACAATTCCCTCTTCCTCTGCCACATCGAAGACGAGGCGACCTTCGAGTACTACATGAAGGCCATCGAGAAGATTCCGGAGATCGACAATGAGGTGGCTAGGGAAAAAATAGCGGAACAGCTGCGCGAAATGCCCCTGCACTATTCAGAATCGGTGGCCGAGCAGATCCGCATCCACGACAAGCGGGTCCAACTGACCTCGGTGATTGAAGTGGGCAATATCATCGACCGGTACCGCGACCTGATTGCGCGGGAACCCGTCTCGCTCCTCGTCTTCACGACCAAGGACGACACCCAACTGGCCATGCACAGCCTGGGCCATTCCCTCGCCGTCGAATTCCGTGACCTGCCTGTCCTTCTGATTTAATTGCCCGAACCCGTCATGCAACTTCCCTCTCTGTTGTTGAATACCGATGCCCACGTGCCCCCGCTGGAAGGCGGCTACGGCACGACGGCTTACCTCCACCTCGGACTCCTGGTCCTGATGGTCCTGGGCCTGGCATTGGAACAAAAACTGCACGCGCACAAGTCCATCATTACGGGCATCGCGGCCATCGCGGCGCTCATCATGGGCAGCGCGACCGGGGCCCTGGACCCGGTCACCGGCCAGGAAGGCCACGTCCCCTTCTTCATCATGTTCATCGATTGGGGGGTCATCGCCATCATCCTCGGATCGAGCCTGTTCGTCGAAGTCGCCTCCAAATCAGGCATTTTTTCCTGGCTCGCCATCAAAATCACCAAGGCTACCAAGGGCGATCCGTTTCTATTGCTCGTCTCCTACTCCTTCATGACGGTCATTTTTTCCGCCCTCCTCAACAATGTCACAGCCATGATCATCATCGGTTCCTTGACGGTGGTGTCGCTGGAGAAATTGAACCGGCGAGATATGCTGCTCGGATTTTTGCTCTGCGAAGGGCTCCTGACCAATATTGGCGGTCTCCTGACCCTGATTTCGTCGGTTCCCAACATCATTGTGGGGAATACGGCCGGCATTGCGTTCATCGAGTTCTTCTATATCTCAGCGCCCTATGTGCTGGTGGCGACCATTGTCACCATCCTCATGGCCAGCTATATTTTCAAGATCAGGCGCTTGAGGACTCCGGAAGAAAAGGAAGAAGCGGCCCGGTTGATTTCGGCGTTTGATGAAAATGACCAAATCACTTCCCGCCGTTTTTTCATTACCAGTTGGGTCTTGTTCATCTTTTTCATCGCCGCCCTGGCCACCACGGATCAGATTCCGGTCATCCAGGACCTGGGCATTGGCTTTGTGGCGGTGGCGTTTGGCTTGTTGATTATGATTCGGGAAAAAGCAACCACAGAGCAGATCTACGCGAAGATGGATTGGGACCTTTTGTTCTTCTTTGCCTTCCTGTTTGTGGTCATTGGGGTCATGGAGTATGCCCACGTGCTGGACATGATCGGCGGCCTGGTGACGGGATTGATGGATTTGGGGCCGGAAGGAGGGCCGATTGCGATGCTGTGGTCGAGTGCGGCGGCGAGTTCGGTGACGGACAATATTCCCTTGGCGGCGATGCTCTCCAAGACCTTGGCGCCCATCCTTGAGGGCCAACCCGACAGCAATTATTGGTGGTCGGTCATCTACGGAGCCAACCTCGGCGGCAATATCACGCCGATTGGTTCCGCGAGTACGGTGGTCGCTGTGACCATCATGGCCCGGCAGCGGATCCCGCTCGGATTTATTCAATTTGTGAAAAGGGCGATTCCATTTGCCATCCTCCAACTCATCCTGGCCAGCGTCTACGTCTATCTGATCGGGTAATTACCAGCGGTCCTTGAAGCGCTTGCGTTCCCGGCCCTTGAAAAAGCCGTAGCGCCGTTGGTTCAATTTCCAGCGAACCGCAATGATCGGTTCCAATGCCACACTACGGATGGGCAAATAGGTAATTCCCAACCCCGAATAGTGGTTCCGTTCTGCCACCAGCGGCGCACTCGCAATGATCGGCGCGCCGATTTGCAGCCCGAAATCCAGCACAAAGCGCTGGTAAATGGTCTTGCGTCGCAACGGATTCCACTGATAACCCAGCCGAACCGCTCCTCCCAGCATGTTCACCGTCGAATTGAACGGAATCCGATGCCCCGAAGATTCCGCGCAGGTATTGATGGTCGCGGACTCGGTATGGCGGGTATAAACCGCCAGGGCTTCCCAGTAGAGGTGGTTGTCCAGATTGTCGGTGGTCAGGTCGTTGCGGAATCCGAGACGCAAGTGCCAACCTCCATTGCGGAGATTTTCCAGACAATCCTTTTCCTGACGGATGAAATAGCCCCGGCCGCTGAAGGTATAGCCTCCGCTCAACGAAACTGCAATCCAGTCTTCGTTTTTGGGGTAGATGTACAATTGGGCGTCGAGGGTCCGGCCGTAGAGGGGGCCCAGGTTGATCCCGGCAAACGACTGCCCGAAGAGGGAAGGCGCGAGGAAGAGCAAAGCAATACCGAGAACAATCGACCGCATGGAATTCAATTTGGTGTCGAAAATACAAATTTCAATTGGTAACGGCAGGGAGAGATGAGGGATTCGGGAAAACGGAGACCAAAGGGGGAAAATCAATCAGAAAAACTCCCACCCGATCCTCAGATCGGCAAAATCGGCCACGTGGAGATGGGTTTTGAGGCTGATTCCCATGAATACATGGTCGGTCAGGAAGCAGGTCAGCCCCCACCGCTGGTAAACGGGGTCGTTCACCTTGAATTGGTCGAGGTAATAAATGCCCAACTCCTGGCTGAACACCATCCGCCCCAATAAAAATTGGTGCCCCAGGAGGAGGGAGCCCCGCTGGTGGGTTCCTTCTACCCCATCCGTCTCCATCCGAATCTGGCGAGAATAATCGGCCACCCATTCCGTCCCGGCGCTCAATCCACTGCGCCGGCCCACGTAATAAATGGCCTTGGCGTAGCCACCGAAAATCGAATACTGCTTCGGATTGCCGGGAATGGCGTTCTTGAACGAGTAGAAACCGCCCACCTGCACGCGGAAACGCGGATCGGGTGGGGTGCGGTCCTGGTTCCGGGCCCGCGCCTGGAAGTCCACCGGCTGGAGGGCGTAGTCCACGCCGATTTCGCCCACCGGCCAATTGATACCCTTATTGGGCAGGGAGAGGCCACCGTTGGAAACGTGGTCAAATGCGCCGCTCACGCGGAGGGACCACTGGTCGGTGAGGCGGTACTGGAGGCTCACGCCGACCGACAGCGGCACATTGAGGTGGGTGGAGTAGCTGAGGTTGTCGGGATTGGAGATGGAATCAAAGGGCGCGGAGAGGTAGGCGACGCCGCCGGCGAGGCGCACCGAGAGGTTGAGGCGGTGGCGGGTCAGGAAAACGGGTTCCACGTAGGCCATCGCGGTCAGCCCGTAGCCGAGGATGGGACGGTTGTCAAAGTCCCACCCCGTGAGCATCACCCCCGCCCGGGGATAGCAATTGCAGAAATCCCAGGCTCCCTGGCTCAGGAATTGCCAGGCGAAATCGCCCGACAAGCCAATGGGATAGCTGTCCTTGATCGGTCGCAGGTCCCGGGAGTGGATCAGTATTTTTCCGTAGTGCGCCCGCAATCCCACGACCTTGCGGTGCTTGAGTTCTTCCCCAGACTGGGCAGTCAGAGGGATCGAAGCCAAGAAAAATCCCAGCCAGAGCAACCCGATCTGAATGTATTTTTTCCTTTCCATCATTCCATCCGCATGAGTTTCCGAACCGTTTCTCCCCCTTCTGTTTCAATCCGCAACCACAAGACCCCCGCCGGATAACCCGCCAGGTCCATTTCCCATTCATTTTCTCCCTCCAATCTCTTTTCCAGCAATTGTTTTCCATTTCCATCCCACAATTCCACCCGTTGCATTCCCTCCGCTTCCACCCGCACCACCTGGGCCACCGGATTGGGGAAAACCTGAACCTCCGGCGCCATTTCGAACGCCAACAACTGGTTCGACAGGACGACGCCCTGCAAATCCAGGCGCTGGAACCAGATGTTCAGCCGCCCCGTCCTCACATCGCCCCAGACCACGCTGATCGTATCGTCCTGCAATTCGACACACATGAAATCGTTGCCAGATTCGGCCAAAATGGTGTCGTAGGGAACAATATTGTCGGTGAGCGGAAAATTGGGCTCGAAGGTAGATTTGTTCTTCAGGCGGACGGCTCCCCAAATTTCCGACGCGGTATCGTAGGTGGAATCGGTCGCATTGCGGCGGTCACGCCATGTCACCACCAGGTCGCCATCGTCGTCAAAATCGGCCCATACCATGTCCTGCATTCGGTCATTGCCAATCGGATCATCATTTACCCGGACCGGCGACGTCCAATTTGCCCCGGCATCAAAGGTTTCCTGCAAAAAGACGTCCCCATCGCCGTGAATCGTCATCAATGCAATCGCGATGAGGTGGTTGGGATCGGCCGGATTCACCCGCAAAATCGAAGCCCGCTTGGCATCATCGTCCTGAAGGGTCGGGAACAGAATGTTCCGTTCGCTGTAATTCAGATTCACGCCACCGTCCGTAGAGGTGGTCAGCACCGCCCGCGCAAACAGGTTTTGGCTGGGGACATAGGCCGGATACGCGGCGTAAAAAGTGCCGTTGCTGGCCACCGTGGGCGTTGGCATCGGCGTCGAAATGAGGGAACCGCTCTCAAAATTGGTGGTGTCGAGGCGACGGAAAGGAAGAAAGGTCTGGCCGCCATCGGTGGACCGAATCAGGTAGGGATGGTAAGGCGGCACAATGCTCGGATCGTTGGTCCCGGCCGACATGCTCGTCACGTAGACATGGCCGTCCGTGGGGCCACCGGAACGGTCCACCGCCATCCAGGGCCGGTCAATGGGCGTCTTGTTCGGGTCCTCGTTGTAGCCAATGACCGACACCGGCGTCCCCCAATTGAAGCCGCCGTCGGTCGACCGCACGCAATACACCGCGCCGGAACTGAGCGCGAAGCTGAAGTCGATATAGGTCAGCAGGACATTTCCCTGGCTGTCGAATCCGAGGGACGGATCCGCCGAACCAAATTGGGGATTGACGTGGGGAATGCTATTGGGGAGGCTCCAGGTGCTGCCGCCATCCGTGGAAACCGAGGTCTTGATGGAGATGGCAAAGGGCACAAATCCCATCCAGGCGGCCACCAGGTGATCGTTGTCGTTGGGGTTGACTACCAGATAGGGTTCCCCGTCAAAAACAATCCCGTTGGAGATGTTTTGGTTCTGGGCAGGGAGCATGAAGACAACCAACAGGGCAACAAAGAGGGTCAGGAGGCTTTTCATAGGCGTAAAATGGGGGAATCAAAGGAGTTTTTCAATGGTCAATCCCATGAAATTCAGCGCCAATTGACGGCGACGAAGCTGGTGTTCTTGCGCATGTGGTCCGGCGTTACAGCGAGGACCGATGCCTTCAATTCTTGCAGCAGCAATTCCTTGGTAAAGCTGTTGTGGACGACCAGGCTGACTTCCCGGGCCGGTTCGGGGGCCTCGAAGCGCCGCACCTGGGACGATTCCTGGCGGGGCTCATAGGCCATTTCCGGAATCAGGGTATATCCGGAGATGTTCCGGATCATGTTCTTGAGCGTCTCGATGGAGCCGCCCTCAAAGCGGATGTTCTTGCCGGAGGGATTTTGGGCGGCCATTTGGCACAGGTTCAGAATTTGATCGCGGAAGCAGTGGCCCTGGGACATCACCCACAGGTCGTCCTCGGTCAGGTCCTGGGGGGAAACCAACTCGCGGCCCAGGAGGGGGTGCAGTGGGTGGGCGAAGAGCAGGAACGGCTCGTAAAAGAGCTTGATTTCACGAATCGACGATTCGTGCAGGGGCGTCACCAGCAGGCCAATGTCCAGGGTATCCGAGTCCAATCCTTCGATGATGGCTTCGCTTTGCAGCTCGTTGATCTCCAACCGGGTATGGGGATGGAGTTGGGAGAAATGACGGAGAAACAAGGGCAACAGGTAGGGCGACAGCGAGGGAATAACGCCCAATCGAAAGGTCCCGGCCATTTGGTTTTTGTCCTTGTTCACCATCTCCCGCAATTGATTCACCTCCCTCAGCACCCGACGCGCCTTCTGAATGACCTTTTCCCCCATTTCCGTCACGGTCAACGGCTGGGTCGTCCGGTCAAAAATTTGAACGCCCATTTGTTCCTCGAGCTTCTTCACCTGCAAAGTCAGCGTAGGTTGGGTCACGTGACAACTCGACGCCGCCCGTACGAAGTGGCGGTGCGTGTCGAGGGCGACGATGTATTGCAATTGCTGGATGGTCATTGACAGTGCCTATACGGTATTGATATTATTGATTTGAATAATAACAAAAGACACGCAACTTTTACTTCGAAATCTCCCCTGAATATCCAATGGAGGACAAAAATCGACATCTTCTGGTTCCACTACCCGAAAAAGGCCAAGCCCCCGCTGCCGGTTCGGACCCACTGCTGTGTGCCGAGGACCATTACCGTCGGGAAACTTCTTTCACCCACCTCCTGAATCGCCATTCGCATTCCTCTTTTTCCGGGAATCCTACCCCGGCTTTTCCATCGCGTCCCACTTCCTTCACTTCCGAAGCAGATACCCTGGCCGAACCTTGTGGGGATTGAGGTCGTCCAATATCCGCTCCAACATCTCGTCATCATCAGCTTCGGTCGCCGCGTCGCGGAATTGTTGCCACAGGGATTCGGGGAGGAGAAAATAGGTGGGAGTGAGCTGGAAAATGCGTTTTTGGTCGGTGGGAGAAAGGTAAAGGCGAAAATCAGACCGTAGCAGTCCAACGGAAATCCGCCAGAGCTTGGCGTCGTCGACCTCGTATTCGGGTTGCCAGGGCAGCACGTCGATGCCGGTTCGAAAGGTCACCATCTCGGCCATCGTCTTGTGGCCGATGATCAGCTCGGGAGCCTGGTCGGCGAGCGTCTCTTCCACCTGATCTGAGATCAGGGCAAATTGGGTGTAGTCGGGCTGGTAGGGGGTGAGGGAAAATTGCCCCTGGACCGCCCACACAAAAATACCCAGCCCAATCACCGCCAACCGCCGGGCCATCCCGCCCATCGAGTCCACCGCGCCCGCGATGACCACGGGCACCAGCAACAGGCCCGCCAGGAAAAAGCGGTACCCCATGCCCATGGCCTCCATCCGCCAGATCGGCAGGAACAAAAATGCCAGGATGCCCATCCAAGCCCCCCAAAACCGTCGATTTTCACTCCAAATTCCCTTTTTCTGCCCCCAAAGCACGCCTCCCAACACCGTCAATCCTCCACCGATCACCAATTCCATTTTCCATATCGCATCTACCTCCATCAAGGCGATGAACGCCCGGTGGGGAATGTCTCCCAGAAATGTGACCGCCCCGTCAAACCGCTCAAAATCACTCCAATGCAGTCCCCCCTGCATCAACCCCAAGCTCAGCAGCGTCACCACGCCTAGGCCGCCGATCACCCAAACCCGCCAATTGATCCAGCGGAGGGCCGACCAGAGCGCCACCAGACCCAAGGTCAACCGGTGCGCCCATCCGGCCCCGATTCCGGCCAGCCACTGCCAACGGGAACGTCGCAGATGCAGCCAACTGAAGAGGAGCAGCAAATCAATGCCGAGGAGGTTTTTGGGGAAATTGGCGGTGAAAAAGATGAGGCTCGGACTGGCCAGGGTCCATAAAGCGGCGAGGAGGGCGGCCCCGGTGGACCGGGTCAACTGCCGGGTAAGGAGGTAGGTCAGGGAAGAAAAGGCACCGGCCAACAGCGCCGAAACGACCTGGAAACTCAGTTCGTAATCGCCGAAGATTGCATAACTGGCCTGCAAGAGGGGATAAATGGGTGAAGCATCGGGGCTGTGCATCGCGCCTTCTTCGTGGAGGGCTTTGAGTTGGACGAGGTAAAAGTAGCCGTCCCAGCCGCTCAGGTAGGGTTCCGCTGTGAGGCGGAACAGGTGGAGGACGAGTGCCGCTCCCCCAAAGATCCAGGGCCATGCTTTCGCCAGCCGAAACATTTAGTTCGCCGCGTCGGCGGGGACCCGGTAGTACAGATTCTCCGCCAAATTGCTACCGCTGAATCTCTCGCCGTCAATGTTGATGATCTCGGAGTAAATCCGGCTCGAATTCCGGGAGGACGATTTCTTGGTATAAATATCCGTCTTGCCGAAGACCTGGCGGAGGTTGCCAAAGACCTTGATGCGGACATTGGTTCCATTCTTGGATTCGATGGACCAGTTGCCATCGGCGATTTGCTCGGTGGAAATGCGGTCGTCGCCCTGCTGGAGGACTTCTTCGTGGTACAGCACGAAAGAGCCATTGGAACGGAGCAGCAGGCTCGTCGTCGTATAGCTGTCGCCGCCCATGGGATCCGAACGCATGGAAAAGCTACGGTCCAGCAGTTTGTTCGTCTCCAACACTGTTCCGGCGAGTTCATTTTCCAGCGTACTCTTCCGATCCGCTTCCCCTTTCGACGCAATGCCAAACCACTGCTGGCCATCCGAGAACCGCAGTTCCGACAGCAACAGGTCTTCGTACTTCGCTCCAGGATAGGCCTCCACGATCTCCAACACAAACTTCTGGCCCTCGATGGGGGCTTCCAATTTCAAGACTTCGGGCGCTTGCTGATCCGACAGGTCGAAGGTCTGCATCTTGCCTTCCGCCCCAAAGCTCAACTTCTTCACCCGGGCATTGCTGGAGAAATGGCGGTCCGAACGCTGGTAACCGTTCCACACCTTGATTTCTTCCACCCGCACCGTCCGCTCAAAATTGAATTCGATTGTTTCCCCCACGCCCAAATCGTCTTTTCCCTCGGCCCAACCAAACTCGAGGCGGGAATCGAACAGGAAATCGCCGTTGTAAGCCTCGGGCGGACTCAGCACAGAAGACGGCTGAATCGTGCCGGGAACCAGGGTCAATGGCCGGACCTTGAGGGCCTCACCATTGGCATCCATCAGGCGGATCTCGCCGATCAGGGCCTGGGTATTTTCAGAAAAAGAGGTCAGGGTGCGGTAAAGGCCCTCGTTGTGGTCCTCAAATTCTTCGGAGCGGCCGTCTTCGTCCATGATCCGTACGAATACCGATTGGATCGGACCGGAGGCAGCCAGCTTGAGCGGTTCATTCGGACCGGTGATGCCCTTTTCTGCCCCGTCGGCGTAAATCTTGTACTGCTGGGAGGTCTGGTGGCTCGCCGGGATCAGGATTTCAATCTGGTCCACTTCCTGCGGATCCGCGAAATACAGCATCACGCCCTCATTCACCGATGCGCCCTGGGGCGTCTCCCAATAGCTGTCCGTATTGTTGTCGAGGACATTGGCCACACCCTGGCTACCGGTATTCGTCGCGTACATCCGGTCGAGGTAGATGGCATCGTCTTCGTAGGGCAGCACCTGCGGTTTCGGGGCCTCCTCGGCGCTCCCTTCGGTGGGAGTGGCGGATGAATCGTTTCCAGCGTCGCTGGGAGCATCGCCGCACGCGGCCATCAAAATAAGGGCGAGGAAAGCGAAGAAATGGTGGAATTTCATGGCAGTCAGATTTTCAGCAATTTAAAAAAGGCTTTGCTGTTTTCCGTATTTAAAACTCGCTTCGTGGGCCAGCAACCATTTTTTCCGCCACAATTCCCCGGCATACCCCGTCAACTGCCCATTCGCTCCAATCACCCGATGACACGGCACAATCACGGCAATTGGATTTTGGCCATTGGCGGCCCCAACCGCCCGAACGGCCTTTTCTTTTTTCAGCAACGACGCAATGTCGCCGTAGCTCTGTGTCTGCCCGAAGGGAATTCCCTGAAGTGCATTCCAAACCATTCGCTGGAAATCGGTCCCGGTGGGGCGCAGCGAGAGCTCGAAGTGCTGGCGTTTTCCCGAAAAATACTCCTCCAACTGCTCCTGCGCGTGGACCAGAGCAGCCGGGACTTCTTCCGATTCCCCGGGATTTTCAGACATAAACTTGACCGCAGTGATTCCCAAGTCATCGCCTTCGATCCGCAACCAATCGATGGGGGTCAAAAGAGATGTGTGGGACAATAGAATGGACATGCTAAAAGCTACGAATTCTCACTCGCATTCGATGGCTTCGAGCGTGCATTTGTAACAAAACTCCTCCTGACCGGTCGCTTCGTTTTGCTCGTGCATGAATTCGTAAACGGCGATTTCCTGGATTTGGTGGTGGATGGCTTGCTGGGCAATGAGGTCCGAAGAAAACAGGAGTCCCAACCCGATCAGGGCCGCCGGCAACAGCGCCAAACGCGCCTTGTTCTTTTTTCCCAGGAGATATTCAATGCGCTTCTTCAAGATACTTCCCTTGAAAAAGCTACCCATTGCAAATTCAGGCCGGCTCTTGACGGTCAGGAGCAAATGGGCGTAGTGCTTCCGGCTCGGAGCATATCGCGCTCCGTAGGCATCGGCGGTGTATTCACTCAGCAATTCCAGTTCCCGCCGAAACAGGTACAGGGCCGGATTCATGAACCAAATGCCCTGGAGGGCCGCTAAAAGGAGTTTTTCCAAGGTATTGTGCTGGCGGAGGTGGGAAAATTCGTGGCGGAGAATGGCTTGTTGCTCCGCGGGGGCAAGCGCGTCCAATTCAGGGTGCCAGAAAATATACCGGCCTCCAAAGCGCAACGCTCCCACGGGATGCGGGCCCCGCACCAGTTTGATCCGGCGACCGTCAAGGATGATGCTTTGCGTGGGAAATTGCTTGACCCGGCGTACGAGGCGAATCATGCCAATGGCCTGCCGAAGGACGAAAAATAGACTTCCGCTGAGCAGTAGCAGGAAAATCCAAGTGGAATGGGCCAACAGCGTATCGTAAATCCGACTGGCCTGGTACATGATGACATCGCCCGTTTGGGGATCGGCGCAGTGGCAAAATTCGTTGAGGGTCTGGCCGGCCGGGGGAATCAATCCGGTCCCGGAATGGACCATCTCGCCCAACCGGGCGGTCTCATGCGTTCCCAATTCGATTTCAAATTGGGGACTCAGCGGAATGAGCAAACTGGCCAGGATGACCAGCCAGATCATGAAGCGACGCGGTTGGGCGCCGGGATGGATCCAACGAAAGAGCAAGTAGACGCCGCCGCCAATTCCGGACAGCAGCAAGCTGGACAGGATATAGGGCACGAAACTCATTCTTCGAAATCGTCAATCATGCGGCGCAGGTCCGCGATTTCACCTTGGGAAAGGTCCTCATTGTCGACCAGGGTCGAGATCATCGTCGAGACGGACCCGGCGAAGACATTGTCCAGCACGTTGCGCACGTGGCGCTTCTGGTAATCGGCCTGGGTGACAATGGGAAAATATTGGTACGTCCGGCCAAAGGCCTTGTGGCTGACGTATTCTTTGTCCTCCAAAATCCGCACCACCGTGGACACGGTATTGTAAGCCGGCTTCGGATCGTCGGGCCAGGCTTGGATCAGTTCCTTGACGAAGGCCTGCTCCTTGGTCCAGAGGAGGTTCATCACTTTCAGTTCCAGGCTTGTAAGGAGTTTTGAGCTCATTGGGAGGATCGTTGGGTAGCGGGAAAAAGATTTCCACTAAAGTCTTAGGTAAAGATAGGAGAAAAATTGGAACTGGAGAATAGGTATTGAATTTGAAGGGAGATAAATGGAAATTTCGGAATGCAAAAACCCGTGGAAATGATCTTTGCCCTGGCGCGGGGTCGGGGCTTGAGTTGGGTGAAGGCCGACGTGATCGCCTTTGGGGATCAATGGCTGGAACTGCGGCAAGGCCGCCTGATGGTGCGCCGCTTCGCGTACAGCGAGTTGCGGCGGCTGACCTATACCGACGGCGGACGGAGTACCGACATGTGGCAGGTGCTGGGGGGCGGATTGCTGGGCAAAAAAGAGGCCCGGTTCCTGATTTCGGGTCCGGAGGAAAAGGTGGAGGTGGCCCTGGAACTGGATGCGGCCTTTCGCCGCGCCGAGTTGAGGCTGCTGTTCAAGCGCCTCTACAAGTTGGGAGTTGACCTCCACGAACAGACCGCCCAAGGTGGCCCGGCCTTTCTCTTCGAGTCCGTTTTCTCCGACGAACGCACCCAGCGCATCGCTGAGCTCCAACAGTCCTGACTACTGCACCCGAATCGCCCGGATGGCCTGGGCCCCGTCCATTTCCACCCGCAACCAATAGGCTCCCCGCGCCAATTCACCTACCTGCACCTCAATTTCTTTTTCATCCACTCCATTTCGCTCCCAAACCTTCCGTCCCCAGGCATCCAACAAGGTCAATTGCGCTACTCCCATTCCCCATTCCGGCAAGACAACTGAAAAACGGCCCGCATTCGGATTCGGGAACACTTCCAAGGCCTCCGAAAGCGCATTGTCCAGTCCCACCAGCATGATGGTCTCGGAAATCGACATGGTATCGCCGCAGATATTCGTCATGGTCAGGGTAACTGTATAGGTCGACGGGGACAAATAGATATAGCTTGGATTCTGGGAATTCGACGTTCCTCCATCCCCAAATTCCCAGAAATAGCTGGTCGGGGTGCCCAAGGTCAGACTCGTAAAGTCCACCAAAGTGCCCCCCTGGATGGTATAGATGATACCCGGATTGAGCGGCGCACAGACTTCCAGCGTGTCGCAGAATTGGTCCTGTTGGCCGCAGGCATCCGTCGTCGTCAGGCATACGATATAGGTTCCGTCCATCATGAACGTATGGCTGGGATTCGCCACTGAGTCAACCGTCCCATCGCCAAAATCCCAGACCCAATTCACCGAACCAGGCGTCTGATCCGTGAAATCAACCTGCAATCCATTCTCCAGGAACCCATAATCAGTCACCAGCGGGGCACAGGTCACGTTCACAAAATCGCAGAAGGTATCCGAAATGCAGGGGCCGTCGACGATCAAGCATACCTGGAAAGAGCCCGGTGTGGCGTATTGGTGGGTCGGATTGGCAATGGAATCCGTATTTCCATCTCCGAAGTCCCAGAAGAAGCCGATGCCGTTGTTGGTGGTGGCAGTAAAATCAACGGACAAGCCATTGGGGGTGGAAGCGAAACCGGCGCTGGTCGGAACAAACGCGAAGGTATCGATGGCCACAGTGGTCCGCGTACCGGGGCAACCCCGGGCGGTAATTTGCCAGTTGTAGAAGAAATAATAGTAGCCGCTGGTGTGGAGGCCGTTGATGGTCTGGGTGATTTCAACTACTCCGGGAACCGCGTAGGGGAACGATTTTCCGCCGTCATTGCGCCACAAGCCATTCGTCGTCGTGCCCACCGCCGTGGCCCGGTAGCCATTGCCCGGCGCAAGCGTTAGGCCAATGGGAATGGTGACTTTGTCGCCGGGATTCGTCGGATCGACTGGGACCAGGATCGTGGTGACCAGCTGGCCCTGTCCATCTTCGATCACCAGGGCCACGTCGCCGGAATCGTCCGGGTATACATCCATCGAATCAATGGTCAATTCTTGCAGCACATTGAAGATCATGCCGTCGGTATAGGTCGTGTAATTTGCTCCCGGCCCCGAATTGTCAGCCGGCCCGACATTGTAGGGGATATTCCCCCCCGGCTCGACCTCGTAGGTCGTCGGGCCCGTGATCGGCGGCGTGACAAAGGTATTGCCCACGTGCAGGACGTTCGTTCCTGAGGCATCGTACCACACATAGCCCAAGCCGGGCACCGGACTCTGGACCGACAAGGTCGACGACGTATTGAAACAGACCAGGGTATCGCCCTGGATATTCGGCGCTTCGGGAACCGGATTGATGGAGCGGCTCACCGCCAGCGTATCGTCAATTTGCAGGGGATCGGAACTCAGTGCCGTATAGGCCACAATGCCAATGGTCCCGCCGAGGTAGGTATTGATGGTCGTGTTGAAGGTAACGGTATCGCGTTCGCCGCTCGCGAGGGGACCGAGTGAAATGCCGTTCAGGACGCCGGCCACGGCGCCCGAAACCGTTGCAAACACCGGCACATTGGCCACCGAATCTTTGCCCATGTTCTCCACCACGACCCTCACCAAGGCCGAGCTGTCCCCGCAATCACCCATTTCCGGACTCAAAATCTCCACCATCGCCACATTGGTATCCAATTCAATGTTCAGGCAGAGGTCATCGACGGTCAGTCCATCGGAGGCAGTGGTGCTGGTCGAGGGGAAATTGTCCTCCTGCCCAATGCGGATCTGGGTGGAAGAGCTGAAGTTTTGGTTCGCGAAAAACAGAGCCGCACTCAGGTCCAGTCCCGAAATGAAGAAGTACTGGCCGTTGTTGTTGCTGCCGGTGATGTCGTTCCAGGCCAGCAATTGGACCCAATCGCAGGTGTCACACCCGCGCACCCAGATGCTGTCGCCCACGTGGACCTCGTCGCCATTGTCCATCAGGGCCACATCCATCGTGACCTGATCGTTGTTGACATCGTAGCCGATGAGGTTGTAGGTAAAAATGAGCTCATTTTTGACCAGGGGACCCGATGAAGACCGGTCCAAGGTAATGGCCCGCTGGCCCGAATTCGCGTAGCCGGAGCCAGCGAAGGTGCGGAGGCGACCCGCCGCGGGATTGTTGGAGGTGTAATCGAGGGCTTCCACGCCCGGCAATGCGAATCCGGCTCCGAGGAAGGCCGTATCGGGCATCGCGTCGAAATCTTCGCAGATCGGCAGGATCACCGGCAGGTTGGCCAGCTGTCGAATCACGGCGGACGCCGTATCGTTGCCGGGATTGGCATCGTTGGGCTGGCCGGTCCAGACTTCGAGGGTGTATTGGTTGACCGCGCCAAAATTGCCGGTCGCGGTAAAGGTATAGTTCGACAGGATATTCGGGATCAGGGGACCGGGAATGGTTTCCGTGGCAATGGTCACCTGGTTGATGGCAAATGAAATGGGCACATTGACCAGCGTATCGGAACCAAGGTTGATGACCTCCGCACTGATGGTTTCGGTGGGGGTCATGGCAGACGAGGAATTGGCGCGGCCGCCTCCGAATGGGGTCAGGATGGAGGTGACGGCGGCATCGTCGTTCGGCGGGTTGAATACGCGCACATTGTCGAGGGCCCACCACCAGGCCCAGGTGGAATCGTCGTCGTAGACGAAGCGGATCTGGAGGTTCGCGTTGGCGTAGGCCGTGATGTCGTAGAGTTCGACGGCAGGCGTGACGAAGCTCCCCCGGGAAGCGACCATCGTATCGATGGTTACCCATTGGCTCCCATCCCAAACATCCACAAAACCGGAATCGGTGAGGACAACCGAGCGGTAATAATGCTCGAATTCAAGGAACAGGAGAGGAACCCCCGCGGTATTGAGGACCGGGGAAACCAGCTGTTCTTCCAGCAAAATACTTCCCGGACCGGCCGCATCGCTGTTCACGAAGGCAAATTCCGTCCCATCCAGGTAGCTGCCACTGTTTCCCCCCACGGTCCCAAACCAGGTATCCGACGAACCTCCTCCGTCCACAATCGTCCATCCACCAGCGGTGGTGTCGATTCCATTGTCAAATGTTTCCAGCAAAAATGTTTGGGCAGAGAGGCTTCCCCCCACGAGGAGGATCCACAACAAGATGAGTGGGCTACGCATAAGCTCTTTAGATTGAGTCGTACTTCCAGGTTTCTCTTTGATTCTGGTGATCTAAAATAGGAAAATTTGGCCATCCCTCTGTTTCCTGTCGGCTCAAAGCAGAGATTTGCCGGTTGGAGGTCGTTCCAAGTCATTCGGTGTCCCATTTGTCAGGAATCGCACCTGAATGGTTTGAATCCCTTCCACAGCCGCCGTAAATTGTTCAATTCAATCGAGGATTTGATTTTCCATTCATGCGTCCACAATTCCTGACACACCTGCTTACTGCAACCTGGCTCATTTTCGGGGCGATTCAACCGTTGAATGCCGCCCACGTCGATGGCCACGCGCATGAACATGAACATGAGCACGGGGACGAAGAGTCCATCGTCAAATTTGTCGAGAACAAAGGGCAATGGGAATCCCTCGTTCAGTTCCGGTCGGAAGTGCCGGGGGGGTGGGTCTACTTTGAAAAAGACCGCCTCACCTACCAAATGGCCGATCTGTCGACCCTGCACGACGATTATTTTCACCCCGAACCCGGCCAACCCCGGGGCGCTACGATCAATGGCCATGTTTTTCGGGTCAATTTCATCGGGGCCCATCCGGTGCAGGCGAAGGCCGAGGAGCGGTACGAAGAATACCACAATTATTTCCAGGGAAACGATCCCCGGCGCTGGGCGGGTCATGTAGGGCTGTTCGGGGAATTGGAATACGCGGAAATGTGGGACGGAATTGGGGCGGTGTTCTACGGAAAAGACCGCAGCATCAAATACGATTTTGTGGTGGCGCCCGGGGCCGATCCTACCCAGATTCAACTCGGCTATGAAGGGTTGGACGAATTGAAATTGGATGCGCAGGGCAATCTGGAAATGGTGACTTCGATTGGGGAGTTTCGGGAAATGGCCCCCTACGCCTACCAGGCCCGCAATGGACAGCAACAAGAGATTCCCTGCCGGTTTGTGGTGGAGGGAAATGAAATGCACTTCGAATTGGGTACTTATGACGCTTCTTTGCCCCTGGTCATTGATCCGACACTGATTTTTGCCAGCTATACCGGCTCTACTGCCGACAACTTCGGATTTACCGCGACCTACGACGACCTCGGCAACTTGTACGGCGGTGGCATTGCTTTTGCGGCCGGCTATCCGACGACCACGGGTGCATTCCAGGTCGCTTTTGCCGGTGGAAACGCTCCCGGTAGCCCATTCTTCAACGGCTTCGACATTTCCATCAGTAAATTCAATCCCACCGGCACCAACCTCGTGTACTCTACTTACATCGGTGGCACCGACAACGAGCAGCCCCAGTCGCTGATCGTCAATCCGGCGGGCGAATTGATCATCTACGCCCGGACCTATTCCTCCGATTATCCCACCACCCCCGGGGCCTACCAGACCACCTTCGGCGGTGCTTCTGACATTGCCCTGACCAAAGTGGACGTCTCCGGCGCGGCCCTCGTCGGCTCCACCTTCATCGGTGGCTCCGGCAACGATGCCCTGAACATCCATACCACCTTTGCCCCCAACTCGCTCTACTTCAACTACGGCGACGACGCCCGGGGCGAGGTCATGATCGACGCCAACGACAATATCTACGTCGCTTCCTGCACCCAGAGCACGAATTTTCCCGTCACGCCCAGCGCCCTCCAGGGCACTTTTGGCGGGGGCACGCAGGATGGCTGCGTGATACGAATGAACCCGAACCTGACGGCCATGTCCTGGGGCACCTACCTCGGCGGCTCCGGCAATGACGCGGCCTTCTCGGTCAAGTTGGATGGGGCGGGCAATGTCTTTGTGGCGGGCGGAACGGACTCGGGGAACTTTCCCACAACGGCCGGTGCCTTGAATACCACCTACGGTGGCGCCGTGGATGGGTACATCGCTAAGATCAACCCCACGGGCACCGGACTCCTGGCGGCAACTTACGTCGGCACTTCGGCCTATGACCAGACCTATTTCCTCGAAATCGACGACGACGATGACATCTATGTCTACGGGCAATCGCTGGGTGCTTATCCGGTAACCCCCGGCGTCTATTCCAATCCCGGCGGCTCCCAATTTGTCCTGAAAACGGACAACAACCTGAGCAGCCGCATATTCTCCACCGTTTTTGGATCGGGCGGCACCACCATTGACATTTCTCCCACCGCCTTCCTCGTTGACCGCTGTGGCTTCATCTACATGTGTGGCTGGGGCGGCTCGGTCAATTTCCAGGGCAATACAAACAACCTTCCGATCACGAACGACGCCGTCCAAAGTACCACCGACGGTTCGGACATCTACCTGATCTTGTTGGCACCGGATGCGGTCGCCCTTGAATACGCCACCTATTTTGGTGGGGCCACCAGCCAGGAACACGTGGATGGAGGCACCAGCCGCTTCAACCGCGACCTGGAAGTTTACCACGCGGTCTGTGCGGGTTGCGGCGGAAACTCCGACTTTCCGACGACCCAGGGCGTGGTTTCCAATACCAACAACAGCGCCAACTGCAACCTCGGGGTGTTCAAATTTGCCTTTGACCCCCAGGATGTTTTTGCCTCCTACCAAAGCCAGGCCTTCGATTCCTGCGCTCCTTTCCCGGTCAATTTCACCAATACCAGTGTAGGGGGAGTCAACTTCATTTGGGATTACGGGGACGGCACCCGGGACACCATTTTCGAAGACCAACATATCTATCAAATCCCCGGCACCTACAACGTCTCTCTCATTGTCGTTGACTCGAATAGCTGCAATGTCTCCGATACTGCCACGGCTCTGGTGACGGTGTATCCGAATCCAGTGGCGACCAGTGGAGGGGGAGATACGGTCTGTGCGGGGGCAGCGGTCCAATTGTCGGCGAGTGGGGGGCAAACCTACGATTGGAGTCCGGGCATTTACCTCAATGACTCTACCGTCGCCAGCCCCATTGCCAATCCACCGGTGGACATCACCTACCAGGTCATCGTATTCGACAGCAATGGCTGTTCGGATACCTCGTTGATCTCGATTGATGTGACACTGTTGGTGGCGGACGCAGGGCCACCGGTGTCCTTCTGTGAAGGGCAGGGAGGCGCGCAATTGCAAGCGGGGGCGATCACGGACGGGGTCGCGCCCTTCTACTATACCTGGTGGTGCGATTCTACGAATACCTTCTGCGGATTGGACTCGACCTTTGACGACGATCCGGTCGCCATTCCGACCGATACTACGACTTATTACCTCCAGGTGACAGATGCCAACGGCTGTCTCAGCGTAATTGACTCGACCACGGTCAATGTGCTGCCGGTCCCCATCGCGGATGCGGGGTTGGACCAGGCGATTTGTGCCGGGCCCGCGCCCGGCGTGGTCCTGCAGGGGAGCTTTTCCAATGCCCCCGGCCCCTTTGATTTCTATTGGTCACCCGCCCTGGGCCTCAACGATTCCACCCTTCTGAATCCATTCGCCCGACCGGATTCCACCACGATTTATACCTTGATCGGGACCTCCTCGAACGGCTGTTCCAGCGCGCCTACGACGCTGGACACGCTCAGCACCGTCACCGTGACGGTCAATCCGAGGCCCATCGCCAATGCCGGTCCTGACATCAATATCTGTTCCACGGACACCGTCCAATTACAGGGCACCGGCTCAGGAGCCGGACCACTGTACGACTTCGAATGGAGTCCATTTACCGGATTGTCGGATTCGACGTCACCTTCTCCCTTCGCCTCGCCCAATATCACCACGGAATATATCCTGACCGTTTGGTCAAATGGCTGTCCGAGCTACGGAGATACCATGCGCCTGACCGTCCATACCTTACCGACGCCCAGCGCGGGCAATATCCGCGAAATCTGCCTCGGCGACAGCGCCCAATTGGATGCCTTTGCCGATGGGGACAGCACTGCGTCCTACACGTATTCGTGGCTGCCGACAGCGGGATTGAACAATCCCATGGCCGAGAATCCGGTGGCCTCGCCGGATTCGAGTACCTGGTATTACCTCGTCGCCACGTCCAATTTTGGGTGTGAAAGCCCGACCGATTCGGTTCTGGTCAATGTGATCCCGACGCCGATTGCGGAGGCGGGCCCGCCCCAGACGATTTGCTTTGGGGACACGATCAATTTGCAGGGCAGTTATTACTATACCACGACCGACAGCGCCCCGATCCCGGACATTTACTTTGGGTGGGACCCCAATGTGAACCTGAGCGATTCGACCGTGGTCCAGCCAACGGCCTATCCCGACGTGTCGACCTTCTATTTCCTGACCGTCCGCCACAATACCTGCTCGACGGAGGATTCCGTGCTGATCACGGTCATTCCGGAAATTGGCGCGGCCCTGGCGAGCGATACGAGTGTGATTTGCGGCGGGGATTCCGTCCTTCTGACCGCGACAGGCGGTCTCGGAAGCGTGGACTACCAGTGGTTGCCCAGCACAGGACTGAGCGATCCGTTTGCCGCCACTCCCTTGGCTGCTCCGGACACCACCACGACCTATACCGTCGTCCTCGAGCAGGGCGGCTGCTTTGATTCGGCGGGCGTGACCATCGAAGTCATTCCCTCGCCGGATGCCGCCTACCTGAGTTCCCTGATGGAAGGTTGTGCCCCGCTGACCGTCAATTTCCTCGACAATTCTTCGGACGTGACGAATTATGTCTGGAACTTTGGAGACGGGAGCCCGGTGGACAATACACCGAATCCACAACACGAATTTGTGGAGCCCGGCAGCTATTACGCTTCGTATACGGCGATCAATACCGGCGGCTGCGCCGACCGAATCGATTCGATCCTGGTCCAGGTCGGGGAGGTTCCCGAGGCCGATTTCACCGCGGACCCGCGGTGGCCGATTGAGTTGCTGATCCCGCGGGCAGAGGTGCAATTCACCGATCTCTCGGACGGGGCCGTGGCCTGGAACTGGGAATTTGGGGATGGCCAACGGAGCAGCGAGGCGAATCCGATGCATACCTATACGGAGGGGGGCGAGTACACCGTCGTCCTGACGGTGGAAAGTGCCGATGGGTGCCGCAGCCAGGTATTCCGCGGTCCCTTCGTCGTATTGGCTCCCGAATTGTTTATCCCGAATGTCTTCTCTCCCAACGACGACGGCATCAACGATGGCTTCCGGGCCGATTACAGTGGCTCCCAACCGTTCCTGCTCAAAATTTTCGACCGCTGGGGCGTGGAGCTGTTTTCCTCGACCAACAAAAACGAATACTGGCGAGGGGTCGACCAAAATGGAGAGTCCGTTCCGGAGGGGACCTATTACTACCGCATTTCCGTAGGGGACCGCGATTTTGTGGGGGATGTGACCCTTGTCCGATAAAAAATCAATCCGGGTCTCACCCGGGAAACATTCACTTCCTTCCTCTCGTTTAACCACCGAACCCGTTTCCCATTGATTCGGCACCAAAATTCTATGCAAACACTTCGTTACCTTCTGCTGGCCACTCTGGCATTTGTTTTGACCGCTCCCCTCTCCGCCCAAAACGGGGAATTGCTCCTCTTTTTCCAGGCCGGGGACAATGTCGTCACCCAAGATTTCAAGGATGTCCACGCTCCCAAGATTCGGGAAATGGCCGAAGCCCAGGGGATTTCCGTCAAAGAAATTGCCCTGAAAGATGAGGTGCCGGAACTGATTCATTTTACCCCCGCCATCGTTTTTCAGAACCATCTCGGCCGCTCCTTGTATGTGGGCCGCTACCACTACGTCGACAAGATCAAGACCTTTATTCGGACGGTGAAGCGGATGCCGCAGCGGGAAGCTGTGAACAAGAAACATGATGTGGTGGTCTGGGAAAACGGACGGACGACCATTGTGACGCCGGTGAAGGTGACCGATTTGACCGGTGAGCTTCCCAAGAACTTTGACCAGGCTGAATTTCACAAAAAGGCCCTCGCTGCGATTGACAAGGGCATGGACAAATACAATTTCCAGGAGCATTACGATGCCGTGCGTACTGATCGTCTGATGTATACGGCGTTGTATCCCTACCGCTCCGAGGACGGAAAGCTCTTTATTTCCACCGAAGTCTACTCTCAATTCAACTGTGTGGATCCGGTTTACAAGGAATTCGATGAGCCGGTCAGTGGAAATTGGAAGGACTGGGAAAAGGTCTTTGCCGAAGCGGGGAAGATGTTGCAGGGAAAAATCATCGAGCAATTGGAGAGTGTGGAACGGGGAGATGGTTTGGTCGCGCTGGAAAAAGGGGTGAAGGTCAAAAGTTTCGATAAAATGGGGCATCCGTTGCCCGAGAAGCCGGAAGGATTGTCCCAGGACTTTTCCGCCGTGGATGTGACCCTGGCCAATACCTGGAAAATGGCCGGCCCGATTTCCGAAGAAGTGCCGGTCGTCGCGTTTGCGTTCCTCCCGCCGCTGGATTACTACGCGGGCGAAATCAACAAGGTGAATGGCACCTTGAAATTGGGCGCGGACCGTTCGGTTGACGGTAGCATCGCGGCCTTTACGGCCACGCTCAAAGACCTGACGATGGGCGACGAATCCCTCGACGAGCACATCGGCGAGATGATCGACCTGATCGACTATCCGGAAGCGACCTTCACGTTCAAGTCGATCAATGTCCTGGACCAGCCCCAGATCAACTGGGGCGCTGTCACCCAATTCATGGTGGAAGGCAGCCTTGATTTCAAGGGCATCCAAGCGCCCCTTTCCGTCTCCGCCCAGCTGGAGCCGGTCCTGACCGAAGCCGGCGAACAACGCTTGCAGGTCTTCGCGTCCTTCCGCTTGCCGCTCCGCAAAAACTACGATGTCGAAGGCCCCGATGGCTCCAAGGAAGCCAGCGACAACCTCGACTTCCAACTGAATTTCCTCCTGATGCCCCAGTAAAAAGGGCGCATTCCGCCTTTTCCTAGTCCGATTGGATAGTTGTGCTTATTTTGGCGAGAAATAGGGCCCGGGCCTGGAACATTCTCGTTTATGAAGTACAAATTCACCTTTCCCAATCCGTCGAATCACCTCATCCAGATTTACATCCCCCACAAGGGCGATGGGAGTCCTACGGAATTCTGGTTGCCGCTTTGGCGGCCCGGGCGCTATGAAATGGGGCCCTACGCCGAGAATATCGTGGATGTCTACGCCGTTACGGATTCGGGCAAGCCTTTGAAGGTGACCAAGTCGACGACCCACCAGTGGAAGGTCGAGGCCACGGACGAGTTCTTCGAGTTCCGGTATTCCTACTACGCCACGGATTGGGGGGCCGGAGGCTCCCGCTTCGACGCCGACCTGATCTATGTCAATGGCATCAACTTGTTGATGTACCGGCCGGGTACGCTGGACGAGCCCTGCCAAATCGAATTGCACCTGCCGGACGGCTACGAGATTGCGTGTGGACTGCCGCGGGAAGGGAATGTCCTGAAGGCGGAGGATTTTCACCAGGCAGTAGACGGACCGTGGGTCGCCAGCGACCAGCTGCAATTGCGGATTTTTGAAGTGGCGGGCACGCCCCACCACGTTTGGTTCATGGGTGCGATCCGCCCCGACTGGCCCCGCATTGAGCGGGATTTCGCCCAATTTGGCCGCTCTTCGGTGGAATTGTTCGGGGATTTTCCCGTTTCCGAATACCACTACCTCATTCTCACGCCCAATACCCCCAACTACCACGGCGTCGAACACTACAATTCCACGGTCATTTCGCTCGGTCCGGCCTACAAGATCATGGGCACGGACTACTACAACGAGCTATTGGGCGTCAGCTGCCACGAACTCTTCCATACCTGGAACGTCAAGGCGATTCGACCGGCCGATATGCAGCCTTACGATTACGAGCGGGAAAACTACTCGAAGCTGCACTACGTGACGGAGGGCGTGACGACTTACTACGGCGACCTCATGCTCATGAAAAGCGGGGTGTGGAGCCTGTCCGATTACCTCAGCAATTTCAACAATGCCATCCTGAAGCGGCATTACAACAACCAGGGCCGCAACCACGTGTCCCTGGAACAGGCCAGCTTCGATTCCTGGCTCACGGGTTATAAATCCGCCGTTCCCAACCGAAAAATCTCCTTCTATACCAAGGGTTGCCTCGCGGCCCTGATCCTCGATTACCTGATCCGCTCCTCTTCCGGAAACCGCCGTTCTCTGGACAATGTGATGCGGGAAATGTGGGAACGCTTCGGGAAAACGGGCCGGGGCTATACGCGCACCGACTACCGCGAGATCGCGGAAAAATACGCTGGTGTCTCTTTGGGGCGCTATTTCAAGGCCATTGTTTCCGGGACCAAGGCTTTGGAGCCTTACCTGCGCGATGTCGCAGGCTATTTCGGACTGAAATTCGCCAAGCGCCAATTCACCCAGGAAATCGAGCGTTGGTTTGGGCTGGGATTGAAGAAGGGAGAAAACGGATTCCCGGAAGTGCGCCTGGTCTACGAAGGCAGTCCCGCTGAGCGGGCCGGGATGGAGGTCGGCGACGAGCTGGTCGCTCTGAATGGCCTTCGGGTCGTGGAAAAGGACTTTTCGACCCTGTTCAACCACTTTGAGCCGTATGCGACCAAGCAATTGCATGTGTTCCGCCAGGGAAGCCTGGTCGAGGTGACCCTGCAATTTGACCCCGACTACCAGACCGAATTGTACATGCTCGGCGAATTGGACCAGCCCAGCGCGGTGCAGTTGGAGAACCGTCGGTCGTGGATGAGTGTAGAAGTGGATTGAGGAATGGGGAAGAAGACGGGCAAAAAGAAAACCAAGAAAAGTACGGCGCCGGTGGTGCTGCTGGAAGGGGTGGTCGTCCGGTCGACCGGGTCCTGGTACCGGGTCGAAACGGAAGATGGAGACATCCACGAGTGCAAGCTGCGGGGGAAGTTTCGGATCAAAGGCATCAAAACCACCAATCCGGTCGCGGTCGGCGACCGCGTCAAGATCACCATTGAAGAAGACGTGGGCTTCATCCGGGAAATTTTGCCCCGCCAAAACTACGTCCTCCGCAAATCCGTCAACCTTTCCCACCGCGCCCATATCCTCTGCGCCAACATCGACCAGGCCATTCTCCTGTTCACCCTCGACCAACCCGTCACGACCCTCGGTTATATCGACCGGCTCCTGGTCACCTGCGAGGCCTACCACATTCCGGCCGTCCTCCTCTTCAACAAAGTCGATGTCCTGGACGAAGAAGGACATGCCCGCCTGGATGATTTCCGGCAGCGGTACGAAAAAATCGGCTATTCCACGCTGAGCATCTCCGCGGAGGACTCCGCTTACCAGGAAGTCGTCCAAGACTTGCTGCGGGACAAGACCAGCTTCGTGGTCGGACGGTCGGGAGCGGGAAAATCCACGACCATCAACTTGGCCGAGCCTACATTGAACCTGAAAACGGGCCATATCTCCGACTTCTCCGGCCGGGGACGCCATACCACGACCTACGCCGAACGTTTTCCGTTGAGTTTTGGAGGGTATATCATCGACTCGCCGGGCTTCAAGGAAATGGTCATCATTGATTTTGAGCGGGCGGATCTCAGCCACTATTTCCCTGAGATGCGCGCCCACCTCGACGACTGCAAGTTTTCCAATTGCATTCACGTGTCGGAGCCGGGTTGTGCGGTCAAAGCAGCCGTGGAATCAGGCGAAATTGCCGAGAGCCGCTACCATACGTACCTGGGTATGTTGGAAGAGGTGGATCAGGCGGAATGGAAATAGGACTTAAATTCCGAGGATTTCGAAGAGAGAAGTACGCTTGTGGCGGGAAAGGGGAACCTGGCTGCCGTCCTTCATGAGCAGGTAGCCGCCGTCCTGGCGGATATAGCTTTCGAGGTGGCCGAGGTTGATGATGTGGGATTTGTGGGGGCGGAAGAAATTGTTCTGAAGCAGGGTTTCTTCGTAGTAGCCCAGGGTCCGCGAGACCAATACCGGGCTGCGGTCGAGGATGTAGAAACGGGTATAGTTCCGCTCGGATTCGCAGCGGATCAATTGGTCAAGGGGACAAACGAGAACCTGGTCCTGCATGGGCAAGGCAATGGAGGCGTCGAGTGACTTTTTCCCATCGTCCTTCGTCTGTTTTTCCTTCAATTTTTTCTCCAACCGCACCAAGGCTTCCCGCAACAAGTCCGGGTCCACTGGCTTCAAAAGGTAGTCGAAGGCATCTTTCCGAATGGCGTTGATGGCGAATTCATTGTGGCCGGTAGTGAAGATCACATCGATGTCCATGGCTTCGCGGCGGATGCGCTCCAGGAGCATGAACCCATTTTCCTGCCCCATATCGATGTCCAAAAACACCAATGCGGGCTTCTGATCCGCGATCAGCTGGATCCCATCGGTCAAATTGCGGGCCTCTCCCACAATTTCCACCAAATCTTCACAGTACCATTTCAGGTCCGTTTGCAGGCTTTGGGCCGCCGCGGCCTCGTCGTCAACAATGATCGCCCGTATCATGATGGTAAATTTACGGGAATATTAATATCTACAAGCGTTCCGGGAAAAGAAGCATCGGGATTTGTGTTTCCAAATACGATACTTCCGCTCTTTTTGCCGAAAGCCTGGAGTCTTTTTCGGAGGATCTTGATCGCCAGGGACGACTTCTCGTTCATTTTGGGGCTGCCCTGTAGTTTTTTGAGGCCGACGCCATTGTCGGTCACCGTGACGGTGAGCAAGTTTTCCTTTTCGATGGCGGTGATGCGGATCAATCCCTTGTCGGGCATGCGGTCGGGGAAGGCGTGGATCACGGAGTTCTCGACAAAGGGCTGCAACAACAACGGCGGCACCTTGACATCGCGGAGGTCCTCGGGGACTTCGATGCGGAAATCAAATTTGTCGCGGCGGATCTGCTCCAATTTGAGGTAGGCCTCCACCAGATCGAGTTCGTTGCCGAGGGGAACGAGGTCGTATTGGGAATTTTCCAAGGCTAGGCGCATGAGCCGCGCGAATTTGGCGAGGTAATACCGGGCGGCTTTCTGGTCGTTCTGGGAAATATAGTTGTTGATGGAATTGAGGACGTTGAAGAAAAAGTGGGGATTGATCTGGAGTTGAAGGGCTCGGCGGTTGAGCTCGTTCATCTGTTCGCGCGTCCGTTGGCGGGCGCGGAGGAAGAGGATCAATATCACCATGCCCGCCAGCACCACGAAGGAAATGCCCCCGAGCAGCCAGAACAAGCGGCTCTGGGCCTTCAGTTCGGCGTTCTGGGAAAGGATGGTCAGGGCGGCAATTTTCCGCTCCCGTTCATCCGATAGGTATTTTTCCCGGAGGTTCAGCACTTCCTTGGCTTTCCCCAGCTCGTATTCTTTGGAGCGAATCTCCAGCAGGGTATCGAGGTAATGGGCCTCCAAATTATTCTCCATGAGGTTTGCCCGGATGATCACTTCGGTCAGGTTTGCCTTGTCTTCCAACAGTTCCAGGGAATCCGCAATGGCGATTCCTTGCAGCGCCGTTTCCCGGGCCAGTTCGGGCCGGTTGGTCTCCAGGTAAATGGTCGCCATGTGGAGGTACCATTGGTTTTGTCCCACTTCCCAATTCCCACTCCCGGTCCGGTCGTAGGTCTTGTCCGCCTCCATGAGCGTCGCTTCGGCCTCTTCCAAATCGCCCATTTCCAGATGGACGCGGCCCATGCTCGTCAGGGTATAGGCGACCTGGTTCAGGTTGTTCTCGGCTTCGAACGATTCCAGCGAACGCTGGAAATAGAACAATGCGGAGTCGCCTTCTTCGCGCTCCGCAAATGCGCCCGCAATCATGCGGTTGCCGTAGCCGATATAGTATTGGATGCCGATGTCTTCGAAAATGTCCAGGGCCTGGCGGCCCATTTCTTCCGAGGCCTCGAAGTTGCGGATATTGGAATAGGCGAGGGCCATTTCGATGTAGACAATCCCTGCGCCCAGGCTGTCGCCGGATTCGCGGGCGACCTGGAGGGCGCTGTCGGCCCAAACGATCTGCCTGTCGTACTGCATCCGCAGGTTCGCAATCTGGCCCCGGTCCACATAGTACTCGAACCAATAATTCGGTTGGTCGACCTCACGGATGATCGGCAGGATATCGGTGAGGATGCTGTCGATGTAGTTGTCGTTGTCGATGTGGAGGTTGATCAGCCCAATGTTCGCGCCCAGGATGGCTTTTTGCAGGCCGATTTCCCGGGCCAGGGAATCGGTGGCGAGACAAAATTGCTCGGCTTTGACGAAATCGCCGGACCGGAGATAGACGGTCGCGGAGTCCAGCCATTGCTTCGCCAGGCTGTCCTTGGGCATACCTTGCCCCGAGACCATTTGTCCCCATCCCACGAACGTCAACAGCAACGTCCAACCTATGTACAGCTTAATCCTTCGCATATCGGGTGAGCATTTGCAAGATGAGCATTCCAAGGGACCAAACCAAAACCAAATACGGCGCGAGAAAACGGGGGCGGTAGCTGATGTAAACGAAGTGAAAGACAATGGGAATGGCCACCAGGCCTGCAATCACTAACAATTCCCAGCGTGATCTATCTCGCCACCAAAAAATCGCCGCGCCAATCAGGAAGCCCCACCACAGCCACCAAATCACCGGCATGTAGACGTTGCCAAAGCTCAGGCTCGTCCAAATCTCCGGAATCCGGGCCTGGTTTTCCGATAAATCCACCGCATAATGGGTCCGCATGAGGCTGTCCAGGTACTGCCACTCGTGGTCGGGGTAGTAATAGTGGAGATCGGGCGTGAAGCGGTAGTCGATGTAGTTCAGTTCGTGGATGAAGCGGAAATTGTCCCGAATAAATTGTTTTTCGGCCGCCCAAAAGTGTTGGTCCATGATCTGTTGGGCGACGGCGCCGAAGATGCTGTCACAGGCATTGATGCCCTCGTTGGCGGATCGGCCGCGGGCCTCGTAATCGGCGACGCAGTCCTTGTAGCCGAGGTAACTCAATTCCCGCCGCCGCTCACGGTGCATTTCCATTTTCCCCGCTTCCAAAATATACGGATGCACATACCGCTTGAATTCGTCTCCTTCCACCTCCTCCGGATTGTACAGCGCCGAACTGAAATCCCAGCGCACCCGGCCTTCCACGGTGTACAAATCTCCCTCGTTGATTTTCTTTTGCCCGACATACACGAACAAATAGCATCCCACAAAGGGAAGGAGGGCCAGCAGCCCCATCGGAACGGAGCGACGGATGAAAGGGCCCCGGAACAAGAAAATCAGGAAGAGCGGTAAATGGATCAGGGCGGACAATTTGCACAGGAACGTCAAGCCCAAGCCCAAGCCAAATAACAGCGCCCAACGCGGATGGGGAACGCGGAGGTAACGAATCGCCGCCGCCACACTCACCAGGGTAAAGGCCGTGAAGGAACTTTCGGCGAGGAGGGAATAGTTGTAAAAGGCTGTGAGGGGTTCGAGCAAAACGATCCCCAGGAGGGCCCACCACCACGCATTTCGACGGTCCTGGGTGAGGGTCTGGATCAAAAAAGCCCCCGCCAGGGCATAGATGAGGCACTGAATGGAGACGATGAACCAGGCATTGGACCAGATCTTCCCAAACACTGCGATGAACAGGTTCATGAAGGGATTGTGGTAAATGTCCCAGGTGAAACCGCCGCGGATATAGGAATTGGTGTCGAGGTCGTAAAGGGGCGTGGTCAGGAACAGTCCCAATAGCTTTCCTGCCCAGATGATACTGGCAGCTTGAATAAAATAATTTGAGACGATCCGTTTGCCTTGGTTTAGCACTCCTCAATATAGCTCAATGTCCTCTCTTGCGAAAGGGAGGATTGCGAACCGGGAATGATTTCAAGGTTTTAGAGGGAAATTTCTCTTTATCCCCGCTTGTCGCCGATGGAATACCCGAAGGAAATGAAGGCATTGGCGCGGCTGACGTCGCTCAGGGGCCACTTGACGTGGGGAATGAGGCCGTACTGGATGCCGGGCTCGATGAACCAGGACGTCTCGCCGGCGGGCCGGCGAAATTGTACCGAGACTTGCAGGGAGGGGACCACGGGACGGAGACTCGCGAGTTCGCGGACGTTTTCGTTCAGCGTAAGGGCGGATCGGCGGTACCGGATGGGCACATCAAAAACAGGTCCGACGTGGACCGCCCATTCTTTGCGGCGGTGGTAATCGACGGGGCGGATCTTGAAGAGGGCGGCGGCCTGGGCGTCCAACATGGAATAGGTGATTTCAAACCCGCTGACCCCGTTGATGGTGGTGGTCGAGGCGTAGCGGACACCGCCCTGGAGCTGGATGCCGTAGCGCTTACCACAGAAATAGTGGCTGTAAAATCCCGACGCAGCTGCGGTGGGGCCGAAGGCACTGTAGAAGGACTCGGTATCGACGACCCGCATCCACTCGAAGCCGGGGGCGATGTTGATACCCCCCTCGTCGAGGGTGTATTGGGCGGAGGCTGGTAGGGCCACCAGGAGCAATAGGAAAGCGGTTAGGTAGGTCTTCAGCATATTTCAAGATAGTTGAGTTTCTCTAATTGGACCGGACAATTCGACATTTTTCTTCCCGGTTCTTAATAAAGTCAATCCTGAATCGTTACACTATTGGATAGCCTCTATCCATTGATAAACAACAGCTTTCCATTTTTTCGACTTTCACCCCTCTCTTTTGGAGCCTTTTTCCAACCGAGAACCCTCTATTTCATTTTTTAACTGTTCAGAAACCACCCTTATGGCTACCAAGATCGTCATCCCCAACGGCAAGGGGAAAATCACCATTGTTGTCAATGAAAAAAACAACACCGCGACCATCACCATTGATGATGGCGAAGGCAATGTCAAAGAGCACAAGCTCAAGAACCTCAAAAAGTCCAAGGATGGCACCGTCATTACCGCGGATGGTCCCTGGGGTTCGGACATCAAAATCACCCTGAAAAAGGTCGGCAAAAAGTTCAAGGCCATCATCGAAATCGACCTTCCCTGGCCCGCGGATGACCGGAAAGAGGAAATCGAGATCACCGACAAGCAGTACAAAGACTTTGTTGAGTGCATCAAGAAGCTGAAGATTCCGATCGATAAAAAGTTGGCTTTCCGTTCCGGAACTCCCAAAGATGCCCTCAAGCAATTCGCGGTCCGGATGCAACAGGCCCGCAACTATTGGGATATTTCCAACGATGAGCTGTGCGGCGGGATCGAGGACGGCCTCCAGGCCCAGGTCCAGTTTCTGGAGAATGGCGGCCTGCAATTGCAGCTGTACGTCGCTCCCATCGGCAGCGGCGACTGGCAACCCGATCTGACCGAGATCGAAGGCATTGGGCCGAAGACGTCGGCCCTCTTGCAGGAGGCTGGGATCTTCCAGCTCGCCGAATTGGCTGCCGCCACCCAAGCGCCGGAAGGCCTGGGTGAAAACGAGTGGCAGTATTTCCAGACCTCGGCGCGGGTCGCGCTCAACCTCCAGGCGCCACTTGCAATGGGCTACCTGAACTTTGAAGACGTCGAAGTGGTGACCCGCATCTTCGGCTCCGTCGAAGCCGCGACCGGAACTTCCCTGGAAGAACTCCAGGTCCTGGTCCAGGAACACAACGTTCAATTGCCCGCGGAATATTCCGTGGACGGGTTGGCGGAGTGGCTGGGTTGAGTCTTTTGGACGACCGGGAGGGGCATGGGCTGCTTCCTTAATTTCCCCCCTCCACCTAAGAATCCCCCGAAAAAAGACGCTGGCCATTCCCATCGCCAGCGTCTTTTTCGTTTCCCAGCTCCTTCAAATCCCCTTTCCAAGGTTACACCCGAACGGGCATTCGCCCCGAATTCGCCTGTAAGATATTCACCAACAGTCGTTTGGATTGAACGCAACAACAGGGGCAACATCCCCGTAACACTACCCAGAAACTCGGTTTTAGCTACAAGTCCTTACAGAAAAAGTAATTCAAACTGCTATGAGAACACGAACGATCCGCGGCGCGGGTTGGTGGATGGTACTTGCCTTGATGGGGCTGACCGTCCCCGCGCAAGCAGCTGGTCCGGGGGGTGGATGGACTTCCACCGCCGTGGGTGTCCGACTCGGTTGGAGCGGCGCCCCCAATGGACTGACGATCCGACAAGAAGTCGGGCCGGGACAAGCGTTCGAGTTCGTAGCAGGATACAATGGAAAAGTAGGACGCACGCAGAACCTGCCCTTTGCCCAGCGCGGCAACTCTTTCATCGGAGCTTCATACGCTCCGTATTTGAGACTCGCCGGTATCTCGCTGAACGCTGATTTCGGCGCCCGGGCAAGGTTGCACCACTACCGCAGCTGGCGGTCGGATGGCGGCGGGGCCAAGATCACGCCCGACCTGATCGCAGGGGGTGGCATCCAGGTAGAACTGGGACGAACGGTCCAATTGTTCGCGGACCTCCACCTAGTCTACTACAACCGCTACGACAATGTCTATGCTCCGGCGACGGAGAGCGGTTTGGGGATTCGGTTCCTCATCTAAACTGAATTGAACGGTCTTCGTGACCGACACGATAATCTACATGGCGTTTCGGTACGGTGAATCCCCCGCCGCTCGGCGGGGGGTTCCCTTTTTTATTTGGGAACCGTTGGGAAGGGAAATAGAAGGGATAGGGCCGTTACGCCGTCAACAACTCCACAAATCGGAAGACTTCTTCGAAGGTATTGTACAGGGGAACCGGGGCAATCCGGATCACATCGGGCTCGCGCCAATCGCAGATGACACCGGCTTCAGTGATCCGATCAAAGATCGCCTTGCCGTTTTCTTTCGTCTGGAAGCTGAGCTGGCAACCCCGCTGAGCGGGGTCCGTCGGCGTGATGATCCGCACATTTCCGGAAGTGTTCCGGGCGTGAAAAAGTTGTTCCAGGAAACCGGTCAGCTGCTCACTTTTGGCGCGTAACGCCGCCATGCCTACTTCGTCGAAGATTTCCATGGACGCCCGTAGGGACGCCAGGGGCAAGATCGGCGGATTGCTCAATTGCCAGGTCTCAGCGCCGTGGATGGGCTCGAAATCGTCGGGCATCTGGAAGCGGTTCGCCTTGTTGTGGCCCCACCAGCCTTCGAAACGCGGTAGGTCGGCCTGGGCGTGGCGTTCGTGGATAAATACCCCCGACAAACCGCCGGGACCACTGTTGAGGTATTTGTAGGAGCACCACGCAGCAAAGTCGGGACCCCAATCGTGCAATTTCAGGTGGAGGTTGCCGGCGGCATGGGCCAGGTCAAAGCCGACCACACAGCCCTTGGCATGGCCCGCGCGGGTGATGGCCTCCATGTCGAAGGCCTGCCCGGTATAGTAATTTACGCCGCCCAGCATGATCAATGCGATTTGGTCGCCTTCCTCCTCGATCAGATCGAGAATCTCCTGGGTCGGGACCACCGGATCGTCGGTGCCGGAACGCAGTTCAATGAGGGCAGTTTCGGGGTCAAATCCGTGGAAGCGCAACTGGCTTTTGACGGCGTACTTATCCGAAGGAAACGCATCACCTTCGATGACAATTTTGAAGCGCTCGGAGGTCGGACGGTAGAACGAGACCATCAACAGGTGAAGGTTGACCGTCAGGCTGTTCATGACTACCACTTCATGTGGAAGTGCACCTACCAGGCGGGCGGTAGAATCGGCCAGAAATTCGTGGTAGGGCATCCAGGGATTGCGCGCGTGCACATGGCCTTCCACTCCCAACAATTCCCAATCCTTCAATTCCTGCTCCACATAGGTCCGCACCGACTTGGGTTGGAGGCCCAGGCTATTGCCGCAAAGATAAATATGGGGCTCGCCGTTGGGGCGGAGAGGTAGGTGGAAACGGTCCCGGTAGGCGCGCAACGGATCTTGTTGGTCCAGGGCGCGGGCGGTTTCCAGGGTGGGAATGGTCTCAGAAGCGGAAAAAGCAGCCATTGTTATTCTTTTTCGTCGATGGGAATCAAAACAGGATTGCTCGGGGCGGCGTCGGATTTCCATGCTGCGACTTGCAGGTTGAGAAAATAAACACCGTCGGGCAAATCATCTGGAACAAAGATCATTTCAGTGATGCTTTTACGCAACGTTTCGGCGGAAAAATCATCCTGGCCGGGTTCAACGCCCCAGAAAAGGTGGTGGTTGCTCAATTTTCCTTCATCAAACAGGCGATCTACGGACGGCATGTCCACCAGCAAATGTTGTACGCCCATCTCGAAGATGGTCCGCATGGCTTCGTGGGAAAAGAAAGCGGGGGCATCCTGCATATAGTCCCGGGATTTTTTCGTGGGTTCGTTGGGGAGGGTTCGGAGAATGAGGGCCTGGCGAAATTCCGGAGGGATTTTTTCCAGGGCTTGTCGGAGGACGGCGCCTTCGATAACTTTGTCTTCGGGGTTCAGGGGCGGATCGTAGGTCTCGGAGGATTGGGTGGCGGGGGAAATGGAAATGAGGGTCGCCGGGACCAAATTCGCTTGGATTTGGTGGTGGACGGAAATGCGTTCGGCGGCGATATGGCCCACGCATTCGGTATGGGTGCCATTGCAGTGGGGAGTGAGGGTATAGGTCTCAAAATTGCAACTGCCCCCCCGCCGGACATCGCCGACCCAACCGTCCTGTTCGTAGGCCTTGGAAACAGCGCCCGGGACACCATAGGTATTCGGCTGGGCGCCGTTGAACTGCATGGGAATCGCGATACTCGTCCCCGGCAACTGAACGCGGTGCGTTTTCCCTCCGATTTCGATCTCCACTCTCATGAACCCTCCTTGATTTTTTGAACAATCCGACTCGTTGAATAGCCCTTGACCAGCGGCACCAATTCCACCCGTCCGCCTGCTTCCATGACTTCTTTTGACCCCGCCACTTCCTCCACGGTATAGTCATTTCCCTTCGCCAACACATCCGGAAGAACCGCCTTGATCAGCTCCAGGGGTGTATCCTCGGTAAAAATCGTGACCGCCGCAACACATTCCAGGGCCGCGAGGAGCCGCGCCCGGGCATACTCATCGAGGAGCGGGCGACTAAGTCCCTTGAGACGACGCACGGATTCATCCGAATTCAAGCCAATGATGAGCTTCGTGCCCATCTGGGACGCCCGTTCCAGGTAATCGACGTGGCCCAAATGCAACAGGTCGAAGCAGCCGTTGGTAAAAACGATCTCTTCCCCATTGTTGCGCCACCAGGTCAGCAACTGAAGGAGCTGGGGCAAGGAAACGATTTTGGAAGTGGTTGAGGGCATATTGCAGTCGTGATTGGTGGATCGAATTTACAACAAAGGTTGTAATTTGGGGAGTGGTGAAACAGGAAAGGCTGCAAGTAGGCAATCAACAGCTCCATTTGGCGCATCTCGGGGCCGGGCCGGAATTGTGGCTGGCCCTGCACGGCTACGGAGACGACCACCGCCTGTTTCGGTTCGTGGGAGACTTTTTGCCCCTGAATGCCCGGCTGGTGTTGCTGGACCTTCCTTATTTTGGGCGGAGTCAGGGAGAATTGGGCGAAGAAAAATTGAATGCGGATTGGCTCGTTTCCTTTCTCACGACACTCAAGGCCCATTTTCCCGACACCCAATCGATCCACCTCATCGGCTTTTCCCTTGGCGCCAAATTCGCTCTCGGCCTCTACCAACACAGTCCATTTCCCATTCACCAAGCCATTCTCATTGCCCCCGATGGCCTCCGACTCCATCCTTTGTACCGTTTTTGCATCTACAATCCGGTCGGCAAGCGGCTCTTCAAGGCGACTTTGCGGCGGCCGGGTACCTTTTTATTTGTGCTGCGGAGTTTGTATAATTTGCATATTGCTGATGCGTTCAAGTACCGGTTTGTGAAGCGGCAATTCGAGAAAGAGGAGCGGCGGAAACAATTGGAAAAGGTGTGGTTCGGTTATGCGGAGATTCGGCCGGATTTGAAGGAAGTGGCGCGGCGAACGGAGGAATGGGATACGCATTGGCATGTTATTTGGGGGGAAAAGGATACGGTACTGCCGGTACGACTGGGAAACCGGTTTAGAAATCGGGTTTCTAATGTGGAGTTTCACTTGCTGGCAAGTGGTCATCGGTTGCTCCACCCACCACTGGATGCCGTTGTTACAGTGTTGAAAAAGATCATCAATAAGGCATGAAGGACTGGAAAAAATGGATGCTCCTGTTGATTGGGGGCTTGTTTTGGGCCCCGATGGGCTGGGGACAACAATTGGATGCAGATTGGATTGATCGGCTGAAAAAGGAAGACGATTGGGTGCGTTGGGTCGACGCCATCCAGCGACCGGAGACCGTCAACAAGCTCTATATCAAGAACAACGATGTGCTGGATACGAATACCCTGCGTACGTTCCACCACCTGACCGGCCTGATCGTGGTCGATTCGCATACGGACAACCTCGATTTCCTCCGTTTTTTTCCCGACCTCACAGTGTTTGAATGCCAGGGAAATGGCCTGAAATCCATTGAAGGCATTGATTCGCTGAAGAAACTGACGGATCTGGCCATTCGCAGCAATTTCGTCAAAGACATCTCGCCGCTGCGGTCCATGTCGCAACTCAAGACCCTGAGCCTCTACGAAAATGAAATCGAGACGGTGGACCCGCTGATGGACCTCACCAATCTGACCCACCTCGACCTTTCCAAGAACAATATCACGCACATCGATTCGCTGTACTGGATGACCGATTTGCGTTTCCTCTCGCTTTACCGCTGCCCCTACCTGAAAAACATCGACCCGGTCCAGAATTTCCGCCAATTGGAACACCTGAACATCTCGGCGCTGGACATGCCGAATTTTTCCATTGCGCTCCTCGATTCCATCACGACGCTGCGGGAATTGCGGGTGCAGGGCATGGTTCACAGCGACAAGGAGGTGCAAAATATTGCCCACCACCGCGAATTGCGGAGCCTGAACATGGGCCGGAACGACAACGTCACGGACATCAGTCCGCTGGACTCGCTGATCCACCTCGAATACCTCGACATCCATTCCAACAATGTCAGCGACATCAGTATCGTGTCCAGCTTTCCGCGCCTGGTCAAGCTGGTCGCCTACCGCAACAACATTTCCGATTTGCGGCCGCTCGCAGAATGCCTGGAACTGAAGGCTTTGTTCATCCACGAGAACCCGATCGAGGACTACGAGCCCGTCACCGGATTGCCCGGTTTGCAGCATTTGCACATCCAGAAATCCCATTTCACGAAGGAAAGCGCCTACGAATTGCGGGACAAGCTGCCCCGCGCCCAAATCCAATTCATGTAAATGACCCGATTGCGCGACGTCACCGTGGCCTTGCTGATCCTGATCGGGTTCAGCTGGTTGTGGCTGCTGATTGCGCTGTTGCTGGCCGTAAGCCAACAAAGGGTGCTGTTCTGGCAAGAACGGACAGGTTTTCGGGGGAAACCATTTTTATTAGTTAAGTTTTCTACCCTGCGTGACATCCGCTCCGGAGAGCGCGAAGAAGACGACCAACAGGCCCGGCTGACGCCGGTCGGGAAATGGCTCCGTCGATTTTCCCTGGACGAAATTCCGCAGTTGTGGAACGTCTTGAAGGGTGAGATGAGCCTGGTAGGGCCCCGGCCCTTGCTGCACGATTATTGGGAATTGTATTCTGAGGTGCAACGCAGGCGCTTTGAGGTGCGGCCGGGCATCACGGGCTGGGCCCAAATCAAAGGGCGGAATGCCTTGAGTTTTACGGAACGGTTTGAGCTGGATGTATGGTATGTCGACCACCGCAGCGGGCGGTTGGATGGGCAGATTCTCTGGCGCACGTTGACGGCCGTTGGAACGGGTCGGGACGTCTATGCCGATGGCAAAACGACCTCTGAACGGTTTGACGGGACCAATTGAGAAGGAAACCCGCTAAGGGTTCGCGGTTTCTGAAGCGGAGCTGTCCGCCGGAGCCGCTTCCCGGGGAAGCAAGCCTTTTTCCGCCCGACGGGTGGAATCCAATCCTACGAAGTACGTTTCGACATCATCCAAGACATTGGTGGCCGCGGGAACGAGGCCGATGGTATAGTCCTGGACGGTCGTGGAAAAGGTACTCAGCACCGGATAGGTGATGCTCGCGTCCTTGTCGTCCTGGGTGATGAAGCCCGAGTTGGCGACGAGGGTGACAGCGGTTCCGATGAGGAACGCCCACTTGGCGGCGCCGAACACGAGTCCGCCCAACTTGTTGGGAAGGGCGATGCCGACCGAATTGATGAGGGAGCTGGTGAGGCGGCCGAGGAGGTAGACGGCGCCAATGCCAATGAGAAATGCGGTGAGGAATGCAATCAGTGGAATCCAGGCTTCGGGGAGATCGGTGCTGTCGCGGTAGTAATTGGCGAAGACGAATGCCAGCCGCAATCCGGCCCAAACGCCCACAATCACCCCAAGCAGTCCGGCAGCTTCCTTGACAATGCCGTTGCGAAAGCCCATGAACGCGCCATACCCAATGGCGATGGCCGCCACGATATCAATCCAAATCATACAAGTCTTTATTGGTCATCAGGGCAGGAGGTCCCGAACGAGGCTCGAAATCGCCTTTCCGTCCGCACGACCAGCCAGTTTTTTCGTCGCTGCACCCATCACTTTGCCCATGTCCTTTTTGCTCGTCGCCCCCACCTGCTCGATGATGGCCTTGACTTCCACCGCCAATTCTTCGGGCGTGAGCTGGGCCGGCAGGAACCGTTCGATGACTTTGAGTTCCGCTTCTTCGGTCTCCGCCAGATCGGCGCGGCCATTTTCACGGTACTGAGCCGCAGAATCGCGGCGCTGCTTGGCCTGCTTGGTCAGCATTTTGAGCTCTTCGTCCTGGGTCAAAGGGCCATCGCCACGGCCTTCCGCCGTTTCTGCCAATAAAATCTGGGATTTGAGGGCGCGAAGGGTCTGTAAAGTCACCTTGTCTTTGGCGCGCATGGCCACCTTCATTTCTTCCTGGAGTTGTTCTTTCAGGCTCATGGGTCGGGTACGGTTGAAGCAAGAATGATTTCCTGCGGTCTATTTTTTGGTAAAATTAACCAAAATTTCCGGATCTGTCTCGGCGCGGAAGGTGGCAGTGCGGGTCCGTCCGGCATTGTAGACATAGATGCTGGGCACCTCGCTGTAACCAAAATAATCGTCGATGGAATATTTGGAATCCTGTGCGACGTAGACTTTTCCGGGCACTTCCATGAAGTACTTCTTGTAGAAATCGACGTTGTCCATGACGTTTTCAGCCCAGGAAACCCAGATCATGGTGATGCCTTCGAACATGGCGGCATTTTCCTTGATCATCTCCGCTTCTTCGTTGCAATGCTCACAAAATGGGTCGAAGTAAAAGACAATGACCGGCTGGTTTTCAGGAAGTACCGCCGGCGTCACCCAACTTTGGTCGGGCAATTCAAAGGCAAAATCAGGGAGGGCATCGCCCACACCATCGCCGGTATTGAAGTTCTTTTTCTTGTCCTGAGCCTGCAAACCGCCCACAAAAGCGACGAGGATTAAAAGGAGTAAAGCCGTAGTTTTAGTTTTCATCATGCGAATGGGATGTTTCTTCCTGCAAAAACAAAGCAATCCGTATGCCAAAGATAAGTAAAGCGCAGTTTTCGACTTGGAGAATTTACATTTGGATTCTGCTGGTGGGGATGATGGTGTCGGGTTGCGGGGGAAATGGGGGAGAAAATTCTGGGGAAACGGTGAATCCGGAGGAGGCCAATCCGGCGGTTCCGGGGGTGATAGAGGAAACAAAAGGGCCTTCAGATTCCCGGGTTGTGTTTTTTGTGATGAAGAATGGAAATGCGGAAGTGGGGGAAAAAGTAGAGGAATTGCTGCACAACCAAATGGCTTGGTTAGAAGAAGGGAACGTTCGCACCATGTCGGCGGACAGCACCTTGGAAGCGTTTCAGGCGGCTGCGCCTACGTTTGATTTTCCCCGCGTCCACAAATTTTTCAGTACCCGCCGGACCAATGAACTGCGGGCCGGCGATGTCCTCAAGGTCCAGCTGAGCTGGCAGGAAAAGCATGCAGATGGCCGGGCCTCCGTTTCCACCCGCCTCTACGCCAACCGCAACAGTACCTGGACCGCTGTTGCCAACCCCGGCACCTTTAACTTCCCTTCCGACGCTCAATGGGAGACCGATGCAACGCTATTTTCCCCCGACGAATTGGCGGCTGAAATTGCCCAACTGATCGTAACGCTTTCCTATAAATAGAACGCAGACAAACCGACATACAGCGCATCCAATTGCCTCGTATTGAAGGACAACTGCAACCACAGGAATGACAGGGAGAAAAGTGGACGAATTGTGGATAAATGGAATAACTAATTCTTGTAGAAAAAGAAGAAACATGGCTTCTTTTAGCTGCTGATTATTCCGTTGCTGAACTCTGGTTTTGAGAGGCTTGCAAGAAAGCCTTATCCAAAAAGTTTACTTTACAGTTGCTTTAGGTTAACACAATCAGACCGATAAGTGACGATCTTTGATCAAAATTGGTCCGCTGCTGAATCCTAAGTCCATGAAGAACTGTTCTACCTTATCGACTTCCCTGTTGTCCAAACTTGTCTTGTTGACATTGTTGTTTTCCGGGCTCCACCTGTCTGCCCAAGTTCCTTCCATGATTGTCAATGAAATCTCCAACGGTACCAACTCCGTCAAAGAATTCATGGAATTTGTGGTCATGAACGACGGCTCCAACTGCAATGTCGACATCCGGGGCTTCATTTTTGACGACAACAACGGCGACTTTTCCTGCGGCCCGGCTTCTGGAACCGGAATCGCCCAAGGACACGGCCGGTTCTCCCCCACAGACGCCACCTGGAGCGCCGTCCCCACGGGCTCCATCATCGTCATCTACAACGATGGCGACGTGAACCTGGCCATGCCGGCCGACGACCCCACCGATTCCAATGGCGACGGCATTTATATCATTCCCATCAACCACTCCTCCATTGAAATGTCCAATGCTTCTCCCACCGGCCTGAACACCTGTCCCGGGACTGGCAACTCAGCGTATTCGGGCACGTACAGCGCGGGCGGAGTTTGGAGCTCGTTGGGGATGCGGAACAGCGGGGATGCGGGACAAATTCGCGATGCTTCCGGCAATTATGTCCACGGCATTTCCTACGGCAACTCGACCATCACCGGCGGACCGGACAATTTAAAAGTGGCCACGATTAACGGCGGCGGTGATACCTTCTTCTTCGTCGACGGCGATTACCGGGACGTCACCAACTTCGCCACCGCGACCGTCACCGGCAACGAAACCCCCGGCGCTTCCAACAACGCCGCCAATTCGACCTTCATCGGTTCCCAAAACTGCATTCTGCCGGTCCAATTTGAGAAGCACCTCAGTGTGGTCTGGGACGAGGACGATGCGGTCCTCAGCTGGCGGACCGCCGAAGAACTCAATTTTGACCGCTACGAAATCCAACGCGCGAACGAAGACAATCCCGAATTCGAAACGATTGCCACGATGAGTGGCACCGGCGCCCAGGAATATGAATTCATCGACCAGCCGGAACCTAACCGGACCACCTGGTACCGCCTGCGTCTGATCGACCTGGACGGCAGCACCGACATGAGCCGCGTCGCTGGCCTGTACCGCGAACCCGACCTGGTCGACTTCATGGTGGATGTCTATCCGAATCCGGCCGAAACGGAACTCAATTTCCGGTATTCCACCGACGAAGCGGCCCACCTCATCATTTACGATCTCCAGGGCCGCATTGTCACCGAGCGGCAGGCCGAAGGTTTCCTGACCCTCGATGTGCAGGATTGGACGCCGGGCATTTACTTCTGGCAGTCCCGCTTTGAGGGCCAGAGCCTGACCGGCAAGGTCATCGTCCGATAAAACAGAGACTCTATTCAAAACGCAAAACCCTCCTGGGCAGGATGCCATCAGGAGGGTTTTCTGTTTGCGTAGGTCAGTGCCTATTCGATCACTTCGCCCTGGAAGGACAGGATCTTTTGGCTGGGTTCGGTATTCATGCTGAGGGTCACCGATTTCTTGAAAATGCCCGTCTTCTTGGCGGGGAAGATGACTTCCACGAAGGCCTTTTTGCCGGGTTCAACCGGTTCCTTGGAATAATCGGTCAGGGTGCAGCCGCAGGAGGGCTTGGGCGCGCGGGTGAATTCCAGGGGTTCTTTGCCGGTGTTGAGGACGTAGAAGGTGTGGCGGGCGGTATCGCCCATCCGGACGTCACCGAAATTGAAACGGTCTTCGAGGACAGAAACCGAGGTAATGCCAGGAGTTTCCAGGTCGACAACGGGGTTGGCGGTCTTCACGACGGGAATCGCCTGAATTTCTGTGTTTTCAGTGGGTTCCACAGGGTCGAGGGACAATTGGGCGACGGCGAGGAAGCCAGCGGAGACAAGGAGGAGCAAGGCAGAAAAGAGAAATACTTTTTTCATCATAACTAATTTGGTAGTTGATACAGGGCAAACATATAACTATTGACCTAGTTTTTCAACTATTTAATTAGTTTTTATTTTTTCTTTTCTGCTATTCCCCTGCCTACCATCACTTTACCCGAGCGAACTCAACTCCTTGCAACCGGGAATCGTAGAGCTTCACTTCAATGATCTCCTCTCCTTCCCGTTCCACATGCAAGCGGAAGCCGTCCACAATGAGCTCATCGGGAGCAATCATTTTCCCATCCCGGTTTCCACCCTTCATCTTCAACTCGTAGTTGTCGCCATCGGTCCGCACGACTTTTATCTCACTGCCGGTCTCATCATTGGAATAGGTTCCTTCGACCTGGGCAAAGTCATAGTCGCCCCAATCCAGTTCCTTTTTGGTCAGGTAATAGGGTTCGTGGCTCCAATAGTAAAAGGTCACTTCGAGGCCGCGCTCAGGGTGAATGGAAAAATGCTGTTTGAAATCGGGATCGTCTTCCTGGTGGAATAAATTGGGGGCTTCTTCTACCAATTTTACATCGCTGCGGCCAAATCGTTCCAGGATCATGCCGCCTTCTACTTCTTCAAAGCGGTAATACAGGCCCCAATTCAAGCCGTAGACTCCCGGAAACCGATCTTTGGCAATGGGCTCCCCCAGTTCTTCCGGCCCCTTCGGGTGGGGTACGGGCGAGGTATCAAAGGTGCCCATCATGACCTGGGCGACATCCTGCGCCAAGCCCACGGAATAGGCCGCCCCACTGGACGACAAGGCAACAACGGCGATGTCTTTCCCGGGAATCCGAAGGGTCATCGAATTCCAGGCCCCGGTGCTTCCGGAATGGGAGCGGTACGGCTCGCCGTCCATTTCACCAAAGTCCAATCCAAACCCGTACTTCTGCTCTTCAAAGCCCGGCACCTTGGCCTGGGAAAGGTCCAATATTTTGTTTTCCAACGCATTGGATTGTCCGGCCTGAAGTAGTACTTCCCAGTGCATCAGGTCGCGCAAGGTCCCAAATAGGGCTCCATCACCGACCAGCTCCGGCTTCCACTTGTACCCCGACCAATCGCCAAAATTGAAATAGGGGCGGGCCATGTTGTCGATGTCCTTCGAGTCGGTCTCGAAGCGCATGCTCGCAAAGCCCATGTCGTGAAAGAGTTGGTCGGAAAAATCCTTGAAGGATTGACCGGAGGCGCGGGCCACGACCTCGGCCAGCAGGATATAATTTGAATTGCTGTACATGTACTTGCTGCCGGGCTCAAAATTGAGTTGGCGCTGGCCGCTCAGGAGCTCGACGGCATCCGAATTTTTGAGGTAGTGCTTCCACCAGGTAATGCCCTGGAGCCGCCAGAGGAAGTGGACGTCGCGGATCCCACTGGTATGGGTCAACAAATGGCCGATGGTAATCGGCTCATTGACCTCCTTGAGCACTTCCGGAATGTATTTCCGGAAATCGTCTTCCAAGGCCAATTTTTCTTCCTGCACCAAATACAGCACACACATGGCCGTAAACTGCTTGGCGACCGATGCGACATTGAAGCGGGTTTGGGGATCGACCGGGATTTCTTTTTTCAGGTCTTGAAGTCCTTCATAGGTTTCGTATACGATCTGGCCGTCCTGGACAATGCCCAGGGCGACCCCGGGACCGCCTTCGCGGTAATGCTCATTCACCAGAGAGTCCACGAGCTGGTGGGTGGCGTCGTCCAAATCTTGGGTCCAGACCGGGGACAATGCAAAGAAGAGGAGGGAAAAAATAAGTAATCGTTTCATGACGGGATTTTCTGTTTTGCCCCAAAAGTCTCATCCCAAAAGCCCAAAATCGCCCCAAATCTCGATTTGACACCCCCAATTTTGTCAATTTGGGCCAAATTGACTTGCAAATTGGAGCGGTGTAGACCCCGTCCATTTCTTGAATACCCGGTTGAAGGTGGACTTGGAATTGAAGCCGCAATCAAGGGCAATGCTCAACAAGGTGTACTGATGGTGTTCGCCCTGTTCGATCCGTTTCTTCACGGCCTCTACCCGGTACTGATTGACAAAGTCGTTGAAGTTGAGCTGGAGGGATTGGTTGACCACGGTGGAAACCTGTTTGGAGGTCGTTTCCAATCGTTGGGCAACATCGGTCAGGGTCAGGCCGGGATTCGTGTACAACTCCTCTCCTTCCATCAACGCCACAATGCGGGCCGCCAATTCGGATAGCTCGATGGCCTTTTCCTCCTTGACTTCTGTTTCCGGCTCCGATTTTCGTTCGATTTTTACACCTTCGTTCCGTCGTACCTGCACCCCTACCAATGCCGAAACCGATTGGCCATACCCCGCCAAGCCGATGTAATAGGCCAAGGCTCCAAACATGAAGTAGTACCACCATTTCACGCTGAAATCTCCCATTTCCGGCGATACCACAAAAAAGAGCATGCGGAGAAAAACGATCAACAGAAGGGCCAACAGAAATCGGCGTACCCATCCGAACAAAACAGTTTCCGCGTAACTCACCTCGTCGAAAATCTTGCGGCGGTACTGGTTGTAGGCCACCATCGAAAAGCCCACGTAGCCCGTCAACATCACCAGGCCTGTCACCTGGTACCAGATATCCAGGTCCATGTCCCAGCCGTCGGCGTAGAAATAGTACTCGTCCCGGATCAGTACGTCGACGACAAATACCACCAGGCTATACAATAGGTAGAGGGCGGCGGGAATGAAATGGATCCCATCGCGGAGACGGAGGCGAAATTGGGGTTGGAGGAGGTTGCGGACGTAGAAATAAATGACGGGACCGAGGAGAAAGAGCTGTTGGAAGGGGACGAAAAACAGGAAATCGCGGTAGCCGTCCTGGACGTACCACTTGGCGTGGCCACACATCCAGGGGACGAGGTACAAGGCCGCCAATCCGACAAATGCCGCCAACCACCGACTCGGCCGGTGACCCTGCCGAAAGCCCCGCCCGAACAAAAGCCCCGAAAAGATCAGGAGCTGCACGAACAGAAAGAGCAACGGCGCGCTCTCATCATTCAAATGGAAGTACATTTTCGGCCCTCAATCTACATCTCCTTCGATTTTCATCCAAGTACAGCAAGCGACCATTTGACCCGATTGGGCCTATGTGGGATATTTTCACTTTGCCTATCTTTGTGCAAAATAAATTTTCGAAAGATGAGCAAGCATGGACGTGTACTGGTAGCCATGAGCGGTGGGATCGACAGCTCCGTCACCGCCGTCATGCTCCACGAGCAGGGCTACGAAGTCATTGGCCTGACCATGAAGACCTGGGACTACGCCAATTCAGGCGGCTCCAAGAAGGAAACGGGCTGTTGCAGCCTGGATTCCATCAACGATGCCCGTATCGTCGCCGTTGAGTTGGGGTTTCCCCATTATATCATTGATATCCGCGAAGAATTCGGCGGTCATGTGATCGAGAATTTCGTGGAGGAATACATTGCCGGGCGGACGCCGAATCCCTGCGTCCTCTGCAATACGCATATCAAATGGGACGCCCTGCTGAAGCGGGCGGACGCGATGGACTGTGAATTCATCGCGACGGGGCATTATGCCCAGGTCCGGAAGGAAGACCGCTACATCATTTCGAAAGGCAAGGACCAACGCAAAGACCAGAGCTACGTGCTATGGGGCCTCAAGCAGAGCAGCCTGGCCCGTACCATCTTCCCGATGGGCCAATACCACAAGAGCGAAATCCGCGAAATGGCCCTCGAAATGGGCTTCGACCACCTGGTAAAGAAGCCAGAGTCCTACGAAATCTGCTTCATCCCCGACAACGACTACCACGGTTTCCTCAACCGCCAGGTCGACGGCCTCCAGGAGCGCGTAAGCGGCGGCGATTTCGTCCTCGCGGACGGCACCGTCGTCGGCAAGCACAAGGGCTATCCTTATTATACCATCGGCCAGCGCAAGGGCATCATCCCCATGGGCGAGCCGCACTACGTCACCCACATCAATCCCGATACGAATACCGTCACCATTGGAAAGGCGGATGAGTTGTTGGAGCGGAAAATGCTGATTCGGGGAGTGAATACGGTGAAGTACGACAAGATCGGCGAGGATACCCGCGCGGTGACCAAGATCCGCTACAAAGACAGCGGGGCGCCGAGCATCCTCCAACCGGTGGACGACCACCATGTGGATGTCGTCTTCCAGGAAGATGTACGGGCGATCACGCCCGGTCAAAGTGCCGTCTTCTACGAAGGGGACGATGTGTTGGGCGGCGGTTGGATCAAAACCGTCGGCAGCAACTGATCTCAGTTACCTTCCATTCCTACCATCACACCAAATGAATGCGCCGGCAGGGCCAGTTTCCCTGTTTCGGTCAGACCCGCATTCCCAATTTTTACTTCCAGACCTTTGATGTCCGCAAGACGGGCCGGAACCTCCATTTCCCGGGCTTCGTCGGCCAGAGAAAGGACCAGTACCGAGGTTTCCCCGAAGTAGCTTCGGACCATGACAAAAGTTTCTTTGTCAGGGGCAAAGGCTTCGGTTCTTCCATAAATGGTAGAAAGGGAACCGGAACGGTGGGCCGTCAAGGCTTTGACGGTGCTACGAACGGCCTGTTCGTTGGAGGACAGGTTGTCGAAACGCATGTCGCGCCGGTTGTCGGGGTCGTTGGCGCCGCTCATGCCGATTTCATCGCCGTAATAGATCACCGGCAAGCCCGGTGCCAGCATCAGAAACGCATGGAGCTGTTTCAGTTTTTCGTAGCCCACTGGGGCACTGACCCCAATTTCGCGCTCCCAACCGGCTTCCTTCGGGTCGTCCGAAGGCTTCAGGTCCCCGCCCGCGTACGCGATGAAGCGGGGCATGTCGTGGTTGCCGGAAATATTGCCCATCAGGTGGTGGTCGCCGTAGAAATCGAGGCTGGCTTCCAGCGTTTGCACGATTTGGTTGGCATCGGGAGCGTCCGAGGTGAGGACACCGCGCAGGTCAAAGTAGAGGTTGAAGTCGAATTGGGCGTCGAGCATGCCGGAGCCAACGTAGTCGCCGATGAGTTTGCGGCTGCCGAAGGTCTCGCCGATCTGGAAAATGGGCCGGTCGACTTTCTGTTTGATCTTTTGGGTGAGTCGCCGCCAAAATGCGGTCGGGATATGCTTGGTCGCGTCGTGGCGGAAACCGTCGAGGGCGATGGTTTCCAACCAAAACAGGGCGGAGTCGGTCTGCGTCTCGATGACTTCGGGCTTCGAAAAGTCCAGGCTGGGCAGGAAGGTATCGAACCAGGTCGTGAGGCGCTGGGCGTCCCAGATCCGGATGTTCAGACTGGAGTCTTCCAGATACAATTGGGTTTTCCAATCGGGGTGCTCCTGGATGAGCGGATGCTCTTCGTGAACGTGGTTGGCGACGAAGTCCAGGATGACTTTGGTCTCCTGGCCGTGGGCGTCGTCGACGAGTTGGCTGAGCAGCTCATTGCTGCCAAAGCGCTGGTCCACCAAGCTCGAGGACACGGGCCAGTACCCGTGGTAGCCGCTGAACCAACGCTTGGGTTCCGGCCATTCCTGGAAAGCTCCCTGGGGATTCTGGTTCAGGGGAGACAACCATATTGTACTGATATTTAAATCGCTGAAAAATCCTTCTTCAAGTTTTTGCTGAACTCCGGCGAGGTCACCGCCGTGGTAATTGGCTTTGGGGTCGACGCGGGGATCGTCTACCGGCGCGTCGTTGTTGGGGTCTCCGTTGTTGAAGCGGTCCACCAAAATGAAATAGAGGATGTCGCTGTGTTGATCGGCCGAGGTCAGGTTATCGACCGAGGTGACGGCCTCCTGCCGAACGAGCGGAACCAAGGCGTCTTCCACCTCGCCGGTGGAATCGTTCGAGATGAACAAACGCAGGTGACTCCGTTCCCGGGACTTGGCTTCAGCCGGAATTTCTACTTTATAGGTGCCTGCTTCTTCCTGTACTTCCAAGGCCTGGTTCTCCCACATGGCCAATACTTTACCACCATTGACCTTTACTGTTACCCCACCGGAAATGGGCTCCATCTGCCAATCGATCTTCTCCGCCGATCCTCCAATGGTCAACAAGGAGTTGAAACCGCCCATTCCATTGGAAACTGAAACGTCATTTCCAGGATCCAGCATCCATTCGCCGTCTACCACCAACTGGTAGGGGTAAATTCCCGGATCCATCTCCATGTCGTAGACCCATTTGCCGTCCCGCAATTCCATGTTGGTGCTACCGGGATTCCAATCGTTCATGTTGCCGGCAATCTGCACCTGCTGGTAGGTGGCATCGCCCGGGTCGAACTCGAAGCGGTGGATCACCTGACGGGAGCGCTTCAGCGGGACATGGTATTTGTGCTGGCCAAAGCCCAATTCGAGAAAACTTACAGCTGGAATCGGGTTTCCATCAGCAAACAGGACCAATTCCTTCGCTTCCTTGCGGAATTCGAGGCCGAGGGACTGTACTCCGGTCATGTCCGGCCAATCACCGTTGGGAAAATAATCTTCGAGGTTGATTACGGTCGTGTCTGGCTGGAGCTGGACGGGACTGAACAGCCCTTTGGTCAGGGGTTCCGAACGGTCCTGAACCTGGGGATCACTGTCTCCACCACAGCCAAAAAAGACCAGCGCAACCAGGGCCAGAAAGGGGACAACGTTTTTCATGCTGAAATGCCTAATAGATTGGGGGGAAAGATAGTAAGAATGGCGCAAGAATGGAATGCGGGAGGGGGAAGGAACCGGAGAAGAAATCAATTTGCGGCAAGGATCGGAGTCATTGTGGAGCTCACCCGACCGGGTAGCGACGACGGAGAGCCTGACCTTTGGGGCCGCCCTACTGCCGTCTTCCACTAAAATGCAGCCCCCAGAAGAATATCGACAGCACCACCAGGAGAATGGAGGCGTAGAGGAATACGTCCTGCAAAGTGTTCCCGAATTCAAGGAAAGGTTGAACTGAAAAGGGGGAAGCAAATTGACCGAGAAAAATCACGGAAGAGGTCAATCCAACGGCTTTTCCCCGGATGGAAGGAGGGGTGATTTCGAGGATCCAGAAGCTAAAGTTGGGGATGAAGAGACCCAGGCCCAAACCGCTGATTCCCAAACCAATGACAACGGTCGTATAATTGGTTGCGGAGGAGATCGTGAAGAAGCCGACTGCCATCAGGGCGTATAAAATCCCGTTGGCGCCGGGTAAGGTCAGGAAGCGCCGTAGAAACTTGTAGCTCGCAGCGACGATGATGCTTCCAAAGGTATTGGCCATGATGGCGAACCCGATCATTTTCGACTCTTTCACGCCGAGCCCCTGCAATAAATAGGGTATCTGGAGGGGCAGCATGTAGAACAATACCATGGTGATCATCCCCATGAGCAACAAGACCCAATGGATCTTCGTCAATCCATTGAAGAAGCCTTTTTGAAGGTCGTCGTTCCGCTCAATCTTCGGTTCGTCGAGGGAAAACACGCTGAAGAACAGCACGACGAGGGAAAATCCGTAAACGAGAAAGGTATACTTCCAATCGATGTCGGCCAATACGCCCGCGGTGCCCACAAAAACCAATCCGCCCAAGGCCATCGCGGCCCCCTGCATCGCGGTCACACCTTCCCGCTCCTTCCCCTCGAAATAATCGCCGATCAAGGACGCGGCGACGGGCATGATGCACGCCACGGCCAGGCCCAATCCGGCCCGGGTCACGAGGATTTGGTAAGGATCGGCCAACAAGGTCGCGGAGGTCCCCGCCAGCGCGTACAAGACCAGCCCGGCGTTCAGGAACTTCAGGCGGCCGTAACGGTCGATCAGTTGGCCGATGATGAGCGAACCGAGCGCGATGAACAGCGCCGGCAGCGAGACCATCAGCTTGGTCAGGAACTCGATGGAGGGGATGTCGGCAAAGGCCGCCTTGATCTGGGGGGTCGCGGGGGTGATCGCCGCGCCCGCCATGACGGTGAGGCTGCTCGCCAACAGGATGGTGGTGATTTTGAGCCCGCGCTTGGGCAAGGGTGTCTCGGACATGGGCCTAAATCTCCCCGAATTGGGCGGCCCACTCGGGGTCGATGGCATTCAGGGCTTTGCCCAGGAAGGGCTGGAATTTCTTCGCGTCGGGGTCGACGGCCAGTTCGGCGAGGGCGGCGCGGATTTCGGGGGTGTCGCCGAAGTTTTTGATGTCGCGGAGGGCTTCCCGGCGGGCGAATTTGCCGTAGGCACCGCGGACGCCGTTGAGGATGACGGGGAGGAAGCGCGGGTTGCGGCTGGCGACCATGCCTTCGACGGCCTTGATCTGGTCGTCTTCCTCGAATGCGGCGACGCCCTTGAGGAAGGCTTCGGGGTCCGAGTCGATTTCGGCAAGGAGCGGGTCGATTTCTTCGTCGGCGAGGGGGCCGACGTCGGTGAGGTCGGTCTGCTCTGCGATGATGTTGAGCCAGTTGCGGCAGGGGCTGGCGAAGGGGGTGCCTTCGGCGATGGAGAGGCCCCGGAGGAGGGATTTGGCAGCCCAGAGCTGGGCTTCTTCGCGGGCGAGGGCGGCGCCGAGGCCGGTCCAGACGGCGGGGTCAGATTTCAGGGACTTGGCGAGTTCGGCGTAGGCCACGGCGGAGGCGCGGTTGTGGCCGTGTTTTTGGAAGTTGAAGGCCACGTCCTTCATCTGCAATTCGGGAGATCGACTCATAAAACTCAGTTATTGATTGGTGGCAAAGGTTACGCATTCACTTGCCAATTCACAAATCATTTTCTGTCCCGTGGGGATATTTTTGTGGAGGCGGAAGGCGGTGGAAAAAAACTTGGGAAAAAAGGGGGTGGAGACTGCGTTTTAAGAAACTGGGGAATATTTATCGATAAACAAAAGCATGAAGTGCAAAAAGACCCCCAAACCTCTTTCCCTCCGTTTTCGCCAAATCATTATTCTTTTTTTCCTGGTGCCCTTGATGACCATCTCCCGGCCAAGGGAATATGTACAGCATTTCAAAAATGGGTTTGCCCCTTCTATGCCTTATACGACCACCGTTGTCCATTCCCCTTCCCATTCCGAGTGGGTGATTTCCGGCTCGGTCCAACAGGCCTCTTTTTCCCATCCTGACGCCGACCATTTTTCTTCCTCTGCTCCCTTTTCCGCCTCTTCCTATGCTTGGCTTCCGAATCCGGCGCGCCCTTTTTGAGGGTCCGAAAAAACGCCCCTGCGGAATTCCCTTCCAGCTCCAAGGTGCGTTGGCTCGGTTCAAAGGTCCGGCATTCTGGCCCATGAGGTGGAGTCGGCCAAAGGGGAAGCAGGCACTTCCAATCACAAAGATGGAGGAGCCCAGCCACCGGAGGGGGAGCGGACAAAGGTAGAATGGGCGAATTCAATCCCGGTATTGGAGTCATCAAAGCATCTGAGAAGCACGTCCATTCACGGAGCCGGAGTAGCTCAAGTCCGGAACAGGAAAATGGGCCCCGGCAATTGGAACAACGGACCGTGCAGGCAGGCGAATCCACCACTCCAGCGGCCCCACCCGCTTTTTCGCCGCAGTATCCCAGCCCAACGCTGGAACATTGCGACTCCGAGCCATGCCATTCCGCCCCATTTCCCAGGCTTCCCCGTCGGTCAATTGGCCTTGTCCGCCTCTCCTTCCCGAAGCCCCCAGCCACAGTCCGGATTCCCGGAGCAGCACCACGATTATTCCCCCGATTGACTCAAAAAATCCTATTTTTGCACCGTACCCACTCCAACATCGCACCCATGTCATTGGATATCCTGAATTTCAATCCGCCGCCCAAGTTCGTCATCCACGAAATCATGCGGCCGTTCCGCACCTATTTTTCGCCGCGCTTCTACGGCCTCGACAACTTCAATCCGAAACGTCCGGCCCTCCTCATCAGCAACCACACGATCTACGGGCTGACGGATGGCTTTTTTACCGGCGCCGAATTGTACGAGCGCTTTGGCGTGTTCACACGGGCACTGGTGGACGAGATGCACTACCAAATGCCGGGTTGGCGGGATGTGGTGAAGAAATTGGGCTTCATTCCGGGCAGCCGCGAGGCCTGCCGGATGCTGATGGATGCGGGCGAAAGCGTGATGGTCTTCCCCGGCGGCACGCGGGAAGCCTTCAAGCACAAAGGGGAAGCGTACAAATTGACGTGGAAACAGCGCCTCGGCTTTGCGCGGATGGCGGTGGAGAATGCATACGACATCATTCCGGTGGCGGGCGTCGGCGGCGAAGAGATGTACAAGATTTTGTTCGATTCGCAGGACGTGATGCGGAGCCCGTTTGGGAAGCTGTTGAAAACGAGTGGATTCGCCGACCGATTTTTGCGGGGCGGGGAAAAATTTCCGCCCGTGGGCACGGGCGTCGGGCTCAGTGCCTTTCCCAGGCCGGAGCGGGTGTACATCTACGTGGGCGAGCGGATCTCGACCGCGGACTACTTTGGCCGCGCCGATGACAAAGATGCCTTGATGGAACTGCGGACGAAGGTGGAGACGGCGCTCTATGGCTACATCGACGAGTTGAAGGCGTACCGGGAGAACGATACGGACGAGGAATGGTGGCGGAAAATGCTGAAAATGTTCTGAGGATGGCCGGCGTATGATTCGAAAGACCGAGGCGATTGTATTGAATACGCGCAAGTTCGGGGACAGCAGCCTGATCTGTTCCATGTACACGCGCCGCTACGGGCGGCAAAATTACCTGGTGAAGGGCTACCGCAGCACCAAGGCGCGCAAGCGGCACAGCTATTTCCAACCCATGTCCATCATCGAGGCCGTGTTCTACTACAAGGAAACCCGCGACCTCCAGCTCATCACCGAAACCCAAAACCGTTATTTTTTCCAGAACCTCCAGACCGACCCCATCAAGATCACCCTGGGCATGGTCGTCATTGAGGTGTTTTACATGTCGGTGCGGGAAGAGGAGCAAAATGTCCCCCTGTTTGAATTCCTCCGGCAGACCCTCATCGACCTCGACCAACAGGACAGTCGCCTCATCCACCATTTCATTTTCTACCTCGTCCACCTGACCCGTTTCCTCGGCTTTTTTCCCGACAATGTCACCACGAACCCCGAGGCCCCCGTCTATTTCGACATCCAAAACGGCCGCCTGGAAAATGCCCCCGGCGCCCGGACCAGCGACTACCTCGTGGCGTTGTTCTGCCAGGTGAGCCGGGACCAGTGCCGGGAGCTTGAATTTTCCAATGCCGAGAAAAGCAGCCTGATTGCGACGATGCTCGAGTACTACCAGACGCATGTGGAGGGCTTTCGGCGGCCGGAGAGTCTGAAGGTGCTGATGGAGGTGTTTGGGTGATCAGATAAAAAAACTCTTGATGCCGTATTAGGAAATACTAGCTATTATTAGTCATTTTCACATCATTGTCCTCCACCCCAGTCTTCTTCACAAGAGGATTGTTCTCGATATAATTTCTAGCATCTTGGGCGGCAGTGGCATCCGGGGGGAGTTTCTCCAAACGCGTCTTCAGATCATATTCAAATTTGGAAATTTTGTCCTTGCTGTCCATTTCCTTTATGATCAGATATTCCTGGAAATCATCGAAGGCATCCAGGTTGGTGACAATCTGGGGAATTTCCGCCTCCAGCTTTCGCACTTTATGCCGCCAGGAAACGATGTCACCGACTTCCTTGGGAAACGAATTGATTGAATTGGACGCTACCTGCTGAGCTACCTGGGCTGCTTTCTTGTCCTTGTGTTTTTTGAGGACCACAATGGCATTTTCCAGGGAAGCACGGGTCTCCAATACGCCTTTGATCCGGATGCCATCCGTGACGAGGGCGTAATCGGCTTGCGCATGCATAGCCTCTTTCAACCAGTTTTGGCAAATCTGGGGGTTGCCAAATTTCTTGTAAGCCTTCTTAATGAAGTTAAACAGGCTCTTAATAACCTTTTTGTCCAGAGACTTGATTTGTTTGGATGCCAATTCCAGGGCCGTACTCTTGCGCCAAGCCTCATAGGCCTTCTTGCTGGTCTTCAGTTTATTGGTTGGTTTGTGGAACCCAAATGCCCGCCGGTCCAATTCCAAAAAGTCCAGGGCTCCTCGGGCCGCAGCTTCATTTTTAAAGTCTTGGTGGTAATTGCTAGCCAAATGCTTCCGTATTTCGCCCCTTTTTTGTGTTTGATCTCCAATTCCTACCACCCAATCCTTCTTTTCTTTATAACCCACCAGGTCCCTCCGCATCTTATTGTCAGCCCTCAGCAGTCCCTGGGAAATCAGTTTCATTCGACTTGCCTGGTATTCTCCCAGCTCACCCATCATTGGATCGTCAGAACCGGTCAGAATCTTGGTCGGATCCAATGCGGGGTAGGTGATCTCATACACAAAGGGCCTGTTTTTCCACCCTCCACCATCTTTCGCAAAGATGTGCCCCTGGGAAGCCTCACTGGTAATGTCCAGCCAGGCGACCTCATTTCTGGGGTTCGAGCCCTTTTCACTTAAGACAATATCCGGCCGGGTATGGCCGTGCGTAGCCTGGAGTTCAACATCGAGTGGTAAATTGGCACTTTCCAATACCCGATTGACCAGGGTTTCCACCGCATACCCAAAACGGGCGTGAAAGAAGCTCGGGAGCGTATCAGGTTTCTCACTGTAAGCCTTTGCCGTCTTGTACCAGGTCTTCAGGTAGCCCTTACCTTCTTCGTGAAATTGCTCCCAGCTCAGGGCCTTGAGGTAGGATTCCTGGACCAAATTGTCGACACGTTTGGCAATTTTTTGGACATCTTTACCAAACTGCTTTTCTGCATCCACATTCTTTTTACTATTGTGCCGCACCGCCTTCAACTGCTTAACGGGCCCTCCCTTAGCCGCCTGGTGAAGATGTCGGAGTTGGGTTACCTGGGGGCTTTGGTTGGCGGCTTGTTGAAACCGGGAACGCTCTTCGCCATCGGGCGGCATGGCCGATCGGAGTTGGGAAACTTTTTCGGGGGCGCGGGATTCTCCCTCCCCGATCCGCTGGTGCTGCGGAGCATGGGTCTGTTGATCTCTTTCCATGAGAATTGATTCGGTAAGTTGAAAAGGTCGATTGAAAAGAAGGGGCGATTGGCTGGTCAGAATGAAAATGGGGAAAATGGAAAGGCGGGGTTAGGGAGAATCAGTGAATGGGAGGAAAAAAGCAGGGAAGCGCGGGTTTTAGGAAGGAAACCAAAAATACAACACCCTGAAAATCAACCCCAAAAGGTCATCCCGCAAAGGGATTCAGTCTTGCTACCCTGCGTGATTTTGCCTGGGAAGGAATTGCCTTGTGGGGCCATTGAAACCCGACCGCCTTCCTCCCATTTTTTTCTATATTTGGCGCATGGCCAGAATCAAGCTGGAAATTCCCCAATCGCTTCCATTTGCCTGTCAAATGCCCATTCGGGTCACCGACCTGAATTACGCGGACCACCTCGCCAACGACAAGTTGCTCGGGCTGATGCACGAAGCCCGCTGCCGCTACCTGGCCCACTACGGCTATACGGAGCTGAACACCGAAGGCGTGTCCTTCATCATGGGGGATGTCGCCATTTCCTTCAAGCACGAAGGCTTTCAGGGCCAACTGCTGGAGATTCAGGTCGGCGTCGGGGACTATACCCGCGTGGCCTTTGACATGTACTACCGCATCGTCATCCTGGAATCGGGCAAGACCCTCGCCGAAGCGAAAACGGGATTGATTTGCTTTGACTACGATTCCCGCAAAGTCCGTTCAGTTCCCACGGCCCTCCGCGAAACCCTTGGAGATGCCCTTGCCCCTATTCCCAATTGAGCCGCCATGGTAGTGATTCTGCGCCGTATCCTGAGCATCTTCTTTTACCTGTTCTTCGTTGGGTTTTTCATCCTGATTTTCCCCCTGCACTTCTTTCTCCTCCTCACCAAAGCCAACTGGGCCCACGACATTTCCCATTTTCTGAACAAGCTCTGGGGAATCGTGATCATGTACCCCTTTGGCATTTATTTGAAGGTCGAAGGGCGGGAAAAGTTGGAAAAAGGAGAGGTTTACATCTTTTGTTCCAACCATTCGAGTTATTTGGACATCCCAATCTGTAACGTTTCGATCAATCACTCATTTAGGTTTATTGGGAAGGCGGAGCTATCGAAAGTTCCGGTCTTCGGCTACATGTTCGGGCGCTTGCACATCGCAGTGGACCGCGGCAGCCGTACCAAGTCCTTCAGGGCGCTGGAACGGGCCAAGGCCAAGCTCGCGGATGAACGCTCGGTCCTAATCTATCCGGAAGGAACCATTCCGGACAAGCGCAAGGTCGATTTGCTCCGGTTCAAGGACGGCGGCTTCCGGCTCGCCGTGGAAAGCGGCCGGAAACTGGTCCCGATGACGGTGGTCCATGCCCACAAACGCCTGCTGGACGACGGCAAATGGCTCTTGCGGCCAGGGAGAATCACCGTGATCTTCCACGATCCGATTGACCCCACGGGCCTCAGCCTGGACGACGTGCCGAAGATGCGCCAGGAGGTCTTCGACCTGACAATGGCCACCCTCGCCGAGCGCGATGGCCTGGTGAAACCGCCGGTCCCGGCTGGATGATGTCCGTCCGGCCCAGCTAAGAAGAGACGAGTACAAGCATTTATGGCAAAGAAGAAACTCAAAGTCATCCCCATTTACCGGTTTTTCCAGATCATGGACCTGCCGTCCAAGATCGCATTTGGGATTGCCTTTGCAGCGCTGGCGGCGTTCTGTGTCGGAACGCTCCTGGCGACGGACCAGCCCGATCGCTGGTCCCTGGAGGTGGTGGAAATTCCCGCCAAGACCTCCGAAACGGTCCCGCTGGCCGATTATGAGTCCAATTACCGCACGATGACGGCGGATGTGAAGGCCTGGACTGAGGACGTGGCCTTTGCCGCCCGTCCGATCGTGCCCCAGGAAAACCTGGTCTACCTCTATTTGATTGGCATGGTGCTCGGCTGGTCGTTGTTGCTGACGGCCTCGACCTACGTGCGCAACTGGGTCGCCTACCTGCTCTACCTGCCGTTTGCGCTGTTTTTGCTGGTGGGCGAGGTCTTGCAGGGCGTGGTGCCCGAGGGAGCTGAAATTTTGGCGTCGGGGGGCCAGCTGTTGCTGGCGCTGGTGCCGGCATTCATGCTGCAACAGAAGTATTTCAAGCTGAAGTTTCCGCTTCGGCTGTTGGTGATGACGGTGGCCGTCGGGCTGCCGTATCTGATCACAGGGGACCAGCTGGGCTGGGAAGCCCTCCACGAAAGCACCGCCAAGAGCTATTTTGTCGGCATTTTCCTCGTCATTGTCACCATTTTCTTCCTTGCGAACGACCTCAACAATATCCTCCTCTACGCCACAACGAACGCGAAAAAGGTCAAGTACCGCGCCCAACCGCCGATTACCTTGGGCATATTTCTCGTGCTGCTGGGCCTTCAGTTCATGATGTTGCAGGATGCGATGGGCTGGGACCTGGTGGAATTGCCGGGTGATTTTCCCTTCCGCCCCATGCACCTCGTCGCACTGTCGGCATTGGTGATGGTTGGTACCAAGCAAAATATGTATCCGGTCCTCAAAAATTACATCAACAACAAGGGGCTTTCCTTTGGCTTGTTGGGTTTGGGACTGATCACGATGTCCTTCCTGTTTTACCACGCCGCCCTCGGAGAATACCTCTTCATCATGACCATTGAGCGGCTGTCTATCATCCTCATTTTCTTAACCAGTATCTTCCATCTCTTCTACATTTACTTTAACTTCGGCTCCCTTCTCCGCAACCGGGTCAATTTCTACTATATCTCCATGATTCCGCGGCGCTTGCTGTATGTATTCGTGGTGATGGCGACCTTCCTGGCCGGATTTGCATTGGAAGCCAGCCGGGGATTCACTTCACGCCGGACGCTGTCCTCGACCTTTTACAATCGGACGGCAGATGTGGAATTGGTGAAAGGAAATTACGATCAAGCGGCGGTTTGGTACCGGACTTCAGTGGGGGTCGCAGAGGGGACGGTCAAAGGAAATTACAACCTGGGGATGCTGTATTGGACGGGAGGGGGAGACAAAAGCAAAGCCCGGGAACACCTCTATATGGCGGGTAAATTCGTACCTTTCACTTACGGCCACCTCAACCTCGGCCAATTGGAATTGGAAGAAGGATTGGTGGATCAGGCGCGCTATTTTCTGAGAAAGGGGCAGGAAAAAGTCGTCAGTCCTTATATCCATAACAACCTCGCCCAGGTCTTCCTCATCCTCGACGAGCCCGACTCGGCCATCATCGAGCTGAAAGCCGCCCTGCAATTGGACCCGGACAATTCATCGCTCTACGGCAACCTCGGCAAGATTTACATGAATTACGATCGCCTCGAAGAGGCGGCAGACTTCTTCCAGGCGGGCCTCAGTGTCGCCGAACCCAGTGCGCTCACCGTCACAAACGCCCTTTACCTCGACCTCGCCTACGACTCGGACCTCAACGTGAGTGATTCCCTCGTACGCCTGCCCCAGGTGCGCACCCACCTCCCCGCGTGGTTCAACCTCGCCATCAGCCGCTTCCGCAAGCGCGATTTCACGGCCGCCCGGGGCGTCATTGATTCCCTCGAAGCCCAACTCGACCGCACCCTGCCCGATAGCCTCCGCGGCACCTACCGCCCTCCGGAAGTCCAGTTCCTCGACGGTTGCCTCATGTTCCACGAAGGCAAGGTCCTCGAATCGGTCTCCCGGATGCGCGCCCTCGACACCGATTATCCCGAATTCCGCCCCTTCACGATGCATTTCCTCGGCGCTGCCTACCACGGCGCGGGTGCCCCCGAAATGGCCGCCGAATTTTACCGCACCTCCCAGGAAAACGGGCGGGAAGACGATCTGATCAATGAAGCCCTGATGGAAATCGACCGGGGCAACCAAGAATACGGCTACCAATTGCTGGTCAGGGCCCGCTCGATCAAGCCCGAATGGTTCGACCTGGTCAGCAAAGAAGAAGCCATGCTGCTCTACGCCCGGGGCGAGTACTTCACGGCCTCGTTGGGCTATGATTTGAGCAAATTGACAAGGACGGATTGGCTGAAGACGGGCATTTATGCCGGCCAAATCAAGCAACAGGGCCCGGCCCTGGAAGCCTTCCGCCGCATGATTGCGATGGATTCGTCGACGGTGCTGCCCTACCTCGAAATGGGCAAGATCAGCCTCCAACTCGGCGACAGCCTCGCCATCGAAAACCTTGAACCCGGCTTAGCCATAGACCCGAACAATGGCCCACTCAAGGTAGAATTGGCCCGCGCCTATTTACAACAAAATCAACCGAATAAAGCACAACAGCTCGCGCAAGAGTTGAAGCAAATTTCGCCGCGTCCCGAAGGCTTTGCCTTGCTGAATGCCGAACTGGCATTGGAGAAAGGCGATACCGCCCAGGCGGTGCAACAATTGAAGCAATTGTACGCGGAGAACCCGCTTCAGCGGGAACCCATTGTGCATCTGGTCCAGGTCTACCGGGCCCAGGGCAATAATTTCGACGCCCACGACCTCCTGATGGAGGCCCGGACAATGAATTCCCGCCAATCTGCGTTTGAATACCAGCTGGCATTCATCGAAAAGCAGTTTGGGCGCATCGAAGAATCGGCCACTGCCGCCGAACGGGCGATCATGCTGGAGCCAGATTCCGCTCGCTCCGCCGCCATCGGGGAAGAATTTCAGCGTATATTTGAATTGCGGGAACTGGGCGAAGAAGCCATCCTGCAGGAACTGTACAATCTGGAAGAATGAGCAAGGAAGTAAAAGAGGTTGTCATCAGCTTGAAAGACATCCGCCGGGAATACCAAATGGGCCACGAAACCATTCGCGCCCTGGATGGGGTCTCATTGGACATCCGGCGCAACGATTATGTGGCGATCATGGGTCCGTCGGGCTCGGGAAAATCCACGCTGATGAATACCCTGGGCTGCCTGGACACCCCGTCCAGCGGCGATTACTTCCTCAACGGTGTCAACGTCAGCCAAATGGATGACAATGAACTCGCCGCCGTCAGAAACCGCGAAATCGGATTCGTATTCCAGACCTTCAACCTCCTTCCCCGTTCCAGCGCCCTCGAAAATGTAGCCCTTCCCCTGATTTACGCGGGCAAGCGCCGGGGTGAGCGCAACCAAATCGCCGAAAAGGTCCTCCAGGATGTCGGGCTCGGAGATCGCATCGATCACCGCCCCAACGAATTGTCCGGGGGCCAGCGCCAACGGGTCGCTGTGGCCCGCGCCCTTGTCAACAATCCCTCCATTATCCTCGCCGACGAACCCACCGGAAACCTCGACACGAAAACTTCTTACGAGATCATGGGTTTATTTGCTGAATTGCACCGGCAGGGCCAGACCATCATCCTCGTGACGCACGAGGAGGACATTGCGGCCTACGCCCACACGGTGATTCGCTTGCGGGACGGCAAAGTGGAGCAGATTGAGCACAATCAGAATATTCGACAAATCGAAGCATGATCAGACAATTGGTTTGGTGGGTCTGTTTGGTGGGCCTGGGCACTCCCCTCCTCGCCCAAACGCCTACGGAAGAATGCGGCTGTGACCCGGAGATGACGGTGGCAGACCACATTGAAGAGGCCAACCTCATCATATTTGGCGAATGTGTGCGCCTCACGACCAATGCCATCAAGGGCGGTGTCAATGCCACCTTCAAGGTTGATACGACGTGGAAGCGCGCCTCTGAGCCCGTGGTGACCTTTCACACGACGGCAGCGAACCAGTGTGGGTTTGCGTTCGAGAAGGGAAAAAAGTACCTGGTTTTCGGAAAAAAGCGGCACCAGACCCAGGCAACGACGGTCTGTGAACCCAATTTGCCGGAAGGCGTGCGGGCCGAGGCCGTCATGGCCGATCTCGGAAAGGGCTTTCCGCCCGGCCGACCGGAATTGGCGCGCAACATGAACATCCTGATTTTGGGATTGGGTGTGGGAAGCATATTAGTGATCGCCCTGATCGTCCTCCGCAAGCGCTTGTTCAAGCGCTCCGCCCAAGCCTAAGCCACTTTATTCGAACCAATTCGCCAGTTTCTCTGCCATCTGGCGATGGCCTTCTGCATTTGGATGGCCATCATCCGGCAGAATCCGCAAGCTGGGATCCTCCGTGTCCACCGAAATGTCCAGCACCCGCATTTTCCCTTCAAACTCTTTCAGCACCTGCTCCGTTCCGGGATTCTTAAAAATGCCCAGCAAAGCCATTTCGATTCCCTTTTCCTGACACAGCACTCCCATTTCTCCGATCATTTCCCGCGTCACGTCCCCACTTCTCAGCTCTTGTTCCTCCGCCCCATTGGATTGTTTTTCGAGAAAATGGACCAATGCCGACCACCGCTGCCCGGTCCAGGGCGTATAATCCGGCCGTTCCAGATACGCCACCAGCGAATCCGCGTCGTTGTAGCGCATGAACGGATACTGGATGTCCTTGGCGACCTCCTGCCCCGCCAACGCCTTCTTCCAATAGCGGCTGTTGACATTACGCTGGTCGTGAAAGGCGCCGTAGGCCAGCATCACCACGGCGGGCGGAGCTTCCTTTTCCAGCAGCGATTGGAGTTGGAGGAGGGAATGGTAGGTCCCGTAGCCCGTCATCGCGAGGTTGCGGACCTGGTACTGGGGAAAGCGTTCCTGAAACAGCCAGGGATAGGCCTCGTCGTCTTCCACGCCGTAGCCGTGCGTAAACGAGCAGCCGAATATCCAGATCTGGGGCCGCGTGTCGGCCGAATCGAGGGGGGGATGGGTCAAACGGTAGCCCTGGTCGTTGTGGGAGACGGTAAAATGAAGGCTGTCCTGGAGGGTCACCTGAAGGGTGCCGGGCTGGCCGGCATAGCCCAGGACCGGGTGGGGCCGAAAGAAAGAGCCCCCCGGTTCGACTTTGATGGTCTTATTGGGCTCCGCCCATCCTGACCGCCCGGTCAGGCGCAAAAATATCTCGCCCGTGGCCAGGGCGAGGACCACCAAAAACAGGATATAGGCGATGCGGTTCCGCCACCGGCGGGCAGAGCGGGCCATAAATTATTCGGGAGTTTCTTCGATGTTGGAGGCTTCCTTTTGGGCCTCGGCGATGGCCCATGAATTGTACAGGACCACGATGCCGTTGAGTTGCTCGTAGCCGAGCTCTTTGGACTTGATGCGGTCCGTGATGGACTCGCAATCGCCGAAATACATCGACACTTGCTTGCGAAACGCGCCTTCTTTGGGGGGAACCCGCCAGGGCATAGAAGCGTCCGCGTGGAAGAGAAAACGGTTGGTGTGCGAGGCGCCCAACATGCCGGTCCCGGTATATTCAAATAGCTTGACCGGGCCGTCAACCAGGATTTCGAGGTAGACCTCGCGGCGCTCCGGGAACTTGCCCATGAACACGTCGACGACGTGGCGCTCGAACTGCTGGTCGCCCATCGTATAGCCGACCACCTCTTCCTCCTTGAAGAAATTGCGCTCGCCCTTGCGGTCGACCTTGTACGCAAATTGGTTGCCCTTGGCCTTGGCGACCATGCCCCGGAGGGTATCGCCCTCGACCAGCACGAGTTCACCGGGCTGCCAGGCCCCCTGCGCCCACAGGCCGAGGGGCAGGCACATCAGCATCCACATCGCAATTCTCATTTTCATAGGAGTAAATTACTAGGTTCCGCTTTTTCTTCCAACTCATTCACCTGCCGTTCGGTACCGAAACAGCATTTCGGCCACTCCAATCCCGCTCAGGAGGTATTTTTCGTGGATGAGTCGCCCCTGTTTGTCGTAGCTGTATTTCCATTGGTGGGGCGCATCCTTCCCCGCCTGGGACTCTTCCTTCCACTCTTTGACCTCTTTCAGGCGCCCTTCCTTCGTGTAGGCGTACTGCTTTTGCTGGTATTCACCGCTCGCCGGCACGACTTCGACCGTTTTCGCCAATCGGCCCTTCTTGTCCTTCCATACGTCCAGCGTAGAGATGATTTCCTGGTCATCGCCGTAAAAAATCCAGCGCTGGTAGCCATTCTTGGGCTCAACTTTCCAGACCAGGTTGCCGGATTGGGTGGCCCGCTTGGGGTCGGAAAAGCCCCAGGTGATCACCAGGGAGTCTTCCGGGGCGTTCGGACCTTCGTTGGCGAGGGAACTCCGCTCCAGCTTGCAGTGGCCCATGAAATCATATTCGTAATCGGTCTGGAAGACCATGAAGGGCTGCTGACCACGGGGGCGGCCGGGTTTCCTGATTTCGCGGATCAATTGGCCCTGGTCGTTGTAGGCAAATGACCGTTCCGAGACCCAATTGGTGTCGAGGAGGGGAAATTCTTCCGTCAGGATGACCTGGCCGGACGAGTCGAAGAAGTGGACGTATTCGGGGGCTTGGGTCAATGCGATTTCGACGATGGTTGGAGGCAATTTTCCAGGCTTGTCCCTGAAAAATTCATGCTTGTAGGCCTCTACCGACAGGACGCCATTGGCTTGCATGACCTCGGGTTCGAACAATTGGGGCTCCAGATCAGGTGGAGACTGGGCGGTCAGAGGCCACCAAAGGCCGAGCAACAGGATGCAGCACCAGTTTTTCATTGGTAAAACGTGTATTGGAGCTCAAAGGTACGGATTCCGGTCTGAGACCGAAGTTCGATTTTCTCCATCCGCCCCGCAGCGCCGTAGTGATATGTTTTGGTGTAGAAGGGAGCAAATTTCGTTCCATCTTCGGATTTGAAATTGATTTCCTCCCGCATCAAACGGTCCGCATCATAGAAATACAGCGATTGGAGTTGGGGATCCGAGGAATAGCTTTGGTGGATCAATTCAACGACCTGGCCTCGTTTATTGGTTCGCCAAGCTGCTTCGACCTCACCCCGCTCATTCCCAAAGCCATAATCGTACATGCGCACCCATTGCCTTTCGTATTCCCAACCCCATAATGCCATGGTATCCCCATCGCTGAGCAAAATATATTCCCGCAACAAGCGCCCAGCGGCATCCCAATCCACACCATGCACCTCTTGCTCGGGACCAAATAAAATCATCAAGGAATCATATTCCGTGAATTCAACCAGCTGCCCCTTTTCATTGTAGCGGTAGTGCGTCGTATGAGTGGCAATGGGGTCTGCGGGGGGATCAGCAGCTTGAGAAAGATCAATTTGAATCAGCATTTCCTCCTTCAGGCCCTGTTCATTGTACCCAAAACGAATCTCCAGGGGAAGTGGATGACCCAAAAATTCATTGCCTTGAAAATGAAGCAGCCTTCCCGCCCGGTCAAATTCGTAAGTGGTGAAGGGCTTTTCGACTTTGAAAGTAGAAGATGGCGCTGAAGAGGCTTGCTCGTCGGTCGTTTCGTAGACGTCGATGGTTTGAATCCGGTGGGTATGAATCCATTCTTGGGGAAAGGAGTCGGGGGCAGCAGAAAAATTCCCAAACAATTCCTGACCGGCCAGTCTAAGCGGAAACACAAGGACCAGCAGAAGACCAAGCCACCTCATTTTTCCGAATCAGATGTGAAGAAGTATTCGTAAATGTCCTCCCGGCCGTCCATTTCTCCCCCCGTATACCGCCGCATCACCAACAATCCCTGCCGGTTGTAGAACAATTCTTCTTCGTTGTACTGTTCCCATTGATCCGACCGCCATTTCCAGTAAATCGCTTTGTAGAGACGCCCCTTCCGGTATTCATAGGTTTGCCGGAATTGGGGAAGGTCATCCTTGTTGGTGATTTTTTCCTGGATGCGCCCCTGGTCATCCCACACCACGATGAGCCAACTGTCCACTTTCCGGTCCTTGTTCGCCAGGACCCAGGTCGTATCGCCCTTGTGCTCGTACATTTGAGCGAATTCCATGTAGGTGGGATAATTGTAAACCCGCTCCACCCAGATCAGCCGCCCCTGGTCGTCCCAATCGTAACTGATTCGATAATCGGGAATCGGCGGCAGCGACTTGTCATCCACCGGAACTTCCTCCACCAACAGGCCCCGCTCATTGTACTTGAAGCGTGCCTTGGTCTGAAAGGTGCTGACCTGTTCGGTTCCATCGCCCGTGAAGATCGATGTGTACGCATCCTCCGTGCGGCCATTGCGTTGCCCCTTCACATTGTACCAGTACCGGATTGTCTTATTCAGTTTCCCGTTGTCTGCATTGTACAAACGCACCAATTCCGGCTGTCCGGCGTCATTGTACTCGACTTCCCGTTCCGCGTGCTTGACAATCCGCACCACGTGCCCCGCCTCTTCCTCTCCCGCTCCCAGGCCCGGCAAGGATATGTACACATTCATCATCTCCACCCCCAATGCGGCCCGCAGCGAGTCCGAACCCACCGTAGGCTCCAACTTCAACCAATCCTGGGCGGACAGGGGAAAGAAGAACAGGGTCAACAGCAAAAGGAATCCAATGCGCATAGGTCTTCAGGTCAGTCTAAACAAAGACCCCGGAAATGATTCCGGGGTTGCATGGGTTATTTCATCAGCGGCAAGCGGCCTTTTTCCAGCAAGCGCCCCACTGGATAACGCAGGTGGGTCGGCTCGTAGTGTTCCGACTGGCGATACAGCCAGTCCATTTGGCCCCAGTCATTCCCCTGGAGGGTACTGTCGGCGGCCACGGCTTCGTCAAAGCGCTGCTTCAGGCCGGGATCGGCCGCCAGCATCTCCTGGGCCGTTTTTTCAAAGACGTACAAGCTGAAATATTCCTTCCGTTGGAGGATTTCGTCGAAGAAATTCCAGTGGAAAAAGCTGTCGTGGGCCTCGGGTTCGAGGGTTTCGATAATGTAGCGGTTGACGGCCTGATCACATGTGACCACATAGTCACCCTTCCGGTAGGTCACGGTCTGCATTTCCTTCCGCACCTTCACTTTGCTGATCGGCCAATGGCCTTCATAGGGCGCGCGGGCGGCCTGGAAATCATCGATGAAGTACATCTCGGCTTCGACTTCGGTGTCTTCGGCCAGCCGCTGCATTTTAACCCCGGCCCATTCCAACCGCTTCACCACGCCGCGCCAACTCTGCGGGACGATATAGGCGTAGGGCTTCTTGACCGTCACGACCGGCCGGTAGGTATTGTAAAAGGGAATCGTGCGGCGCCAGGGCTTGCCGGAATCGTAGCTCAGACGCGGCTTGCCGGTAATCTTACTCGTGCCCACGGTCGCTTCGTAGCCCATGAAATCGAGGTCGGTGGCCGCGTCCATGTCCACTTCCCACCGCAAGGTGAATTCTTCCTGCGCTTTGACCTGCTTGATGGCCTCCGCCCGCAGACGCGCGATTTTCGTCCGGTCCCGGTTCGTGAGGATGAGGAGGTTCAGCAGAAAATGGTAGGTCCCGTACACGCGGTCCTCGAAGGTCTTGAGCATATGGGCCTCGGTCGTATAGCCGATGGTATTGTAGAGGGCGGCGAGGCCCGTGCTGTACCGCGGTGTCTCGAGGAAGCCCACCAGGCCCGAATCCGGCGGCGTGCCCCAGCCCATTGTGTTCACGTAGGGGCACATGTCGTAGTTGGCCTTGGACATCGCGTCGACGAGGCCGGGGTTCATGTAATTTTCCATGTAGCCCGCCAGTTCCGGGTGGAGCTTGTCCTTCTGGGTCGGGATATAGGTCATGAACGAAGGGTAATCCGCGCCGTTGGTCGTGTGGGTATCGACGAACAAATCGGGTCGCCACTCGCTGAAGATTTGCAGGAAGGTCTGGGCGTTGCGGGAATCGTTCTTGATGAAATCGCGGTTGAGGTCAAGGAGGCGGCCATTTCCGCGGAAACCGTAATTCTCGGGTCCGTTTTGGTTGGCCCGGCTGGCGGGGCCCCGGTTGAGGGATCCGCCGACGTTGTAGAGCGGAATGATGAGGACCGTGATGTGGTCCAGCAGGGGCTTGTAAATCTTGTCGTTGACGAGGTCGCGGGCCAGGATCATGCTGGCGTCCACGCCGCAGGGCTCACCGGGGTGAATGCCGTTGTTGATGAGGACAATGCGCTTGTCCTGGCGGCGGGTCATGACCGGATTGAAGGTCTTGCCGTCGCCGGAGATCACCACCAGGTGCAGCGGACGGCCGACATCGGTCCCGTTTTCGTATTCCACCAACTCAACCATTTTGCTCTCCGTCGCCAATTGGGTATAGAAAGCGATCGCTTCGTCGTAGGTCGCGGAATAGTTGCTCCCGTTCTGCTCGAACGGGGTCTGCATCTCCTGCGCCCAGGCCCAATGGCCCATGACCATCCCCACCAGGACCAAAACGGCCTTCATTGTATTATTTCGATTCAGCATAGCGTTCAATTTCAATCTTCACAGCTTGATTTTCGCCCCCTTCAATGACCAACTCTCCCTCCATGACCGAGGAAGACTCCCGTTGCAGCACGCGGCCGCTGGAAAGCTCCAGCGTGATTTTGGCGGACGCAGAACCCGAAAGGTCGTAGCGTACCGGCAAGACCTCGCCCAATTCGTCGGTCGGGATCGGCGTAATTTCCGTTGCCTGGTCGATGACCGCCCGGTCACCCTCTACGGAAGAGAGGGTATAGGTGGACGTATATTTCACGTTGTAAGTCGACGCAAACCGGCCCGTACGGGTCCAGGAAGTGCCAATGGTGACCGCATCTTCCGGCAAGAAATTGAATTCGGCGCCGAGCTGTTGGCGGAACAGCTCGTCCCCCCGGCCCGCGTCGTCGGGCTGGCCGGTCGTGCGCTCCATCATGTCCTTTCCTCCCACAATGTCCACCACCTGACCCGTACTCGGAAACAAGCGCACTTCCAGGCGCGTGTCGAGCAGGTGCTCAAGGCCATTGCCGGGGCCGGTATTGGGGTCATTGGAATCGTACAAAAACTTGTTTTCCCCGTCTGATCCTTCTCCGTATACCCCGACGTACGAAATGTTGATGGGCAGCATTTGCTCCTTGTCGACGGCCTGGGGGTTGAATTTGCGGGTGATGACTGTGCTGACCTTGGACACTGCGGGGGTGGCAGCGTCCGGATTCAGGGTGGTCACCTCCGTGCGTTTTTCCTTGACACTCCAGCTCGCATCGGGCACCAGGTTCAGGTTCAATGCGTAGGTCGGCTCCTGCGGTTCGTCAGGGGTCGGGGCCTGGGTTTCCGCCGGGGTCTCCGCCTCGGAACTGGGTTCGCAGGCAAAACTCACCAGGGCCAACATCAACAGGGGAAGGAATCGTTTTTTCATGGGGACAAGATTAGGGGGGTAAAAATAGCAAGAGCGGGGGAGAAAAGGAAAAAGGCAGTGCAGTCCCAAAAGGCCCACCTGCGGGTTCAAATCGTCATTTTCCCTCCCCTCCACCCCAAAAAGGAGCGGGCATTTTAGTAGTTTGGAAAAAATATCCTGCCGTGATCATTTCCCTGAACCGCATTTTTCTCGTCCTCCTCCTGTCGTTTTCCTGTGTCCATCCCGCCTCCCTACTGGCCCAAAGCGAGGGACAAGCCGGGGAAGAGGTTCTGTTGCTCGAAAACCAACTGAAGCCCCAGCGCACCATCGAAATTCGGACCGGTGATCGGATCGTGTATCCGGAGTCCAGTGATCCGGGTGCTCCCAAACAAGTCGTAGAGGTCACGGGGATCGAGGATTCCAGCCTCTTCGTACGCGCGGAGGGCGAAAACGGGACTTATTCCCTTCGGCTCCGGGATTATCCCTACGTTCAGCACCAGCGGCGTGGTATCCGAAAAGCCTTTCGGATCCTGGGCTTCACCGACCTGGCCGTGCTGGTCGGGGGCCTGCTGGCCACCTTGATCATGGCCTTCACGGCTACGGGAACCTTCGCGAGCCTGACCGTAGCCGTCTTCTTCCTTGTGACCCTGGCCCTTGCTGTTCCCATTGGAATCGCGGCCCTGGTGCTCTTTTTCCTGATGCGGCGGAAAATCTGGCTGAAGGAATGGCGCATCCGAAAGGTCAGGCGCCGCCCAAATTGAATGGAACGGGCCTGAAAAAAGCGGGCATATTTGTGTACTTTGATCGACATGATTGCCGCTGCTCCCGTGAAATACCGCCTTTTTTACGCCTTTTGGCTGGTTTTATTGCTCATTGGGCTACAACCCCTCCACGCCCAAACCGAGGCCCAGGCCAACGAAGACATACTCCTGCTCCAAAACCAAACCAAACCCGATCGATACGTGGAAATTCGGTCCGGGGACAAGGTGGTCTATCCCGTCGAGACCGAGCGGGGACCTCGTAAACAGCGGGTAAGGATCGCTGCCATCGAAGATTCGAGCCTGATCGTCCAGGAGACGAAGTACGCCCCGACCTATTCCATCCAACTTACCGACTATCCCTATCTCAAGGTCCAACGCCGGGGAGTCCGGCGGGCATTCCGTACGCTGGGCTTGATTGGGCTGGGAATTGGAGCCGCCGGCGGGATCCTCAGCCTCCTGATCCTGGCGTTTTCGACCAGCTCCGGCGCAAGTCTGGGTGCGGCCATCGTGATGATCTTTGCGTCCGTCATCGCCATTCCTTTCGTGGCCATCTCGCTGATATTGTTCTTGTTCATCTGGCGAAAAATCTGGCTGAAAAACTGGAAAATTCGCAAAACCAGCCGCCGCAACGTCGTCAAGAAGGTTGTTCCGGCTGAAAAATAAGTTCACCCCCCTTCGAATCTCCGGGGCCGGTTTGGCAGCGTTGGCATTTCCCTTCCCCCAACAAAACGGACCCAACTCCGGGGAAACTCAATTGAGCGCACGAAAAAAAGCGCGCTTTTCTGTATTTTGGGTCAAATGATCACCATAACTGCTACTGCAAATCGCCTTGCCTATGCTTTGCTCCTGAGTTTGTTTTTCCTTGGCCTACAACCGCTCCACGCCCAAACCCAAGCCCAGGCCAACGAAGACATGCTCCTCCTCCAAAATCAATCCCAACCGAACCAGTACGTGGAAATTCGGGCGGGAGACCGGCTGGTCTACCCCGAAATGACTGATCGGGGACCCCGCAAAAAGCAGGTTCGTGTTAACGCCATCGGGGATTCCAGCCTGGTGGTCCAGGAACACCAAAAAGCCGATCCTTATTCCATCCGACTTCACGACTACCCCTATGTCATCCACCAACGCCGGAAAGTCCGTAAGGCGGTTCGTACCCTTGGATTCATCTCCCTGGGAATCCTGCTCGGAGGATTGGTCGGCAGCGTCCTGTTCCTGACCTTATCAACCAATTCCTACGCTGGATTGGGAGCCGTCATTCTGTTGTATTTCTCCTGGGTGGTGGCCATTCCCTTTGTGGCGGCCACTTTGGTCCTGTTATTTTTCCTGTGGCGGAAGCTCTGGATGAGGAACTGGAAAATCCGCAAAACCCGCCGCCGCAACGTCGTCAAAAAGGTCGTTCCGGCCCCGCCCAAAAAATAAATTTTTCCCTCCATGCAATCTTTTGGCGCTTTCGGTCGTCTGACTGAAAACGTCACTCAAATTTTTCTAACACCATGCAAACTCGATTCATTTTCGGGGCACTTCTCCTGTGCCTCCAGTTCACCCTTGTATCCCCTCTGTTCGCCCAGCAACAAGCCCAATCGGCGGACCAGGAAATTGTTTTTCAACGGGATGACAAGGAAGAAACAGTTCAGGTGGGCGACCATGTTTCCTACAAAATTTACGGCTCTTACCGCGGCTTCGATGGCTACATCGAGGAAATCGGATCCGATTACATTGTGGTCAACCGGCACACCATTGAGTTGGATGATATCCGGCGGCTCACAGCGATGCCGGAAAAGGCCCATCGGATGAGCTGGGGATTCCTCATTGGAGGCCTGCTCTGCCTGGCTTTGGCCGCTTCCGGCCTGATCGGACTCATTTATTGGGCCTTCTTTTCCCGGGGAAACTTCCGCCAGGACTCCGAAGCCATTCGGAGGATTTACCGAAACACGCTGATTTCCGGCCTCCTCATGTCTTTCTTCGGCTTTTTTGTCTTTCTGTTCAAGCGAAAAGTTTTCCGCTTTCGGAAGTGGAAAGTGAGCGTTCGAAAGCAGAAAGAATGACCAAGATTATCGTATCTTTGCGCCCGCAATGGAAAGGTATTACATCATCGATTTCGATTCGACCTTCGTCCAGGTAGAAGCCCTGGAAGAGCTCGCAAAGATCGTCCTCAAAGGCAACAAGAAGAAGGCCAGCATCCTGGCCCAAATCGAAGATCTCACCTCCAAGGGAATTGAAGGTGAGATTTCCTTTACTGACGGGCTGGCCCGCCGCCTCGAACTCATCGGGGCGAACCGCAGCCACCTGGACCCGCTGATCAAAAAACTCCGGAAGAAAGTCTCCAAGTCCATCCAGCGCAACGAGCAGTTCTTCAAGGACCACGTGGACCAGCTCTACGTCGTTTCCGCCGGATTCCGGGAGTTCATCGAGCCCATCGTCGCCGATTTTGGCATTCCCGCCGAGCGGGTCTTCGCCAATACCTTCACCTTCGACGACCGGGACAATATCACCGGTTTTGACCACGACAACCTCCTGTCTCGCCCGGACGGCAAACGGGCCCAATTGAAGGCCCTGAACCTGCCGGGGGAGATTTTTGTCATCGGAGACGGCTACTCCGATTATACCATGAGCGATGGGGAAGAAAAGGTGAAGTTCTTTGCCTTTACGGAGAATGTGGAACGGGAAACGGCCAAGCAGTTGGCGGACCACGTCACCCCGAGCTTCGACGAATTCCTCTACCACAACCGGCTCCCCATGGCCATTTCCTACCCCAAGAACCGGATCAAGGTCCTGTTGCTGGAGGCCATCCACCCCAATGCCAAGGCCATGCTGGAGGATGAGGGTTACCAGGTGGAATTGTTGAGCCACAGCTTGCCGGAGGAGGAGTTGTGCGAAAAAATCAAGGACGTGTCCATCATCGGGATTCGTTCCAAGACCAAGCTGACGCGGAAGGTCATCGAAAGCGCGGAACGCCTGATGGCAGTGGGCTGCTTTTGCATTGGGACGAACCAGGTGGACCTGGAAGCGTGTCTTGACCGGGGCATCCCCGTGTTCAATGCGCCGTATAGCAATACCCGTTCCGTGGTGGAACTGGTGATCGGTGAAATCATCATGCTGAACCGGGGCATCCCGGAGAAAAACCGCATGATGCACGAGGGGAAGTGGAACAAGTCCGCGAAAAACAGCCACGAAATCCGGGGGAAAACGCTCGGCATCATTGGCTACGGCAATATTGGATCGCAGTTGTCGGTGCTGGCCGAGTCCATGGGGATGAAGGTCATCTTCTACGACAAGGTGGATAAGTTGGCGCTGGGAAATGCCGAACGCTGCCTGACCCTCCGCGACCTGCTGCGGCGCTCCGATGTGGTCAGCCTCCACGTCGATGGCGACGTGAGCAATATCAACTTCTTCGGCGATGCCGAGATGCGGCAGATGAAGAAGGGCTCCTTCCTCATCAACCTGGCCCGCGGCTTTGTCGTGGACGTGGAAGCGCTGAAGAAGCACATGGAAAAAGGGAAAATTCTGGGCGCGGCAGTGGATGTGTTCCCCACCGAGCCCCGCAGCAACGACGAGCCGTTTGTCAGCCCCCTTTCCGGCACCTCCAACCTCCTGCTCACGCCCCATATCGGCGGCAGCACGCTGGAAGCCCAGGTGGACATCGCCGCCTTCGTGCCCGACAAGCTCATCGGCTACGTCAATACCGGCAGCACCTTCAACAGTGTGAATTTCCCCCGCCTCCAACTCCCCCACCAGCGGGAATCTCACCGCCTCATCCACATCCACCACAACCAGCCTGGCCTCATGGCCAAGCTGACCCAAATCATCTCCGACCACGGATGCAATATTGTAGGCCAGTACCTGCAAACGAATATGAAGGTCGGCTACGTTATTACTGATATTAACCGCAAATACGACAAGAAAGTCACCCAAGCGCTACGTAAAGTCGACGGAACCATTAAATTTCGCGTCCTTTACTGACCAACCAACGCCGCTAACCCTACATGGATACCATTCATTTCACACCCGGTCCTTCCCAGCTCTACCCCGGAACCGACCAGTTCATCCAGGAGGCCCTGCGCAAGCAGGTCCCATCCATTTCGCACCGCTCGGCTGCCTTTAAGTCCATCTTCAAGGGCACCGTCAGCGCGCTGCGGGAATTGATGAATGTCCCGGAGGATTACCATATCCTCTTCTTTTCCTCGGCGACCGAGATCTGGGAGCGCCTGTTGCAAGCCTTCCACGGACCCGGCTTCTTCTTCGTCAATGGCAACTTTTCGGAACGTTTCCGCGCCTTCGCGCGGGAAATGGGGCGGTTGGAGTCTTCCGTAGAAGCTCCCCTCGGCCAAGGCTTTCCGATGGAACGCGTCCACATCCCCGATGGCACCGGCCTCGTCGGCATGATCGGGAACGAGACCAGTACCGGCGTTATGACCCCCGCCAACGACTACTACCTCATTGCCGACCGTTTTCCCCAACCGCTGCACTTCATCGACCTCACCTCGGCCAGCCCAATCTACCAGGTGGACTTCCGCCGCGTAGATGGCGCCTACTTTTCGGTGCAGAAAGGCTTTGGATTGCCGGCTGGATTGGGCGTGCTGGTCCTGAGCGACCGGGCGTTGGAGCGGGTGAAAGAAGCGACGGGAAATGGGGAGTTTCGGGGCAATCACCGGAGCCTCGTCGAGATGGCGCGCCGGGCGGAGAAGCACCAGACGCCGGAAACGCCGAATGTGCTGGGCATTTTCTTGCTGGGCAAAGTTGCGCGGGCCATGCTGGACCGTGGTGACGAGCTGTTCACCACCTCCAAATTGAAAGCAGATCGCCTGTATCAATTCTTTGATGCGCATCCCCGCTGGCAACCGACCGTCGATACGCCGCGCTGGCGCTCGGAGACGGTCGTGGTCCTGGATACGCCCAACCAAGCCGGCAATATTGCCACGGCATTGGCCCGACAGGGATTTGTGGTGGGACAAGGCTACAGTGAGCGGAAGGACGATCAAATCCGCATTGCGAATTTCCCGGCGACGAGTCTGGAGCAGACGGAAATGCTGGTGGAAGCCTTCCAAAAGCTGGAAATTCCCGTCTAAGACGGTTTTTTCCACCGAATCTCGCCCGGCAACAATCCAAATTGCCAGACATCTATCGGTCTGCCTTCCCATTGCACGGCCTGGCGAAGGGTTCCTTCCCTTTGAAATCCGACCGCTTCCAACAAGCGGTGGCATTGCTCGTGGTACTGATTGACCAGCGCTACAATTCGCCGAAACCCAATTTCCCCGAACAAAAACCGCCACATTCCCCGCAGGGCTTCGCTCATATAACCATTTCCCTGGTGCGCGAGGCTCAAATTGAATCCGATTTCCCCCTGCTGCATCCTATAATCGTGGGCGACAATGGCGATGTCTCCGATCACACGACCTTCCTCCGGCAGCGTCAGCCCCCAGCGTACCCGTTTTCCCTCCACAAAATGGGTCTGGAAAACGCGGATCTTGTCCATCGCCGCTGTGCGGTGAGGAAGCGGCGTCCAAAGGTTGAGCCGACCGACTTCCGGATCTCCGTAAATGTCAAAGATGCCATCGGCGTCGTCGAGGGTCATTGGACGGATGAGCAGTCGCGGAGTCCGAATTTCAACGGGTTCAGAAAATAGGCGGTCAAGGGAAAAATCAGGGAGAGAGGGAAGTGGAGGTAGCTTTTGATAATCAAATTGAGGGTAGGCCATGAGAAAAAAATTGAGGGGATGGACTATAATATCCAAAATCCCATCTAAATTTCCTTGGTTTTCCCTTACAATCCATGGAACTATTCAATTCTCTCTCAGGGGATCGGGAACAAGACATCGCCGATTTCCTGACCTTCATCCCGATCTACAACAGCAAGCGGCGCATCCGGGCCTATTATTCCCTGCTCCGAAAATTCAAGGCTTCCATTCAGGGCCAGGTCTGCTGCGAGGCGGGCGCGGGCCGGGGACTCATTTCTCAGAAAATGGCCGAGATGGGGGCGGAAAAGGTCTACGCGGTCGAACGGAGCGGGGTCTTGTTTGATTTGTTGGAGGAAGGCGTCCAGAAGTTCCCGCAAATCGAAAGCGTAGAAGAAGACATCGAGTTTTGGGAAACGGAAACGCCCATTCAGACCCTGGTCCACGAATTTTATGGTCCTTTGGTGCTGGATGAAACCATGCTGGTCCTGCAAAAAATGAACTTTTCGCCAACGACCATCCTTCCCGATGGCGGCCGGCTTTGGGCCATGCCCATCATGGAATCAACTTTGCTGGAAAAAGAACAACTCTACGAACCCGCCTGGAAAAGCACCTTGGCGGGCGCCCTGATCAGCGACCTCTTCGAGCATATCCCCTTTGAGCCCACCTGGGAAGTCTTCCACTGGGACGTCCACCAAAACCAGGAAACCTTCCGCTTCGAGGTTCCCGAAGCCTGCGATTTCATTGCCCTGTGCGGCGAAATCACGCACGAGCAGCAACCAGTCCTGAAAATGTGGTGGACGAACAATTGGCCGGTGATCTATACGCCCGTGAGTGGAAAGGTCTTCGAAATCGCCTTTGACTATGCTTACGGCTATACCCAGGTCAAATTTGAGTGGGTCGAATAATTTTTTTCGGAGGGGGGTGGGGGGAAATGAAACTGCTCCGTTATAAAGGAAAATTTCGGAGCCGGGCCAATTCCCAAGGCGGAAGTAACCCGAATTTAGGTCTACGCATCAATTTCTATTTTTTAAGTGACTAGTCAGTCACTCGGTCAAGGGGCCGCCTCGAAAATCGGGGCGGCCTTTTTCTTTTGTTTCCCCATTCCGCCTACCCATCCTCCCAACCAAAAAAATGGTGTAAATTTAGGCCCTATAAACAAGGACCTGATGAACAAAGAATTTGATGTGTACGTGACCTATGCGCCCGAAGACCGGCCGCGCGTGGGACGGTTGGTCGAGGAGCTGGAAGCGGTGGGCCTGAAAGTCTGGTGGCTGGACCAACCCCACAATGCGCGGGAGAGCGTCGATATGTTGAAGCACCGCCTCACCGGCGACCGGGCCCACCTCGTGGTCTGGTCCAAGGATGCCGCCGCCAGTGGCCGCGTCCAGGCCGAGGCCCGGGTCGGCAGCGAATCCGGCCGTTTGGTCGCCGCACGTTTTGAAACGGTCATGCCGCCGCGGGGCACCCAGGCCAATGTCTACGCCGAATTAACGGATTGGAACGGAGGATCGTCCCACCGGGGCATCCAAAAGCTGCACGGCGGAATCTACAAGTTGACCGGAAAGGGCATGCAGGTCTCGGAGCCGCCGCCCATCCCCAACTATGTCCCGTCGCCGGACAGCCCCGTCGCTCACCTGAGCGAGGCCGAACGCGACCAGCGGGCCTGGGACATCACCCAGCGCTACAATAACCAGACCTATTACGAGTACTACCTCGAGCACTACCCGAACGGGCGCTACGCCGAAGAAGCGCGCCAACGCCTGAACAAGAAACGCCGGAATTGGCGGACGGTCCTCGGAGTCGTCATTGGCTTTATGGTCCTCTATTTCATTGTCTACTGGGTGATTGTGCTGGGTAGCCTCTAAGATTCCGTCCCAAAAGACCTTCCCCGGAAATTTCTGAACAAGCCCGCCGCTTTTCCGTATATTCTTGTACGATGGAACGAAAAGATGCACGGAAATTGATTCAGGTGCTGGCGACCTCAGCTTTGGTGGTCAGCGTTTTGATTTTGATCCATGCGGTTTTGTGGGCGTCGGGCATTCAGCCTGGCATTTTCGGTTTGGTTCCCCGCGATTGGGCGGGGCTGGTCGGGGTGATTACCTCGCCCTTTGTCCATGCCGATTGGACCCACCTCCTCTCCAATGCTGGTCCGCTGTTTGTCTTCATCGCTGCCTCCCTGTATTTCTACCGCAAGGCATTCTTCCGCTCCCTCCCCTGGATGTTCTTCATGACGGGCATTTGGGTGTGGATCGCGGGAAAAAGTGGCCCCCACATCGGGGCCAGTGGCATTGCGTATGCATTGGCAGCATTTCTCTTCTTCAGCGGCATCTTTCGCCGCAATACCCAGAATCTGGCCCTCTCCCTGGTCATCGCCTTTTTCTACGGCAGCATGATCTGGGGCGTCCTCCCGGTCCAACCCGGGGTGAGCTGGGAAAGCCACTTGTTTGGGGCCTTGGCGGGACTTTTCCTCGCTTGGTACTTCCGGAAACTGGGAGTGCCCCCCAAAAAGCGTTACTTCTGGGAAGACGAAGCCGAGAATCCCGAGGCGGACAAGCAGGCCATTTGGAACTACCGGGAAAATTGGTCCGGGGCCAATCAAGTGATTGTCCCTTCCGATCCGAACTATCCCCAAGACCAATGGTAAGCACCGCATTTTTCCTTCCATTCCCTGAAAATCACTATCTTTAAGCGGAGTATTTTACTGATATGAGTGGTGAAATCATCAATCGTGTTGCCCTGAGTCCGCTGGTGACCTTTGACCTGGCGGACCACTACGACAGTGGCGAACGCGTCGAATTTGACATCAAAGACCAATTGTTCCAGGGGATGATTCTTCGGGAGAAAGACTTCCGGGCTTTCATCAAGGAACACGACTGGTCCCAGTACGCCGGCAAGCATGTAAATATCATGACCAGCGTAGATGCCATCATTCCAGGCTGGGCCTGGATGCTGCTGGGAATCCAATTGGAACCCTACGCGAAAACCCTCGTATTTGGTAATAGGGAGGATCTGGAAAAAGAAATCTGGCGTGCCTCTCTGGACCGAATCGATTATGAAGCACTTGATGGTAAAAAGATTGTAGTGAAAGGCTGTGGTGACATTGACATTCCCCAGGCGACCTACGTAGAATTCATCCGGCGCCTTCGCCCCATTGCGAACAAACTCATGTATGGGGAGCCCTGCTCCACCGTACCACTCTATAAAAAACCCAAACCTCAAAATTGATCATTAGCAACGTTTATTACCTCCAATAACACTATGGGACTTTTCAACTTTATTCGCGGCCAGTTTATCGATGTCATCGAGTGGGCCGATCCTTCCCGTGACACCATTGTTTACAAGTTCCCCGACCGGGACCAAGAAATCAAAATGGGCGCGCAGCTGACCGTGCGCGAGTCCCAGGTAGCAATTTTGGTAAATGAAGGCGCGCTCGCCGATGTCTACGAGCCGGGCCGCTACGAACTGACCACCCGGAACATGCCGATCCTCACATCGCTCCGTTCCTGGAAATATGGCTTTGAGTCACCCTTTAAAGTTGACGTTTACTACGTCAATACCCGCCAATTTACCGACCAGAAGTGGGGCACCCCGACGCCGGTCTATATCCCCGATGCCAAATTTGGCCAGGTGGAGATCCGCGCCTTTGGCTCCTACAACTTCCGCGTCTCCGACGCAGGCAAGTTCTTCAAAGAATTTGCCGGTACCGATAACCTCGTGAAGGTCCAGGAACTGGAAGGCACCCTCCGCGGCAAATTGGTCGACCGTTTCACCGAAATCGTGGCTGAGATGGCAGAAGAAGGCCTGTCCTTCGTCCAGCTCCAGTCCAATAAATCTGAGTTCACCAAGGCCCTCATGCCGCGGATCAAAGATTACTTCGACGATTTCGGACTGTCCATCACCGACTTTAGCATCCAATCTATCACCTTGCCGCCGGAAGTCAACGAGTTCCTCCGCAAGAATACCCAGATGAAGATGGTCGGCGACATGAACCAGTTCACGCAGTTCCAGGCTGCCAAGTCCATGGAAGACGCGGCCAAGAGCGGCGGCAACATGGCCCAGCCTGGCATGGACATGGCCAACCTGATGATGTCCAATATGATGATGCAGCAGATGCAGCAAAATCAGCAACAGAACAATCCCGCCGGCCAGAACCAAGGCGGTGGCAATCAGGAGATGAGCCGTGATGAGATCATGAAGACCTTGAAGGAGCTCGGCGAACTGAAAACCGCTGGAATTCTGAGCGAAGAAGAATTCGAAGCGAAGAAAAAGGAATTGTTGGCGCGGCTGTAAACAGCCCCGTCTCAAGATATGGATCCCCGCAGCTCTGGCTGTGGGGATTTTTTGGTGCCGGAATTTTAGGCGGGGGCTCCGGATGGGCGCATCCGGGCAACGGGAATCAGGACGAGGAGTCCGAAGAAGAAGAAGATGCCGAGGAACAGGGCCGAACCGCGCATGCTACCGGTCAGGCTTTCGATCAGCCCGAAGCTGTAAGCTCCCAAGGTGATCGCGACCTTCTCCGTGATATCGTAGAAGCTGTAAAACGACGCGTGGTCTTTGGTTTCGGGCAATAGCTTTGCGTAGGTCGAGCGGGACAAGGCCTGGATGCCGCCCATGACTGTCCCGACGCCGAAGGCGAGGCCGTAGAATTGGAGGGGCGTTTGGATAAACCAGCACGCCCCGCAAACCACCACCCAAATGAGGACCGAGACCATGATCGATTGGATATTCCCGATTTTTCCCGCCAACCAAGCAAAGAAATACGACCCGGCAATCCCCACAAACTGGATCAGCATCACCGTGGTAATCAATTCGCTCGCCTCCATGCCGAGTTCCTTTTGGGCGAAGGGTGTGGCGAGGTAAATGACCGTCATATAACCCATGCTGTAAAAGAAAAAGGCCAGCAGGAACAAACGGAGCCGCAATTGCTCTTTGGTCCGGAGAATGCGCCACACGGAAACCAGTTCTTTCCAGCCCTTGGTGAGCATATTCGTGCGCTCCGGTTTTCGGGAATAGATATTGTCAGGGAGGTGCCGCCAGGTCAGGAAGGCAAATCCAAACCACCAGACTCCGGCCAGGGCAAAAGAAATCCGCGTGGCCATCCCTTCTTCCAAGCCGATGGCTTCGTGGCCCATGATCATCGCCAGGCAGATGATCAGGAGCAGGGAACTCCCGATATAGCCCATCGTAAATCCGTGGGCCGATATTCGGTCGAGGTCTTTGGCGTGGGCGATCTCGGGCAAAAAGGCATTGTAAAACACCAAACTCCCCGCAAAGCCAATACTCGCCAGCACCGAAAAGCCCAATCCCACGGCCAGGGTGCTTTCACCATCGAAGAAGAACAAAGCGGTGGAAGAAATGGCGCCCAAGGTCGAGAAGAATTGCATGAAACGCTTCTTCTTACCGGCAAAATCGGCGATTCCAGAGAGCACCGGGGTAATCAGGGAGACGAGCAAAAAAGAAAAGGAGATACAATAGGCCAACAATTGGGTATTGATGAAGTCCATGCCGAGGAACCGCACCAATTTTTCCCCGTCTGCATTTTCCGTTCCGATGACCGCTTCAAAGTACAACGGAAAAACCGCCGTCGTAATCACCAGGGGGTATACCGAGTTCGCCCAATCAAACCAGGTCCACGCCCGGATTACTTTACGATCACCTTTTTCAAACGCCATAGGGTAAAATAGAGATTTATCTCCGGGCCCCAACGGCCCGAAGGTGTCTTTTTACAGGAAGTAAAGTCAGGAAAAATGGTCGCCCGTCTCCTGCGGAGCCGCTTCTATCACGGGCAAATTCTCCTTCTCGATCCCCAGCCACTCCAAAGTCGAATTGCAGAAAATATCTTCGACGACCGTCTCCGGCAGACCCGAATCCACAATGTACTGGCCGATTTCGAGGTCGCCCAGCGGGAACGGATAGTCCGAGCCCAGGCAAATCCGCCGGGAACCCACCATGTCGATGGCGTAGTTCAGGAACTGGATGTCGTGGGTGATGGAGTCGATCCAGAACTTGCCGATATAATCGCGGGGATTGACCTCGTTGTCGATGGCGACGAGGTCCGGCCGGCAATTGAATCCGTGCTCAATCCGACCAATGGTCGGCAAAAACGAACCGCCCGCGTGGCTGAAGCACACGCGAAGCTGCGGATGGCGCTCGAAGACGCCACTGAAAATCATCGAACAAATCGCCCGGGACGTCTCCGCCGGCATGCCCACCAACCACGGCAACCAGTACTTCCGGATCTGGTAAAAGCCCATCATGTTCCACGGATGCACCATGATCGGCATGTCCAACTCCTCGCACGCCGCCCACAACTCATCAAATTCCGGCTCGGAAAGGTTCTTGTCGTTGATGTTCGATCCAATTTGAATGCCCACCAGGCCCAACTTCTTGCACCGCTCCAATTCCTGGATGGCATAGCCGGGATGCTGCATGGGCAGGGTGCCCAGGGCCATGTAGTGGTTCGGATTTTCCGAAACGGTCTTCGCAATGTCGTCGTTCAGGAACTGGGCGACTTCCAGTCCGTCCTTGGGCTTCGCCCAATACGCAAACAGCACCGGAATCGTGCAGATGACCTGCATCTGGGTCGCCTTCTCCGCGTATTCCTGCACCCGCAACCCGGCATCCCAGCAGTTCTGTTTGATGCGCCGAAAAAACTCATTCCCCTTCATCATGTCCGCCGTTCCGGGCACATTGTTTTCGAGGTAAATAAAGTCTCCGTAGCCAAATTTATCCGCCCAGCGGGGTAGCGACGCCGGGATGATGTGGGTGTGCATATCGATCTTGAGCATACCCGAATTTAATGCGAATCCCTTGGGAATGAAAAAGAAATGTGCCAACGGAAGCCGCTGGCACATTTCTAAAAGGTTAAATTTTCGGGCTTAAATCGCCCATTTGACGTAGATAGCGCCCCAGGAGAACCCGCCGCCGACCGCGGCCAGAATGAGGTTGTCCCCTTTCTCGAGCTGGTCCTGCCATTCGTAGAGGCACAGCGGAATGGTCGCGCCGGTGGTATTTCCGTAGCGGTGGATGTTCAGCATGACCTTGCTGGAGTCCACGCCCATGCGGTTGGCGCAAGCATCAATGATGCGTTTGTTGGCCTGGTGGGGGACGAGGAAACGCACATCGTCACCGGTCAGGTTATTGCGTTTCATAACTTTCTCACAAACGTCGGCCATTTTCGTCACGGCGAATTTGAATACGGCGCGGCCTTCCTGGTAGACGTAGTGCTCGCCCGCGGCCACCGTCGCTGCAGACGGGGGTTTGCGGCTACCGCCGGCCTTCATGTGCAGGTGCTTTTTGCCCGCACCATCCGTGTGGAGGCTTTCGTCGAGGACGCCGAGGCCCTCTTCATTGGGTTCCAGCAAAATGGCAGCAGCGCCATCGCCAAAGAGCACGCAGGTATTGCGGTCGGTATAGTCGATGATGGAGCTCATCTTGTCGGCTCCGACTACGACGACCTTCTTGTGCTGGCCGGAAGTGATGAATTTGGCGCCTACGGAAACCGAGTAGAGGAATCCGGAGCAAGCGGCTTCGAGGTCGAAGCCCCAGGCGTTGGTGGCACCGATGGCTTCGGTGACAATGGCTGCCGTCGCCGGAAACGTGTGGTCCGGGGTTACCGTCGCCATGATCAGGAGATCGATTTCTTCCGGGCTGATGCCCCGCCGTTCGCACAGTTCCTTCACCGCCTCGATGGCCATGTCGGAAGTCGCACCATCCTTCATGATGTGGCGCTTCTCGATTCCGGTCCGCTCCCGGATCCACTGATCAGAGGTGTCGACCATTTTTTCGAGGTCGAAGTTGCTCAGGATATGCTCCGGGATATAGTGGCCAATGGCCGTAATAGCAGCAGTAATTGCCATAATTTTTTATTTCTCGGGTTGAATTCCAGCAAATGCCGCTTCGATCCGGGGAACCAGCTCCTTTTGGACCGCCGTCGCAGCAGTTTGGATCATCATCGATATGGCCGGACCGGTACTGATCCCGTGGCCAATGATGGAGATGCCTTTGATTCCCAAAATGGGAACCCCTCCGTAATTCTCAAAATTGAAGGTTTCCACCGTTTCGTCCTTGGGGAAGCGCTTCGCAAATACGTCGTACAGGGATTCGGCGAATTTCAGGACGATATTCCCCGTATAGCCATCGGTGACGATGACGTCGGCGCGGCCGGTATAAACATCCCGGCCTTCAACGTTTCCAACAAAATTGACGTGGGAATTGCCTTCCAACAACTGGTAGGCAGCCTGAAATGCCTGTGGCCCCTTCGATTTTTCCTCCCCCACATTCAACAGCGCCACTTTGGGGTCTTCGACACCCCAAACCGATTCCATGTAGGTCTTTCCCAAAATGCCGAATTGCTCCAACACCTCCGGCTTGCAATCGACATTCGCGCCGACATCGCAGAGGAGGGTGAGCTTACGGTGGTGGTTGGGAAAAAGGACGCCGATGGTTGGACGTTGGACGCCTTGGATGCGTCCCAGGCCCATGATGGACCCAACAAGCATAGCGCCGGTATTGCCGGCGCTGATGAATCCGTCCAGTAAATCTTTGCGGACCATCCCCAAACCCACGTTGATGCTCGAATCAGTCTTCGTCGCAATCGCCTTGGTTGGGGAATCATCCATGGTGATGACTTCGGTCGCCGGGACAATCATAAAGTCCGACGCGTCAGCACCTTGTCGTTCCAATTCGGAGTGGATCAGATCGGGATCACCGATCAAAGCAAGTTGGAGGGCATCTCCCAGCTTTTTCTTAGCCAGGATGGCTCCTTCAACCGGAGCTTGCGGCACAAAGTCGCCGCCCATGATGTCCACCCCTATACGCATGGGGTTGGATTACAGGAGATCGTCCTGGGCTTCCATGACCTGGCGCCCGCGATAGTAGCCGCTCTCCAGGCAAACCCGGTGGTACAGTGTTGCTTCGCCGCTGGTGGGATCCAGATAGTACTGACGTGCCGACAGCTTCTTGTGGGTACGGCGCTTGTCACGACGGGTTTTCGAAATCTTTCGTTTAGGATGTGCCATCTCTAAATATGTCTTTACAAATGATCTTTCAGTTTTTTCAATGCGGCCCAACGCGGATCGATCGGTTCTTCCTCTTCGGCAGCTTCTGTTTCTTCCTGTGGTTCTTCTTTCTCTTTCAATCCCAGCATTTCCAAAACGCTGTCGGGACACTTGTGCAAATCCTCTGGAGGAACTTTGCGTAGTGGTATTTGAAGAACTACGAAATCATAGAAATCTTTGAAGAGGCTCAAATAAGGGCTGTTTTCATCGATCAATACCACTTCATCGGTATCGAACTCCAATTCTTCATCGTAGCTGTAAATCACTGCTTGCTCAAAATCCAACTCGTAAGGATAAGGCTCAAGGCAGCGGTCGCAATGCAACGTGATTTGCCCTTTGAACTTGAACCGAGCGTCCAGAAACCGGCGGTGCTTGTTGATAACTGCATCTACCTGGATATTTCCTTCCTGGACCGGCGCATTTTCAAATGCTTTAAAAAAAGAACTTTCTATGTCGAACTTGTCCTTATTCTCGCCCAATTCCAGCTTTGGAATCTCGACTGAATATCTTCTAACAAACTCTTTATCCACGTCGACAAAATTTGAGGTGCAAAGATAGTAAAGATGTGGATAAGTAGGAAATGTTTTTCCGGTCTCACCCGGTTTCCCACTGCCAGCTTTTCCCTGCCCCGGACCTATTCCTCTTCCTCGGTTTTCGCGACCTTTTCAATCTGGTCCTCGGTTGGGCTCGGCTCTTTCTGCTCCCGCTGGTCATTCCGCTCGTTGCGCTCAGGACGCTCGTTCTTGTCGTTCCGGTCACCGCGATCGTTCCGGTCATTCCTGTCGTTTCGGTCCTTGCGATCATTTCGATCGTTGCGGCGCTTGTCCTTGGGATCGGGCGGGGGATTATTAAAAATAGAGTTTTCGGTCAACTCCTCATTTTCCCGGCGGCGGCGAACGATGTCGATGACCGCGTAGAGGGCGTGGATGGTCGAGGTCGGATCGGCTTCGCCTTTCCCAGCCAAGCCAAATGCAGGGCCGTGGTCCGGAGACGTGCGCACCACCGGCAATCCGGCGGTAAAGTTCACCCCTTCAAACCCAGCCAGGAGCTTGAAGGGAATGAGGCCCTGGTCGTGGTACATGCCCAGCACCGCATCGAATTTCTTGAACATACCCGTCCCAAAAAATCCATCTGCACTATAAGGCCCCATGACCAGCATCCGCTTGTTCGATGCCTTCTCAATGGCCCGGGAGATTTTTTCCTTTTCTTCCTTGCCCAACAACCCATTGTCTCCTGCGTGTGGATTCAGTCCCAAAACCGCGATCCGGGGCCGGGAAACACTGAAATCCAGCTTCAGAGAATCGTGCATCATCTGGATTTTCCGGAAAATGCCGTCCACAGTGAGGTGGCGGGACACATCTTTCAAAGGCACATGGCCAGTCACAACGCCCACCTTCAGGTGTTCGTGTACCATGAACATGAGGTTTTCCTTGACCTCAAATGCCTCTGCGAGGTATTCCGTATGGCCCGGAAACTGGAAATCGTCGTTCTGGATGAAATGCTTGTCGATCGGCATGGTCACCATCCCGTCCAACTCACCCGCCTTCAAATCATCCGTCGCCGCTTTCAGCGCATCAAAGGCCGCTATTCCGCTCTGGGAATTCGGCTTGCCAATGGTAATGCGGTCGTTCAGGTCCCGGATGCACTCGATCACCGAGATGCGACGCGGTTGGGCCTGGTTCGGCTGCTGGATGACGTTGTAGGAAAATTTATCTACGCTCAGGTGTTTCCGGTAAAGGTTGAGCACCCGCGCCGACCCGTAAATGATCGGGGTGCAGATTTCCTTCAGGCGTTGGTTGGAAAAAGCACGGATGAGCAGCTCAGGCCCGACTCCATTGATGTCCCCCAACGTAAATCCTATGCGCAGTAGCTTTCTGTTCTTCATGTTGAATAGGTTACCAGAACTTCGCCGGAGGCGGTTCCGGAAATCAATAATTACTCAGGAACTCGAGGAGGAGACGGACTCCGGTCCCGGTTCCATTTTTGGGGCGGTAGGCATCGCTACTGGACAAATAAGCCGGTCCGGCGATGTCGATGTGGATCCACGGATAATCCGTGAAGTGCTCCAGGAACTTGCCCGCCGTAATCGAACCGGCCGCCCGGCCGCCGATATTTTTCAGGTCGGCAATGTCACTCTTCAATTGCTCGCGGTACTCCTCCCACAGGGGAAATTCCACGAGGCGCTCGTATACCCGCTCGCCCGCGGAAGCCAGGGCGCCCATTTGGGCCTTGCTGGCCGTCCCCATATAAGGACTTCCGTGGTCCCCCACGGCGATGACGGCGGCCCCGGTCAGGGTCGCGAGGTCAATGCACAGTCCCGGATCAAATTTCTTGGCGTAGGCCAGGGCATCGGCGAGGAGCATGCGGCCTTCCGCATCCGTATTGAGGACTTCGACGGTGGAGCCGTCGAACATCTTGATCACGTCGCCCGGCGTATAGGCCTTCTGGCCCGGCCGGTTGTCCGTGGCGGGCACCAATCCCACCACGTGGATGGGCAGCTCCAGGGAAGCCACGCCCACCATCGCGCCGATTACGGCCGCGGCACCGCCCATGTCCGCCTTCATGAAATCCATGGAGTTCGGGGTCGGCTTGAGGCTCAAACCACCCGTATCGAAGACCACACCCTTGCCGACCAGCACGACGGGCTGGGAATTCGTGGCGTTTTCGGGCTTCCATTCCATGATGGTAAAGGTGGGCGGGTCGATGGACCCGGCGTTGACGGCCAGGATACCGCCCATTTTCAGGGATTTGATCTTGGTCTTGTTGAAGACCTCAACCGAAAACCCGTATTCCTGTCCGAGTTTCTCGCAGCGGCGGGCCATTTCCTCCGCCGTGAGGGTAATGACGGGCTCGTTGACCAGGTCCCGTGCGACACGCGTGGCATTGGCGATGCGGCCGCCCCGCTCGATGAAGGCGCCGTCGCCTGCATGTTGCGAGTAGATCTCCACCTGTTCCAGGCTGTTCAGCTTGGGATCCGACTTATACGTAAGGAACTGATAGTTCGTAAGGGACGCCGCTTCGGCGATGGCCGTCACGATCTGGTTGGATTCGGAGCGCTGGGGTTGGGGAAAAGCAATGAAAAGGTGCTTGAATTGGAATTCGTTCGCGTGGTTGACCGCCGTGGCGACCGCCCGGCGGACCGCTTCGTGCTCATACTTGGGCTGTCCAATTCCAACAAACAGGAGATTGTCCTTGTCCGTATGGTAGAGCTTTTGTTTTCCTTTCCCCGTCAAATCCTCCGTCAACTCGATCTCAATCTGATAATGGGCATCCAAAAAGTCCCGGGCATGGTCCAAATGGTCTTCGTCCAGAATGACCAATTGAAGGAGCTCCTTGTGGCCGTGAGGGACTTCTGTGGTATGCACTAATTTCATGACTGATCGTTGTAACGAGTTTAAGAGCGCAAAGTTAAGAAGCTCTGTTAGAAAAGGAAATGAAGGATGGGTCGTATAATTAATGTCTGACGCATTTTCCCCGCCCCCACTCGCCCAATTTTTTCCAATTGACATTCGAATTTCTACCCACTCAGACATTTAACATTCTGCACATTTAAAATCGACTATCTTTGCCGCCGATGGAAAAATTACGCAACATCGCGATCATCGCCCACGTTGACCACGGCAAGACCACGCTGGTCGACAAGATGCTGGTGCAAGGAAACCTGTTTGCAGACCACGAGCGTCCGGGCGAACTCATCATGGACAGCAACGACCTGGAGCGGGAGCGGGGCATTACCATTCTTTCTAAGAATGCGTCCGTCCGTTATAAAGGTCACAAGATCAATATCATCGACACCCCTGGCCACAGCGACTTTGGCGGGGAAGTCGAGCGGGTCCTCAACATGGCCGACGGGGTGATTCTGCTCGTGGACGCCTTCGAAGGCCCCATGCCCCAGACCCGGTTTGTCCTGCAAAAGGCCATCGGACTCGGCCTGAAGCCCATCGTGGTCATCAACAAGGTAGACAAGCCGAACTGCCGCCCCGACGAGGTCAACGAAGCCGTTTTCGAGCTCATGTTCAGCCTCGACGCCACCGAAGAGCAATTGGACTACCCGCTCTATTTTGGCTCCGGGAAAAATGGCTGGATGGGCACTGATTACAACAATCCTTCCTCCGACATCACGCCTCTGCTGGACGGCATCATCGAGCATATTCCGGCTCCGAAGGTCGAAGAAGGCCCTTTCCAACTCCAAATCACCTCCCTCGACTACTCCAATTATGTTGGTCGGATCGCCATCGGGCGCGTCAACCGCGGGGAGGTCCGTCCCAACAGCCCGGTGACCCTGGTCAAACGGGAAGGCGGCACGACGAATTCGCGGGTGAAAGAGGTCTTTGTGTTTGAAGGACTGGGCAAAAGCAAAGCCGAGGGCGCAGGTCCGGGCGAAATTACAGCGCTGGTCGGGCTGGAAAACTTCGAAATCGGCGATACGGTCACGCATCCCGAACACCCCGAAGCCATGCCGGCCATTTCCATCGACGAGCCGACGATGAGCATGTTGTTCACCATCAACAACTCGCCCTTCTTCGGCAAGGAAGGCAAATTTGTGACTTCCCGCCACCTCAAGGACCGGCTCGACAAGGAGCTGGAGAAAAACCTCGCCCTGCGCGTGGAAACCACCGATTCCGCCGATTCCTTTATGGTATTCGGCCGGGGGATTCTGCACCTCTCGGTGCTGATCGAGACCATGCGCCGCGAAGGCTATGAATTGCAGGTGGGACAGCCGCGGGTGATCATCAAGGAGATTGACGGGAAAAAGCACGAGCCGGTCGAGGAATTGAACATCGACCTCCCCGAAGAGATGTCGGGTCGGGCGATTGACCTCGTAACCCAACGCAAGGGCGAAATGACGGACATGCAGGTGAAGGGCGACCGCTGCCTGCTGAAGTTCAGCATTGCCTCGCGGGGGATCATCGGCCTGCGAAATGAATTGCTGACAGCGACTCAGGGCGAAGCTGTGATGTCGCACCGCTTCACCAATTTCGGCCCCTGGAAAGGCGATATCACCAAGCGCCACCAGGGCTCCCTCATCGCCCACGGAACCGGAACTTCGATTCCGTTTTCCATCAACAAACTCCAGGACCGCGGTTCTTTCTTCATCCACCCGGGCGAAGAAGTCTATGAAGGCCAGGTCATCGGGGAATCGACCCGCCAGGACGACCTCGTCGTCAACGTTATCAAGGCCAAGAAGCTGACCAACATGCGGGCCTCCGGCTCGGATGACAAGATGCGGATTGCGCCGGCCATCAAATTGACGCTGGAAGAGGCGCTGGAGTATATTGGAGCGGATGAATACGTAGAAGTGACGCCGGAGAGCATTCGCCTGCGGAAAATCTACCTCAAGGAGACCGATCGGAAGCGGTACAGCAAAAAATAATTTCCTTATCCACAGTGAACTGACTCGGTTTAGGGCCTGCAAGGTCCAAGGGAGAGGTTTTGCATTTTCCGTGCATAGTTCATTCAACCTTTTCCAAAAATTTGCGTTAGCTTTGTCAAAGTAGTTTGGAATACTAAGGAACAATCACAGTGTCCGATCAAATCAAACACGAGTGCGGAATTGGCCTTATCCGCCTGTTGAAACCCCTGGAATATTATTCTAAGAAGTACGGTACGCCCCTTTGGGGACTGAATAAGATGTACCTGCTCATGGAGAAACAACACAATCGCGGCCAGGACGGCGCCGGAATTGCTTCGGTGAAGTTGAACGCCCGCGAAGGTCAGCATTACCTGAACCATACCCGGACCAACCAGACGACTCCGTGGACCCATGTTTTCAATGGGATTCGCGAAGAGTTGAGTGAGTTGGAACGGAAAATCCCCGGCTTGAAAGAAAGCCCGGAACTGCTTCAGGAGCATTTCAAATACAGCGGCGAAGTCCTGATGGGGCACCTCCGCTACGGCACCCACGGCGACAATACCATTGACGCGTGTCACCCAGTGGTCCGCTCCAACAATTGGCGCACCCGGACCCTCGCCGTGGCCGGCAATTTCAACCTCACGAACGTCGACGAGCTGTTCAACCTCCTCATCGAACTCGGCCAGCACCCCAAGCAGAAGTCGGATACGGAGACGGTCCTCGAACGGATCGGTCATTTCCTCGACCAGGAAAACCAGCAGTTGTTCGACAAGTTCAAGGAGCAAAAGGTCGAAAATCCCACCATTTCTCAGCGCATTGCGGACGAACTGGACATCCGTCGGGTGCTGCAAAAAGCAGCCAAGCGTTGGGATGGCGGTTACGTGATGGGCGGATTGATTGGAAGTGGCGAGGCCTTTGTGGCCCGTGACCCCAATGGCATCCGGCCTTGCTTCTATTACCAGGACGACGAAGTCGTGGTGGTGGCATCGGAGCGCCCGGCCATTTCCACCGTCTTCAATGTCCCATACTACGAAGTCAAGGAGCTCGACCGTGGACATGTGATTTCGGTGAAGCCGAATGGCCAACTATCGGTTAAAGCGTTTACCGAGCAACAAGAGAAAAAGAGCTGTTCTTTTGAACGAATCTACTTCTCCCGGGGCAACGATCCGGATATCTACCAAGAGCGGATGGCCCTCGGCGACCAACTCGTGCCCAAAATCCTCGAAACGATCAATTACGACCTTGACCACACGGTTTTCGGCTATATTCCCAATACGGCCGAGATTGCTTTTTGGGGCATGGTCAAAGGGGTTGAATCATGGATGAACCAGCACAAAATCCAACAAATCCTGAAGCTGAATGGCAAAGCCACGGACGAAGAGTTGATTGAAGTCCTGCGGGCCCGTCCGCGGGTGGAAAAGGTGGTCCTGAAGGACATCAAGCTGCGGACATTCATTGCCGACGACAATGCGCGCGACGACCTTGTCGCGCACGTCTACGATATTACGCCGGGCGTGATCCGTCCCGGCGTCGATAACCTCGTCGTCATCGACGACTCCATCGTGCGCGGCACCACCCTCAAAAAGTCTATTTTGTCCATCCTGTCGCGCCTGGAACCCAAAAAGATCATTGTGGTTTCCAGTGCCCCACAAATCCGCTATCCGGATTGCTATGGCATCGACATGAGTCAGATTGGGCGGTTTGTGGCGTTCCAGGCAGCAATTTCCTTGCTGAACGAACGCGGCATGAACGGAATCGTGCGTCAGGTCTACCGCGAATGCGTAGCGATGCGCGACAACGACCTCCTGGAGACCCGCAATGCGGTCAAGGCCATCTACGATCAATTTTCGGAAGATGAAATCTCCCGCAAGATTGCCGATTTGCTGGCTCCTCCCAACCTCAAAGGCAAGGTCGAGATCGTTTACCAACCCCTCGAGAACCTTCACAAAGCCATCCCGAACCACCGGGGTGATTGGTACTTCAGCGGTGATTTTCCCACTCCCGGCGGCAACCGCGTGACGAACCAGGCATTTATCAATTATATGGAAGGGGTGACGGTCCGGGCCTATTGATCCAAGGTCCTACGCCAGGAATCCCAACCGATTTCCCAATTCAAATTCAGGGAAGACTTTCCCGACTGAGCCCAATCCCATGCGTTGGGTCAGGATTTCGCCGAGTACCTGGCGGTAATCGGTCGTGATCGCCAGGTCCACGCCCTTGTCCAATTGGTCGGGCGCGAGGCCGGGCCAATGGCCGTACATCCGGCCGCCCTTGACCTTGTTGCCCAGCACCATCATCATATTGCCGTAGCCATGATCCGTACCGGAACTCCGGTTCGCACGGAGACGACGGCCAAATTCGCTCATCACAAGGACGGTGAGGCGGTCGTGGTAGGCGTGGAGATCGTTGTAAAAGGCGGCGATGGCCTCAGAAAGGGCTTCGACGCGGTTGGGGAAATGGTATTGCTGGTGTTCGTGGGTGTCCCAGCCATCGAAATCGACCTGGCCGATCTGAACGCCGAGGTCGAGCTTGATCATTTGGGCGAGGGTTTGCAGGGAATTCGAGAGCTCTTCTCCCGGCCATTCATCGGGATATGCGCCCTCCTGGTCCATGATCTTGCGGCCCTGGGGAGAAACCAGCTCCTGCTGGACATAGCGGATCGTGTCCAAGGTGGACGTTGCCGCCTGCCCCAGCAAGTCGCTTTTTCCGTACCATTTGCGGAGTAAATCCGGCTTGCGCACGAAATCCAGGAGGTTGAAGTCCTCGAGTTTGCTCAGGCTTGCGGCCTTGCCGTAGCCTTGCATGGCGGCCGGCAAATTGCCGGAAGTCGCCGCCGCTGGAATCAGCCCCTCCGGCGCCATCGCATTGAAATAGCGCGCCATCCACCCTTCGGCCCGACCCGATTTCTTCAGCAAGCCCCGTTCAATCAATTCCATCGCCTCAAAATGACTCCGCGTCCCATTCGGCAAGCCGCAGGCATGTAAAATAGCCAGGTCACCCTGCTCGTACAGTTCGTGGAGCGCCCGCGCTTTGGGGTGCAAGCGGAAACCCTCGCCGGCCAATCCATTGTCCAGCAACAAACCCGCTTCCTTGCCCCGGTCCATGACCTTGAGGGCGGGAGGACGGGCGTCCTGGTAAACCTGGTCCGAGGCCGGAGCCACCAAGCCCAGGCCGTCGCAACCGCCGCGCAGAAAAATCAGCACAAATATCTGATTCGAGCCATCGACGGGTAGAAACGGCGCCGCCATCATCCGCAAACAGGTCGTGGCGACAAGGCCCAATCCGGCGGCACATCCTTTGATAAAATCTCTTCGCTTCATGGGTCGTTTATCTGCGTTGAAAATCGGGTGACATCGCCAACAGACTGATCATTTGGCGCAATTTGAATTCGAATCCGTCCGGGTGATGCTCCCGGACATAGGCGACGCTGGCACCCTCCATGTCTTCCATCCAGACCCGTTCAAGGTCCTCGCGAATCGCTTCGGGTGGCTTTTTCCCCAGCACCTTCTCACTCCAAAAGTCGATCAACTTCCCGCCTGAGTCCATCACGTCAGGGGTCCGGTCCGCGAAGGCCGTTTCGATCACCCCTTCATCCTCTTCCAGGTCCGCCACCATCACAATCGGCACTGTATTCCAGCGCTTGAGCATCATTTCCGTGTTCAGCCAGTACGCCGAATTGTCCGGGTGCCCCGTCGGCGGGGCCCAGGAAAATTGCTGGTAGCCCATCTGCCGCAACAGCCAAAACAGGCCTTCGTTGGGGCTGGCGGTCGTTTCTGTGGTCCGCACAATCGAGCTGATCAGCACATTGGGGCGCTTGACCTTCTGGCCGAGGTACTGCTGAAATTCTGGAGCCAGGAGCACCGTCCGGACCACCCGCTCGATTTGATCGGGAGCCTGTTGATGGGCCATCCAGGTGACGACGGCGGCCTGGACCAGGGTCTCAGGCGGCTCATCGGCCACCAACCACCGCACCAATTTGGTGCAGACAAAATGGGCCGTGCCGGGGTGGTAGGCCAACAGGTCGAGGACCTTGTGCCCATCGGCCATCGGTCCCTGGTGCGACTTGAATTCGACGCCGAGGACCCGCTTTTGGTAGTGGTCGTGCCACTGGTCGTAGTAGTGAAACTCGCCCGTTTCGGGGAAGACCACCCCGTCAGCATGTTCTTCGCCGTCGCCCACGGTCCAACCTGTGAAGGCCCGGGCGGCTTCATAGACATCCTCGTCGATGTAACCCTCGGCCTTGCCTTCCCAGGCGCCGGGCACCTGCCGCCATTCGTCGTAGAGGTGGTTGAAATAGTTTTCGGCGCCGAGGGTATGGAGTTCAAACAGCTCCCGGGCGTAGTTTTCGTTGGCGGGGCCGGACTTGCTGAACGCATTGTCGAGGTAATACAACATGCAGGGCGATTTCGCGGTGGCTTCGAGGAAGGCGCGGAAATTGCCGAAGGCATGCCGCCGGATCACATCCCGGTCGTAGACCGGAAACAGCAGTGGAATCGCGTCGTGGGCGTCAATGCTGACGTTGAAGTGGTTGTGCCAGAACTCGACGATGATCTCACGGAGCTGCCATTGGCTGTGGAGTTGGCGGAGCCAGGTGACGAGAAAGGTCTCGAAGGCGGGGCGACGGAGGAGGCTGTCCGGGGGCTCCTCCTGGCCTTTGAGGGTGCCGAGCAGGCCCGGGGTATCCAGAAAATAGGTTTCCAGGGGCACTTCGCGTACTTTTTCCCGTCCCTCTCGCCCAAATTCCATCTCATACCGGAAGGCCTTGACCCTTTGTTCCCATTCTTCATCCTCCCCTCCCTTCAATTGCCATTCGACCCATTTTTCCCACCCCATCTGCTCCAATTGCTGGCGGGCGGCGGGCGTGGGGCCGTAAGTGACGCGGTTCAGGAGGTCGTAGCTGTTCATGGGCGGTGGAGGTAGAGAAATAAGTTACGGGCTTTTCGGAAAAGTGGGTACAAGAATCGGACCATTCATGGAACGCGGAATCTCCATTTTTCCCTACCTTTCCCCTGCGTCCCGACTGCAATGAAGATCACGCCTTTTCATACGACCAAATACGGCAAGGAGTTCCTGATGGACCTGCACCGCATTGAGGAGATCCCCATTTTCTTCAACAGCGGGAAGCCCTACGCCACGAATTTTTACGAAATCGACTTTCTGCGGAAGGGAACAGGAACGGTGCAATTGGACCACCAGGTGATGGAGGTGAAGGACGGCTCGATTGTCTATTCTTCGCCCTACCAACGGAAATTGTGGACCCTGGAGAACCATTACGGAGAGGGGTTTTCGTTGATTTTCGCCCAAAACTTCCTGGAATTGCTGTTTGCGGATCCGCTGTTCGTTTTTCGGCTCCAATTTTTTCACAACCACAAAACGCCTCTGGTCATACAAGAACCGGAAGCCATGCGGCCGTACCACGATTTGGGGTTTCAGCGGGTGATGGGAGAATTGAAGGATTTGCAGCACGACAGCGAGGACATTATTCGGACGGTGTTGTTGATGATTTTGGCGGAACATAACCGGCTGTACTGCCAGACCTACGGGTTGACGCCCGAGCGCAGTGCCAATGAGGATGCGTTTCGGTTTAAGAAGCTGGTGGAGGAAAAAATCCGGGAGTGGAAGACGGTGGAGGAATTTGCGCGGGAAATGAAAATCAGTCGGGTGAGCCTGAACCACCGGGTCAAATCGCGGTTTGGGTTGACGGCTTCACAATTCATCAAGGAGCGACTCGCGACGGAAATCCAACGAGACCTGCTGCATACGCCCCATTCGGTGGCGGAGATTGCGCACCAACTGCGGTTCTCAGAACCGCAACACATGATCCGCTTCTTCAAGCGGCTTCGGGGTCATACACCCGCCCAATTTCGGGCGGCTTATCAAAATGGTCATTCTTAATTCGGATTTGGTTGCCCAAAACCGCCCTTTGGGCCCGAATTTTGAATCAAATCCTTAACCCCAAAAATATCGAATCATGAAATACTTACTGTTTTTGTCAGTGGGCATCCTGTTTGCCTTGACTTCCTGCTCCGATCCCATCAAAACCGGCACCAACGTCACTGTCCGCAATACCCTGCAAACGGCCGCAGATCCCAGCCAGGGCGGTACTGGCGGCGTGGAAACCCCCGTGGAAGCCATCCTGGGCGTCCCGGATGGCACCTTCATCCTCAGCGCCGAAATCGGCGATGGCATCGAATTTGACAATTATCTGAGTGGGCTCTACGACATCGACCTGAGCGCCGAGGCCATTACTTTCACGCTGGTGGCAGCCGCGGACGACCCCATTTACAGCAATTTCTTCCGCACCATCGAGGCCGGCACCTTCGACCGCTACTATTTCACTTTTGACGACAACCACAAAATCGAATCGGGCAGCAGCTCCAATGGCTCCGTCGCCCTGAATATTGTATCCGACAGCGAAGTCATGGTCCAGATCTCGGAGGGCTTTGATTTCAACCCCGGCACAACCTTTACGATCAATCTGGAGAAATAAATTCACTCTGGAAAGACGTTTGTTATACTCCCTGCCCCTTCTACGGGCAGGGAGCACTGTTTTTGCAAAAAATACGCAGGGCTGCGTATTGTCTGCGCCCGTGGTAACTGGCACCTTTGAATTGTTCAACACACACTCAACCAGCCAGTATCATGAAACAATTCATCCTATCCCTTCTGGGGACGGCATTCCTTTTGTCCTCCTCCCTCTTTGCCCAAAGCAATACCAGCTACAAGGTGCTCCACGACGGCCCGCCCAATCCCACGCTGAACATCAACCTGGAATATTTCGGGTTGGACATGGGCGTCAAGAACATCGACGGGGCCTCGTTCAATGTCGGCACCCACGGATTTTTCGAGCCGGTAGACGGTATCGGCGCCCAATGGAACCTCAAACGCAGCTTTCTGACCTTTGGACGGGTCGGCTCGGAGCTCTACCCCGCCAACCTCGACCTCAGCGCGGGCGGCTATTTCATGTTCCAGACCAAAACTGTCCAGAAACCCACCAAAGTCGTTCTGAAAAGCGAGTACAAGGGCTCCGAATACTCCCGCAATATCCAGGGGGACCTCGTCGAGACCCGCACCGAGGAGGTGACCTTCATGACCATTCCCGCCCAGCGGACCCTCCAAACCGGCTTTCGCGGGGGCTATTACATGAAACGGGGCCCTTTCAACAGCGACGACATCGAATCCGAAAGCCTGAGCTCGCCCCTGTACGAGATGTCCCTGACTTCCATCGGCATCTACGCCGGCCTGACCCGGCGCAGCCTGAAAAACGTGTTCATTGACGTGGATGGCTACGGCGTCCAGTTCAATTCCATCGGAGACGATTACGCCCTGGACCTCATTTTCGTGCCGGTGAACGTCTTCCGGGACCTCAACAACGAAGGCGAAAATGTCTCGGCCACCGTCAAGGATCAACTCGGCAACTTCCCCATCGGCTTTCGGATTGGCTGGTACCGCTACCAGATCGAGAAGAAATCGCGCACCGGCAAGAAATTTGGGTTGTCGGCCTCCTTTGAAGGCGGCATCAAGCCCTACCAAGGCATTTTCTTCAACGGTGGATTGGGGCTGACCCTTGTCAAGCAATAATCCATGAACCGCCTGATCATCCTACTCCTGGTTTTCCTCACCGGGGGAATGGCCTTCACCGCCTCCGCCCAGGGAATCCAGGACTTTCTATACCTGAAAGATCCGGTCCAGCAGGAAACGTTTTTGTCGGTGGGATTGAACCGGATGCGCGTCAGCAATCCCGCGGCGCCTTCCCCTGAAAACCACAACCTGGCGGCCTTCAACCTGTACCTCGACCTCCGCCATTACCGACTTGAAAAGGGCCAAATGTCCCTGCACTACGCGAATCCGCTGGTCACCGACCTCATCCTGCTGTTGAGCGAAACAATCGACAATCCTAACAGCATCCTACGTGCCGAAGGCTCATCACTCAGTTCCGGACCCATTGGCTGGTTGAACCTGGGTTGGAATCTGAGTGGGCCGGGCGCGGCACAACCCCTTCTGGGCTTCCACCACAACGATTATTTTCTCGGCAGCACCTATGTCTACGATTCGGTTCCCGGCCAGGGACGCATTTCCCACGAACCCCAGGGCTATTACTTCTCCGCCGGTCCCTTGCTCGGGCTACGGGCAGCTGCGGGCTCATTTGCCCTGGTAGAATTGCGCGGACTTTACGGCCTGAGCTATTGGCGGGCGACGAGTTTGAGTTATGCCGAGGAAAATGACGCCTATCCCAAGCCCCATTGGCTGCATGTGCAGGCGGATGTGCTCACCAAATGGGGTATTTTCGGGAGCATTCAGTACCACGGAATGCTGAACCGGGGGGATTTACCAAATGCGACCCGGCGAATCGATGCGGTTTTGGGATTTCAGGTTATGCTTTGAGGGGAAGGGAAAGGGAAATGGCAGTTCCGGAGCGGCTGTCCAGGTGAAAGGTCCCGCCCAGGTTGCGGATGCGCTCCTCCATGTTGCTGAGGCCGTATCCCGCCTCAATTTCCTCCGCCGCAAAGCCTTTTCCATCGTCTTTCAAATTGACCCACAATTGATTTCCCTCTCCCACCACTTCCAATTCGACTTGACTTCCCCCGCTGTATTTATGGGCATTGTGGATGGCTTCCTGGAGAACCCGAAACAGGTCGAGGGCGACCGCGGGTCCCAGGATGGCCTCCCCTTCGGTGCGAATCTGGAGCTTGAGGGGTGATTCGGCCAATAAACGCTCCCCGAATTCACGGATTTTCAAGGCGAGCTGATCCAAGGTCACGGATGTGCTGCGCACCGACCAGATCGTCTCCCGCAATTGCGCATTCGCTTCGCGGGTCTGTTGGGCCAGCGCTTCCAGCGCGTCGCCAACCTGCGGGTCCTGCGCCTTGAACGCCTGGGTGTCCAGGCGCGACGTAAGGATCGTCAATTCCGCACCCAGGTGGTCGTGCAAATCCATCGAGATTCGATTGCGTTCCGATTCCAAATCGATCCGGGCCTGGGCGACCAGGCGGCGTTTTTTCTCCCGTTCCGACCGAAACCACAGACCGAACACACCCAATAGCGCCAACAAACCGACGCCACTCCCGATCAGCCAAAACGTTTTCCGCTGACTGACCACCCGTTCCTTCGCCAATTCCTTTTCCCTCTTCTCCGTCTCGTACTGCACATGCAATTCGTCGATGTTCTTCTGGACCTCCGCCCCGGTGATGAGCAGTTGCAGGGAATCGTAGAGTTGATCGTGGAAAAAGGCCTGCTCAAAATCCCCCATGGCCTCGTAGGCACGGGCCAGGCGTTGGTGGCTGTAAGAAAGGAGAAAGCGGTCCGAGGTGGTATCCGCGATTTCCAGGCCCATTTCTCCGAAATAAATGGCCGAATCCCAATCCTCCACGAAGTACTTGAAGTTGGAAAGGTTGCTGGCCACGAGGGAGGCTCCGCGGAGGTCGCCGATGGCCTCGTAGGCCCGGAAGGAACGGCCGTAGTAATCTTCCGCCTGGGCGGAGTCGCCGGTCTGCTCGAAAATCGCCGCCATGTTGGAGTATTCGGCGCCGCAATAGGCCCAGGCGCCGACGGACAGCTTGACGGCCACCGCGGCCTCGTGGTATTTCAACGCCGAATCCGATTCCATTTGGGTGGTCCAATAGGATCCGATGGCGTTGAGGTTGTTGGCGCGGTTCAGAATCCCGCCGTGTTCTTCGTAGAGGGGAAGGGCCTTGTAGTAAAAGTCCCGGGCCGTTTCCATGCGGTCCATGCGTTGGTAGCTCAGGCCGGTATTGTAATAGGCATGGGCAATGCCCAGCGGATCGTCCTGCTGTTCGAATTGGGCGAGGGCCTCCAGACCCATGGTCACCGAGCGTTCGTAATCGCCCATTTGGTGGGCATTGATGGATTGATTGAGGCGGGCCTTGCCCAAAATGTCCTCGACGTTATGGGCCTGGGAATAGGTGACGCATTCGTCGAGGTAGTGGCGCACGGAATCGGAGAGTCCATTTTTCAAAAAGCAAATCCCGATCCAGTTCAGGGCCCAGGCGACCTTGCCGTGGTCTTCCACTGATTCGGCTTCGCCGAGGACCGTCCGGGCCACCGCCCGGGACGAATCGATGTCGGCCCCGTACAGGGCCCGCGCGACCTGCTCCAACGAATCCAGCCTTGACTGGGCCGTCAACGATGAATATTGCCCCATTGCTCCCAACAGCAACAGGGGCAGGACATACCTGAACAATTTATAACCCATGGTTGATTTTTCTGATCGCTTCCATCTTCCCGTGTACTTCGAGCTTCCGGTAAATGTGCTCCACGTGCTTTCGAACGGTCCCGTAACTGATGAACAGCTGGTCGGCGATTTGTTGGTAGGTCAGTCCATCGACGAGCAGTTGCAGGATTTCGGTTTCGCGCGGCGTCAGGTTGTATTCTTCGGGAATGGTGGTTTTGGGAGCCTGCTGATTGCCCCGGATCAAGGCCAATGCCTTGGTGGCAATGAGGGGACTCATCGGAGCCCCTCCGGCGAGCGCTTCGCGGATGGCGCGGTGAATTTGGCGGGGCGGCGTGTCCTTGATGAGGTAGCCCCGGGCCCCGGCGAGGATGGCCTGGAGGATGTGGTCGGCGTCGTCCATGACGGTCGCCATGACAATGGGCACCTCGGGCCAGCGGGGGACGATGGCCCGGGTGGCGGCGATCCCGTCCATGACGGGCATGCGGATGTCCATGAGGAGCAGGTCCACCGGGCCCTGCGCCTCCAGTTGATCGATGGCCGCCTGGCCGTTCGGCGCAATCCAGACCACCGAGCATTCGGGATCGAGCTCGACCTTTTCCCGCAGGGCGTCCGCCAGGCGGGGCTGGTCTTCCGTGATGGCAATGCGCAACATGAGCTTGAGTTTAACCGGGATTGGGTAAAAATTCAAGTATTTATTTACAGCTGATCCTAATTGACTCTTGCAGAATCCTTTATTAACCTTTCTAACAATTCAGCCCCCCTAATCCGATGCATAAAATCGAATCAAAAAGTAAAAATTTCAGGAATTCCGGCAACCTTTTTTCTTAAAGCACAGTATATATAATAGTATAACAATTGAAATAAGAAAACTCCTAGATGTGGGTTCGATTCCCACCCATCTCGCAAAAGATTAAAACATAAAGGGATGGTAGTTCAATGGATAGAACAAGGAATTACTATAGAAAGCCACCCCAGCCAGGGTGGTTTTCCTTTTTATTAGACAAGCCTACATTTTCCCGCTCCCTTTTGTACCTTAATTTAAAGGTGGCCATCACCGACGACTGGCCTTGTAACCATTATCCCAAATAGAATTATGCGATCAAACAACCGAATTTTCGTGGTCATTTTGCTGATGGGGACCTTGTTGGCGGGCTGCGGGGGCAATCCGGCCTGGAACGGACCCGATGACAGCGACGACAAAATCGTCCCCATTGCGGAGAAGGCCTGCGAATGTATCTACGAAACCATGGACCAGGATGAATCGATCTCCGTTGGCAAGGTCCTGGATGAGGTCCCGGACTGGAAACAGGTCCTCAAAGGAGAAAAAGTCGCGGAGGAAGTCACTCCGACCATTTTGGAGATTTATTCCCGGGACGAACCCTACTCGAATACCCTCGACAATGCGTCTTGCCTGAAAGAGGTCGAAGACCAACTGTTCGAAAAGGGCATTGATTTCGAGGATTTCGGAGAAGTCCTGGCCCAATACTGCGAGCTGGCCTTGTTCTATATCTAAGCGGTAGAACTGAAAAAAGTCGCTTTCCCTTTCGTTTCATGCAACCCCCGCCCCATGGACCGGTCTTTAGAGCGTAAAACATCCAACAAAATGGCAGAACCCAAATTAGACACGCACCAGCACCTGGTCCACCGTTTGCGGGAGCAGGACCCGGAGGCACAGTTTGAGGTCTATCAACTGTACTCCAAGGCCATGTTCAATACCGCGCTGCGGATTGTCCGGGATCAAGCCGAAGCAGAGGATGTATTGCAGGAAGCGTTTCTCGCCGCTTTCACCAAAATCGACCGCTACAAGGCGCAAGCCACTTTCGGCGCATGGCTGAAGCGCATTGTGGTGAACAAATCGATCAACGCATTGCATCAACGAAAAGCATCCCTGGTACCGCTTGAGGATGCCTCTCTGGAACACATCGAGGATGACAGCTCCAACGAAGATGTCCCCGTCTGGAACATTGACCAGATTTACCGGGCCATCAACCAATTGCCCGATGGCTATCGGGTCGTGTTTTCGCTGTACCTCCTCGAAGGATACGATCACCGGGAAATCGCCGCGATTCTCGGGATTTCGGAGGGAGGCTCCAAGTCGCAGTACAACCGCGCCAAAAAGAAACTAAGGGAAATATTAAACACACAGTCCTATGTCTGACCAGCTTGAAAAGTTTATCCAGAAAAACAGGGACAAACTCGATCAGCAGAATCCTGGAAATGAAGTCTGGACCAATGTCCAGCAGGGGCTGGCTTCGAATGCTGCCGCCGGAAGCGGCGCTGCATCCACCGGAGCCGCCGCGAAGACCGGCCTGGCCGCCAAGATCGCCCAACTTTCGGTGGGCATCAAGGTTGCCCTGGGCGTAGCCGCCACCGCCGTCATCGCCACCACCATCTACGTCGCCACTTCCGTCGGTAGCGGAAGCGGGACCGAAACGATGGCCACCAACGAAGCCACTCCTCCCGGCGGGGTCACGCCTCCGCCTCCGACCGAACAGGTCGCCTCGCCGTTCCGCCGCGTGGAGCCGCCGATTCCGAGCCTGGACATCGCGATGGCCAGCTACGAAGTCGACGCCCGCAAGGGTGGCACCGTCCAAACCGAATCGGGCACCCAGCTCATCTTCCCAAAAAATGCCTTCGTCGACGCGGATGGCAACAAAATCAAGGGAACCGTCGAGATCAAATACCGCGAATTCGGGGATGCCTTCGACGCGATGCTGTCCGGAATCCCCATGGACTTGGAAGTGGACGGCAAGACCGAACACTTTCAGACCGCCGGGATGATGGAAATCTCCGGATCGCAGGCCGGCGCGCCGGTGTACCTCGCCGAAGGGAAAAACTACGAAGTGAAAATCGCCAGTTTTGCGCCCATCGAGAACATTTCTCAGGGAGATGCAGGAGGCGCCGTGGATTCCTATAACCTCTACGAATTCGACCAGGACAAGGGCAAATGGATCGAGATTGGAAAGCCCGTGGCGAGCCAGAATGTGGAACGCGCCGCCCAGATTTCGGTGCTGGAAAAAGAGAAGAAAGCCTCGAAAAAGCCCCGCAAACCGCGGAAAGCCCAGGCCGACGAATTGGACGATGCCATCGCCATCAAATTCAAGACCAACGACTTTCCGGAGCTGAAGCCCTTCAAAGATGTGCGTTGGGAAGCCATCGACAAGGAGTACATGGATGCCAACCAGTGGGCGCTGACCCGTCGGTGGAGCGATGTAAAACTCGAGAAACTGGAAGCGGAGAATGAGTACCGTATCACTTTCAGCAACCGCAAGAAGAAGTTCGAGTTGGATGTCGTGCCGATGCTGGCGGGCAAAGACTACGACAAGGCCATGGCCCAGTTTGAGAAGAAGCTGGCGAAGTACAATAAATTGGCCGCTCAGCGGGAGAATGAATTGGAGCGTCTCCGCAACCAGGCAACGGTCCTGCGCAGCTTCCAGGCCAGTGGATTCGGTATCTTCAATTGCGATCGCATTTACCAGGGATCCGACCCCATCTTCGTCAATCTCGATATCGACTACGACCAGGATGTCTACGTGGATCCCCACAAGACCCAGTACTTCCAGATCGCCGGTGATAACCGCGCACTGATCAACAGGACCTTCCAGGAAGTAGAATCCGGGTTTGGTTTCTCTCCCTCCGAGCAAAACTTTCTGGTGGTGGTCCTTCCCGGCCGGAAAATCGCCGCCCTTCGCCCCAATGACTTTAAGAAAGTGGAGCAGGAGCACAACAAAGGGAAAAAAGTCGTCCCGGTCACGTTGCAGACCATCGAATACCAGGTCAATACCGCCCTTGACCTCCGCGTCGCCCTCGGCATATAACTTAGATCCCCATAGCCGCCGGTGCCAAATCAACTGGTGCCGGCGGCCCCATTTCTCCGACCTATTGAAAATTTGTTCCGCCTTCACCTCCATATCGCGCTGGTCCTAAGCCTGGCTTTGCCCGTCCAACTGGCAGCCCAGGCCTACCCCATCAAGGTCAACCGCCTGTGGGGAATGATCGATCGGGAAGGAAAATTGGTGGCCAGCCCTGAATACGACGCCATTTTCCGCACCGGAACCGACCACGCCGTGGCCGTCCGGGAGGGAAAATACGGCCTCCTCAGCCAGGATGGCGGCATTTTGATCGAGCCCCAATTCACTTTTCTCCGCGAACTCAACGATGCCCTCGTCCTCACCAATCAAGGAGCCGATTGCTCCAGTGGGAATTGCGAAGGGGGAAAATGGGGCGT